>NZ_JAEQAZ010000033.1 GCF_016654115.1 Streptomyces sp. MBT53
CCCCCTGGAGGGCACGGCCCCCACCCGCTGGGGCCTCGCCTTCACCGCCCCGGACGGACAGGGCGTACGACACCGGTGCGCGGCCGAGTTCACCTGGGGCCTGCTCCAGAGAACGGCGATCAGCTACTAGCGGCGGCGAGCACCGCGTCGACCACCGCGGCCAGCGACCCCGGATGCAGATCGAGGAAGAGGTTCGGCTCGACCAGTTCCAGTTCCATCACGCACGGCTGTCCGTCCGGCCCGTCCACCAGGTCCACGCGCGCGTACAGCAGTTCCGGCGCGTCCGGTACGGCGGCCAACGCCCGTTCGGCGACGGCGAGTTCGACGTCGGTGGCAGTCCATGGCTCCAGGTCCGGGTGGGACACCTTGTCGTCGTCGTAGGCCGTGCCCCGCGAGAGCACGGCGCCCTTCCGGGAGGCGTGGACGTACCGCCCGCCGAAGAACAGCAGCGCCCGCTCCCCGCTGACGTCCACGTTCGTGAGGTACGGCTGCACCATCGCGGTGAACCCCTCCGCGTGCATGCGCTCCAGGTGTCGTACGGCCGTCTCGTGCTCGTCGGGTGTGTAGCGGGCGGCGAAGCGGGCGCCCGCGCCGGAGGTCGGCTTGACGACGTACTCGTGGTCGTCGGGGAGGTCGACCGGGTCGCCGGCGGCGACATAGCGGGTCGGTACGACGGGCACGCCGGCCGCCGCGAGGACGCCGAGGTAGCGCTTGTCGGTGTTCCAGCGCACGACCTGCGCCGGGTTGGCGAGCCGTGTCGCCTTGCCGACCCGCTCCGCCCAGGCCACGAACTCGGCCGCCCGCCAGCTGTAGTCCCAGGTCGAGCGGATGAGGACGAGGTCGTAGCCGCCCCAGTCGGTCCCCTCGTCGTCCCACGGCGCGGCTACGGCCTCCGCCCCGGCCGCCCGCAGCGCCTCGACCAGCACCGGGAGGTCGCGGTCCTTGCTGGGCTCGGATCCGGGGTCGTAGGTGGCGAGCGCGATTCGGGGCACGGGAGCCTCCAGCTTCGTACGGCGGTAGATCGTTTCGGCAGGGTAACCACGGCCCGCGCAACCGGGGCAACCGGATTGACCTTCCCCATTGGTGAAGCCCCAGCATCGGTGGCGGAACCGGAGAGACCCGGAGAGACAGGGGGCATGCATGAGCATGCTGACGATCGGGGCCTTCGCGCGGGCGTGCAGGCTGTCGCCCAAGGCGCTGCGGCTGTACGACGAGCTGGAGCTGCTGCGGCCCGCGCGGGTGGACCCCGACACCGGATACCGGTACTACGCGGTCGAGCAGCTGGAGCGGGCGCGGCTGGTCGCGTGGCTGCGGCGGCTGGGGATGCCGCTGGCCTCGATCCGTGAGGTGTGCGCCCTCGAACCGGCCGCCGCCGCCCGTGAGATCCGTGCCTTCTGGGCGCGGGTCGAGGCGGAGACGGCGGAGCGTCGGGATCTCGCCGGGTTCCTCGTCGACCATCTCGCGGCCACGGCGGCCGTACCCGGAAAGGACACCACCATGCTCGAACTTCGTTACTCCGCCCACTCGGACCGCGGGCAGGTCCGCCCCACCAACCAGGACACCGCCTACGCGGGCGCGCGGCTGCTCGCGGTCGCCGACGGGTTCGGTCCGGCGGGCGGGCCCGCGAGCAGCGCGGCGGTGGAGGCGCTGCGGTTCCTGGACACCGAGGAGGTGTCGGCGGGCAATGTGCTCAACCTGCTGGAGGAGGCGGTGCGGGGCGCCACCGACGCGGTCCGTGACGTGGCCGATCCCGAAGAGAACGGCACGACCCTGACCGCGCTGCTGTGGACGGGCTCGAAGCTGGCGCTCGTGCACATCGGGGACTCGCGCGCGTATCTGCTGCGCGGGGGCGGGCTGTTCCGGATCACGCACGACCACTCGGTGGTCCAGTCGCTGATCGACGAGGGCCGGCTGACGGCCGAGGAGGCAGGGTCCCACCCGCAGCGCTCCCTGCTCCTCAAGGCCCTGACCACCGGCGCCCCCGACCTGAAGCTCCACGACTCCCGCCGCGGCGACCGCTATCTGCTGTGCTCGGACGGCCTGACCGGGGTCGTACCGGAGCACCGGATCCGTGAACTCCTCGCGGCGGGCCGGGACCCGGAGGAGACGGTGCGGTCCCTGGTCGACGCGGCGAACGCGGCCGGGGGTCCGGACAACATCAGTTGTGTGGTGGCGGACGTGGTGTAGGAACGGGGGTGTCCCCGACGCCGGGGACCACTGCCCCGACGTCCAAGGAGTGCACCGCGTGTCCACCCTCTTCCCGGCCCTGACGAACCCGGGCGAGCAGCCCGCCCTCAGGTTCGGTGACCGGTCCCTGACGTACGCGGAGCTGGGCGCGGCGGCGGACGCCCTCGCGGTCCGGTGCACGGGCAGCGACCGGGTCGCCGTGTGGGCCACCAACTCGCTGGAGACGGCGGTCGCCGTGGTGGCGGCACTGCGGGCCGGGGTGGCCGCGGTGCCGCTCAACCCGAAGTCGGGCGACAAGGAGCTGGGGCACATCCTGGCCGACAGCGCGCCTGCCCTGGTACTGGCCGCACCCGGCGACGAACTCGCTCCCGCCCTACGGCAGTTGGAGCGCGTCGACGTCGACGTGCGGGGTGCCGGGGGCGGGGGTCCTACCGTCTCGCCGGGCGACGAGGACCCCGCCCTCGTCGTCTACACCTCCGGCACCACCGGCCCGCCCAAGGGTGCCGTGCTCCCGCGCCGGGCGATCGCCACGACGCTGGACGCGCTCGCCGACGCCTGGCAGTGGACCGGCGACGACGTCCTCGTGCACGGGCTGCCGCTGTTCCATGTGCACGGTCTCGTGCTGGGCATCCTGGGCCCGCTGCGGCGCGGCGGCTCGGTGCGGCACCTGGGCAGGTTCAGCACGGAGGGCGTGGCGCGGGAGCTGAACGACGGCGCGACCATGCTGTTCGGCGTCCCGACGATGTACCACCGCATCGCGGAGACCCTCCCCGACGACCCCGGACTCGCCAAGTCCCTTGCCAGGGCACGGCTGTTGGTCTCCGGTTCGGCCGCGCTCCCGGTCCACGACCACGAGCGGATCGCGTCCGCGACCGGGCGCCGGGTGATCGAGCGCTACGGCATGACGGAGACCCTCATGAACACGAGCGTCCGGGCGGACGGCGAGCCGCGCGCCGGGACGGTGGGGGTCCCGCTGCCCGGCGTCGAACTGCGCCTGGTCGAGGAGGACGGCACGCCCCTTCCGGTGCCCGACGGCGAGAGCGTGGGCGAGATCCAGGTGCGCGGGCCGAACCTGTTCACGGAGTACCTCAACCGGCCCGACGCGACGGCCGCGGCCTTCACCGCCGACGGCTGGTTCCGCACCGGCGACATGGCGGTGCGCGACCCCGACGGCTATGTCCGGATCGTCGGCCGCAAGGCCACCGACCTGATCAAGAGCGGGGGTTACAAGATCGGCGCGGGCGAGATCGAGAACGCGCTGCTCGAACACCCCGGGGTACGCGAGGCCGCCGTCACCGGTGAACCGGACCCCGACCTGGGCGAGCGGATCGTGGCCTGGATCGTACCGGCGGACCCCCAGTCCCCGCCGGAACTGGCCGAGTTGGCCGACCATGTGGCAAGCCGTCTGGCCCCGCACAAGCGCCCCCGTGTCGTCCACCACCTCGCCGCGCTCCCCCGCAACGACATGGGGAAGATCCTCAAGCGCGCCCTGACCCATGACTGACCGCCTGTCCGCCCGCGAGACCCTGGCCCTCGTCGCGGACGACCTCACCTTCGCCGAACTCCCCCACCCCGTACGGGAGTCCGGGCCCGACGGCCCCCTCGCCTGGGAGGGCTACGACGCCTCGCGGGCCCGTGCCGCCGATCGCACCGGCGAGTCGGAGTCGGTGGTGTGCGGTACGGCCGCGGTCGGGGGCACGCGGGCGGTGCTGATCGCCTTCGAGTTCGGCTTCCTGGGCGGCTCACTGGGCGAACGCACCGGGGACCGTATCGAGGCGGCTTACACGTACGCCCGTGAACACCGGTTGCCGGTCGTGCCGTTGGTGGCCACCGGGGGCAGCCGGATGCAGGAGGGCATGATCGCCCTGACCCAACTCCAGCGCGTGGCACGGCAGTCGGTGCTCACCCGGGAGGCCGGGCTCGCGCAGATCGCGGTGCTGCGGGACCCGACCACGGGCGGCGGCTGGGCCACGCTGGGCGCGGGCGCGGATGTGGTCCTGGCGCTGCCCGGCGCCCAGGTCGGCTTCGCGGGCTCCCGGGTGCGCCCACCGGACGCGGACCCGTCGGCGTACACGGCCGAGGCCCAGGTGGCGGCGGGCGCGGCAGACGCGATCGTGGGACCGGGCGAGCTGCGGGAGACCCTGGGGCGGTGGCTGCGGCTGCTGACCACGCCGTGGGTCGGGCAGGCGCCGGTGCCTGCGGCGCTGGGCGCGTCGGGTCTGCCGACGGCCGGGCGGGAGGATTCGGCGCCCGCTGTCGGCGCGACCGACCCGCGGCCGCCCGCGCAAGACACCTCGACCGCGCGGGAAGACACGGCACTCGCCCACGGCGCGGACGCCCCACCGGTGCCGGCACAAGGGACCGTGCAGCACGCCTCGAACACACTGGAGGACCCGTCACCCGCCTGCGGCGCGAAGAACCCACCGGCGCCCGCACAAGAGGCCGTGCAGCGCACCTCGGCCGACCAACCGGCCACCGGTTGGGAAGCCGTGCAGCGTGCCCGTAACCCCCAACGCCCCCGCGCCGAGCGCTACTTGGACGACTACTTCACCCACCGGCTGGCGATCGGCGGGGACCGGTGCGGTGGCACGGACGCGGGCATGCTGTGCGGGTTCGGGGAGCGGGCGGGGCGGACGATCGCGTTCGCCGCGCAGGCCGGGACGGCAACGCGGCCGGCCGGGTACCGGACCGCCGCGCGGCTGATCCGGCTCGCGGACCGGCTCGGGGTGCCGGTGCTGACGCTGGTGGACACGCCGGGCGCGGCGAACGACGCCGAGGCGGAGCGGCAGGGCGCGGGGGCGGCCATCGCGGACCTGTTCGGCGCGGTGGCGTCCGTGCGGGTCCCGGTCACCACGCTGCTGATCGGTGAGGGCGGTTCCGGGGGTGCGCTGGCGCTGGCCGCGCCGGGCAACACCTGGGCCACGCCGGACAGTTACTTCTCGGTGATCGCCCCGGAGCTCGCCACCGCGATCCTGAAGCGGGCGCCGGCGGAGACGGAGCGGACGGCGGACCAACTCCGCGTCCGTCCCGAGGACTTGGCGGAGCTGGGGGTGATCAGGACCCGGCCCGTGTGAGCGGCGGGCGGCCATGAGAACATCCTCCGGCACTCTTTATGCGTTATTTACTTGGGACATAACAGACAAATAACCCATTCAGCCGCACCCCGCCCGGCCCACCACAAGGCGCGCCGACTGCCCCGCCCCCGCACGATGCGAAAGAGGCCCGCCGCCCGGCGACGCCCCGGTCCGCTCTCGGGAGAACCTTCCATGACCGTCAGCCTGGAGCAGTTGCGACGCTGCCATTTCGCCGTCGACCTCGGAGCGGCCCGCACCCGCGTCTACGTCAAGGGCGCCGGGCTCGTCGTCGACCAGCCGTCCGTCGCCGCCGTGAACACGCGGACCGGCGCGCTGATCGCCGTAGGAGAGTTCGCGGAGAAGATGACGGGCCGCACCCCCGACTACATCCGGGTCGTCCGGCCGGTCTCCGGCGGCACGGTCGTCGACATCGAGATGGCGCAGCGCATGCTCCGGCACCTGATCGGCGACAAGGTGCGCCGCGCGCTGCGCCGCAAGCCCCGGCTGCGGGCGGCGGCCTGCACCCCGCACGACGCCGATCCGCTGGCGCAGCGGGCCGCGATCGAGACGCTGGTCGGGCTCGGGGCGCGCCGGGTGGAGCTGGTCGACACGCTGATCGCCGCCGCCGTGGGCTGCGGGCTCCCGGTGGAGCGGCCCGAGGCCACCATGATCATGGTGTGCGGGGCCGCCGCGACCCAGGTCGCCGTGCTCTCCCTCGGCTCGATCGTCACCGCCGAACGCATCCCGGTGGGCGGCGAGGCCGTCGACCACGCGATCGTCCAACACCTGCGCCACGAGCACGAGTTGATGCTCCCGAGCCAGTCCGTACGACCGCTGCAGCTGGCGCTGTCCGGCAACGGTCTCACCCCGCACGGCCCGACCACCACCGAGATCCACGGGCGGGACGTGGCGAGCGGCCTCGCGCGTTCCGTGCGGGTCGACACCGCGGCCGTACGGGACGCGATCGAGACGCCGCTGACCGCCGTGCTCGACGGGATCGGCCGGGTGCTGCGCAACTGCCCGCCCGACCTGGTGGCCGACCTCGCGGACCGCGGGATCATGATGGTCGGCGGCAGCGCGCTGCTCCCCGGCTTCGACCAGATGCTGCGCGCGGCGACCGGGATGCCGGTGCACATCGCCGAGCGGCCGGACGTGTGTGCCGTACAGGGCCTGGGCTACATGCTGGAGGGCAAGATCGAGCCGCTGGTCCTGAACCCGCTGGCGAGCACCTGAGCGCGGAACCGGCCGACCCCCGCGCGGGCGTCCCCGACCTCTCCCGCCTCCTCGAAGCCGTCCTGAGCGTCGGTTCCGAGCTCGAACTGCGCACCACCCTCCAGCACATCGTGGACGGCGCCGCCGAGCTGACCGGCGCGCGGTACGCGGCGCTCGGCACGACGGACCCCGGGGCGGACGGCCTCACCGAGATCCGCACCGGCCCGCCCGAACCGCCCACAGGGGTTCTCAGCGTGCCGATCCACGTCCACGACGAGGTCTTCGGCCACCTCCACCTCGCCGGCAAGCGGCCCGCCGCCCCCTTCACCGCCGAGGACGAACAACTCCTGCACGTCCTCGCCGCGCAGGCCGGCATCGCGATCGGCAACGCCCGCCTCTACGAGACGGCCCGGCAGCGCGAGCGCTGGATCGAGGGCGCGGCGGCCGTCACCACCGCACTGCTCACCGGCGAGCGGGCGGCCGACGCGCTGCTGACCGTCGCCGAGAGCGCCCGGGCCCTGGCCGACGCCGACGCGGGGGTGATCCTGCAACCCACCGAGGCGGGCGGCATGGAGATCGTCACCGCCTCCACCTTCGAGGACCCGGGCGACATCGTCGGCACGACCATCGCGCCCGGCAGCCCCGTCCTGGTCCAACTCCTGGGCGGCGAACCGGTGTTCATCGACGACTCGGCGACCGACCCGCGCATGACGACGCATGTACGGCACCGGTTCGGCCCCAGCATGATGCTGCCGCTCCAGACCGAGGGCCGTCTCATCGGCACGCTCGCCCTCCCCCGCCGCCCGGGCGACCGCCCCTACACGGCCGTGGAGCGGTCGCTGGCAACGCAGTTCGCGTCCCAGGCCGCCCTCGCCCTGGTCCTGGCCGACGCCCGGCACCGCCGGGAACGCCTCGCCGTCTACGAGGACCGCGACCGTATCGCCCGCGATCTGCACGACCTGGTCGTCCAACGGCTGTTCGCCACCGGCATGTTGCTGGAGTCCGCGCAGCGCAGGGGCGGACCGGCCGACCCGGCCCACGCGGCCATCGGGCGCGCCGTCGACGAACTCCAGTCGACGGTCCAGGAGGTCCGCACGGCGATCTTCGCCCTGCAGCAGCCACCGGCGGAGGCTCCGACCGGCCTGCGCGGCAGGGTACTTCGGGAGACGGCGGCCGGCTTCGCGGGCCGGCCCTCGACCCATTTCAAGGGCCCGGTGGACACGCTCGTCCCCGACCGGGTGGCGACCCGGCTCCTCGCCGCGCTGCGCCGCGCCCTGGCCGCCGCGTCCCCCGACCCCGGCGCCGCCCGCCTGGAGATCACGGTCGACGTGACGAATCCGCTGCCGGACGGCCGCGACGCCGTACGGCTGAGGGTGTACAACGGCCGTGGCACGACGGTGAGTTGGCGCTCGCCTCTGTGAGGCGGGGCCGCTCGGGTCAGTAGGGCAGGATCCGCCCCGACGGCGTCCTGCGGTCGATGGTGTCGTCGCGGGGCGTGACGGGCCGGCGAATCACGCGAACACGGATCTGTCGGTTCATGGCGCCCTCCCGAGGCTCATATCTCCTATGCCCCTCTCCTATGCCCCACACTCTTCCTCGCGACTCCCAAGAACATCGCCCTTGGGGAGGCACTTGGTCTGCCTCCCGAGAAGGAGCGGCGAGGGGCCGGCTACTCCCGGAGGAGGAGACCGGCCCCTGAGACGGGCGAGGGGTTCAGCTCAGGCCGAGGTCGGACAGTGCGGTCGTCCAGTCGGTGAGGATCGCGTTCCGGGCCTGGGAGAGCGTGACGGTGCCGGCGCAGACGGCCTTCTTGAGCTTGTTCTCGACGGTGTCCTTGTTGGCGGCGGTCTTGGTGCCGTACTCCGGCTCGGGCCAGAGGTTGAGCGCGCTCTTGGGGGAGCCGCCGAGTTCGAGGGGGACGAAGTGGTCCTCCTCGTAGTCCGAGGTGCTGGTGTCGGTGTAGCCGTACTCGACGATCTGCGTCTTCTTCAGCGCGGTGGTGTAGGAGCTGGACGGCCGGACGGTCGCGGTCCACCCGGAGACGCAGATCGTGGTGTCGATGGTGGACTGGGTGACGTCCGGGTTGAAAGCACCGGGCTGACAACTGGGGTCGGGGAGCGGGAGGTAGGCCTGACTGCAGCTCTGCGCGTGCGCGGTGCCGGCGGCGACCGTGAGGCCGGCGGCGGCGAGGGCGAGGGAGGAGAGGGCGGTGACCACGGAGCGGGATATTCGGGGCATGGGGGGGATCTCCCGTAGTGGTGCCCGGCAGGGATTCCGGGCGGTCGTGAGCATGACAGCACCGGGATCATCTATGCGGGTAGAGCCCTTTGCCGGTCCCGAAGATCCATTGGTTGAATGTTTCAGTAAGGCGGGGCCTACGGAGGGCAAGTCATGGCCCGCGCTTGGTTGTCGGCACCGCGCACCGGACCCGGTCATGGGTCCCGCCTAACGTGGGCCCATGACCACGTTGACGCTTCTGCACCCCGGCGCCATGGGCGCGAAAGTCGGCGGCCAGGCGGCCCGTGCGGGTGCCCGGGTGCTGTACGTCCCCACCGGCCGCGGCGCCGCCAGTCTCCAACGGGCCCGGGACGTGGGCCTGGAGGCGGCCGAGTCCCTCCGATCCGCCCTGGCGGCAAGCGACTTCGTGCTGTCGGTGTGCCCTCCGCACGCGGCGGAGGACGTGGCGCACGAGGTCCTCGCGCACCCCTTCCGGGGCGTGTACGTCGAGGCCAACGCGATCAGCCCGGACCGTACGAGACGGATCGCGGCGGCGTGCGCGGAGCGCGACGTGCCGATGCTCGACGGCTCGATCGTCGGCGGCCCGCCCGGACCGGGCAGCGCCCCGCGCCTCTATCTGAGCGGCGACGGGAAGGAAGTGGCCAGGGTGGCGGCGCTGTTCGAGAACACCCGGGTCCTGGCCCGCCCCCTCGACGCCGGGATCGGTGCCGCGTCGGCGCTGAAGATGTCGTACGCCTCGTACCAGAAGTCGGCCCGGGTACTGGCCGCCGTCTCGCACGCGCTCGCCGCGAGCCATGGCGTGGCGGCCGAACTCGCCCTGGAGGCAGGCTCGTTGACGTCCAACATCCTCGCCGAGACCGATCAGCTGCCGAGCGTCGCCGCCAGGGCCTGGCGCTGGGCACCGGAGTTGGAGGAGATCGCGGCGACCCTGCGCGCGGCGGGACTGCCACCGGAGGTGGCGGAGGGCGCGGCGAGCGTGCTGCGCCGGTGGGACGGCGACAAGGACCGCTTCGACCTGCCGTTGGCGGAGGTGTTGGGACACCTCCGCACGGAGGAGTGAGCGGAGGATTGTGTGGAGGGGTGAGTGGAGGGGTGACTCAGGGGGCCGAGACCGTGGGTCCGAAGGAGGCCGACGCCTTGGGCCCGACACCGCTCAACTCCTGTACGGTGCCGCCGAGTCGGGCCCGGAAACCCTCCAGCAGCTCCGGCCGCGCACTGACGACCCAGCGGGTGCCGACGAGGTACTTGCCGCCGTAGACGGCCGCGGTGTCGAGCCAGGTCACCTTGAACCGCTCCTCCGGGAACGTGGTGATCCGGTACTCGCCCTGCTTCGTACGGCACTGCCCCTCACGCAGTTCCTCCGCCTCGATCCGGATCTCGGCGGTGCACCCGGTCAGCCCGGCGATCACCTCGACCTTCGCCGGGGCGACGACACCGGCCTCGGGCGCGGCGGTCACGGCCGCCACCCGCTTGCGCTCCTCCGCACCCTCGCCCTCACCGCCACCGCACGCCACGGCGAACGGGAGCAGGGCGAGCGCGGCGCCACGACGGAGGCGGGAGGCGTGTCCTCGGGTGGGCTGTGGTGTCTGTGTCTGGGGGGTCATGTCAGGGGGTACGGAGGTGTCGCGGCGACCGTTCACCCTGTTCCCGCCACCAGGGGGCCATGACGCACCGCACTTCGGACACCGCCACGGACACCGCCGCCGCCGCGATCCTCGGAGGGCTGCTCACCGACGAGGGATCGACCGATCCCTATCCGTTGTTCGAGCGGGCCCGGGCGCTCGGGCCCGTCGTGCCGGCCGGGGACGGGGTCCTGCTGGTGACCGGGTACCAGGAGGCGGAACGGCTGACGCGTGACCGTGCCTTCGGGATCCTGGGCGGGGAGACGCGCGAACCGGGCGGCTTTCGCGGGTCGCAGGATTCCGTCGTTCGAACCGCTGATCGCTGCGGAGGTGGACGCCCTCCTCGACGGGATGCCGGGACACGCGGGCCCCTCCGGCGGCGTCGACTTCATGGAGGCCTTCGCGTCCCGGCTGCCGATGGGGGTGATCTGCGAGCTGATGGGCGTGCCGCAGGAGGACCGGCTGAGGTTCCGCGCCGCCGCGTCCGCCCTCACGCTCACTCTGGAACTCGCCCCGCCCCCGGACGCGGTACTGGCGGCCGACCTCGCGGTGGCCGAACTCGTCGAGTACTTCCGGGACTTGGCCGCCCGGCGCCGCGCGGATCCGCGGGACGACCTGGCGAGCGCGCTGGCCTCGGCCTCGGCGGCGGACGGAACGGACCCCCGCCTCAGCGACCACGAGATGCTGTCGATGTTCGTGCTGCTGCTCGTGGCCGGTTTCGACACCACGGTCAATCTGCTCGGCAACGCCGTCGCGCTCGCCGCCCAACACCCCCTGGCCGCCGACGAGTTGCGCAGCGGCCGGATTCCCGCCGCCGGCTTCACCGACGAGGTGCTACGGCTCGAATCCCCCGTCCAGTACGCGGCCCGGGTACCGCTCGGCGAGGGGCTCGATGTCGGCGGGGTGCCCGCGCCCCTCGGCAGGATCGCCCCGGTGTTCCTGGGGGCCGCCAACCGTGACCCGCGACAGTACGACCGCCCGGCGGAGTTCGACCCGACCACCATCGTGGGCGCCTTCGCCAAAATGCGGGCCCTGTCCCGGCGCGGCGACGAACCGGGACGCGCCAGCCGCCCCTTCGACACCGACCGCGACGGCTTCGTCATGGGCGAGGGCGCCGCCGTACTCGTCCTGGAGAGACGCGACTTGGCCCTCGCGAGGGGCGCCAGGATCTACGGCGAGATCACCGGCTACGCGGCCAACTGCGACGCCTTCCACATCGCGGCACCGGCCCCCGAGGCGGCCACGGCGGCCGAGTGCATGCGGCTTGCCATCGCGGACGCCGGGCTCGCAGCGGCCGACATCGGGCACATCAGCGCGCACGGTACGTCGACGGTGCTCAACGACCGGGCGGAGGCGACCGCGATCCACCGGTGCTTCGCGGGACAGTCGCCGCCCCTGACGGCCGTCAAGGGCATGAGCGGCCATCTCATCGGCGGATCAGGCGCGTTGGAGGCGCTGCTGGGCCTGCTCTGCGCCGACCGGGGTGTCGTACCGGCGATCGCGAACACGCTCGGCAGCCCCGAGGCCGACCTGGTGGACGTGGTGATCGGCAGGCGCCGCACGATCGCGCGCGGTCCTGTGCTCTCCAACTCCTTCGGTTTCGGCGGTCAGAACGCGTGCCTGGTGCTGGTGCCACCGGGGTGACCCGCCGCCGCTCCTCTTCCCTCCCCGACTCACGGAACGGTCAACAGCATGCGAACCCTTGTCACCGGCGCCGCCGGTGTGGTGGGCACCGAAGTCGTCGACCGGCTGCGCGCGGATCCCGCCTGCCCCTGACCGCTCACCCGGGTGGCCCGGCGGGCACCGGACGCGGCGGTGACGACCTGGAACATCGGGAGCGAGCCGGCACCGCCGGACCTGTCCGGGCACTGGGACGTGATCGTGCACACCGCCGCCTCCACCCGCTGGACGATGAGCAGGGTGGAGGCGCAGGCGGCCAACGTGGAACCGCTGCGTGCGGTGCTCGCCCTTGCCGACCGGGACACCCTGTCGTCCATGT
Source organism: Streptomyces sp. MBT53 (assembly GCF_016654115.1). Taxonomy (GTDB): domain Bacteria; phylum Actinomycetota; class Actinomycetes; order Streptomycetales; family Streptomycetaceae; genus Streptomyces. The sequence goes on from NZ_JAEQAZ010000033.1 coordinate 12,333, forward strand.
CTCCACGGCGTACGTGGGCGGGGTGCGGGCCCAAGAAGACCTGCGGGGACCGGAGTTCGAGGGATACCGCAACGGCTACGAGTGGTCGAAGGCCGCCTGCGAGTCCCTGGCGCGCGAGGAACACGACGGGCCCTTGACGATCGTCCGGCCGCCGCTGATCGTGGGCAAGCGGGACGACGGGCGGATCGCCCGCTTCTCCGGGCCGTACACGATCGTCCACGCCCTGGTCTCCGGCCTCGCCGCCGTCGTCGTCGGCGACCCGGACGGCTACGCGGAGATCAGCCCCGTCGACGACGTGGCGGAAGCCGTCGCCTCGGCAGTGCTCGCCGCTCCCCCGCCCCCGGCCGCCCCGCATGTCGAGGTGATCGCGGGCGGCGGTGGCAGTCTGCGCCTCTCCGCCATGATCGACATCGCCTGCCGGACCCTCAACGAGTTCCGCGCCCGGCACGGCGCCGCCCCCATCGAACAGCCGCCGTTCGTCCCGACGAGCACCTGGAACCGCTTCTTCCTGCCCCTCGCGAACCAGTACCTGTCCCCGTTCCAGCACCACGCGGTCCAGCTGCTGGCCATGTTCCAGAGCTACACCAGCATGTCGACACCCTTCGAACCGACGCGAACGGTCCACGATCCGGGGGCAGTTCTGGAGACGGCGGTACGGCACTGGGCCGCGCGCAAGCCGCGACTGGCGCTGGCCCGGCCGAATCCCTGGACTCTGCTCACGACGTGAGGCCGCTCTCCGGGACCGTGTCGTCGGACCGGAGTTCCAGGTGGAGTTCGTAGCCGCCGTCGGTCGTCGGCCCGGAGGTGATGGTGCCGCCGAGGAGTGCGGCGCGCTGGCGCAGGCCGACGAGGCCGTGGTGGGCTCCGGGGAGCGGGAGTGCGGGGCGGGTGGCGGCGGTGTTGGTGACGGTGGTGCGCAGGGTGCCGTCACGGTGGTGGATGCGGACAGTCGCGGTGGCGCCGGGGGCGTGTTTGCGGACGTTGGTGAGCGCCTCCTGGACCGTGCGGTAGACGGCGCGTTGGAGCGTGGGCGGGAGTCCGTGAGGCAGGTCGGTCTCCAGTCGGGTCTCGATGCCGCTGGCGTCGATCAGTTGATGCAGATCGGCGAGGGACGGCTGGGGTGTGAGTTCGGTGGGACGGCTGCCGGAGGCGCGCAGGACACCCACCATGTGCCGCAGCTCCTCCAGGGTCTGCACGCTGAGCCGGCGGATCGTGGCCCCGGCCGCTCTCGCCTCGGCGTCCGGGCTGCCGACCTGGAGCGCGCCCGCGGTGACGGCGATGAGACTGACCTGGTGGGAGACCACGTCATGCATCTCGCGGGCGAGTTGGGCACGTTCCTTCGCCAACACGGCCTGGGCGCTGAGGAGTTGCTCCTGCTCGCGGGCCTCCGTGATCTCGGCGAGCCGAATCGTCAACTCGCGCCGGGCCTGGACGAGTTGACCGAGGAAGACCGGGGCGGCGGCCGTGGCGAGGGTGTAGGTCAGGTGGACCAGGCTGTAGGTCTCGTCGAGTTCGTCGACATCGAGGGACGTCCACGGCCAGGGCATGAAGTCGACGGTGGCGAAGGCCAGCGCGCAGCCCGCGAGCAGTGCGCGGTGGCGGCAGAGCGAGGAGAGGGTGTACAGCGCGGCCATCGTGGCGAACGCCGCGTCGCCGATCAGGGCGGAGGGCAGCGTGAGGGTGAAGGCGAGCAGCGGGCGGTGGCGGCGAAGTGTGAGAGCCAGGGCGGCGAGGAGGCCGTAGGCGGTGGCGGGGTGGTTGTCGCTGTCGAAGTTCACCCACAGGTCCAGCAGGGCGACGCCGACCAGCAGCGCGTCCAGCAACAGGGCCGGCGGACGTGGGGAGTTCATCGGTCGGCTCCGTCCTCGGGCGGCTTGAGCAGCCCGGCCCGTTCGGCGATCAGCGCGGCCTGCACCCGGTTGTCGACCCGCAACTTCTCGAAGACGACGCTGACATGGCCTTTGACGGTGCCGTTGCTCAGATGGAGCCGGTCGCCGATGTCGGTGTTGGAGAGGCCCTCGGCCAGCAGCACGAGGACGGCACGCTCGCGCCCGCTCAGCCGGTCGACGAGCCGCACGGCGTAGGGCTCACGCCCGCCCTGGTCGAGGAAGCTGTCCACCACCGTACGTATGACCTGCGACGACAGTACGGTCCCGCCCTCGGCCAACGTGCGGATCAGATACGGCAGTTGCTCGGGGTCGGTGTCCTTGAGGAGAAAACCGGCGGCGCCGGAGCGCAGCGCCGCCTCGACGTACTCGTCGGTGTCGAACGTCGTCAGCATGGCCACCACGGGAGGGTCCGGCAGCCGGCGGAGCTCGGCCAGGACGGTCAGCCCGTCCACGTCGGGCATCCGGATGTCGAGCAGGACGACATCGGGACTCAACTCCCTTACGGCCTTGAGGGCTTGGCCGCCGGGCACCGCCGCCACCGCTCCGATGTCGTCCGAGGCGTTGAGGATGTGGGTGAAGCCGGTGCGGACGAGAGCCTCGTCGTCGACCACCAGGACACGGATCATGTGCGCTGCGCTCCTCAACTGCCCTGTTCCTGCCTACCGTTCGTCGACTGGGACCGTCCGGTCGGCCGGTGCGGTTCCGGCCGGTCGGCGGGCCCGGTCCGGAAAGCTGCCGGGTGTGCGGGTCCCCGCGGCCCGCGAATCCTGAGGGCATGACACACGACGCATCGCCGACCGCACCGGCAGCCGCGTTACCCGAGCGGCAGCCGGTCCCCTCCGACGCTCCAACGACCGGACGCCTGATCGGTGTCGACCTGGCACGCGGACTCGCCGTCCTCGGCATGTACTCCGCGCACGTCGGCCCCGACGTCACGGTCGGCGGACCCGTCGGCTTCCTGCTGGAGACCGCACGAGGCCGCTCCTCCGCCCTGTTCGCCGTACTCGCCGGGTTCTCGCTGATCATCATCACCGGCCGCCCCCACCCCCGGACCGGCCGTGCCGGACGCCAGGCGATGACCCGGGTCGCGATCCGTGCCGTGGTCCTCCTCGCCCTGGGCTACGCGCTGACCGCCCTGGACACCGAGGTCGACGTGATCCTCAGCTGCTACGGCCTCCTCTTCCTGGCCGTCCTCCCGCTGCACCGGCTGCGCGCCGCGACGCTCGCGCTCGTCGCCGCCGTAGGGGCACTGGCGCTGCCCCAACTCCTCTACGCCGTACGGAAGTCCATCGAGGCGGGCGCCTGGGCGGACGCCGTCGTCCAGGCGGACCCGCTGGCCCGGATCAGCGGCACGGACGGCGTCGTAGAGCTGCTGTTCACCGGCGACTACCCGGCCCTGACCTGGGCACCGTTCCTGATCGCGGGCATGGCGGTGGCCCGGCTCGACCTCACCCGGCCCGGGATCCGGACCCGGCTCGCCCTGACCGGCGGCGCGCTCGCCGTCCTCGGCTACGGCGGTTCCTGGCTGGCCCTGCACCTCGTCCCGCACGCGCTCACCACCGTCGCCTCGGCCACGGGCAGCGGTTCGGCGTCGTCGGCCTGGTGGTCCGACACGGTCGGCGAACCCCGCAACGGCACCCCGCTCGCCTGGCTCCTGGTGGCCGCACCGCACAGCCAGACGACCTTCTCCATCGTCGGCAACACGGGCGTGGCCCTCGCGGTGCTGGCCGTCTGCCTGACCGTCGCCGGCCGGATGCCCCGCCTCACCCGGTCCCTGACACCCGTCTCCGCGGCCGGCACGATGGCCCTGACCGTCTACGTCCTGCACATCGTCGCCCTCTGGCTCCTCACCGACGTCCGGTACGTGGCCGTCGTGGAGGACGAGACGATGGCCGGGCTGCCGGTGCTGCTCGCGTTCATCGCGGCCGCCCTCCTGCTGGCCACCGTGTGGACCCGCCACTTCAGGCGCGGGCCCCTGGAGTACGCGCTGCACGCGGCGACGCGGCCCGCGCGCCACGTCAGGTAGCTGCCACGAGGCGCGGACGGCCAGCCGCTTTCCTCTTCGAGTGCGGCCGTGGCTCGCCGTGTTGGCCAAGCAGGAGCTCAAATCCCCGTGAGGACAGGAGAGTTGCAAGACAGCCGACCGTTCAGGACGGCTGGGCTCGTTCAGAACCTCCCGTCGTCGCGCGTGTAGTTGGGGCTGAGTTGCAGCAAGGCGCCTACGGCGGGGCTCGGTTCGCGTCCCGCGCGGGCGGCGAACGACAGGCCGAGCGTGGGTGCGGGTCCGGACAGCGGCTTGATGACCACCCCGGTCGTGTCCACCGGCTCGTAGCGGGGTACGACGGCGGCGCCACCGATGGCTCGCACATACGACGCGGCCGAGGCGATGTCCGTGATCTCGACGGACACGCGGCGCGTGATGCCCAGTTCGCCGAAGGCCCGGTCCATGGCGGCGCGTGAGCCGAAGCCGCCGGCGCCCGAGACGAAGTTCTCGTGGGCGAGATCCTGGAGCGCGATGCGTTCGCGCCGGGCCAGCGGATGCTCCGACGGCAGGATCACCACGTAGGGGATCGTCGCGAACTGCCGTAGGTCCAGGTCGTGTGCCTCGGTGGCGGCCAGGGCCACGACGCCGATGTCGAGACGGCCGCGGCGCACGTCCTCGGCGATTCCCCCGATCCGGATCCGGAGACCTGGATCTGTATGTCCACCAGCGGATGGCGCTGGCGGAACGCCCCCACCAGGACGGTGTGCCCGTGATGAACCGCTGTCGGGCACGCCAACAGGCCGATCGGTTCCGCCGCGGGATGCCGGCCTCACTGAGTCAACTCGTACCGGGGTTCTTCGGAACGGGCGAGAACGGGCGAGAACACGCAGAGCGCGTCCGACTCCTCCGCCGGCTCGTCCCGGTGGGCAGGGTCGGTCGCCGAGCGGAGAAACTCGGCACGTGCCGGCTCGCGCAGGCGGAACAGGAACACTCCGGCTCCAGGAGCGAGCTCGACCGAAACAACCTGGCTTGAACACCAGGAGATCTTCACTTGCACGGTGTGCGCACCAGGCGGAACGAATGCGCTACAGGCCTCTCCGCGCCGTATGCGCCCTACCAGTTCTCCGTCCACACGGTAAGACGACGCCGATGTCGGTACCTACCGGCCGGAATTAGGTCCATCTCGACGATTCCGGCCCTCGCGGGATTCTCCCCTGGCATGTTTCGGGATCACGAACGAGGGCTGGCCGGAAAACACGAGAGAGATTTGCGCCAGGAGTCCGAGGAGAAAAACAATCAGCCCCGCGAACGCAATTCCCAATGCGACCGGATTCACTGCGGCCGAACTCCCCGCGGGCGGCATCCAGGCGCCTCCGAGCAAAAGGATCGTCAACCCACTCAGGCACACGGCGTTGAGCACGGAACCAGATTCGAGCCTTTGACGCGCTTTCGGGCCAAGAATTCGCGAAAAAGCCATCGGTGACGTGCCTGCCGTAGGGTCGCGCCAATACTTCACTGTTTGCACCCAGGAGCGGACAGAAAAAGCAGCGAAAACGGCGGAACCTGCGAGAGCAGTCCAGGACGTCACGGCTAGAACCAACCCCCGATAATCGATCCGATATTCGAGATGATGTCATTCGCCACATTGCCGGCGACAGACCCTGCAGCCAGACCCACAACCACTCCGATCACCCCCCTGCCCCCATCGACGACTGTACCTTCCGGACCGACGAAACGTTCCGGTGATCGCGTCCGCCTCAAAGCCAGATTCGGCCACGCTGCCCGATATGCACCAATCCAAGCTGATCTTCAGCGAGGTCGGCCCAGGACGGAGAAAAGCCGTTCGCGACCAACCCGTCGCGCTGCTCTGCATCGCCAGGACGCACTGCGCATTGGTCATTTCCTCTTCGGCGCTTCCCCTCCTGATCGCCGCGGAGACCGCCGCCGCGTTGCACTGGGCGAGATGCGCCGGGCGCCCTTGACTACAGGTTTATTCACAGTGGGAATCGAACCCACGGCCGACGGACCATGAGTCTGTCGGGGCTCCTCCAGCCTCGTGCCGACCAAAGCATTCGGGAAACACTGCACCTCGCCGACGGCGGTACGTCGGCGAGGCACGGGTTCCGGGCCGCTTGGGCTCTTTCCTTCAGCCGACCCGGCCATATCCGGTCAAACATATCCGGGTGTCGCGTGTTCACGTACCTCATCAGGCTTCCCCAGGAGTTGCCGAGGTCCATTGCCGTCAGGTGATCACCCAGGTAGGACAGTCGATTTCCTTCTGTACCTTCTTCGAGCAGTTGGCCAGGTCGTACCGGCACGAGTTGGGCTTCGACCCGATCTCCTGGCCGGTGAGTGCTGCGACGGCGCTTTCGAATGGGATGCCGCACGGGATCCGTGGGCGCCCCAGGACCAGATCGCCGACTTGCTGTCCCACGCTCACCGGAGACAGCGCAAGGCCCTGTCCGGGCTGAGGCTGTCGCACACCGTGACCAGCAGCCTTACAGGTGTCGACGACCCCAAGGCCTCTCAGCGAGGCTTGATGTCGATGAACGAGACGGTGTCAGGGTTGTCGCTCCTGAACACCGCGATCTTGCTGTCCGAGGGGAGTGCCACGTAGACGAGACGGTTGTCCGGGCTGACCGCGATGGCCGCTGGGGCGCTGCCGACCGGGATCGGTCTGCCTACGGCGGCGTTCGTGTTCGCGTCGATCGCCGACACGCTCGTGCCGAAGAAGTTCGCTACGTAGGCGCGCTGCCCGTTCGGGCTGAAGGCCATGCCGAAGTGCGGCCCGTCGTCGAGGGGGATGCCGCTCGCAGTGGTCTGACCGGTGGTGGTGTCGATGACCGTCAGCCCGTCGGCGCGGGGGTCCGTGCCTCCCACGGCATAGAGGTAACGTCCGTTCGGGCTGAGCTCCATGTTGTCGGGGGCGAAGCCGATCGTGCCGCGGTTCTCGGTGGTCTTGCCCGTCTCGGTGTCGATGACCGACAGCGTTCCCGACTTGCCGTGGCTGACGTAGATGTGTCGTCCGTCCTGGTCCACTGCCGCACCTGTGAGGCTCTTGCCGAGAGGGATCGGGGGACTGGTGGTCGTGTTTGTCGTCGTGTCGATCACGGATGCTGTGTGTGAGCCGGAATTGAGCACGAGGACGCGTCGGCCGTCCGCCGCGGCCGTCACCTCGGTCGGCCGGTCGGCAACCGGGATCGGTTTGCCGACGGTCGTGTTCTCCAGGCTGCTGATCACTGTCACGCTGTCGGTCACGACGCTCGCGACGTATACATAGTCACCGTCATGGGCGACCGCCACCCCTGCCAGGCCTTTGCCCAGGGAGAGTGGTCTGCCCATGGCCTTCTTCGTTGCCGTGTCGATGATCACCAGCTGGCCCGGCGCCTTGTCTCCCGTCAGGTCGGGCGCGATACCCGTCCCGCGCAGCGCGGTCGTGACGTAGAGGCGGCTGCCGTCGGGGCTGAGGGCGAGAAAGTACGGCGAAGCCTTGAGCACCGGAGCATGAGCGAGACGGTCGGCGACGACCCCGCCGGTGGCAGCCAGCAGCGGTATGCCGGCAAGGGCCGCGATCAGGACTGTGCGGCGCAGGCGCACCAGGTCGACGGTGGTGGAGCGGCGGGCCAGGAGCACGGCAGCACCCGCGAGCGCCAACAGCGTGGCGGCGAAGACGGCGACGGTGAGATGCGAGTCGTCGTACCGGGTGTACGTGACGAGCGCGATGGCGCAGGCGCCGCCGAACCAGCCGGCGAGCAGGGACAGACCGAACCGGCGCGGTGCCGTCACCGCCGCCCACAGGGGCACGCATACCGCCGACATGGCAGCCGCCAGGTAGGGCCACGTCGGGTCGGCGTAGCCGAAGCCGCCTTGGAGGACGTACCGGCGGGCGATTCGGTAGAGCTCATCGGCGAGGACCACGGCGCCGGACACCGCGGCCATGCCGCCCACGCAGGTCGCGATCCAGGTCCGCAGGTTGTTCGGCCGCCGGAACTCGAAGCGGACGGTTCCGCTCCGCAGCAGCACGTACACGGTGACGCAGGCCCCGAACGCGAGGACGATGTGGCCGGCGAGGACGAGCCGGAAAGCCACCTCGCTGCTGTCGGGCTTCTGCAGTGCGAAGTACACCAGTCCCCACGTGGACGCGGCGGCCGCGCCGAGCATGACGCCGGACCCGATGAGTTCTTTGGTACGGGGCAGGAACGCGCAGACGCCTGCCGCGAGTGCCGCTGCGGCCATCGCCGTCACGTACCAGAGGATGTCTCGTCCGGGGCCGCTGGAGAGATGGTCGTAGTCGGAGCGGACGTCCAGGACGACGGCGGCAACCAGCAAGGCGGCGGCCACGAGGGGGAACATGCCGGTGACGTCGGCGAGTCGTATGACGAGCACCCGGTCCCGCGCCCGGTGCCACACCTCGGCGCCGAGGATCTTGACGTCCTGCAGGAGCCGGGCGGCAGGGCTCTGCGGCGGTGGGATCCCGGGCTCCGGGGCGGCTGAGGGCGCCGGCCCTGGTTCGGTGGCGGACTCGTCTCGCGCTTCCGGTCGGCTCGTCCCGTGCTCGCGTTCCATGCCGGGCTCGGGCCCCAGCTCTCGACCAGTACCGCGCTGAACCCCTGACCCCGCTGAGACCGGAGTCCCGGGCTCAGACTCCGTCTCCGTCATCGTCACCACTGCGTCTGCGTCGGATCGCGGCGGTTCCCCCAGCCGCGTCCGTGCCGCTGCCGACACCAGCCTGCTGTCGTCCTGCGCCAGGCGCCGGAATGCTTCGGTGACCCGGCGTCGTACGAAGTCGTTGCCGATCCGGTGCAGATGGTCCAGCCCGTCCAGGGCGGCGAGCCGGTCGGTGGCGATCGGGCTGGTCAGGGCATGGCTGAGATGGGCCGGCAGGGACCAGTTGACGTTCCGGGCGATGACGATGCGGCCCTCGACGTTGTCCTGCTTCTTCGGGCGCTGTTGGGGTCTCTCGTCGACGACCCGTTCGTGGACGTAGCTGTAGAGCTCGTCCAGCGTGATGTCGCCGTCGCCGTCGAGGTCGGCGCTGCCGTCGCGCAGACCCGCCACCAGGTGCCGGGTGAATACGGACTGGGCGGCGCTTCCGTGCAGTTGGTCGCCTTCGAAGGAGAACTGGGTGGCGTCGGAGGCCGTCAGAACGGTCCGGCCACGGCCCCGGAACCGTTCCAGCGTGTGCACTTGGGCGTCGTCCTTGGTCAGGCCGTCGGCGGGGAAGGCGCCGCTGTAGCAGCAGTCGAGGATCAGTACGTTCTGCCGGGACATGCTGCCGGACATGGCCTGGTCGATCTGTTCGGCGGGCAGCGACGTGAACAGCAGGCTGTCCCGCCGGGTGTTGGCCGTCGCCAGGTAGAGGCGGCCGTCGTCGTCCTTGAGGCCGTGGCCGGTGAAGTACAGCAGGGTGAGGTCGTCGCGCCGTCGGTCGCGGTAGAGATCGGCGATGGCCTCACCGACGCGGTAGTGCGGCTCGTTGATCAGCGTGGTGACCTCGAAGCCGGCGATGTCGGGATGCTTGAGTACGGTGGCCAGCGCGTCCGCGTCGTACGCGGGGGCGGTCAGCCGCCGTAGTCCTTCGTCCTCGTGGTCGTACGTGGCGATCAGCAGCGCCACCCGCCGGGCCATGGTCAGCCGCCGGTGTGACGGCGAACGAACGTGTCGATCAGATCGCGCCGCTCGTCCGCGGACGGGTGCTCCAGTTCGATCGTGTCGCCGTCGATGGTCACGGAGACCCGATGTCGGGCCGACTGTCGACCGAGCCAGTCCCGGACCGTCTCGACGAGCACGGTGAACATCCCGCCGGACGCGCCCAGTGCCACGAGTATCGCGCCCGCGGTGACCGGGTCGGCGCCCTTGGCCCCGTCCGGGGCTGCCGTCCCCGGCGCGTGCCGCACCGACTCGACGTCCAACTCGGCGATCTCGGCGCGCAGTCGGCGGGCCTGACGCGCGGCTGTCTCGGGGTCGGCCTCCGGATCGGCCACGACGACCAGCACCACGTCTCCAGAGCCATCGCCTTCCATGTGTCCCCCGATTACGATGCGCAGCGCCCCTGTAACCGACAGTCTGACGTCTTGCCCGTTCCGGCGGGAGCCCTTGGGCGCATGCGACGGCTGAAGTTCTCACCCCGATGGCCTGAAAAGCGGCCGCAGTTGGAGATTCGTGCCAGGGCGTCGTTGAAGGTCTCGTCCGTTGCGTGAGGTGTGACCTTGACGGTGGTGATCCCGCCGTCGGCCTGGAACTCGCCGTCCTCGCAGGTCGAGGAACCCCGCTCCGCGCCGCTGTTCGAAGCCGACGGGCCCTGGCTGTGAAATCCGCCGGCCTTCGTAGGACTTGAGGTGGATTTGAGCTCGGCGGCAAAGCGAGTTGATCTCGCCGGTAAAGCGATCACCAAGCTCATTGACCTTTCAAGTTTCGCCCGGCTAGCTTCCAGTCACGCCGCAAACGACCAGATCAGCGCGGTGCGAGGCGGGGGGCGCGTCAACGGCGATCAGCCATGTCCCCGCAGGGTTTCTCAGCCGCACTTCGTGGGGCTTCACTTGACCCACCGAGCGACCCGCAAAGCGGGGTACGCCGGTGAAATCGGGGAATCGGGGAATTTCCTTCATGACCAAAACATCTGGCAGACGTCTGTCTCTGGCCACCGCCTTGAGCGTCGTCGCCGCATCGGCGGTGATCGGCCTGGGCCTGTCGTCGCCGGCCAATGCCGTCTGCACACAGAGCACGAGCGACTCACCCGGCTGCGGCAGCACCAGCAGCCCGTCCCCCACCACTTCGCCCTCACCGTCGGCCACCGACGTCAAGCCCACGGACTCCGCGGCGCCGCCCTCCAGCGGGCCGACGATCACCGCGGCGCCCAGCCCGAGCACCCTGGCCCCCGTGTCCGGCGCCGCCACGGTCAAGGGCGTCTTCACCCTGGGCAACGGTTCACCGCTGGCCGGCGCCACGGTGACCCTGACCCCGGTGGACGAGGCACTGCCGGCGGACGGCAGCACCATCACGCCGACGACCGTGGGCACGGCGACCACAGCCGCGGACGGCAGCTGGTCGTTCACGCTGCCCTCGACCCTCCCGAGCAGCCTGCAGACCTACGCGGACGACAACGGAGGCGTGCTCTCCCTGGAAGCGTCCTTCTACGGTCAGGCCCCGGACGGCACCGTGCTGACCGGTACCGACTACGTGGACGCGGGCGTGGCCACCGGTTCCGCGACCACGGAGGGCTCGGCCGCGGCCCGTGCCGAGGCGTCGGACACCGTGGCGATCCACCCCGACACGGACGAGACGCAGGTGACGCCGGCGGACTCGACCCTGGTCGACACCGCCGACACCCCCTCCGACACGGCCATGAACACCTGGCAGTCGGCGGACGGCACCTCGGCCGCCACCTTCGATCCCAACGTGGCCGACGGCGTGGACTACAGCGCCGTGAAGCCGAAGATCGGTGTGCCGGTCTGCGTGCCGAGCAAGCACGTGATCAGACAGCACGACTACTACACCTCCGTCGGTGAGGCGCACGCGTACTACGACACCACCGCCGCCTTCGAGTACAACAACACCCTGTCCAGCACCTGGGGCGTGGCAACCAGCGTCGACGGCGAACACTGGTCCATCACCGGAAAGGTCTCGCGCAAGAGCAGCACCGGCCACGCCGTGGGCTTCGCGAACCAGGGTCCGTACTGGGCCAAGCGATTCCAGATCCCGGTCGAGTACCAGGACGTCGACCACCAGGTCGCCTGCCCCAACCACAAGGTCACGCACTCGTACTCCATCCTCCCGGTCAAGTACGACATTCCCGCCGGGGGCGCGGTGTCGAAGTACGGCGGCGATGTGAGCAACAAGGACGGAGCGAGCGCGTACCGGAACTCCAATCCGTCCTACCGTGCGGTCCTCGGCAAGAAGCAGTACGTGACGATCACCTCGGGAACCTCCATCACCATCGGCTATGCCGCCAAGGTGTTCGGAGTGACGATCAGCCTCGACACCGAGTACGGCAACTCGCACTTCCAGAAAATCACCGCGGGGTCGGGCAGCTCGGAGCACGACATCTGGGGCGCCAAGGGCAAGATTTCGGGGAACCCCGGTGTCATCTACTCGTTCTAGCGGCCGAGGCCGCGCCCAGGCACTCGCCGTGACAGCCCTGTTGGCCCTCGCGACAGGTTGCGCGGGCTCCACCGGCGGCGGGGTCACGGCGGGGACGGCGCTGCAGGCGGAGGGGCCGGGAACATCCGGTTCCCTCGGCTTCTCGGACGTGAAGGTCGGCGACGTCTACCGGATGGCCTTCCCCCTCACGAGGAACACGTCCAAGCAAGCCGTCTCCGTCACGGGGGTGAAGCTCCGCAACATCCCGGCGGGTGTCAAGGTCCTCGGCTACGCGGTCTACTCGGTGAAGGACACGCCCGGCTACCGACTGGGCTACCAGGAGACCACCCACCCCACCGCCGGCGACGTGGACCTCGACAAGTACCCGAACTACGCCGGGCACCCGTACACCATCAAACCGGGGGCACTCAGCGACAAGTACGCGGTGGTACGGCTCAAGGTCACCGCGAAGGTGGCAGCACCCATCTCCGGCTGCGAGGCGGACTACACCCAGGCGGGTCAGCCCCATCATCAGACCCTGGCCTGCAAGTTCGGGCTCGACATGACCTGAACGAGCTCGCCCGCACAACCCACCGGTGACGCCCTGCCCCGACTGCTCGGGCGGGGCGTCACCCGCTCCCCGCACGCAAGCGGCCCGAGGGCGACGGAGGTGACGACTACGTGCCCCCCGGCCACCAGTGCGATCCCCCTCACCGGCACCAGCGGCGTCACCGCGCCCACCGACGGCCTGTTCGACCCCGGCATCGCCCTCGACTCCAGCGACCACGGCCGCCTTGGGTACGCGCCGTCGGTCCCGCGCAGGCGGGACAGCTCCGCGTTCTCTTGCCGGTGCAGTGGAAGGACCGCTGATGCGCCCCAGAGACATCGATCACCGAGGTCAGAAGCCGACAGACGTGATCCTGCCTCAGAGGATCAGGCTCGTGCGTCTCGCTGCTGCACTTCCTTAAGGACTCCAGCCACCGTCACGAAGTCATTGTCCACGTGGAGGACGGTGTGCCCGTGGTGGACAGCTGTCGCGCACACCAACAGGTCCATCGGTCCCGCCGCCCGATGCCGACCCTGCTGGGTCAGCTTGTACTGGGCGGTGTCGACCCAACGCCAGGCATTCTTCGGAACCGGCGAGAGCACGCAGAGCGCATCCAACTCCTCCGCCAGTTCGTCCCGGTGGGCAGGGCTGGTTGCCGAGTAGAGAAATTCGGCACGTGTCGGCTCACAGAGGTGGAACACCCCGGCGGCAATGTGTCCCTCCCAGGGACGCAACGCGCCCGGGGTGCGGAACAGGTGCCACAGAGCCGAGGTGTCCACCAGATACGTGATCACTCGAAGGTCTCGCGTCGCGCACGCTTCTCCGCGTCATGCGCCGCCGCGGCCTGCTCGAACTCGCCACGGGACGAGCCGGCGGAGGCCCGCTCGACGCCGGCACGAGTCACCCCATAGGCGCCATACCCGACTTGACGGGAATCGGCGTCCAGAACGCGTCCAGACGATCATGAAATCACGATCACGACGGGGTCGCCAGGACCCTCAACTCGCCCGACCCCCCAGCGGAGTTGCCGGCCAGATCGATTCTGCTCGCACAGCACGTGGTGGGGCGGGTGGGACTCGAACCCACGGCCGACGGATTATGAGTCCATTGGGGATCTTGGCGGTCCTTGCCGATCATTGCCGATTCACGCCGTTCTTGCAGGTCAGACGTGCTGATCAGTGTCAGCCCTGCGCAGTGTTCGTCAGTCTGTTCCTGTCCTTGCGGCCCCTCAATGGCCCCTGGGAGCCGATGAGTTGGACGCATACCACAACAGCAGCCGCGTCCACCCAGTTCAGCCAGGGGACGGAGCCCTTCGCACGACGGATTTCCTTTCCGACGCACGGCGACTCAAGGACAGATGGATCGCCCCCCAACTACGCAGAAAGGTCGACCACCTCATACGGAACGGGGTGAACGTCCACGATCATCTCCGCGCTCCCCGAGCATTCCTTGGTACCGCTTCCTGTACAAGTCGCTACCGCCACCACAGCCGCACGACAGAGAAGCGATCTCAGAAACGGTCATCGCCGACCTGCCCCACCCGCCGCAGATTGCGCAGCAGGGTCACGCTGGCGGGCAGAGCGTTCGGCGAGCAGGGGAAGGTGCGCCAGCCTGCGAACTGACCGCAACAGGAGTGCAGCGGGCGTCCCCCTGGAACGTCCGCCGCGCGCACCTGCCCAGGAACCCGTTGGCGGTGATGTGGCGTCAACAGCCTCTCGCTGCCCGTACATCCGGGTCTCACCCGCCGCCCCGCTCCGGCGCGCCGCGCATCCGTCCCGCGCGTGCTTTTGTGCAGTTGGCCCCGGGGAACTGCCACCGCTTGCATGTCCGAACCCTTGCACGATTTCGGTGTAACATAATTCGTAATACGAATACTGTCAAGAGGTCCGGTCCACTACAATCCTGGCCCGAACCGCTCTACGCACAGAAACAGGGAGGCTGGGATGGTGGAGGCCCGAATCGTCGGAGCGGCGAAGGCGGGAGCGCTGCAGCCATGGCCCAAGAGGCCGGCTCGCTTGGCCCCCGCGGTTGTCGAGGCCCTCGTGGACCAGATCGTTGCGCGGGGCTTTCCACCCGGCACCACCCTGCCGGTGGAGCCCGACCTCTGTGCGGTCTTCGGCGTCAGCAGGACGACCATCCGCGAAGCCGTCAAGTCCCTGGAGGCCAAGGGCCTGGTGCGTGCCCGGCAGGGTCAGGGCACCACGGTGACGGAGCCGGAGAACTGGAACCTGCTCGACCCGGTCGTTCTGGCCGCGACGGTGCAGCACGACGACGAACTGGTCATCCTGGACCAGTTGGTGGGCGTGCGGTCAGCACTGGAGTCGCAGATGGCGGCCCAGGCCGCCCGGTCGGCCACGAGCGATGACCTGCGGTCCATCGAGACTCTGCTGACCCGGCTGGACGTCGAGACGGCCCAGCCGGCCTCCTTCGTCGAGACGGACGTCGCCTTCCACGACCGGATCATGCAGGCTTCGGGAAACATCCTGGCGCGTTCCATCGTCCGGATCGTGCACGTCCAGGCCCGGACCACGACCCTGTACAACGGAATCCCCGACCGCGCGGCCTGCGCACTGTCCAACGACGAGCACCGGCACATTTGGGAGCGGCTGGTCGCCCGCGACGCGGAGGGGGCCGCGCAGGCCATGTCCGGCCACATCGAAACGGCCTGGCAGCGGCGCCGTTCGCCGGCCATGAGGGTCGCGGAGCACTGACGGCGCGCCTACGAGTGAGGGCCGGGGGCGTCGCCTCCGGCCCTCACTCGTTCCCCGGTCCAGGCCTTCAGCTCACGGTGAAGTGACTGAAGCCGGCCTGTCCGGCGGCGGCCTGATCGTGGGAGGTGAAGATCATTCCCGCGTCCTGCTGAGCTGCCGCGCCCGTCAGAGTGACCGGTCCGCCGACCGCGTTCCAGGTCGTGCCGTCCGTCGAGTAGGCGGCAGACACCTTGTCCCCGGTGCGTGTGAGGCGCAGCCAGACCGGCGCCTTGACCGAACCCACCGAGGCGTACTGGTCGAGCAGACCGCCGCCGTCGGAGTCCCAGTCGAGGTTGACCCCGTTGTCCGGGGTGACCACCAGTGCGACGTAGCCCTGTGACTGCCTGGGCTGCGTGAGGTCGTTGCGCAGGACGATGCCGGCCTTCGTCCAGCCGTTGACGGCGTCCTCGGTGTCGACGCGCACCGTCACCACGGACCCGTCCTTGGCCGCCCTCGGAGAGTAGATCGCCCCGTATTCGTCATCGGACTGGCCGCCCGCGCCCCAGATGTCCGCACCAGCGTTGCGGATCGCGAAGCTGTCTCCCACCTGGCCGAAGACGCTGGGCACGGAACCGAATGTGCTCATGGTCGTCACCGGAGTGGCGGTCACGATCGTGACGGGTGCGCCGGCGGTGAAGGCCGAGCCCCGGAACGTGTAGCCGAAGGCGGTGGCGATGGCGGCTGTATCGATCGGGCTGCCGGTGGACGGACCGGTCACCTTCCACGTCACGGTCGCGGTGGCGCCCGGCGCGATGCTCCCGGGAACCGGACCCGTCGGCTTCGCGGTCCAGCCGGCCGGTGCGGTGGCCCTCGCCGTCACGCCGGTCGCCCTGCGCGACGCGTCGAGGTTGGTGAGCGTCGCCGTGATCGTGGCCTGGGCGCCGGTCCGCGCCGCGGTGAGCGCGACGGCGACCGGGGGCCGGTCGCTGTCGGTGCCGGTGCGCAGCGCCGCCGCGATGCCGGAGTCGTAGACGACCCGTGCCGCGCCTGCCGGAAGCGGCTGGCTGTGACTGAGTTTCACGGTCCCGGTGATCGTGTCCAGGTGCTTGAGGACGATCTGCCCGTTGAAGACCCAGTTGTCGGTGTAGGTGATGTTGCCGGTGTTCCTGTTGGCGGCCGTGTTCTCGATGTTGGGAGTACTCACGTCCAGCACGTTCTCGTCGACGGTCCAGTAGCGCGAGCCCTCGTCGAAGTACAGTCCCGAACTGCTGGGCGCCCGGAGGTAGTTGTGCTGGAAAACGCTGCCGGGACTCGCCGACAGGTTGTAGAAGCCGGCACCGTCGTTCATGGTCCGCATGATGTCGTGGATGTAGTTGTGGGACACCACGTCGTCCTTGGCGGTCGTGGGTGTCTGGTAGACCGGCTGGTAGTTGTAGATGCCGCGCTCGGCGTAGTCGGGGCTGCCGCCGGGATCCTGGATGCCCCATCCCCAGCCGGCTCCGATGCCCGAGTAGGGCAGGTTGTAGACCTCGTTGTGCGTGACCCTGGCGCGGGTCACGTAGGTGAAGAGGATGCCGTCCTGGTCCTGGTACTGCTGGGCGACATCGTGGATCACGTTGCCGGAGACGGTGATGTCCTTGTTGGTCATCGCCGGGTCGCTGGGATGGTGGGCGTCGGTCTGGATGCCGCCCACGGTGATGCCGCCGCCGGCGTTGTCGGCGAATGTGGAGTCGCTGACGGTGATGTCGCTGGCGCCGAGGCCGACACCGGAGGCGTTGGCGTTGGCGTCCTCACCGACTCCGACGGCCAGTGATCCCAGGTTGGTGTAGGTGTTGCCGGTCAGTGTGATGTGGTTGGCGGCGGAGATCTGCACGGCGCCGGGCGTCTGGTGCCACTCGTTGCGTGTGCTCTCGAATGTCTGGCAACCGTAGTTGCAGCTGCTGAAGGCGTCGGCCGGCCGGAGCGGACTGGCGCCGTACATGAAGGCACCGGTCTGCTGGTCGGCGTAGCCCTGTGCGGTGCTGGGGCCGGTCCAGGTGGTGTTGGTGAACCGGATGCCGGAGAACGTCAGGTCGTGCGCCGGGTTGGTGTAGGTGCCCGATACCTGTAGCAGGGACTCCAGTTGCGGGAGTTCGACGTCGGAGTTCCGCGGATCCTGGCCGGACTTGGGCTGGTAGTACAGGGTCCTGGTGGCGGTGTCGAGGTACCACTCACCCGGCGCGTCCAGGAACTCGCGGGCGTTCTGCAGGTAGACCGTGCCCGTACGGAACGGACTCTGCACGACGTCGTAGCCCCAGGTGTTGTTGTTCCACGCGGGCTGGGCCATCGTCAGGTGGTTGTCGGCGATGCTGACCACGGGCGAGAGGCGGTCGGTGAAGCTGTTGACGAACTCCATCTCCACCCGGCTCTGCCGACCGATGTTGTTGAGGTAGCCGAGGGCTGAGTTCTTGATGTCCACGCCATCGGCTGTGTACGACAGGTCGGAGGGTGAGATCTGCGTGCGGGCCCGGGTCGCCAGGTTCCCGTCGACGTACAGCTGGCGCGGGTCGACGCTCAGACCGCGAGGAACCTTTGCCTCCCAGACCGTGGCCGACCCGGGCGACTTGTGCCATCCCTGGACTCGCGAGCCTCCCGACAGAATCGGGCTGGAGCCGGGCGCGGCGACCCAGGAGACGGTGTGTCCGTTGCGGCCGGAGTCCCTGGCGTCGAATCGCAGCGGTTTGTCGAGCCGGTATGTGCCACCGTCCAGGACGACCTGTATGTCGGTGCGGGCATGGGGTGTGGCCGCGCGGACCAGTTGCTGTGCCTGCGTCAGCCCGCAGGGCCGGGCCGGCAGGCAGCGTGTGCCCGCCCCGTGTGGGGAGACGTAGAGCTTCAGCGGGGGTGCCGCGGGACGGGCCGCGTTGCTGGTGCTTGCCGCCGAGGCGCCGGCGGAGGCAGATCCGCCCAGGAGGGCGATCGTCGCGGCGATCACCCCGGCGGCTCTGCGGAGGTGTCGATGGGGAATGGTCAATTTCTTCTCCACTGTTCTCGCGTATGCGCGGGTGTATCGCCGCCCGCTTGCGCGCCACCGTGAATCAGCGCGAGCAAACCATACGTATGACGTATTGGCAATGTGTTCGTCATGCGCGCTTTACGAGGTCCGCAGGCACTCAAGTCGGCGCGGACAGGACGGAGTTCCGCGTGGTGGCGGGGAGGCCGAGCACCACGCGGAACTGGTTTCGGAGGTCGTTACCCGAACCGCTTCGTCAGCTGACGGAGAACTGGCTGAAGTTCGCGGTGCCGATGGTTCCGCCGTGGGCCGTGGAGAACATGCCCGCGTCCAGCGTGCTGTTCGCCCCGGTCAGGGTCGCGGTGCCGACGGTGGTCCAGGTGGTGCCGTCGCCGGAGTAGGAGCCGGTGACCGACGTACCGCTCCTGACCAGGCGGAGCCAGACCGGGGCGATGGCGGCGGTTCCGGTCTTGTTGATGTTGGTGTCGAGGTAGCCGTCGCTGTTGGAGTCGTACGACAGGGCGATCCCGTTGCCGGGGGTGGCGGCGAGGACGAGGTACCCGAGGGACGAACCGGCGGAGGCGACGCTGTTGCGCAGCATCAGACCGGCCTTGGCCCAGTTGTTGGCCTTGTCCTGGCTGTCGACGTGGACGATGACGGTCGAGGCGGTTCCCGCGACTCCCGTCTGGTAGGCGGCGGCGTAGTCGTCGTCGTACGAGGTACCGGTGCGCCACACGTCGATGCCCGCACTGGTGATGGAGGTCACTCCGCCGTGCTGGTCGACCGCGGCCGGAGTCGAGCTGTAGGCCTTGTAGGGCGAGGTGACGATCTGCAGGTTGCTGAATGTCGCGCTGCCGGCGGTGGTGCTGTGGGCGGTGTGGATGACGCCCGCGTCCTGGGTGGTGGCCATGGACGACAGGGTCACCGTCGAGCCGATCTGGGTGAAGGTGGTTCCGTCGGTGGAGTAGTAGCCGGACACCGTGGTGGCGGTACGGGTGAGCCGCACCCAGACCGGCGCTGTGACGGTGGTGGCCGTGGAGCTGAGCTGGTCGAGGTAGCCGTCTCCCGTGGAGTCCCACTGGAAGCTGACGCCGTGGCTCGGGGTGACCGTCACGACCGCATATCCGGTGGAGGAGCCGCTGCCCGTGAGGCTGTTGCGCAGGACGACGCCGGCCTTGGCCCAGCCGCTGCTGCTGTCCACGTTGTCGACCCGGGCGGTCACCGAGGTGCCGGCTACGGCCGCCCCTGCCTGGTACACGGTGCCGTAGGCGTCGTCGGTCTGTCCGCCGGCGCCCCAGATGTCGGCGCCCGCGTCGGTGATGGTGAACCGGCCGCCGCTCTGGCCGGTGATGGCGGGGGTGGAGGAGTAGGAACTGTAGGGCGAGCTGACCGGGTCGGTGGTCAGCGGACGGTACAGCGCCTGGATGCCGGCGTTTGCCATGACCGTCTTGGCGCCCGACGGCCAGTTGCCGTCGCTGACGTAGACGGTGCCGCTCACCGTGTTGCCGCGGCCGTCGCTGTTGGTGATGTTCGTGGAGTTGGTGCCCGTCCAGTTGTCGGTCAAGGTCAGGCCACCGGTGTGGTTGGTCGAGCTGCTGTTCTGTTGGGACCAGCGGCCGGTGTTGCGGAAGACGTTGTTGGTGTCGGTGAAGTCCCGGGAGCCCTCGTCGTGGTAGAAGCCGAAGTAGCTGCTGTTGTTGTGGCAGTAGTTGCGTTCGAAGGTGCTGCCCGGCGACGCGGACAGGGTGTACATGCAGCCGCCGTCGTTCATCTGCTGCATGATGTCGTGGATGTAGTTGTCGGTGATGTGGTTGTTCGCGGCCGTGGTCGCGGTCGTGTAGGTGGGCTGGTAGTTGTACAGGCCCCGGGTGACGTAGTCAGGGCTGCCGCCGACGTCGTTGGTGCCCCAGCCGTAGCCGATGGTGAGGCCGGAGTACGGCAGGTTGTACACCTCGTTGTGCGAGACGGTCGCGCCGTTCACGTAGGTGACGAGGATGGACGACATGTCACGGTAGTCCAGCGCCACGTCGTGGATCAGGTTGTTGCTCAACGTGATGTTCTGGTTGGTCATCCGGCTGTCGCTGGGGTGGTGCGCGTCCGCCTGGAGGCCGCCGACGACGATGCCGCCGCCCGCGTCCTGGGTGAAGACGTTGCCGGTCGCGGTGATGGTGTCGGCGCCGAGTCCCACGCCGCTGGTGTGCGCGTTGGCGTCGTTGCCGATGCCGAGGCCGTCCTGCCCGAGCAGGGTGAACCGGTTACCGGTGAACGTGATGTGGTCGGCGGCCGAGACCTGGACGGCGGCGGGCATCTGGTTCCAGTGGGGACGTGTCGCCTCGAAGAGCTGGCAGCCGCTCTGGCAGGAGGTCAGCGCGTCCGACGGGCGGTCCCAGGTACCGGAGAGGTACGCGCCGGTCTGCTGGCTGGCGTAGCCGCCGGTGGTGGGGTCCAGCCAGCTGGTGCCCGAGAACTGGAGGCCCGAGAAGGCGATATGGGTGGCCGGGGAGGCATAGGTCCCGCCGACGCCGATGAGCGACTGGAGCTTCGGCACCTCGACGTCGGCCGTGCTCATGTCCTGCCCGGAGAGCGGCTTGTAGTAGAGGGTGCCGGTGGTGGTGTCGAGGTACCACTCGCCTGCCGTGTCGAGGAATTCGTAGGCGTTCTCGATGTAGAGCGGGCCGGACCGGTAGGGGCTCGTCAGGGTGTCGTAGCCGAACGTGTTGTTGTTCCACGAGGGCTGCGCCATGGTGATGGTGCCGCCGCTGATGCCGGTCACCGGAGCGTAGCGGTCGGTGAAGGATCCGATGCCGTGGATCTCGGTCCGGCCGGGCTGCGCGAGGCTGTTGAGGTAGCTCAGCGAGCTGCTGGTGAAGGTGTATCCGGTGGTGGTCGCGGTCAGGTCGGAGCGCGTGAGCGCGGCGCGGGCCCTGGTGGCCAGGACGCCGTCGACGTACAGCTGGCGGGTGTCGAAGCCGGTGCCGACGTCGGCCTTCCAGATGTTCTTGGCCGAGTCCTGCACGGTCCAGCCGGTGGCCTTCTGCGCGCCGGTGATGACGGGACGGGCGCCCAGCGCGGCCTTCCAGGTCACCGTGTAGCCGCCGGTGCCGGAGTCCGCCGAGGTGAAGGTGAGCGGCGCGGAGAGCCGGTAGGTGCCGTCGGCGAGTTCGACGGTGATGTCGGCCGTCATGGAGCTGTTGATCGCCCGCACATTGGTCTTGGCCTGCGTCAGGGAGCAGGGCAGGCTCGCGGAACAGGTGGTGCCGGAGCCGCTCGGTGAGGCGTAGAGCGTCGTGCCGGCGGCGAAGGCCGGGCCGGCCTGGGCGAGGACCGCGGCGGTCGAGGCGGCGAGGACGGCGGCTGTGGCCAGCCATGATCTGAGGCGGCCGGGAACCGAGCGGCGGATGCGGGTTGTTCGCACGTGACACCTTCCGGGAAGTTCAGGGTGCCGGTGGTGCTCTTGGCGTGGCAGGGGAGAGCCCAGCGGCAAGAGGGGACGAGGTGATAGCGATGAACATTAGACGTCATATGTATTTCGTCAATAGGTCGGACATTGTCGACTCGGCCGGCCCCGGACATGCGGACACCCCCGGCCTGTCGGCTCGACGGCGAGGTCGGTGCGGACGTCGCCAGACGGTCGGCGAGCCGGGGTTCGGCAAGCGGCGACGGCTCCAAGCGGTCTTCATACGTGCCGCCATGGGCTGTGCGGCCCCATCGGGGTCGCGGGCCGACAGCCGCTCGGCGGCCGTGTGGCGCTCCGCGACGGCCCGCTCGCACGCGACCTCGTCGGGTGTGCCGTCGCACAGGAACGTCGTGCGCGCCCGGGCATGGAGGATCCGGATGATCGGGCGGCCGAGCCTGTCGTGGGACGCCTGCATGATCCGGTCGCGGATGGCCGTATCGGTCCTGATGAAGCACGCCAGGCGGCGGCCTCCTCGTTGAGCCGGCCGAGCGGTCGCTCGATGGCTCGTATGTCGTCGCCGATGGCCAGCCCTGCGGCCTGGGCGGCCAGGACCTCCGGGGTCGACCGGACGGCGATCAGCTGATCGAGGAGGACGGGTTCGCCATCGCTCTGGACGGTCGCGGCGAGCACGACCGGGTAGAGGAGATTCCATTCACCGGGGCTGTCATCGGCCCCTTGACCTCCGGGGACGTGACCACTTCACGGCTGGCGATGCGGCCGGCGCCGAACGTCTCGCCGAGCTCAGGAGCGACCGGAAGGGCCGAGCGCCCGGTGCCGACATCGGCCATGCGCTCCCCCTCACTGATGCCGATGAGTCCATCGTTCGGGGTTCCTTGACAACATTCGTATGACGACTTATGTTACACGAAAATTTCGCAGCAACACTTCCCGCTACAAGGGGTGCAAGCCGTGCGCATTGCCGAAGTCGAGTGCTTTCCGGTCCGGGTGCCGGGTGCCAGTCCGCCCTTCGTCTGGCGGGACGGACTCCTGGGCAGCCCGTCCGAGGGCGAGGCCGCGGTGCTGCGCATCTGCACGGACGAAGGGGTCGAGGGGGTGGCGATGTCCCCTCGGCGGGGCAGCGGGGTCATCCTCGCGGACCTGCTGGACCGCGTGCTGCGCAAGGAGTTGGTGGGAGAGGATCCCCTGCAACGGGAATGGCTCTGGCACCGCATGTGGGAGCTGGACCGGACGGAGGAGCTACCGCTCTATCTGCTGGGTCTGGTCGACACCGCGCTGTGGGACCTGGCCGGACGACTCGCCGACCGGCCCACCTGGCAGATGCTCGGCGGATACCGCACCTCGATACCTGCCTACGCCTCCACGGTCACCTACTCCTCCGTCGAGGAGTACCTGGACATCGCCGATCAGGCCCTGGAGCTCGGCTACCCGGCCATCAAGCTCCACGCCTGGGGTGACGCCCGCCGTGACGCCCGCCTGTCGGTAGCTCTGCGCGAACACGTGGGGGACGACATCCCGCTGATGTTCGACGGGTCGGCGGGCTTCGACCTCCCCGACGCGATCTACCTCGGGCGCGCCCTCTCGGACGCCGACTACCTCTGGTACGAGGAGCCGATGAGGGAGTTCAGTGTCACCGCGTACAAGCGCCTCGCCGACGCGGTGGCCGTTCCCCTCCTGGTGGCCGAGACCTCCGACGGGGCGCACATGAACTCGGCCGACTTCATCCAGGCCGGCGCCGCCACCTTCGGAGTCCGCGCCTCCACCCAACTGCGGGGCGGCTTCACCGGCGCGATGCGCACCGCCCACCTCGCCGACGCCTACCGACTGCGCGCGGAGGTGCACGGGCCGGAGATCCCCAACCGGCACCTGTGCATGGCCATCTCGAACACCACCTACTACGAGTCGCTGGTCATGGGCAATCCCATCAGCCGCGAGAGCGGCATCGACGCCCATGGCCTCGTCCATGCCCCCACCGGTCCGGGCGTCGCCCTTCCGGCTGGCCTGGACTACCCCTCCGCCCTTCAGTCGTTCGTCGACAAGGAGACCGTCACCCCGCCCCGGGCCTGATGACCGGAGCCCTCGGGCCCGACCGCCCGACCGAACACCCTCGACACCCCGAACGCGGCGCCTCTCACCGCTGTGCGCCATTTCCCACGATCTGAGGTCAGTCATGAACGACGACGTTCCGGTTTCCTCCCGCCGCCAGGTCAGACGGGCGGCAGCCGCGGCCCTGAGCGCCGCCTCTCTCCTCGCGCTCGCCGCCTGTGGCAGCGCGGATCCCACACCTGCGGCGACCTCTTCTTCGGGCGCGTTCAAGCCCGTCGCGCAGAAGGCAGGCAGTGAAATCACGGTCTGGGCCGATGCCGCCCGTGTGCCAGGTGTGCAGGCGTACCAGAAGGCGCACCCAGGGGTGAAGATCAAGATCGTCACATACAGCGGTGACGCCAACGGCGCCAACGACCTGCAGACGAAGGTCCAGTTGTTCGACCGGACCGGCAGCGGCTGGCCCGATGTCGCCTTCAGCGCCAACGTCAACGACGGCAGCTGGGCAGCCCAGGGCAAGTCCCCCTATGCCGCGCCTGTCGACAAGGGCCTGATCCCCCAGTCGACACTGAGCGGCTTCGCGAACGGTGCCCTGAACCCCTGCACCTTCAACGGCGGCACCTACTGCCTGCGCAACGACCTTGCCCAGAACGTGCTCTGGTACAACAAGAAGCTCCTGGACAAGTTCGGCTATTCCGTCCCGACCACCTGGGAGCAGTACCAGGCACTCGGCGTGAAGGTAGCCAAGGAACACCCCGGATACCTGGTCGGAACCGCCGGGGACGCGTGGACGCCCGAGGTGTACTTCTGGGCGAGCCAGTGCCCCGCGAGTACGGCGACCGGTGCCAGGAAGGTCACCGTGAACCTGCAGGACGCCAAGTGCACCCGGATGGCGAAACTGCTCGACGGCCTGATCGCCAAGGGCTCGGTCTCCAAGGACACCGTCTTCAGCGCCGGCTTCATCAAGAACCAGGCGAGCAAGGTCCTCATGCTCCCCGGCCCGTCCTGGTACGGGCAGGTGCTCTTCAACTCCACGTTCAAGATCCCCAAGGGGCAGATCGCCGCCGCCTCGCCGCTGAAGTTCGAGGGCGACGCCAAGAACTACACCGGCAACGTCGGCGGCGGGCTGTGGTTCGTCTCCTCCCACAGCAAGAACCTCAAGGCGGCCTCCGACCTGGTCACCTGGATGACCACCTCGAACGATTACCAGGCCACCGCGGCCACCTACCCCGCGTACAAGCAGGCGGCCGTCGCCTGGCTCGACGGCCAGAAGAAGACCGGCTACTTCGCCGAGGACGTCAGCCCGGTCTTCCAGGAAGCCGCGGAACTCATCTGGCCCGGCTGGTCCGCGACCCAGTACAGCCAGGAAGCGATCTACTCGTCCACGGTGATCCCGGCCCTGAACTCCGGCAAGACCCTCACCGACACCCTGGGCACCTGGCAGACGGCCATCACCGACAAGGCCAAGTCCCTCGGATACACCGTCAACTAGCGAAGCGGACCGATGACCACCCACCTCGCAACGGAGCGGAGCGGCCGCCGCGGCGGCCGCTCGGCCCGCAACCCGGCCGGACGCGCCGGCTACGTCTTCGTCTCCGGCTACGTCCTTCTCCTGCTCGCCTTCGGCGTCCTGCCCACCGGCTACGCGGTATGGCTGGCACTGTCCAACTCCCGCAACCAGCTCGTCGGAATCGGCAACTTCACCCGGACGTTCGCCGACTACCGCTTCGCATCGGCCTTCCTCCACATCGGCCTGTACCTGCTGGTGTGGCTGGTCAGCCTGATGGTCCTGGTGGTGCTGCTCTCCCTGATGCTGCACGGCCGCATGCGCAGGGCCTCCACCACACTGCGGTTCCTGTTCTACCTGCCGGGTGCCCTCGCCGGGGTGGCGAGCGTCCTGCTCTTCCTTATCCTTCTCGACCCGGCGGCCAGCCCCGTCGGCTGGCTGCTGAAGGCTTTCGGCTGGAACAGCCTCGCCCTGGTCATCGCCCCCGGCCACCTGCCGGTGCTCTTCACCGTCATCGCTTTCTGGACCGGGGCCGGCGGCTGGATCGTGGTCATGTACGGCGCGCTCAACAGCATCCCGGACGAGATCCTGGAGGCCGCCCGCATCGACGGAGCCGGCACGCTCCAGATCGCCCTGCGCATCCAGATCCCGATGATCACCAAGTGGATCGCGTACATGCTGATCCTGGCCTTCGCGGCCGGCACCCAGCTCTTCGTCGAGCCGCAACTGGTCTCCCTCGCCAGCTGGGGCATGATCCCCGACAGCTGGTCACCGAACCAACTCTCCTACCAGTACGCCTTCCAGGCAGGCGACTTCAACGGCGCGGCGGCGCTCTCCGTCGACCTCCTCATCCTGGGCCTCGCCTGCGCGGCGCTCGTCGTCTTCCGGACCGGCCTGTTCGACAGGGACGAAGGATGACCACGGCTCCCACGACCACAGCCCGCCGAACACCGCCGTCCCACAACGTCGGCGACCGCACCAGCCCGAGGAAGCCCATGCACCGGACGCGCCGCCCACGCTCACTGGCCGCCCGGCTGGCCTGGCTCATCGTCATGGGCCTGGCCGTGCTGTTCTTCTGTGTGCCTGTGGTGTGGCTCCTGCTGGCCACGACCAAGACCGACGGCCAGATCGTGCGGGACAACCCGTTCTCCTTCGGCTCCCTCACCGCGGTCGCCGACGCCTGGAAGCACCTCTACGCCTTCCAGGACGGCGCCCTTCTCACCTGGTTGAAGAACTCGGTGCTCTACACGTTCGGCGCACTGGCCATCACCCTCGTGACCTCGATTCCCGCCGGGTACGCGCTCGCGCTCACCCGGTTCATCGGGCGCCGGATGCTGCTGACCATCACCATGCTCGTGATGCTCATGCCGACGGCCGCGATGGTGCTGCCCCTTTACCTGGGGATGAACGCCGTGCACCTGGACGGCACGATCTGGTCGGTGATCCTGCCCTTCTCCTTCTTCCCGTTCGGGGTCTACCTGACCTACATCTACTTCTCCTCCAACGTCCCGTCCGACCTGTTGTCCGCCGCGCGGATCGACGGCTGCTCGGAGTGGCAGGTCTTCCGGCTCGTCGCGATGCCGCTGGCCAAGCCCGTGATCGCCCTGGTCGGCTTCTTCAACTTCGTCGGCAACTGGAACAACTTCTTCCTGCCGTTCGTGATGCTGCCCGACAGCTCCCAGTACCCGGCGCAGGTGGGGCTGAACAACCTGCTCTCCGCCTCGCCGCTGTTCAACACCTCCAGCGGCACGGGCAACCAGATCATGCGGCCCGAACTGGCCCTGGCCACCCTGGTGACCATCGTCCCGGTCCTCGTCGTCTTCCTCTTCTCCCAGCGCGCTCTGGTGGCCGGCATGCTCGCCGGCGCGACCAAGGAGTAGGACTGCGGCCGCACCCCGTGGCGATGCCTGTGTCCGACCATGGCGCGCCGACACGACCGGGAACCGTCGATTGTCCTCGGCGCCGCGTCGGCCACCGCGCACCAGCGGTGCGGCAAACGCCCGCGTCAGCCGCCGTACCCGACCGGCGTTCCCTGACGCCGGGCCGTCCCGGGCCCCACGCCGTGCGGACGACATGCACCGACACATCGCGTGCGGCACGCCCGATCCGAGCCGTCGGCAAAGCCGCCCACACCCGCCGGAAGGACCCCGATGAAACGCGTTGCCCAGACGATCCGCCTGCGACCGGACCACCGCGATGAGTATCTGCGCCTGCACTCCGAGGTCTGGCCGGACGTCGAGGCCGCACTGCGGGCCGCGAACATCCGCAACTACAGCATCTTCCTGCGCGAGGACACGCTGTTCGGCTACTTCGAGTACCACGGCGACGACTTCGAGGCCGACATGGCCACGATCGGCGCCGACCCGGCCACCCAGGCCTGGTGGAAGCTCACCGGCCCCTGTCAGGAGCCCTGGGCCGACACCGGCACCGGGGGCAACTGGTCGGACCTGACCGAGATCTGGCACCTGCACCCGTCGCGAGGAAACACCCGGTGAAACTTCTACGAGTCGGCGCGCCCGGCGAGGAACGACCCGCCGTCCGCACGGACGAGGGCCGACTGCTCGATCTGTCCTCCGTGACCTCCGACATCGACGGCGCCTTCCTCGCGTCGGACGGTGTCGAGCGGACCCGGACGGCGGTCGCGGCGGGAGGTCTGCCCGAGCTGGAACCGGACGGGCTGCGGATCGGAGCACCCGTGGCCCGCCCCGGCAAGATCGTCTGCGTCGGGCTGAACTACCGGGACCACGCCGCCGAGACGGGCGCGGCAATCCCCGCGCGGCCGGTGGTGTTCATGAAGGACCCGGGCACGGTGGTCGGGCCGTACGACGAGGTGCTCATCCCCCGTGACTCCCTGAAGACCGACTGGGAGGTCGAGCTGGCGGTCGTCATCGGACGGCGGGCCCGCTACCTCGACGGCCCTCAAGCCGCGCGGGCCGTGATCGCGGGATACGCCATCAGCCACGACGTCTCCGAGCGCGAGTTCCAGTTGGAGTACTCGTCGCAATGGGACCTGGGCAAGTCCTGTGAGACCTTCAACCCGCTCGGACCGTGGCTGGTGACCGCCGAAGAGGTCGGTGATCCGCAGGATCTCGGGCTGCGCCTGAGCGTCAATGGCGTGAAGCGGCAGGACGGCCACACCAGCGACATGATCTTCCCGGTCGATCACATCGTGTCGTACCTGAGCCAGTACATGGTCCTGGAGCCGGGCGACGTGATCAACACCGGTACTCCCGCGGGCGTGGCTCTCGGCCTCCCCGGCACCCCTTACCTCCGCCCCGGCGACACCGTGGAGCTCTCCGTGGACGGCCTCGGCGCCCAGCGCCAGGACTTCGGCCAGGCCTGAAAGGCGCCCCTTTGAACAGCGTGAGCACCATGAGCGGCCTGGCAGGGCTCAAGGCCCTCGTCACCGGCGGGGCGTCCGGCATCGGCCTTGCCACGTCCCGGATGCTGGCCGAGCACGGCGCCACGGTGGCCGTCATCGACCTCGACCCCGCCGGTGTCCCCGAGCCGCTGATCGCTTTCAAGGCCGACCTCGGCGATGACGCGTCCGTACGGGTCGCCGTGGACGCCGCCGCCAAGCAGCTCGGCGGCCTGGACATCCTGGTCAACAACGCGGGCATCGGCGCCGTCGGCACCGTCGAGGACAACCCGGACGAGGAGTGGCACCGCGTCCTCGACGTCAACGTCCTCGGGACGGTGCGCACCACCCGCGCCGCCCTGCCGTACCTGCGGCGCTCGTCACACGCGGCGGTCGTCAACACCTGCTCCATCGCCGCCACCGCGGGCCTTCCCCAGCGCGCCCTGTACTCCGCCAGCAAGGGCGCGGTGCTGTCGCTGACACTGGCGATGGCCGCCGACCACGTCCGCGAGGGCATCCGCGTCAACTGCGTGAACCCCGGCACCGCCGACACACCCTGGGTGACCCGGCTCCTGGACGCCGCCGACGACCCCGAGGCGGAACGTGCCGCCCTCGACGCCCGCCAGCCCCTGGGCCGTCTGGTCAGTGCGGACGAGGTGGCGGCGGCCGTGGTCTACCTGGCCAGCCCTACCGCTGCCTCCGTCACCGGCATCGCCCTCGCCGTCGACGGAGGTATGCAGGGGCTCCGGCTGCGCCCGGCGGCCGGCTCATGAGAACGACCATGCTGGGCGGCACCGGCGTCAAGGTCACCGAGCTGTCGTTCGGGGCCGCCGGCATCGGCAACCTCTTCCACCCGGTCACCGACGAAGCCGCACTCGCCACGGTGGAGGCGGCCTGGGACGCGGGCGTCCGCACCTTCGACACCGCCCCGCACTACGGACTCGGCTTGTCCGAACGCCGCCTGGGCGCCGCGCTGCGCGGACGCGACCGCGCCACGTACACCGTCTCCACCAAGGTCGGGCGGTTGCTCGAACCCAATAAGGAGGGCGGCCACGGTGACGATCTCGCCCACGGCTTCGCCGTGCCCGACACCCACCGCCGGGTCTGGGACTTCAGCGCCGACGGAGTCCTGCGCTCCCTGGAATCGAGCCTGGACCGCCTTGGCCTCGACCGGGTGGACATCGCCCTGCTGCACGACCCGGACCACCACGCCGAGCAGGCCCTCTCCGAGGCCTACCCGGCGCTGGAACGGCTGCGCGGCGAAGGTGTCGTCAAGGCGATCGGCGTCGGGGTGAACCAGTGCGCGCTCCCCGCCCGCTTCCTGCGCGAGACCGACATCGACGTGGTGCTGCTCGCCGGCCGCTACACCCTGCTGGAGCAAGAAGGCCTCGCGGAGGTACTGCCCGAGGCCACCGCACGTGGCAGGAGTGTCGTCGTCGGCGGAGTCTTCAACTCGGGCCTGCTCACCGACCCCAAGCCCGGCGCCACCTACGACTACGCGCCCGCCCCACCGCACGTACTCGACCGGGCGCTGCGCATGAAGGCGGTCACCGAACGCCACGGCGTACCGCTGCGCGCCGCCGCCCTGCGCTTCCCGCTCGGCCATCCGGCGGTCGCGAGCGTGCTGTCCGGCGCGCGCTCCGCCGCCGAGGTCCGCGACACGGTCGACCAACTGCGGCGAACGGTACCGGCCGCGCTCTGGGACGACCTGCGCGCCGAGGGTCTGCTGCCCCCGCACGTCCCCGTCCCGGCCGACACACCGGAGTCGCGGGGATGACCGCCATGGACACGGAGGCGAACACCGCTGAGGGCGTGATCGACGCACACCACCACGTGTGGGACCTCTCCGTCCGCGACCAGGACTGGATCACCGGACCGGAACTCGCCCCGCTGCGCCGCGACTTCACGCTCGCCGACCTGGAGCCCGAAGCCCGCGCCGCCGGTGTCTCCGCGACGGTCCTGGTTCAGACACTCGACGTTCCGCAGGAGACGCCCGAGTTCCTGGCGTCGGCCCAGGACAGCGACCTGGTCGTGGGCGTCGTGGGCTGGACCGACCTGACCTCACCGGACGTCGCCCGCACTCTCGCGGCACTGCGGGAGGGTGCGGGCGGCGAACATCTGGTGGGCATCCGCCACCAGGTGCAGGGCGAAGCCGATCCGCGCTGGCTGCTGCGGCCCGACGTGCTGCGCGGGCTCGCCGCCGTGGCCGAGGCGGGGCTCGTGTACGACCTGGTCGTCAGGCCCCACCAGCTCGCGGCGGCCCACGAGGCCGCCCGACTGCTCCCCGACCTCACCTTCGTGCTCGATCACGCGGGCAAACCCCCCATCGCCACAGGCGAGTTGCGGCCGTGGGCGGACGTGGTGCGCCTGCTGGCCGCGCTGCCCAACACCGTCTGCAAGCTCTCCGGCCTGGTGACCGAGGCTGACTGGGACCGGTGGAGTGTCGAGGACCTCCGGCCGTACGCGGACACCGTGCTGGACGCCTTCGGCCCGCGACGGCTGATGTTCGGCTCCGACTGGCCCGTCTGCCGACTGGCCGCCACCTACGCCGAAGTCATCTCCGTCACAAGGGAGTTGACGTCCGCACTCCAACCTGCCGAACGCCACGAGGTCTTCACCGGAACCGCCCTGCGGACCTACGGCCTGACCATCACCGGCTCCTCCCAGGCCGCCCAGGAAGCACCATGCGCATAGCCCTCTTCATCACCTGCTTCAACGACATGATGTTCCCCAGCACCGGCCGAGCCGTGACCGAACTGCTCGAACGGCTCGGCCACACAGTGGAGTTCCCGCAGGGCCAGACCTGCTGCGGCCAGATGCACTTCAACACCGGCTACCGCCCCGAGACGCTGCCCATGGTGCGCCGTTTCGCGGAGGTCTTCGCAGGTTACGACGCTGTGGTCACCCCCTCCGGCTCCTGCGCGGGCATGGTGCGCGACCAACACCGGGTGGTGGCGGCACAGTTGGGGGACCGCGCGCTCACCGAGGCGGTCGAGAGGGTGGTACCGACGGTGTACGAGCTGTCGGAACTCCTCGTCGACATCCTCGGCGTCACCGACGTCGGCGCCCACTTCCCGCACCGGGTCACCTACCACCCGACCTGCCACTCGCTGCGCATGCTGCGCGTCGGCGACCGGCCGCTCAGGCTGCTGCGCGCGGTGAAGGGCATCGACCTGGTCGAACTGCCCGCCGCAGAGTCCTGCTGCGGTTTCGGCGGCACCTTCGCGCTGAAGAACGCGGACGTGTCCAACGCGATGCTGGCCGACAAGATGCGCCATGTCCTGGACACCGGCGCCGAGTTCCTGTGCGCGGGCGACAACTCCTGCCTCACCCACATCGGCGGCGGCCTGTCCCGGCTGCGTACCGGCGTCGGCACAGTGCACCTGGCCGAGATCCTGGCCTCCACCGAAGGGAACGTACGGTGAGCGGCGCCGACAACGTCGTATGGCTGGGCACCCCGCCCTTCCCCGAGGCGGCACGCACCGCGCTCGCCGACACCCGGCTGCGCGCGAACCTACGCAGGGCCACCGGCACCATTCGGGACCGGAGGCTGGCGGTCACCGCCGAACTCGACGACTGGGAGGACCTGCGGGAGACAGCGGCCGACGTCAAGCGCCGGACCCTGCGCCACCTCGACCGCCACCTCCTGCGCCTTGAGGAGACGGTGACCGCCGCCGGCGGCACGGTCCACTGGGCGGCGGACGCGGCCGAGGCGAACGCCATCGTCACGCGACTGGTCCGGGCAACCGGCGAGAGCGAGGTCGTCAAGGTCAAGTCGATGGCGACCCAGGAGATCGGCCTCAACGAGGCGCTCGCCGAAGCGGGCATCCGCGCCTACGAGACCGATCTCGCCGAGCTGATCGTGCAGTTGGGCGGCGACCGACCCTCGCACATCCTCGTACCGGCCATCCACCGGGGCCGCTCCGAGATCCGCGAGATCTTCCGACGGGAGATGGGGAAGTGGGGACGGGCCGCTCCCGAGGGACTCACCGACGACCCGCGCGACCTGGCCGAAGCGGCCCGGCTCCATCTGCGGGAGAAGTTCCTGCGGGCCAAAGTGGCCGTCTCCGGGGCCAACTTCGCCGCCGCCGACACCGGAACGGTTGTCGTCGTGGAGTCGGAGGGCAACGGACGGATGTGCCTGACCCTGCCGGAGACCCTGATCACGGTCATGGGCATCGAGAAGGTCCTGCCCTCCTTCGCCGACCTGGACATCTTCCTCCAACTGCTGCCCCGCTCGTCCACCGGCGAGCGCATGAACCCGTACACCTCCCTGTGGACCGGCGTCACCGAGGGAGACGGGCCGCAGAACTTTCATCTGGTCCTCCTCGACAACGGCCGCACCGCGACCCTGGCCGACGAGGTCGGCCGCCAGGCGCTGTCCTGCATCCGCTGCTCGGCCTGCCTGAACGTCTGCCCGGTGTACGAGCGCACCGGCGGCCACGCCTACGGCTCCGTGTACCCCGGCCCGATCGGCGCCGTGCTCACCCCTCAGCTCGTCGGTGTGGAGAACGCGGCCTCGCTGCCCTTCGCCTCCACCCTGTGCGGGGCGTGCTACGACGCCTGCCCGGTCAAGATCGACATTCCCGAGGTGCTGGTGCATCTACGGGCGAAGGTCGTGGAGGCCAAGCGCCGGAACCGGTTGCTGCCCACCCCTGAGGCGCTCGCCATGAAAGCCGCCGGCGCAGTGCTGTCCTCCCCGAGGCGACTGGCGGCGGCCCAGCGACTCGCCGCCCTCGGCGCCCGACTGGTGGCCCGTAACGGTCGGATCGGAGTCCTGCCCGGCCCGTTCGCCCGCTGGTCCGGCACCCGTGACACCCCGGCGCCGGCCCGCGAGTCCCTGCGCGCCTGGTGGCACCGGACAAGAGAAGAAGGCCGTACGACGAGGAAGGGCAAGGGCTGATGAGTGGCCG
This sequence comes from Streptomyces sp. MBT53, assembly GCF_016654115.1. GTDB lineage: Bacteria > Actinomycetota > Actinomycetes > Streptomycetales > Streptomycetaceae > Streptomyces. Next base: position 45,750 of record NZ_JAEQAZ010000033.1, read on the forward strand.
CGACACCGTACTGGGCGCGATCCGGGGCGCGCTGGCCGACGTACCGGGTACCGAAGCCCCCGTCGACGACGACCGCGTCCCGCATGATCCGCCCTCCCACCAGCAGGAACCGGACGTCGTCGAGCTGTTCATCGAACGTGCCGCCGACTACCGTGCCACCGTCGTCCGCGTTCCGCCGTCCGGCGCCGTGACCGCCGTGGGCCGCGCGCTGGCGCGCACCGGAGCGAAATCCCTGGTGGTACCGCCGGGTTTCCCCGAAGAGCTGGTGCCCGAGGGCGCCTGGTTCCGACTGGAGGACGCTCCACCACTGACAGTCCGACAGCTCGACGCGGCGGACACCGTTCTCACCACCGTCGCCGCAGCGATCGCCGTCACCGGCACAGTCGTCCTCGACAGCGGGCCCGGACAGGGACGCCGTGCGCTGACTCTGCTGCCGGACCAGCATGTCTGCGTGGTCATGGCTGACCAGATCGCCGCTGATGTATCCGAGGCGTTGCGCCTGCTCCATCCGCGCCGACCGCTGACCCTGATCTCCGGTCCCTCAGCCACCAGCGACATCGAACTCGACCGCGTGGAGGGTGTGCACGGCCCCCGAACGCTCGACATCATCGTGATCGCGGACGAATAGGTCCCTGATACAGGGCTGCCCGTGAACGGCGTGGCCGGGCATCGGCCACTACGGCGAGCGGATCCCTCGCGCATTCGAGAACTCTGCTGCGCAATTCCGGGGTCAGGCTGTGAGTCAGCGGGCGAGGTGTTCGACGCGGCTCTGCGGGTGTGGTGCTGGAGGCGGCCCATGCCTCCTGCCGCCGACTGAGCGTTGATGACCCACGAGAACTACCCCGGCCCCCTCCTCACCCCCTGGTCCGTGGTCGCTCCCAGCATCGCCGCCGGTCTGCTAGCCCTCAGCGTCAACTTCACGTCCCTGGAGACGGGCCTGTCCGCGACAGAGACTGCTCCGCTCGACGCGGCTGCTAATGGTCGCCTCGCCCGCCTGAACAGCCGAACTGCGGAGCCCACGGAAGAGGGCTGAGTGACCTGTCCGGGCAGTTTCCTCTTCGGGCCGTTTCCTTGCCCCTCGGCCGTCCGCCAGGGCGCTCTCTCAGCAGCCACCTGCCGACCACTCAATCCAGGTGTGCCATCGACAAGCAGGCCGCCGACTCCCCTGAACGACATCACGGATCGAACGACACGAGGGCGACAGTGTCTCCACAGCACGATGAACAACCGATGCCCCCGTACCCGCCGTGCCGATATCCGCACTTCCTCCGCTGTCGGGCCGACCCTCGACTACCGCGCCGGAGGCAGCGACACGCACCGCACAACCACCAACATGGGGCACCAAATCGGCCGGGAAAACCGTCGCGCAGGACACGGCTGCGCCGCCCCGGCCCCTGTACGGCCCCTGGGTCTCGGCATCGACCCTCAGAGCAGTCACCCCGACAGCGAGCGGCAACCGCGAACACCTACTCCGCCGCAGGTCAGCCGGGTCAGAGCTCCCGCCACCTTCGCCGGACCCCAAACCCACGAGCAGCGGATTCAGTCCGTTCAGGCAAAGTTGACGATCCGACAGAACAAAATGAACGTTTCCGCAGGTCAGAAACCTGCGCAGGTGGGGCGGGTGGGACTCGAACCCACGGCCGACGGATTATGAGTCCATTGGGGATCTTGGCGGTCCTTGCCGATCATTGCCGATTCACGCCGTTCTTGCAGGTCAGACGTGCTGATCAGTGTCAGCCCTGCGCAGTGTTCGTCAGTCTGTTCCTGTCCTTGCGGCCCCTCAATGGCCCCTGGAGGTCGATGAGTTGGGCGCTCCCCACAGCAGCAGCCGCGTCCGCCCAGTTCGGCCAAGGAGATGGAACCCTCGCACAGCGGAGTTCCCTACCGACTGGATGATGCTCCGCCCTTGTCTCGGGGCGGAGCATCATCCCTGACATCAAGAAACGACTTCATTCACCGGACTGCACTTGGGCCTGGATCACACGGCATGCCGATCGGATCAACCGAGAACATAGGTCTCATCACCGAAGTCGGCGACGATCTTCAGCTTGCCGCCAAGCGCCTTGACGTAGGCGGCGAGGGTGTCGACCTCACTGCGCTCCAGTTGGCCCTTCTCGATGCGTGAGACGCGGGCCTGGGTGACACCCATGGCTTCGGCTACCTGGACCTGTGTGGTGTGCTGCCGCTTCCGCAACTCGGCGAGGCGGTGCACACGGGAGGCCAGGACCATGGCCTGCGCCCCCTTCCGGATCTGGTCCTTTTCGGCATCGGTGAAGGCGAAATCCTCGGCCAGGTCTCCCCAGGAGACGGCCTGCGGATCCTTGAGGTGATCAGTCATCGTGCCCCGTCCTCTCCATCGATTCGCTTCAGATGCTCCGCGTACGCCTGCTCCGCCTGGGGCACCGCGACGCGGTACCAGCCGGACCAGTTACCCGCCTTGTCACCGCCGACCAGAATCACGGCCTGGCGGTCCGGGTCGAACACGAACAGCAACCGCACTTCAGTCGCCCCTGCCGAGCCGGGACGGAGCTCCTTGAGGTTAGACAGCACCGAGCCCTTGATCGTGTCCACCAGAGGCCGCCCGAGCGCGGGACCTTCCTCCTGAAGGGCAGTGACGGCCTCACTGACCTGAATCAGGGTGTTGCGGTCAGTACGGCGCAGGGCGTGAAGCCACGAAAGAGCCGGCTCGACCACAACGATCTTCCAAGCCATGCACACGTCCCCCATCTGCAATTTATTACACTGAAAGCATACACCACTGACATCATATTGGGAGGGACTGCGATTCTCGCAGTCACCTCCGTGCTCGAAAACGCGCTCCGAAGGCAAGACTGTCTCCTGGAGCGCGAGTCTCGGGGTGCTGCGGACCAAGCACACGCAACTGATCAGCGAGCAACTGGAAGCCGCCTGATGACCACACCCCGCGACACCCCCGCCTCCCGCCGCACCCGCGCCAACGACGACGGAACCGTCTACCAGCGCAAGGACAGCCGCTGGGAGGCCGCGGGATACGTCCTCGCCCCCGGCAACACCCGCAAGCGCATCCGCATCTACGGCCCCACCCGTAAAGAGGCTCTGACGAAGCTCATGGAGAAGATCGCCGACAGCAACCGCGGCGTCCCCGCTCCGTCCGCGCAGGGCAGCGTGGCCGCGTACCTCATGTACTGGCTTCAGAATGTCGCCGTCCACCAGCTCCGCGAGAACACCCACACCCGCTACACCGCCGTCGCCCGGCTCTACCTCATTGTTGGGCGACGTTGAGAATGCCGACCGGCGCGACACTGAGTACTGCAGTGAGAATTCGTGTCCTGAGCTGGTTCTTCTCGTTGTCCGGTCATGGTGGGGATGGCTGAAGTCGAGGGCTGGGCTGCGGAGTTGGAGTCGGTGTTCGCTCGCGTGGGACGTCGGTTCGGGCGGGCGGATCTGCGGTGGCGGATGCGGGTCTGCGTACGGGGCCTGCTGGCACCGGTGGGTCGGAAGAATGGCTGGCAGCTGGCGGAGTGCGCCGGCCATCGTGATCCCGCGGGGCTGCAACACCTGCTGAACGGGGCCCGCTGGGACGCGGACGCAGTCCGGGACGACGTGCGCGTGTACGTCGGCGAACGGCTGGGTCCGGGCGGGGTGCTGATTATCGATGACACTGGCTTCATCAAGAAGGGCACCACGTCGGCTGGGGTATCGCGGCAGTACACCGGCACCTCCGGGAAGATCGACAACTGCCAGATCGGGGTGTTTGCTGCCTATGCCACCGCGCTCGGCCGGGCCCTGGTTGACCGCGACCACTACCTGCCCAAGTCCTGGACCCAGGACCGTGAGCGGTGCCACCAGGCGAAAGTCTCTGACGACCGGGCTTTTGCCACCAAGGGTGAACTGGCCAAGGCCATGGTCCGCCGCTGTCTGGCAGCCGGGCTCCCGGCGTCCTGGATGGCCGCGGACGAGGCGTACGGCCAGGACTGGTCCTTCCGCCGCCTGCTCGAACAACACGGCCTGGGCTACGTCGTGGCAGTGCCGAAGTCCCAGCAGATCAAGTCCCTTGCCGGCGTCTGGCGCATCGACGAACTCATTGCCGAGGCCCCGGCCGACGCCTGGCAGACCATCTCCTGCGGTGACGGCGCCAAGGGTCCGCGTGTCTATGACTGGGCAGCGGCCAAGCTGCCCTTCAATCTCATCTTCGACCCCGACCCGCCGACCCATCATCGCTGGGTACTGACCCGTCGCAGTCTCTCCGACCCCAGCGAGATCGCCTACTACCTCGCTTACGCACCCGTCGACGCGGGCATCTCCGAACTGGCCCGTGTCGCGGGCTCACGCTGGGCCATCGAAGAGTGTTTGTGCGCCACGAGGCGCTCTGCCGTATCCCCGGTTCAGCCGGGAGGAATTGGAGGGAGGTTCCTGGGTTCGATGGCTTACCTGATGCCGAAAGGCTTATAGGGACAAGAGCATGCCAGGAAACCAGCGACCGGGCCCAGACGCCAGGGGCGGTGCGTTGGGGAACCCGCGCGACATGGTGAAAGCTGTATTGCCTGAATCCCAATCTCCAGGGATGGAACTTCGCATCCTCCGGAACGGCGTCTGGAACCGGTGCCCGTGCCCTGCGGCGGCGATGAAGCACAACTGCCGCACCCTCTGGGAACGGGACGATGCCCAACGAGGGTATTGAAGGAGATGAGTGGGACACCTACATCGCGCTGTTACGTACGGCAGAGACGAACGTGGGATCGCCTAAGGGACGCGAGTCCTAAGGCGACGGAGGCCCCGTAGCAGTCGTGGGAGTCACGCCCCACCAAGGACGGCGGGAAAACCGCCGGCAGGGCAAAGGGGGCCAGGTGATCGGACATCGAGAGACCGAAAGGTATGCGAAATGCAGAGCGCCGAAACGGTGCTGGGTGTCCTGCGTGAACGCGGCAGGAAAGGGCTGCCGTGCACCGAACTGTATCGACAACTGTTCAACCCGCAGATATATCTGCTGGCTTATGGCCGCATCTACTCCAACAAAGGGTCGATGACGCCAGGAGCCACGCAGGAGACCATGGACGGCATGTCGCGGGCGAAGATCGACCGCATCATCGATGCGATGCGCCACGAGCGCTACCGGTTCAGCCCGGCCAGGCGGACCTACATTCCCAAGAAAAACGGGAGGTTGCGCCCGCTCGGCCTGCCGACGTGGTCGGACAAGCTCGTCGGCGAGGTGGTGCGCCTGTTGTTAGAGGCGTACTACGAGCCGAGGTTCTCCGACCGGTCTCACGGGTTCCGGCCCAACCGGGGGTGCCACACCGCGCTGCGCGAGGTGGCCAACACCTGGGCCGGGACGACATGGTTCATCGAGGGAGACATCGCCGACTGCTTTGGGTCTTTGGATCATCACCGGATGATCGAGATCCTGTCGGGAAAGATCCGCGATAACCGGTTCCTGCGGCTGCTGCGCAACATGCTCCAAGCCGGATATCTGGAGGACTGGGTATTCAACGCCACCCTCAGCGGCGCGCCGCAGGGCGGCTGCACATCCCCCGTCCTGTCAAACATCTATCTGCAGCGGCTGGATGAATTCGTCGAGACGGTTCTGATACCGGAATACACCCGAGGCGCACGCAGGGCCCGCAACCCTGCCTACCTGAAGGTGGCCAATGCACTCGCACGAGCCCGTCGCCGCGGGGACCGTGAGGAAGTCCGGCAGCTTCGCGATCGGATGCGCACGCTGCCGAGCTCGGACACCCACGACCCCGAATATCGACGGCTACGGTATGTGCGGTACTGCGATGACCACCTCCTCGGGTTCACCGGACCCAAGGCCGAGGCCGAGGAGATCAAACAGCGGCTGGCGACATTCCTGCGCGAGGACCTCAAGCTGGAATTGTCCCAGGACAAGACGCTGATCACCCATGCCCGTACCAGTAGGGCCCGCTTCCTCGGCTATGAGATCAGCGTGCAGCACGACGACAAGCAGCGCACCCAAAACGGCCAACGCGCCGTGAACGGAGCGATCAGCTTGCACGTGCCGACATCGATGATCAAGGCCAAGATCGCCCTCTACTCCAAGCGCGGCAAACCCGCGCGGCGCTCCCAAGTGATCAACTTCAGCGACCACGACATCGTGCGGATCTACGGAGCCGAGTACCGAGGCATCGTCCAGTACTACCTGCTCGCCGGTGACGTCCGACGACTACACCGGCTGCGGTGGGTCATGCTGACCTCCATGCTCAAAACGCTGGCCTCCAAGCACCACACGTCGGTCCGTAGGATCGCGGCCAAGCACAAGGCCAAAATCCAGACACCACACGGACCGCGCACGTGCTTCGAAGCCATCGTTGAACGTGGGAAGGGCAGCAGACCACTGGTCGCCAGGTTCGGCGGAATTCCGCTGCGACGGCAGAAGAACGCGGTCATCACCGACCGCCACGCGGGTCGGCTCACCTACCCCCGTCGGGAATTGATCGACCGGCTACAACAGGGTAAATGCGAGCTCTGCCAGCACACGGGCCAGGTGGAAGTCCACCACGTCCGTAACCTGAAGGAACTCGACCGAGCGGAACCCGCCCGTTGGAGACGAGTCATGGCCAAACGGCGCCGCAAGACCCTCGTGGTCTGCGCCGACTGCCACGACCACATCCACCACCGGGAATCCTTCCCGCTCACGCAGTAGTCACCGGAGAGCCGGATGCCTGGAAAGCGGGCCCGTCCGGTTCGGAGGGAGGCCGCGCGGAAAAGGACCAGCACGCCTGGCACCTCGCCGCGCGGCCGACCCTACCCAGGCCGCGAAGAACGAGTGCGGCCTCGACGAATACGAAGTCCGCCGCTACGTGGGCTGATACCAACACATCACCCTGGCCATGCTCGCCCACGCCTTCTTGACCGTCTTGGCGGCCCAGGCCCAAGAGGCCGCAAAGGGGGCGCAGAAACGACACCACCAGCCTCGTCCCCCTCACTGTGGCGGAGATCCGGCGCCTGCTGGACACTTTCCTTCCCCACCCAAGACCCCACCAGGACAGACGACTCCACGCACTGAGCGTTTTCAGCGGTGCCACTGATCGGGTGACGGGGGCGGTGTGAGGTCGGGGTGCGCAACGGACAGAGCTCCCGTGCCGTTGAGGGAGGTGTTCGACGTCTCAACTCCGCAGCACAGGAGCCCTGTTGGTTCCGTATCCTGCCGTACTCGACTTGCCTCACGCCTTGGTCGGGTGGGTCACGATGCTCATCGTCACCCGTGAGGGTGACCGGCGGTGCAAACTCCCGCCGCACCGTCGTGCGCTGGTCGCACTCGTGTACCTGCGTCGCCATGACACCCTCGCCCGTATCGCCAGGGCCTTCGGGATATCCGTAGGTACCGCCCACGCCTACGTCACCGCGGTCACCGGTCTGCTCGCCGAGCAGGCGCCGGGCCTGTTGAAGACGCTGCGCGTGCACGACCCGGACTTCGTCCTCCTGGACGGCACGCTCGCCGAGTGCGACCGCGTCGGCGACGGCAGGGCCGACTACTCTTCGAAACACAAGCGGCACGGGGTGAACGTGCAGGTCGTCACGGACCCGGCCGGTGAGATTCTGTGGCTGTCGCCGGCGTTGCCGGGCCGGACTCACGATCTGACGGCCGCCCGCACCCACAAGATCTTCCGGATCTGCGCGCGCCAGGGTGTCCCGATCCTCGCCGACATGGCCTACATCGGTGCGGGCGACTGGGTCACCACCGCCAAGCGCCGCCCGCCGGGCGGTGAACTCACCCTCACCGAACGGACCGAGAACCGGGCCCTGTCCTCGGCCCGGGCACCCGTCGAACGAGGCATCGCACAGCTGAAGTCCTGGCAGATCTTCCGCAGATCCCGCATCAGCCCCAACCGCATAAGCGTCATCACCAAAGCCGTCCTCACCCTGGAGAAGCAACGCTGAAAACACTCACTGAACTGGTCCCACTGGCGCAGACACCACCAAGCCATCGCCCGCCACTGCCAAAGAAGAACCAGCTCAGGACACGAATTCCCACTGGAGCACTAAAGGACATCTTCACCATCCACGGAAAATCACCGGCGAGAGGCCCGACGGGCTCGGGAGCTTTTTTCCTATCAATTCGGGTGCGTCTTGCTTTTCGCGTAAGCCCTGGTGTTGACGCTTCTTGGTTTTGCCTGGGTGTTACTGGACGCCTCAGCGACTACATCGAGCCAGTATACCTGACCGGCCATAATATCGCAACCCTAACTCGTGCCAAAAATATCATCCAGCCTCGACGGCCAATCAGCGTGTGCAAGCTCCGCCGCAATAAGCAGGTCACGCCAATCAGTCTCCATCAACTCAATCGCACCGAGAAGTTTGTCCACACTCCCGTCCGCCAGAATTACAACTGCGGCCGTGATCTTTTCCTCCGCAGCTTCATGAAAAACCCTAGCCTCAGCCTCTCCCAGCAGGGAGGAAACCGAACTCGCTTCAGCCCCGTACTGCCCTTTGAGCCTAGCGGCAATTCGACTTGTGATCACCGTGGATCCTCTCCACAACTGGACGACGAGCTAACTATCTTTTTCATTTTCATTCAAATACACCAACTCCCCTGAATCACCCCTGCGGAGGAAGCAAGTAGTCTCCGGTCCGCGTGTAACCCGCCTCACTAAACTGCCTTAGCTCCCTGGCGAATACAGTTGGATGCCCCCCTACGGTCAGGTTTCCTTCCGTCGGCGAGGCGACATACACCGGCTTGCGGCCCTCGATTATCCCCTGAATCCACCGATCATTGTCTTCGACGGAAGTCCATTTACCCGGCGGGAGATCAAGCACTTCGTGGTTGGGCCAGTCTTTTGCTACCTCGACGTCACGCTGCCTTCCTATGACTGCAAATCTATCCGTCGATGTCGAGGGAAGAGACGTACAGCTCGAATTATGGACGAGAACTGAGGTCGAACCTGCTAGGACATAGTACGTGTGGAGTTGCTGGACGGTGAGGTTCCAGCGGTCTGCTGCACCAGGCGTGGTTTTGGTCGTGACGACGTATGCGTGGTTGTTGGTATCCGTGTTGAGGGCGTCGCCGCGATGGAGTTTTCCGGCGGGGACCCATGTGTGCCTGGTGTCGTCCCAGAAGGGGTGGTTGGCGGTTGTGTGGATGGTCGCGGTGTGGCCGTCTTTGGTGCGGATGGTGACGTCGAGCAGGTCGTGGTCGTGGTTGATCCACACGTGCTGGACGGTGCGGGCACCTTGATGTTTGCCGGTCTTGGGGTTGGCCGCCTGGACCTTGTCGCCGGCCTTGATCTTTCCGATGGCCTTGGTGTTGCCGTCGGCCATCAGCACAGCTGTCGTCGGAGTGAAGCTGCAGGGTTTTGCTGCAGCGGCCGAGTCCTCACCGACCGCTCCGAGGATGCCCTCAAGTTGCTTGCGGGCCATCGCAGTTGCCGATCCGACGCCGAGGGAACCGCCGGAGGCCATTTCGAGTTCGCCGCTCAAGACATCCGCCGCAGCGCCCAGGCATGCTTCCGGGGCCAGGAGGCAGAGGGCCGCGGTGCTGATCGCCATCGAAATCAGCGGATGCTCGGTCTTCAACAGGCCCGCTCGGTCCGCAGCGCCGCAGAAGCCCTCGTTGCCCTCGACGACATTGCAGATCTGTGTCGCCCACATGTGGAGTTGGTGCAAGTAGGAGCCGATGACGCCGCGGGCCGCGAGTTCTTCGGCACTCGGGACATCGCGTCCGCCCAGGGTGACTTTGCTGCCGCTGCCGCTGCCGGTGGTCGTCGCCGTACCGCTGGCCTTCGCCGTACCGCCGGTCTTCTTCCCGTGCTTGTCGTAGCAGCCCTCTGTGGTGCAGCCAGGGCCATTGTGCTTGCTCGGGGACCACGCGCTGTCAGGGTTGTTGGTGCTGCAGCCGTCGCAGTACAGACCGGTGGGGTCGCTACCGGTGACGGGGTTGTCGCCGGCGTAGGAGTAGCCGTTGAGTTCTTGGGGGCTGGTGGCTTCGAAGAGGGGGTCGAGGCTGATGAAGCGGCCGAGGGTGGGGTCGTATTCGCGGGCGCCGATGTCGGTGAGGCCGGTGGCGGTGTCGGTGGTTTTGTTGAGGAAGGTGCGGTTGTCGGCCCAGGTGGTGGTGGTGCCGCGGGCGTTACCGTAGGGGTCGAACTGACGCCAGGTGGGGGTCTGGGCGGTGTAGTCGAGGTAGAGGCTGTTGGTGCCGTGCTGGTCTGCGGCGATTTCGAAGCCGTAGTTGGTGCCGGTGCCGGTGCGGACGATGGTGGCGCCGCCGGGGGCGCTGTAGTAACGCACGCCGGTGGCGGTGCCGGCGGAGTCGTTGAGGGTGATCTGTTCGCTGCCGAGATAGAGGGTGGTGGTGCTGGGGTCGATCTGCAGCAGGAGGTTGCCGTCGGCGTCGTAGATGTAGCTGGTGGCGGTGCCGGTGGTGCTGTTGGAGACGCTGGTCAGCTGTTCGGCGTTGTTCCAGAGGAGGGTCTGGTCGCCGGTGCTGGTGTCGCGGGTGGTCATGTTGCCGGCGACGTCGTAGCCGTAGCTGGTCGAGGTGGTCGAGCCGCCCGTGGTGGTGGTGCCGGTCATCGTGTTGGGCTGGCTGCTGGACCAGGCGCTGGTGGTGAGGGTGTCGCTGCCGGTGCCGGAGACGGTGTGCTGGGTCTGGGTGAGCCGGTTGCCGATGTCGTCGTAGGTCCAGCTGGTCCAGTAGGTTCCGCCGGTGATGCCGTCTCCGACGGTGCTGTGGTCACTGCTGGTGGGGGTGGTGTCGCAGGTGTTGGTGGCGGTGGAGGCGGTGGTCCAGGCGCTGGTGAGGTGGTCGAGGGTGTCGTAGGTGTAGCACTGGGTTTCGGCCGTGGTGCTGGAGCCGGAGCGGGTCTCGGTCTGGTGGGTGATGTTGCGGGCAAGGTCGTAGGTGTAGGCGGTCTCGTCGATGGTGGCGGGGGTGGTGGTGGAGCGGGTGACGAGTTGGTCCTTCAGGTCTCCGGTGTGTGTGTCGTAGCCGTCGGTGACGGTGGCGTAGGAGGTGGAGGAGCCGAGCTGGACCTGGGCGACCTGGTTGTAGGCGCTGTATGCGGTGCTCTGCAGGTAGCTGTAGGCGCTGGTGGCCAGCTCGTCTTGCTCGTCGTCGTTGTTGTAGCCGTGGGTGACGGTCTCGGCCGGCAGGCCGGCGCCGAGGGCGTAGCCGTCGGTCCACAGCAGTCCGTTGACGGTGGTGTAGGAGTGGGTGATCTTCCATGTCTTGCCGAGGACCGATCCCTGTGCACCGGCGGGGATGATGGTCTCCTCGCCCAGGGACTCGCCGAAGACGTTGAAGTTCACGGCCTGCTGGACATAGGCGTAACCGCCGCTGTAAGAGGTCGCCGTGGTGACGTGCCCGATCGGGTACGTCATACCGGAGATCGCCGTGTTGGCGTTGTCGTACACCCAGGATGCGGTCTGGTTGCCGGGCGAGCTGGTGGAGGCGTAGGTGGCCTGGTCGGCGGTGTCGGCGGCGTACTGGCCGGTTTTCCGGTCGAGGGTGTCGTAGGTGTAGGAGACGTACCGGCCGCGGACGTCCTTGGTCTGCAGCAGGTTGCCGTCGGCGTCATAGCCCATGGTGGAGGTGCCGGCCGTGGGGTCAGTCTTGGAGATCACCTCCCCGGCCAGGTCGTAGGTGCTGGTCCACTCGTCGCCCTTGGCGTCGGTGGTGGCGGCCTGCTGGCCGTGCCCGTCGTAGCCGTAGGTGGTGGCGCTGGTGGTTCCGCCAGTGACGTAGAGGGTCCCCGTGGCGGTGTTCAGCGGCGTGGTCAGGGTGGGTGCCGCGGTGTACTCGTCGAGTTCGCTGGTGCGGCCGAGCGCGTCGGTGCGGGTGGTCTTGGTGACGCCTCCGGCGGGCGGGATGACGGTGGTGGCGTCGCCGTTGTAGACCCCAGTGGTGGTCGAGACGACCGAGCCGTACTTCTCGGAGATGTCGTAGATCTGCCGGCCGAGCCCGTCGTAGGTGTAGACGTCCTGGTCGGCGACCTGGTTGTCGGCCACCGACTTCAGGCCCAGTGTCGGTGTGGTGGTGGAGTCCCAGTAGCCGGTGTTCTTCTTCGCCGTCCAGCCGCGTGAGTCGTAGAGGGTGTCGTCGATCAGACGGCCGCCCTGGGGCGTGTAGGTCTGGGTCTGACGGGCGCGGCCGAGGGAGTCATCGATGCTGACCGAGGTGAGGTAGCCGCTGTTGTCGTTGAGGGCGTTGGTCACCACGCCCGACAGGGAGCTGTTGGAGAGGGTGTAGGTGTAGGTGAGGTTGGCCAGCGAGGTGGTGGCGCGCGAGTTCTTCCACACCGACGTGGTCCGGCCCAGCGCGTCGTACTGCGCGGAGGTCACCACGTGGTTGGCGTCGGTCATGGTGAGGGTCAGGCCCCGCTCCGGGTCGAACGTGGAACTGCCGGTGCGGGCGACACCTCCCACCGTGGGCTGGGTGACCGTTTGTCCGGTGGTGAGGTAGGCGGAGTTGACGGTGTAGCTGGTCGTGGTGGTGTTGCCGTTGCCGTTGGTGGCTCCGGCCAGCCGGTGGTAGGTGCTGTCGTAGGTGTTCTTCGCGGTGGTGCGCCAGGTGAACGCGCCGGCACCGTAGTCGGTGGCCTGGCGGGTCATCGTGACCAGCCCCGTGGTCGGGGCGCTGGCCTGCGGGAAGGCGGTGGAGAAGGTGGTGTCGTCGTAGAACGTCCGGGTGGCGGAGACCACCTGGTCAGGACGGTTGACGCCGGCGGGCGCGCCAAGGGTGTTCAGCCCGCTGGGAACGGAGGTGACGGTTCCCTCGGTGAAGCCGGAACAGGCCACCGAGTCTTCCTCCGCACCCGAGACCAGACCGACGATGTTGGCGCTGGTGTTGGCCGGGGCATAGGTGGTGGCGGTGCAGCGGTCATAGGCGGAGCCGGCCGGCACGGTGTGCGCGTACTCATATGTCGGCAGGGCGAAGTCGTCGTCGGTGCGGGTGGCGTCGTAGGTGGTGTCGGTCTCGTTGTAGCGCCAGCTGGTGGTGCCGCCGTCGGTCAGCCGCTGCCGGGTCCACTCCTCCGCGGTGCCGGTCGCGTTGGCGGTCAGGTCCGACAGCCCGGATCGAGTGCGGGTCGCGGTGGCTGCGGAGATCCAGTACGAGGTGATGGTGGAGTTGTCGACGCCGCCGCCGTTGCCGAAGTAGGAGGTGGACTCCAGTATCTGCCCGCTGAGTTGAGGGGAGTCGGTGTGGCTGCCACCCTGGGAGTCAGTCAGCGACACACTGCGGTTCGAGGTGGACGAGAGCCAGTCGCCGTCCATGCCCTGGTAGTAGGCATCGACCTGCTTGGTCTGGGCATCCCCTGCGCCGCTGCCGGTGGTGGTGGTCACCTTCTGATAGCCGCGCCACTGCCCATAGGTACGGTACTTGGCCTTGGTGTTCTCGTCGTCGTCGTAGTGCCAGGCCGCACCACTGTAGGAGTAGTCGGTTTCCTTGATCGCCGAGCCGCCGGTGGTGTCGGTCTCCAGTACTTCCTGGACCGCGTACTTGTTGAACCAGTCCAGCATCGGGCTGATGTAGCCGCTGGGCGTCCAGTACTCCGGGAAACACGAGGCCGTGTTCGAGGACGGTGTGGCCGACGTCGAGCAGGCGGTCGGCAGTGTGTAGGAGACCCCGGTCACCCCGCCCATCTCGTTGGTGATCGCGGTGATGCGGTAGCGGAACAGGCCCGGGTACGTGGAGGTGCTCACCCGGTTCTCCAGTGCCGAGCCGGTGAACTTCACCGCCGGCATGGTGATCGACGAGGTCGAGCCGCCCGCGGTGGTGTCCGCGCCGGTGCGCTGGATCGAGGACAGCCACAGGGTCGCGCTGGTCGCATCACCCGTCGAGGGCTCCGTCTGGGTCAGTGCGTAGGAGTCGACCGTCACATACGCGCTGGAGGAGGCCGAGTACTGCTGTGTGGTGATCGAGGCCAGGCGGACGGTGGAGAACAACGCGGGCGCGTACGCGCTGCAGGTGGCCCCGGACGCGCAGACCAGGTCGTAGGGGACGTCCGGGTAGTACGACGCGTTGGAGGAGGTCTCCGCACTGCCGCAGTTGCTGCTGGTGGAGGTGCAGCGCACCCCCGTGCCGTACACGATCTTGTCGGGGACGGTGCCGTAGGGGCCGGTGGCGGTCGTGAAGCCGTAGTCGATGTGCGCGAGGTAGGAGTCGCGCACGTACTTGACCTCGGAGGCTCCGTTGTGGGCGCCGTAGTAGTTGGTGTCCTGCGTGTAGTAGTAGGCCATCGCGGCACCGGTGGCGGTGGTGGCGTAGTCCAGGTGCCACTTGTAGGCCATGGTGCAGAAGCTGCTGGTGGCCGTGGAGTTGTAGCAGGGGTCGCCGGAGTGGGCGGCGTACACGCGCTGGGAGTCCACCGAGTTCGTCGTGGCGTTTCCGGAGGCCCAGCCGGGCAGTTCGTTGCGGCCGAAGTAGTACTTGCTGCCGTCCCGCTCCGTGATCACCCAGTAGGACGTGTCATAGGTGCCCGAACCGTTGGACGAACCGGTCACCTTCGTGACCGTTGCGCCGTTGTCGTCGGCCAACTTGTAGGTGGACGTGTCCTTGTCGTAGACGATCGAGGTCGACGATCCGTCCAGGGACATCGTCAGGACCGGCCCGTCATAGCACTCGTCCGGGGTGGTCACCGAGCCGGCGCTGCCCTCCGGGGAGTCGGTGCACGGGGTGAACTCCTGGTCGATGAAGGAGTCCTGGGTGGCCCACCCGTCACCCACCCAGGACGCCTGGGCCTGAGTGCGTTGTGGCAAAG
>NZ_JAEQAZ010000340.1 GCF_016654115.1 Streptomyces sp. MBT53
CCCACCACCCCCGCCCGCCCGGCGCGTCGCCGTCCGGCCTTCCACACGCTGCGGGTCGCCGCCGTCGAGCCGCTCTGCGAGGACGCCGCCGCCATCAGCTTCGACATCCCCGAGCACCTCGCTGAGGAGTTCGCGTACCGGCCCGGTCAGTCGCTCACGCTCCGGCGCGAGGTGGAAGGACGCGACGAGCGCCGTTCGTACTCCATCTGCTCCCCGGCGGGGGCGCGCCCGCGCATCGGCGTACGGGTCGTCCCCGGCGGTCTGTTCTCCTCCTGGCTGGTCGACGAGGTACGCCCCGGCGACACCGTCGAGGTGATGGCCCCCACCGGCGCCTTCACCCCCGACCTCACCCGCCCCGGCCACCACGTCCTGATCGCCGCAGGCTCCGGAATCACCCCGATGCTGTCCATCGCGGAATCCGTCCTTGCCGCCGACACCCGCTCCCGCGTCACGCTCTTCTACGGCAACCGGCGCTCCGACACCGTGATGTTCGCCGACGACCTCGCCGACCTGAAGGATCTGCACCCCGGCCGGTTCCAGCTCGCGCACATCCTGTCCCGCGAACCGCGCGAGGCGGAGATCCTCTCCGGCCGCCTCGACGCCGACCGGCTCACCACGCTCGTCGACGCCCTCGTGGACGTGGAGACCGCCGACCACTGGTGGCTGTGCGGCCCGCACGGCATGGTCCGCGACGCGCAGCAGGTTCTCGCCGGACTCGGCGTCCCCGCCGACCGTGTCCACCAGGAGCTGTTCTACGCCGACGACGAGCCCGTCCGGACCAACGAACACATCGACAAGGTCTACGACGGCCCCGTCAGTCAGGTGAGCGTCACGCTCGACGGGCGTACCACCAACTCCGCGCTGCCCAAGGACAGTTCGATCCTCGACGGTGCCCAGAAGACCCGGCCCGACCTGCCCTTCGCCTGCAAGGGCGGCGTCTGCGGCACCTGCCGGGCGCTGGTCACCGACGGCACGGCGGACATGCGGCGCAACTACGCCCTCGAACCCGCCGAGGTCGACGCCGGCTACGTCCTCACCTGCCAGACCTTCCCGGTGTCCGACACCCTCGCCGTCGACTACGACAGCTGACACCTCCACGGACGTGAAGAGCGGGCCGGGAGGGATCCCGGCCCGCTCTTCGGTCAACTCGTTCGGCTACCGGCGGTCAGCCGAGGAGCTTGGCCGCCAGGGTCGCGGCGTTGTAGGAACCCCAGCCGGTGGTGAAGTCCCAGCCGCTGGCGGCGGAGTAGGCGCCGTTGCTGCCGCTGGTGATGTCGTGGAAGCCGGTGCCCTTCGCCGTGTAGAGCGCGGGGTTGGCGAAGCCGAGGTTGGCCTTGCCGGCCGCCGCGGCCTGCTGGTTGTAGAGCGCGCCGAAGGCCGCCCACTCGGGCGCGGCGGCGCTGGTGCCGCCGACCGTGCCCCAGCTGCCCTGCGAGTAGATCGAGACACCGGGGCTCGGGTTCGCGAGCGCCGACACGTCGGGCACCTGGCGGTAGCCGCCGCCCGCGGTCTTCTGCACCGCGGTCTGCCAGCTCGGGATCTTGAAGACGGAGGACTTGCCGCCGCCACCGCCCGACCAGGCCGTCTCCTTGCTCCACGCGTTGGCGGAGGTCACGGTCAGCGTCGTACCGCCGACGCCGGTGACGTACGGGTCGGCGGCCGGGTAGTCGACGGTGGTGGTGCCGTCGCCCGCGTCGTCCGAGCCGTCGTCGCCGGAGGCCGCGTAGAAGCCGAGGCCCTCGGCGGCGCCCGCCTTGAAGACGGCGTCCACGGCGTTGATGTTGGAGGTGGTGCGCTGGCTCTCGGAGGCACCCCAGCTGATCGAGGTGGTCGGGATGCCGCTGTCGACGATGGCCTGGTAGGTGTCGACCTCGCCGGCGTCGGAGTTCGGACCCTCGAAGACGGTGACGTTCGCCTTCGGGGCGATCGCGTGCAGCACCTCGATGTCGAGCTCGACCTCGACCTGGCCGTCACCGAGCGCGCCGGAGCCGCCGTCGACCTTCGACACGGTCGGAGTGGGGGAGCCGAGGCTGTAGTTGGTGTCGTACTTGGTGATGTTGGACTGCTGGAAGCCGTCGAACTCCAGTAGCGCGATCTTCTGGCCGCTGCCGGTGTACGTGCCGGAGACGTTGTAGCCGCCCTTGATCTGGGCCGGGGTGTAGCCGCCGCCGGGACCGTTGTGCGGGTTGACCTTGGCGGAACCCTGGTGGTGCAGCTGGGCGCGGTTGTTGAGGCCGGT
Source organism: Streptomyces sp. MBT53 (assembly GCF_016654115.1). Classification (GTDB taxonomy): domain Bacteria; phylum Actinomycetota; class Actinomycetes; order Streptomycetales; family Streptomycetaceae; genus Streptomyces. Next base: position 2,240 of record NZ_JAEQAZ010000340.1, read on the forward strand.
GACGTCGCTGACGAGGTCGGCGATGCCGGTCGGCAGGGTCGGCGCGGTCTCGTTGGCGTAGAACGCGCGGCCCGACTTGGCGTCCTTCCACGTCGACAACTTGGTGCCGAAGGCCTTCTCCAGCTGGGCGGCGGTGCCGCTGGCGTCGACCAGCAGGTTCCCCGAGTGGACCTTGCCGACGGTCAGACCCTGGGCGCGGAGGAAGTCCTTGACCTGCTTGACCTCGGCGTCGGTCCGGCCGAACCGGGCCGCGAACTGCGCCTTCGTCAGATAGTGGCCGTACGAACTCGACCGCGGATTGCTGACGTTGGCGACGAACGTGTCCAGCGCCTTGTCGTTTCTGGGCGTCAGGCTGATGGCCACCGATATGCGCTTGCCGGCGGCGACGGCGCCGGTGCGGGACGCGTCGTGGTTCAGGCCCTTGAGGACATCTCCCGCGACGGCGGCGCGAGTTGAGTGCGGCTGGACTGCGGCGTAGGCGCTGGGGACGGCGGCGGCGAGCAGGGCCGGTACGGCGACGAGGCCGACCAGCTTCAGACGTGACGTCACGGAAGTCCTCCGAGGAGTGGGGGGGTGCTGTCCCGGAAGCGGAACTGGTTTCACCGTAGGAACATCGACCCCACCCGCATAAGCGGGGGAACCCTTGCGTCACGTGTTAACTGCGGGTGTCACATGAACCGCGGATGACAGGTCAGCGGCGAGTGTCGAGGGTGCGGGGAGTCCGCAGCCGGCCGGGCTGACTGATCGTCACCGCCTGTGTGGTGGGCTGCTGTTGGTCGTCGTCGCCGACGCTCACGGTCGCCGCTCCGGACGCGATGACGGCGACCGCCATGGCATGGGCGAGCGCGGTGCGCGAGCGGACGCCGACCTTGCGGTAGACCCGGGACAGGGTGCCCTCGACCGTCTTGACGCTGATGAACAGCTCGGCGGCGACCTCCCGGTTGGTGGCCCCGCCGCCGACGAGTTCGGCCACCCGCGCCTCCGTGGGCGTGAGTTCGGGTCGCCCCTCGCCGTCCCGGTCGCCGGCCTCAAGACGGGCCAGTTCGTCGCCCGCCCGCGCCGCCAGGGGAGCGGCTCCGATACGGGTCGCGGTCTCCAGCGCCTCGCCGAGCGCGGTACGGGCCGCGTTGCGGTGGCGGGCCCTGCGCTCGACCGCGCCGAGCGAGATGAGAGTGCGTACCAGGTCTACGGGCAAAGGGAGTTGACGCAGCCGGTCCACGGCCGTGCGTAGCCGTACCGCCCCCTCCTTCGCCCGGCCGAGCCCCGCCTCGCGCAGGCCCTCCGCGCGTTCCAGGGCCGCCAGTACGCTGCCGGGCGCGTCGCCGGACACGCGTGCGCGGGCCTCGTCGAGCACCGCCCCGGCCGCGTCCGTCTCGCCCAGGACGACCAGGGCCTCGGCCAGGTCGCTGTACCAGTGCAGCAGGGGCGGGTCGGCGGCCGACATCGCCTCGCCGAGTTCCTTGACGCGCTGCAGCGCCTCGACCGCGGCGGCGGCCCCGCGCGGATCGCCTGCCAGCAACTCGGCCTGGCCCAGCACCGCCAGCGCCCGCAGCAGGAACAGCCGGTCGCCGTCCGCCTCCGACGCACGCACCGCCTGCCCGGCCAACTCCCGTGCCTCGTCCGCGCTGCCGCCGGCGGTCGCCGCGAGCGCCGCCGCGTACAACGCCGGAGCGGCCTGTACGCCGGTCTCGGCGACGGCGCGGGTGCAGCGGGCGGCGGTGCGCAGTGCCTCCCGGCAGTTCCCGGCGCGTACTTGGATACGGGTCAGCGCGACCAGGGTCGCCATGAACTCCTCGACCCCGGCGAACTCCCCGATCTCCGCGAGGAGTTCGGTCACCCGCCGCTGGGCCTCGGTGACCTTGTCGGAGTCCAGGGCGAGGATCGCCCGCATCCGGATCAGCCCCCAGCTCTCCGGTCCGGCGCCCGCGCCGCCGGTCAGCGCGAGCGCCTCCGCCAGCGCGGCGTCGGCGGCGACCGGTTCACCGCCGAGTGAGCGCACCCTGGCGAGGGTGGCGAGCGCCCCGATCCGGGTGTCGGTGTCACCGGCCACGGCGGCTTGGCGGGCGGCGCGCCGGGCATGCAGGGCCGCCTGCGCCAACTCCCCGCACAGTAGGCCCCGTACGGCCGCCCAGTGGTGCAGCCACGCCTCCGCCTCCGGGTCACCGGCCGCGTCCCGGAGACCTTCCTCGATCAGCGCGTGCGTGCCGTGCAGGGCCTGGCCGGCATTGCGCAGCAGGACCAGTCGCGCCCGCACCCGCTGCCGGGCCGAGCCCGAACCGGCGAGGACGGTCTCGGCCGCCTGCCCGGCCTCCTCCAACTGCCCGGCGTCACAGGCGTATTCGGCCGCCGCCAGCAGCCGGTCGGCGTGCTCGGCCGGGCGGTCGGCCGGAGTGCGCAGGGCCGCGAGCTCGGCCAGTTCGAAGGCAGCGTCGGGGTCGCCGTCGCGGCGGGCGGACTCGGCGGCGGCCAGCAGCGTGCGGGCGGTGGTCTCGTCCTCGTAGGGGTGGGCGAGCGCGAGGTGCCGGGCCTGCTCCACGGGTTCGGTGACGGCGCGGGCCAGCAGGGCGTGCGCCTCCCGGCGGCCGTACTCCGGAGCGTCCGCATATACGGCGGCCCGGAGCAGCGGATGCCGGAAGCGGACGGTCCCGTGGGCGTCGGCCGTGGCGACCCCGAGCCGTTCGGTCTCCGCCAGGTCCGCGGCCGGATCGTCGAACCCGGCGGCGCGCAGCAGCGTGAGGGTGGGGCGGGCGGCAGCGCTCATGACGAGGAGCGTGTGCCGTGTGCGCTCCGGCAGGGTGTGCACCCGCTCCAGCAGCAGGGTGCGCAGCCGGTGCGGTACGGGCAGGGTCCGGCCGAGGCCGACGGCCGCCGTGTCGCGCGGGGCCGCCCGCCCCAACTCCAGGGCGTACCAAGGGTTTCCGGCAACCGTGTCCTGCACGGCCCGCAGCACCGCCGGTGGCAGGTCGGCGGGCAGCAGCCGTGCCACCTCGTCGTCCGTCAGCGGTGGCACGGGCAGTTCGACGGTGTCGGGCGGGCAGCAGCGCGGCCGTTCGGGCTGCTCGCCGCCCGCCACCCGCTCGGCGGCCACCACCCTCACGTCGAGGCCCTCGACACGGCGTACGACGAAGGCGAGCACCTCTGCGGTCTGTTCGTCGAGCCACTGGAGGCCGTCGAGGACCAGCAGCACCGGGCCTGTGGCGGCGAGGGTGCGCAGCACGTCGAGAACGGCGACCCGGACGGCGAGCCGCCCACGGTCGCCGTCCGGTACCTCGCCGCGCAACAGGGCGGCCCGCAGCGCCGATCGGGGTTCGGGCGCCAGGGCGCTCAGGCAGCTCTCCGGCACCCGTGCGAACAGGTCGACGAGACCGGCGAACGGCAGCCGGGCGTCCTCCTCGGCGGGGGAGCAGTGCAACACCGTTCCGGACGGCTGCACATGGGCGTCCGAGGACGCCACCAGGGCGGCCACGAGCACGGACTTGCCGATCCCCGTCGGACCGTGGAGCAGCACTCCCTGACGGTCCGTCAACTCGGTGCGGGCGGTGCCGATCAGCTCGCGGTGCCCGGTCAACGACCGCACTTCCGCGCCACGGCGGGGCGGGCGGGTCGGTGCGTGCGGCGGATCTCCGGGCATCTCGGCATGTGTTCATGACAACCGTTACGGAATCGCCTTGTCAATGACGATCGGGAGCGGCGGACGAGACCTGCCGGGGAATTGGCGCATGATCTCCATTTCTGACGGCTGTGATGGCGTACTTCCTGCATCAGTGCCCGCCATATGTGCGTGAAGCCGCTGATCGCCCGTACAACGGCCTGGTCAGCGGATGTACCGAGGAAGTGGGAGAGAACGATGACTGATCACGGAGCCGATCTGGTGATCCGGGCCGGGGCGATCCACACGCTGGTCCCCGGCCAGGCCCCGCAGCGGGCGCTGGCCGTGCGCGGCGACCGCATCACGGCCCTCTCGCCCGACCCCGACGGACTCGACCACCTGCTGCGCCCGCACACCACCGTGCACGACCTGCCCGGCGCCACCGTGCTGCCCGCCTTCGACGACACCCACACCCACCTGATCTACGCGGCGCTCGGCGCGCACGACGTCCCGGTCCACGAGGCCCACGACATCCCCGAGTTCCTGGAGCTGATCCGGGAGCGGGCGAAGACGACTCCCGAGGGCGAGTGGATCCGCACCACCACCAACTGGCAGGAACTCAACCTCGCCGAGCGCCGTATGCCCACCGCCGCCGAACTCGACCTGGCCACCGACCGGCACCCCGTGCTGGTCAAGCGCGGCGGCCACAACGACATCGTCAACAGCTACGCGCTGCGCCTGGCGGGCATCACCGAGGACACCCCCGTACCGCCGGGCGGTGTCATCGGCCGCGACGCCGACGGCCGGCTCGACGGGCGGCTGATCGACAACGCCATGGGCCTGGTGGAGCGCCTGGTTCCGGCCCCGGACCGGGCCCGGCGGATCGACGGGCTGCGACTGGCCACCGCCCAGTACGCCGCCACCGGCATCGGCACCGTGCGGGACTGTGCGGTCGGCCTGGAGGACTACGCGGTGCTGCTGGCCGCCCGCGAGGCGGGGGCGCTCGGCATCCGGGTGCGCGCCCTGATCTCGGCGCTCGGCATGACCAGCGCGGCCCAGGTGGAGGATCTGCTCGACGCCATGGAGAAGTGGCGCGACGACTCCGACCCGTGGCTGCGGGTGTGGGGCGTGAAGTTCGGGCTCGACGGCGGCCTGGAGGCCGGGGCGACCGAGGAGCCGTACGCCTGTGACCACGCCTTCTCCGGGACGCTGACCTGGGAGCCCGACCGCCTGGTGGAGGCCGTCGAGGCCGTGGTCAGGCGCGGCTGGCGGGTCGGCACCCACGCCTACGGCGACCGCGCGGTGCGCACCCTCCTGGACGTCTACGAGCGGGTCCTCGCCCGCAACCCCGGACTGCCCGCCGGCACGCTGGTCATGGAGCACGGCGGCCTGGCCGGTCCCGAACAGCGGGCCCGCGCCGTCGAGTTGGGCATCCCCGTCACCATCCAGCAGCCGCTGCTGCACGACACCGCCGAGGTCGAGGAGGGCTTCTGGGGCCCGGAGCGCGTCGCCCGCCTCTTCCCCGCCCGCGGCTGGATCGACCTCGGCGCGCAGGTCAGCGCCGGATCGGACTTCCCCGTCGGCCAGTTCGGCGCGATGCGCTCGGTCTACGGCATGATCACCCGCCAGACCGTCATCGGCCCCAAGGGCCCCGAGCACGCCATCACCTACGACGAGGCGCTCACCCTGCACACCGCCAACGCGGCGCTGCTGCTGGGCGACCAGAATCTGCGGGGCACGCTGAGCCCGGGCCGCCTGGCGGATCTCACCGTCTGGGAGCAGGACCCCGCCCGCTGCCCGAGCGACGCCCTGCGCGACCTGAACCCGCTGCACACGTTCGTGGGCGGCGGTCTCGTCACCCGGTCGGCATCGTCCTGATCGCGGCGATGTCGAACTGGAGCCGTACCTTCTCGCTCACCATCGCACCGCCCTCGGCCAGCCGGGAGTTGTAGGTCAGTCCCCAGTCGGAACGGTCGATGGTGGTGGTGCCGTCGAAGCCGACCCGTTCGACGCCGAACGGGTCGGTGACATGTCCGATGTAGGTGAGTTCCAGGACGACGGGACGGGTGGCGTCCTTGATGGTGAGGTCTCCGAGCATCCGGTAGACATCGTTGCCGGCCATTTGCACGGCGTTACTGGCGAAACGCATACGCGGATAGGTCGCGGAGTCCAGGAAGTCGCGGCCGACCAAGTGGGCGTCGCGCTGTTCCACACCGGTGTCGACACTGCCGGTGGACACCACGATCTCGGCCTGTGAACGGGCCGGGTTGCGGCCGTCGAAGTAGAGCCGGCTTTTGTATTCGGCGAAGGACCCGCGCACGGTCGTCACCATGGCGTGCCGGACGGAGAAGCCGATCCGGCTGTGCGCGGGGTCGATCATCCACTCTCCGGTCAGCGCCGCCAGGGCGGGATCGGGCAGGCCGGAGGCGGTGAACGCCGGTGGGGCGGCGCTGACCGGAGAGTG
>NZ_JAEQAZ010000341.1 GCF_016654115.1 Streptomyces sp. MBT53
GTGGGTGGGCAAAGGCGGCGTGACGAGCGTTACGTGCCCGTTCCGCTGGACGCTCCCCCTACTCGCCGGTACCGTGATGTTCTGAGCAAGCGCTTAGAAACGGAACCTTGAGCTAGCTGGAGGTGGCGGCGGTGCGCCGTACGGTGTTTGACGAGGACCACGAGGCGTTCCGGGAGACCATCCGGGCGTTCATCGAGGCCGAGGTCGTCCCGGTCTACGACGAGTGGTTCGCCGCCGGCCAGGCGCCGCGCGAGTTCTACCACAAGCTCGGCGAGCTCGGCGTCTTCGGCATCCGCGTGGACGAGGAGTACGGCGGCGCGGGCATCGACTCGTACAAGTTCGAGGCCGTCCTCTACGAGGAGACCGCGCGCGCGGGTGTCTCCTTCGGTGGCTCCGGTGTGCACGTGCTGCTCGGCCTGCCCTACATCAAGCTGCTCGCCAACGACGAGCAGAAGAAGAAGTACCTCCCGAAGTTCGTCACCGGCGAGGAGATGTGGGCCATCGCGATGACGGAGCCGGGCACCGGTTCCGACCTCGCGGGCATGAAGACCACCGCCAAGCTCTCCGAGGACGGCACGCACTACGTCCTCAACGGCGCCAAGACCTTCATCACCGGCGGTGTGCACGCCGACCGCATGATCGTCTGCGCCCGCACCTCCCCGTCCACCAAGGAGGACCGCCGCCACGGCATTTCCCTCTTCGTGGTGGACACCAAGGCCGAGGGCTACTCGGTCGGCCGCAAGCTCGACAAGCTCGGCCTGAAGACCTCCGACACCGCCGAGCTGGCGTTCGTCGACGTCAAGGTGCCCGTCGAGGACCTCCTCGGCGAGGAGAACAAGGGCTTCTACTACCTCGGCCACAACCTCGCCTCCGAGCGCTGGGGCATCGCCTTCGGCGCCTACGCGCAGGCCAAGGCCGCCGTCCGCTTCGCGAAGCAGTACGTGCAGGACCGGGTCGTCTTCGGCCAGCCCGTCGCCGCGTTCCAGAACACCAAGTTCGAACTGGCCGCCTGCCAGGCCGAGGTGGACGCCGCCGAGGCCGTCGTGGACCGCGCGACCGAGGCCCTGGACGCCGGTGAGCTGACCCCCGCCGAGGCGGCCAGCGCCAAGCTGTTCACCACCGAGGTCGCCCACCGCGTGATCGACCGCTGCCTCCAGCTGCACGGCGGCTACGGCTTCATGAACGAGTACCCGATCGCCCGCCTGTACGCGGACAACCGCGTCAACCGCATCTACGGCGGCACCAGCGAGATCATGAAGACGATCATCGCCAAGGACATGGGTCTGTAAGGTCCCGGCAATTACTGCCCGGTACAACTAACCCCATGAACCAGGCACTACAGGATCTCCTCGATCTGCTCGACCTGGAGCAGATCGAGGAGAACATCTTCCGCGGCGAGTCCCGCTCCGCCGTCGTCCCCCGCGTCTTCGGGGGCCAGGTGGCGGCCCAGGCCCTGGTCGCCGCCGGACGGACGGTCCCCGCCGACCGGTACGCGCACTCCCTGCACGCGTACTTCCTGCGCACGGGAGACCCGGGCGCGCCCATCGTCTACACCGTCGAGCGGATCCGCGACGGCCGCTCCTTCACCACCCGCCGCGTGCTCGCCGTCCAGCACGGCCGGCCGATCTTCGCGCTGTCGGCGTCCTTCCAGACGTACGAGGAAGGCCTCGACCACCAGACCCCGATGCCGCCCGCGCCCGACCCGGAGACGGTCCCCACCGGCCGCGAGCGCCTGCTCGGCTACGACCACCTCGACCAGAGGATCGTTGAACGATTCCTGGAGGCGCGTCAGGCGATCGACCTCCGGTACGTCGACGACCCGCCGTACGGCAGGTTCGGCGAACCGCGCGAACCGCACTCCCAGGTCTGGTTCCGCACCGACGGCAAACTCGCGGACGACCCGCTCCTCCACGTGGTCCTCGCGACCTACGTCTCCGACATGACGCTCCTCGACTCGATCCTCCTCGCGCACGGCCGCGGCGGCTGGGCCGTAGGAGATGTCGTCGGCGCGTCGCTCGACCACGCGATGTGGTTCCACCGGCCGTTCCGCGCCGACGAATGGCTGCTCTACGACCAGGAGTCGCCGTCGGCGTACGGCGGACGCGGCCTCGGGCAGGCCCGGATCTACACCCAGGACGGTCAACTGGCCGTCTCCGTCATTCAGGAGGGCGTGGTCCGGGTTCCTCGGGAAGACTGAGGGCATGACAGAAACCGAGGAGACAGCGGCGGCGGAGGAGAGTGAGGGCGGCGGCGAGTCCACCCTCACGGTGATCGTCGCGGCCGTCGCCAACCTGGGGATCGCGCTCGCCAAGGCGGTCGCCGGCGTCATCAGCGGCTCCAGCGCGATGCTCTCCGAGGCGGCCCACTCGGTCGCCGACACGGTCACCGAACTCCTCCTCCTCACCGCCCTCAAGCGCAGCGAGAAACCCGCCGACGAGGACCACCCCCTCGGCTACGGCCCCGAGCGCTACATCTGGGCGATGCTCGCCGCCGTCGCCACCTTCGTCGGCGGCGCGGTCTTCTCGATCTACGACGGCGTCCACACCCTGGTCGCCGGCGAGGATCTCGGCGACCCGCTCATCTCCTACATCGTGCTCGGCGTCGCCTTCCTCCTGGAGGGCTACTCCCTGCGGACGGGCGTACGCCAGGCGCGCGGAGAGGCGGCCCGCTTCGACGCCTCCTTCAAGCGCTACCTCCGCTACACCCCCGACACCGCGGTGAAGGCCGTAGTACTGGAGGACTCCGCCGCCCTGGTCGGCCTGGTCCTCGCGGCGGGCGGTCTGCTCGGCGGACAGCTCACCGGCTCCGGCGTCTGGGACGGCCTCGCGTCCCTCTGCATCGGCCTGCTCCTGCTCTACGTCGCCTGGGTGCTGGGCCGCTCCAACGCCGAACTCCTCATCGGCCGCCCCCTGCCCAAGGCCATGCGGGACCGTATCCGCGAAGAACTGCTCGGGGTCGAACACATCGAAGCCGTACTGGAGTTGACGACCCTCGTACAGGGCCCGCGAGAGGCGCTGGTCGCCGCGAAGATCGACTTCCGGGACCGGTCGAGTGCCGCGCAGATCGAGTGGGCCTGCGAACAGGCCGAACAGCGGCTGCGGGAGGCGTTCCCGGCGGTGAGCCGGGTGTATCTGGACCCGACGCCGGGCTATGCGCAGCGACGGGCGGAGGGGCTGAACCCCTGGCCGTGAAAAGGGAGTTGAGCCGTCTCGTCCGGCAGGGTGGGATGAGGGCATGACGGTCACCGAGGAGTCGTGGAACTGGCGGGGCGGGCGGATCCGGGAGGCCTTCGCACAGGCCGCCGACATCACCGGCGAGCTCCTCGCCGCCCCCGCCGTCGCCGCCGCCTGGGACCGGCCGAGCGCGCTGCGGCACTACAGCGTCCGAGGGCTGTCCGGCCACATCTTCCGGCAGGAACTGGCCCTGCCGGGGCTGCTCGCCGCACCCGTACCGGCCCAACCGGTCATCCCGCTACGGGAGTACTACCTGGAGCGGGTCATCTGGCTGGACGCCGGCCCCGACGCGCCGGTCAGCGGACGGATCCGGCAGGGCGGCGAGGCGACGGCCACGGACGGGCACGCGGCACTGCACGCGCGCGTGCACGAGGCACTCGTACTGCTCCGGACGGAGGTGCCGAAGGCGCCCGCCTCGCGACCCCTGCACATCCCCTCCTGGGGCGACTGGTCCCTCGAACTCGACGACTTCCTGCTCACCCGGCTGCTGGAACTCGTCGTCCACGCCGACGACTTGGCGTGCAGCGTGGGTCTGCCGACCCCGGAGTTCCCGGAACGGGTGACCGCCCCGGTCGTCGAACTGCTGGCCCGTCTGGCGGTCCGGCGACACGGAGTGACGGACGTCGTACGAGGGCTCGCGCGCGCCGAGCGGGCTCCCAAGTCGATCGCCGGGATCTGAGTCCTGAGCCCTAGCTCAGCCCCGCCTCCGCCAGCAGATACGCCGTCAGCGGGTCGTAGTACCTGGGGCTGACCACGTGGTCGTCGAGCGGGACGGCCACCTGGAGGGTGCCCTCGGACTCGGCGAGGAAGAGTGCCGGGTCGTTGCAGTCCGCGTAGCCGACGGAGTCGACGCCGTGGCGGCCCGCGTAGCCCGCCCAGCCGTGGTCGGCGACGACCAGGTCGGGCAGCGGGCGGCCCTCGCGCTCCAGGGCGGTCAGGATCGCCTTCATCGGCTCACCGGAGTGGGTGTGCCACAGGGTGGCGCCGTGCTCCAGGACGGCCACGTCCGCGAACTGCATGACGTACCCCTCCTCCGTCTGCAGCCCCTCCGGGATCACCACGATCTCGCAGCCGGCCGTGCGCAGGGCGGCGGCCGTGGAGTGGTGCACTTCGAGCAGCCCGCCCGGGTGACCGGTGGCGAAGAGCACCCGCTGCTGACCGTCGGCCGCCTTGCGCAGTCGCGCGGCGAGGCGGTCGAGCGCCTCGACCGTCAGCTCCGGGTCGATGGTGTCCTGGCCGTAGCGGTACTCGGGATCGTCGTTCACCCCCACCCGCTCCGCCATCACCGCGAGCACGTCCTGCTCGTCGGACCAGCGGTCGCCGAGCTCCAGGCCGAACCAGTAGTGGCGGTCGCCGTTGGCCAGCTTGCGGTAGTGGGAGAGGTTGTTCTCGCGGGGAGTGGCTACGTCGCCCGCGATACGGGTCTTCACAAGGTGATCGACGAGCTCGGCGCGGCTTGGGGTCCCGGGTATCGGCATGGCCCCATTGTGGAGCAGCGGACTGTGCCGGTGCCCGGCGTCCCGGACGCTGGGATGTGGATCACTCGCGGGTGACTCGCGGATGACCGCTCACAGGTGACGCAGGCCGAACCACAGTTCCATCCGTACGTCCGGATCGTCCAGGTCCGCGTCCAGCAGCGCCGCGCACCGGGCGATCCGCTGCCGCACGGTGTTGCGGTGCACGGCCAGCGCGACCGCCGTACGGTCCCAACTCCCGTGCAGCGAGAGCCAGGTGCGCAGCGTCTCGGTGAGCGCGGGGCTCGTGGCGAGCGGGGCGAGGAGGGTACGGGCGTGCGCCTCGGCTTCTCCGTGGGGGACCAGTCCGGCGAGGCCGGGGCGGTCGGCGGCACCGTGCCGGACCAGCGGGGCGCGGGTCGCGCGGGCCCGGGCCAGGGCACGGGCCGCCTGGGTGTCGGCGGCCGGCCAGTCCTCCGGAGTTACGGGTGCACTGACACCGAGGGTCCAGCCGGATTGCGGGGCGAGGTGCGGGGCGGGTTCGCGATCGGCGGGGACCAGTACCCGTACTACCTCAGGCGTCAGGTCGATCAACGCCGACCCGAGGGCGGCGCCCAGCGCGGACGCGGCGACCGGGTCGGACACAGGGCTGTCGGGCGCCGCGTGCACGACGACCCACCGGTCCCCGCCGAGCAGCGACGCGA
>NZ_JAEQAZ010000342.1 GCF_016654115.1 Streptomyces sp. MBT53
CGATGCCGTGCTCGGCGAGCTTCGCGCGGCCGGCCGGGGTGATCCAGTCGCTGCTCCAGGGCGGGGTGAGGACCGTACGGATCTCCACGCGCGCGTACCCGGCGTCCGTCAGCCGCGCGGCCACCTCGGCGCGCATCTCGGCCATGGCCGGGCAGCCGGAGTAGGTCGGCGTGAGACTCGCTACCACCGTGCCGTCCTCGCGCACTTCGACGTCACGCAGGACACCGAGGTCGGCCAGCGTGAGCATGGGCATCTCGGGGTCGGGCACCTGCGCGGCGATGTGCCGGGCGCGCCGCGCGTCGAGCAGGGTGGTCACCATGTCGCCTCCGGGTGGGCGCGGGCCACGCTCTGGAGTTCGGCGAGAAGCGGGGCCAGGTGTTCGGTGTGGTCGCCGTCGCGGCCGTGCCCGGGGACGGGTGCCGCCTCGGGCCAGGCGAGCCCGGCGGCGTCCGTGACCTGGTGGAGCACGGCCAGCACCTCGGCCTTCAACTCTCCCTCCCCCGCGAAGAGTTCGTCCACGTACGGCGCGATGGCGACCAGCGCGTCCCGCATCCTCCGCTGCGACTCCTCGGTGCCGTCGCCCAACCGGACGACCCACTCGGCGGCGTACTGCCGGTGGTACGCCAGCTCCTTGACGCCCTTCGCGGCGATGGCGGCGAGCACCGGGTCCGGTGTGGTGACGGCGAGGCGCTCGAAGAGGGCCAGCCGCCAGGAGGACAGCACCAGAAGGCGGGTGACGGAGAACGCGAAGTCCCCGTTGGGGAGTTCGGCCAGCCGTACGTTGCGGAAGGCGTCGGCGTCGCGGAAGTAGGCGTACGCGTCCTCGCCGCGTCCGGTGCCGTCGACCTGGCCGGCGCGGGCATAGAGCAGGCGGGTCTGGCCGAGCAGGTCGAGCCCGATGTTGGCCAGCGCGACCTCCTCCTCCAACTCGGGGGCGGCCGTGCACCATTGAGCCAGCCGTTGTGCGCTGACGAGCGCGTCGTCACCAAGTGCCAGGCAGGACGCGGCCAGTTGGGTGGTGTCGGTCCCCTCCGGCACGCTCTGGTCGACGCCGTGCAGCGGGTCCTCGAAGCCGGTGCCGAAGGCCCAGCGGGCGTCGCTGTCGTCGTGCCCCTCGGCCAGGGACAGATAGACGTGGTCGTCACTCATTCCCTGCTCCTAGATGTGGGGGACGTCTTCGGGGATGTCGTAGAACGTGGGGTGGCGGTAGACCTTGTCGGCGCTCGGCGCGAAGAACGGGTCCTTCTCGTCGCGGGTCGAGGCGGCGATGTGCTCGGAGCGCACGACCCAGATGGACACGCCCTCGTTGCGCCGCGTGTAGAGGTCGCGGGCGTGGGTGAGGGCCATGGCGTCGTCGGCGGCGTGCAGCGAGCCGACGTGGACGTGGTTGAGTCCGCGCTTGCCGCGCACGAACACCTCGTACAGGGGCCAGTCCTGCGTCATGCCGCCGCTCCTTCTGTCTTCTTCGTACGCGCGGCCTGCTTGGCCGCGTGGGCGGTGGCCGCCTCCCGGACCCAGGCGCCCTCCTCGTGGGCGGCCCGGCGGCGGGAGACCCGCTCGGCGTTGCGCGGTCCGTCGCCCTTGATCACGCGCTGCAACTCGGACCAGTCGGGGGTGCCGAAATCGTGGTGACCGCGCTCCTCGTTCCAGCTCAACTCCGGGTCGGGCAGGGTGACTCCGAGCTTCTCGGCCTGCGGGACGGTCATGTCGACGAAGCGCTGGCGCAGTTCGTCGTTGCTGTGCCGCTTGATCTTCCAGGCCATGGAGCGGGCCGAGTTGGGCGAGTCGTCGTCGGGCGGGCCGAACATCATCAGCGACGGCCACCACCAACGGTCCACCGCGTCCTGGACCATGGCCCGCTGCGCGTCCGTGCCGCGCATCATCGTGAGCAGCAACTCGAAGCCTTGGCGCTGGTGGAAGGACTCCTCCTTGCAGACCCGCACCATGGCCCGCGCGTACGGCCCGTACGAGCAGCGGCACAGCGGCACCTGGTTGCAGATCGCCGCGCCGTCCACGAACCAGCCGATCACGCCGACGTCGGCGAAGGTCGGCGTCGGGTAGTTGAAGATCGACGAGTACTTCTGCCGGCCCTCGATCAGCGCCTCGGTCAGCTCCGCGCGGTCCGCGCCCAGGGTCTCGGCGGCCGAGTACAGATACAGCCCGTGTCCGGCCTCGTCCTGCACCTTGGCGAAGAGGATCGCCTTGCGGCGCAGGGAGGGCGCGCGGGTGATCCAGTCGCCCTCCGGTTGCATCCCGATGATCTCCGAGTGCGCGTGCTGCGCGATCTGCCGGATCAGGGTCTTGCGGTAGCCGTCGGGCATCCAGTCGCGGGGCTCGATCCGCTGGTCCTTCGCGATCGTGGCGTCGAACTGCTCCTCGAACCGCGTCTCGTCCCGGTCGGCGGCTGACGCCTCCGTGCCTGTGCTCGTCATCGACACCCCAACTCCCCTACCGACCATTCGTTCGGTTCCCAGTGTGAAGGGTTTCCCCCGGTGAGGCAAGACCTGCCGGGCGAATGGCTGGTCAGCGGCCCGCGGACCACGGCTCCGCCGACACCATCCGCCTGCCCCACGCTCACTCCCACGTGTAGAACCCCTGCCCCGTCTTGCGGCCCAGTTCACCGCGCGCGACCTTGTCGCGCAGCAGCTGCGGCGGGGCGAAGCGCTCACCGAGGGTCGAGTGCAGGTATTCGGCGATGGCCAGCCGTACGTCGAGGCCGACCAGGTCGGTCAGGCGCAGCGGCCCCATGGGGTGCTTGTAGCCGAGGCTCATCGCGTCGTCGATCGCCTCCGGCTCGGCGACGCCCTCCTCCACCATGCGGATCGCCTCCAGGCCGAGCGCCAGTCCGAGGCGGCTGCTGGCGAACCCGGGCGAGTCCTTGACCGTCACGTCCTTCTTGCCGAGCGCGTGCGTCCAGTCGAGGGCGGCGCCGACGGTGGCGGCCTCCGTGCCGGGCGCGACGACGATCTCGACGAGGGCCGAGGCGGGCACCGGGTTGAAGAAGTGCATGCCCAAGAAGCGGCCGGGCCGGGAGAGCGCGGCGGCGAGTTCGGTGACCGACAGGGAGCTGGTGTTGGTGGCCAGCACGGTCGTCGTACCGACCGCCCGCTCGGCCGCCGCGAGCACACGGGCCTTGAGCCCGACATCCTCGGGGACGGCCTCGACGACCAGGTCGGCGTCGGCGGGCAGACGGTCGACGGAGTCCGCCATGGTGACCCGAGCAAGAACCTGCTCCGGGGGCTCGCCGAGCAGGCCACGCTCGGCGGCCCGCTTCAGTCCGGTCGCGACCCGGTCCAGCGCGGCGGCCGAGGCCTGCTCACCGCTCTCCACGACGGTCACGGACGATCCGGCGGCGGCGAAGGATTGCGCGATACCGGCGCCCATCCGACCGCCGCCGATGACTCCTACAACTGCGGGCGCGGAGTGGGGTGTTGGGCTCATGCGCGGCTACTCCTCTTCTCCAGGCCCCTCTTATTCAAGTTATTCAAGAAGAGTGTCATCCGGTCCCTCTTGTCCTGCCCCTCGAAGAGCACAGCTTGCGCAAGGTCGTCGGCGATCGGGTGGGCGCCCGGCGAATCGACCACGAGTTTGGTGAGCCGGAGCGCGGTGGCCGAGGACCGGGCCATCCGGTCGAGCAGCGCGTGCGCCTCGTCCAGCAGCTTCTCCGCCGGTACGACGTCGATGACAAGCCCTGCGGCCAGCGCCGCCGCCGCGTCGAGGTTCCGTCCGGCGAGCAGCACCTGCTTGGCCACGGATTCTCCGACCAGCTCGGGCAGCCGCCAGCAGGCACCGGCCGCGGCGAGGATCCCGAGGCCGGGCTCCGGGTTCCCGAAGACGGCGTCCGGACCGGCGATCCGCAGATCACAGGCGTACGACAACTCAGCGCCGCCGCCCAGCGCCCAGCCGTCCACCGCCGCGAGGGTCGGCATCGGCAGCCGGCGTACCCGCTCGAACAGCCGACTGTTGATGCCCTGCAGCGCCTCGTCCCGCCCGCGCTCCAGCAGCTCCGCGATATCGGCGCCGCCCGCGAAGACCCCGCCATGACCGGTGAGCAGCAGCAGCTTCGGGTCCTGCTCCAACTGCTCGCAGACGGTGTGCAGTTCGCGGATCATCAGCCCGCTTATGGCGTTGCGCGCCTCGGGTCGGTGCAGCGTGACGACGACGCGGTCCGCGCGCTCTTCGACGCGGAGAGTCTCGTAGGACATGGGCGCGCTCACACCCGCTCCACGAGCATCGCGACACCCTGGCCGACGCCGACGCACAGCGTCGCCAGACCCCTCCGGGCATCCTCCCGCTCCAGCCGGCCGAGCAGCGTGAGCAGGATGCGGGCGCCGGAGCAGCCGAGGGGGTGGCCGAGGGCGATGGCGCCGCCGTCGGCGTTGACCTTGTCCTCGTCGAGCTTCAGGCGGCGCGTGACCGCGAGCGCCTGGGCGGCGAAGGCCTCGTTCAGTTCCACGGCATCCAGGTCGCCGGTCCCCCATCCGGCGCGGGTGAGGGCCTTCTCGGTGGCGGGGACCGGGCCGAGCCCCATGAGGTGGGGCTGCACTCCGGCCGAGGCGGAGGTGACGATGCGGGCCCTGGGGGTGAGTCCGTGGCGACGGACGGCCGCGCCGCTCGCGACCACCAGGGCGGCGGCGCCGTCGGACAGCGGTGAGGACGAGCCCGCGGTGACGATGCCGCCGGCGCGGAAGATGGTGCGCAGGGAGCCGAGCTTCTCCAGCGTGGTGCCGGGGCGCGGGCCCTCGTCGCGGGTGACCTCGCCGCCCTTCACCACCACCGGCACGATCTCCCGGTCGAAGTGGCCCAACTCCTGTGCCGCGACGGCCCGTTGGTGGCTGCGCAGCGCGAAGGCGTCGGAGTCGGCGCGGGTGATGCCGTCGAGCGCGGCGACCTCCTCGGCGGTCTCGCCCATGGACAGGGTGTCCTGCGCGGCGAAGCGCGGGTTGGTGAAGCGCCAGCCGAGCGAGGTGTCGTGCACCTCCCCGGGCTTGGCCCAGGGGGTGCCGGGCTTGGCCATCACCCAGGGCGCGCGGGTCATGGACTCCACGCCGCCGGCGACGACGAGGTCCGCCTCTCCGGCGCGTATCGCCTGGGCGGCCGAGGCCACGGCGGTCAGTCCCGAGGCGCAGAGCCGGTTGACGGTGTAGCCGGGCACGGTGTGCGGCAGCCCGGCCAGCAGGACGGCCATACGGGCCACGTCCCGGTTGTCCTCGCCGGCCTGGTTGGCGGCGCCGAGGATCACCTCGTCCACCTCCTCGGCCGGAATCCCGGCCCGGCGGACCGCCTCGCCGACGACCAGCGCGGCAAGGTCGTCGGGCCGTACGGAGGCCAGGGCGCCGCCGTAGCGGCCCTGCGGGGTGCGGGCCCCGTCGATCAGATAGACCTCGTCGGAGGACGGCTCGGAGCTGGTCTGGGGCATGCGTTCCACCTCTTGACAGGCAGTGGTGATGCTGGATTACTTGGCCGTGCCGCACGCTAACCGAATGTTCGGTCGGTCCACAAGGTGGTGGAAAATGACGCAGGCCATGAACACGGCCTCCGGTCCCACGGAGAAGATGTTCGCCGCGGACGAGGCGTCCCGGGCGCTCGGTATCGAGCTCGTCGAGCACGGCGAGGGGACCGCCGTGCTCCGGATGACCGTGACCCCGGCCATGGTCAACGGACACGGGATCGCCCACGGCGGCTATCTGTTCCTGTTCGCGGACTCCGCCTTCGCCTGTGCCTGCAACAGCCACGGCCCGGTGACCGTGGCCGCCGGCGCCGACATCGACTTCGTGGCCCCGGCGCACGAGGGCGACGTCCTGGTGGCGACCGCGACGGAGCGCACCCGGTTCGGCCGCAGCGGCATCTACGACGTGAGCGTGGAGCGCGGCGACCAGGTGATCGCGGAGTTCCGGGGACGGAGCCGCAGTATCGACAGCACGAGGACGAAGGAGTCTCCATGAGCAGCGACCCGAAGGCCCCGGTGGCCGCGAGCCCACGCCTGGGCGAACCGCTGCCCGAAGCGCTGCTGGACGCCGCCGAGCGCCTCACCCGCGAGGAACTGCGCGCACACCAACTCGGCCTGCTACAGGCCACGTTGCGGCACGCGTACGACAACGTGGAGCTGTACCACCGCAAGTTCGACGAGGCCGGTGTCAAACCCGCCGACTGCCGCACTCTCGATGACCTGGCCCGGTTCCCCTTCACCACCAAGGCCGATCTGCGGGAGACGTACCCCTTCGGCATGTTCGCCGTCCCCATGGACCGGGTCCGCCGTGTCCACGCCTCCAGCGGCACCACCGGCCGCCCCACGGTCGTCGGCTACACGGAGAACGACCTCTCCATGTGGGCGGACGTGGTGGCCCGTTCGATCCGCGCGGCCGGCGGCCGTCCCGGCCACAAGGTCCATGTGTCGTACGGCTACGGGCTGTTCACCGGCGGCCTGGGCGCGCACTACGGCGCCGAGCGCGCGGGCTGCACCGTGATCCCCGCGTCCGGTGGCATGACCGCCCGCCAGGTGCAGATCATCCAGGACTTCGAGCCCGAGATCATCATGGTCACCCCGTCCTACATGCTGACCCTCCTCGACGAGTTCGAGCGCCAGGGCATCGACCCGCGCGCCAGCTCCCTCAAGGTGGGCATCTTCGGCGCCGAGCCGTGGACGGAGGAGATGCGCCGCGAGATCGAGGAGCGGATGGACATCCACGCGGTCGACATCTACGGCCTGTCGGAGGTGATCGGCCCCGGTGTGGCGCAGGAGTGCGTGGAGACCAAGGACGGCCTCCATGTGTGGGAGGACCACTTCTACCCGGAGGTCGTCGACCCGTTCACCGACGAGGTGCTCCCGGACGGCGACAGCGGTGAACTCGTCTTCACCTCCCTCACGAAGGAGGCGCTGCCGATCATCCGCTACCGCACCCGCGACCTGACCCGGCTGCTGCCCGGCACGGCCCGCCCGGCCTTCCGGCGGATCGAGAAGATCACCGGCCGCAGCGACGACATGATCATCCTGCGCGGGGTGAACGTCTTCCCGAGTCAGATCGAGGAGATCATCCTGCGCACCCCCGCCGTCGCCCCGCACTTCACGATCCAGCTGACGCGCCGCGGCCGGATGGACCACATGACGGTCCGCGCCGAGGCCCGCCCCGGCGCCGGTCCCGAGCAGCGGACGGCCGCGGCGGCGGCGATCGGCAAGGGTGTAAAGGACGGTGTGGGCGTGACCGTGGACGTGGAGATCGTCGACCCCGAGACGCTGGAGCGCTCGGTGGGCAAGATCCGCCGGGTCAAGGACTTGCGGGAGCAGTGATGTTCGGGGGGCGCCGGGCCGGTGACCGGCGCGGCGGCCCAACTCCCCTCCCCCGCAGGCCACATGACCGTCCCGAGTACGATGATCGAGAGCTCGGCCCGATCCCTCCACTCGGCACGATGGAGTTGCCATGACGACCGACCCCCAGTCGGCCCCGCAGATCGACACCGGCAAGGCACATCCCGCACGGGTCTACGACTGGCTGCTGGGCGGCAAGGACAACTACCCGGTCGACGAGGCCGTGGGGGAGAAACTGCCGCCCGAGGCGAAGGACGCGGCCCGGCAGAACCGTCAGTTCATGCACCGCGCGGCGACCTGGCTGGCGGGCCGGGGCATCGACCAGTTCCTGGACATCGGCACCGGCATCCCCACCGCGCCCAACCTGCACCAGATCGTGCAGCGGACCGTGCCGGCCGCGAAGGTCGTGTACACCGACAACGACCCGATCGTGCTGCGCCATGCCGAGGCGCTGCTGATCAGCCACCCCGACGGGGTCACCGACTACATCCAGGCCGATGTGCGCGAGCCCGAGGCCATCGTCGAACACGCCCGCCACGTCCTGGACTTCGACCGCCCGATCGCCCTCTCGCTGATCGCGCTGATGCACTTCATCCCGGACGAGCAGGACGCCCACGGCATCGTCCGCGACCTCGTCGCGACCATGCCGTCCGGCAGCTGTCTGGTCCTGTCGCACGCCGCGTCCGACCTCTACCCGGAACTGGCGGCGCAGGTCACCGCCGAGTACGCCAAGGGCGGCATCAAGCTCGGCTTCCGCACCCGCCCGGAGGTCGCCCGCTTCTTCGACGGCCTCGACCTGGTGGCGCCCGGCCTGGTCACGGCGACGGAGTGGAACCCTCCGGCACCCGGCGAGACCCCGGAGGGCAGCGGGATCTACGCGGCGGTCGCGCGGATCCCCTGAGCCCTCGGATCCACCGTGCTGTCAGTGCGCGGTATTGGTCTGCCATACGACGCCGCCGTCGGTCGCGATGACCATGTTGCCGTCCTCCAGCACCTTGAGGGTCGCCCCGGCGGCGCCTCCTGTGTTGCTGGCCCACACCGGCTGCGTCTGGGCGTTGTAGACCACCAGGTTGCCGTCCGCCTGGAACACCGCCGTGTTCCCCTCGCCCGAGGTCTGGCTGGCCCAATGAGCGGTGCCGTCCTGGTCGTAGAGCACCAGGTTGCCGTCCGTCTGCATGATCAGCCTGGAGCGGACGGTCTCCAGGACCTTCCCGGGGTCGAAGGTGAAGGGCGGCTTCACCACCACGGCGTCGGGCAGGCTGGCCGCGCCCGTGCCGGAAGCGGAAGGTGACGCCGACGGGGTGGCCGATGCCGATGTGCCGGTGGATCTGCTCGAACTCGCGGACGGGGAGGGGTGGGCGGAGGTGGAGTCCTTGTCCTGGAAGGCGTGGGACACCAGCAGTGAGGCGGTGACGGCGACCAGCGAGACCGCGCCGACGGCGGCCCACAGCACGCGACGCCCGCGTCGGGTCCCGCCACCGTCCGGCTGCGCGGGCGGGTGGGGACCGTAGGCGCCCGGCGCGGGGGTGTCGAGGCCGGCCTCGGGTGCGAGGAGCGTGACGGCGTGGTGCTGTCGGGCACCGTCCAGGGTGGCCGTCATCGCGTCCGGGGCGACGGCCACGGCTCCGCCCCCGAGGTCGGCGACGGTCGCGGCACGCTCCCGGTCCGTCAACGAGCCGACGGCGAGGGCGCGTTGATAGGCGGGATGGTGGACGAGGTCGGCCTCGGCCCGGGCGAGTTCGATGATGCGCTGCGGGGTGGGGCGCTGCGTGGGATCGCTGCGCACGCAGGCCTCGATCAGCTCGGCGACGCCGGGGTCCACGCCCTTCAGGTCGATCTCCCCGTGCACCGAGCGGTAGGACACGGCCGCGAACGGCCCGTCCCCGTAAGGGGGTCGGCCGGTGACGGCGAACGCCAGGGTGGCCCCGAGGGCGAACACATCCGCCTCCGGACCGGTCCGGCCGCCGGTGAAGGTCTCCGGCGCGATGTATCCGGGACTGCCGATCGCACTGCCGGCCTGCGTGAGGTTGGACGCCTCGGTGGACCTGGCGATACCGAAGTCGATCAGCTGCGGGCCGGTGGCGGAGAGGATGACGTTGTGCGGCTTGAGATCGCGGTGCCACACCCCTCGGACGTGGATGGCCTCAAGACCCTCGGCCAGGGCGGCCAGCATGACCCGGGCCAGGTCAGCGGGGAGCGGTCCGTCGCTGACGACGGCGGCGTGCAGGGTGGGCCCCGGCACGTACTCGGTGGCCAGCCAGTACGGCGGTGTCTCCAACTCCGCGTCGATGAGCGAGGCCGTGTACGCGCTCCGGACCGTGCCCAGGGTCTCCACCTCGCGGCGGAACCGGCTCAACGCGTGCTCGTCGTGCCGGAGTTGGTCGTTGATCACCTTCACGGCGGCGGGACGGCCACCGGGCGACCGGGCGAGGTACACCTTCCCCATCCCGCCCTCGCCGAGTCTGCCGACCAGACGGTAGCGGCCTATGTGCGAGGGGTCGGAGCCATCGAGCGAAAGCACGGAACATGTCCTCCTTGAGCGGGCCCGACGATCACCGGATCCACCGTGAGGTCGACGCGGCCGGGCTCCGACCCGACATCCTAGGGGTGCGATCACCGACGTCAGGCCAACAACCCGCCATCGGCCGTCAGTTGCCCGTGGATGTCCTCGTGCACCTGCACGAGGACATCCACGGGC
>NZ_JAEQAZ010000343.1 GCF_016654115.1 Streptomyces sp. MBT53
AGTTGCCGTACTTCGTGCGCAGCAGCACCCAGGTCGCGATCGCCGCGAACACCAGCCACCACACGATGGTGATCTTCACCTGCACGTCGCCGATCTGGAACGACGACGCGAAGACCTTCTTGGCCTGGGAGAAACCGTCCATGGTGCTGATGTCGTCGGTCGCGACATTCCCCGTCACCAGTTTCGTGACGGCGAGGTTGACGCCCTGGAGGATCAGGAAGCTGCCCAGGGTGACCAGGAAGCTCGGCAGCCCGGTCTTGACGACCATCCAGCCGTTGAGGAAGCCGATCCCCAGCGACACCAGCAGCGCGACGATCACACCGACCCACACGTTCATGGTGAGTTGGTAGCTGAGCATGCTCGCGGTCAGCGCGGAGGTGATGACCGCGACGCCGGCGGAGAGGTCGAACTCGCCGCCGATCATCAGCAGTGCCACCGGCAGCGCCATGATCCCGATGGTCGACGAACTGTAGAGAATGTTCGCCATCGAGCCCCCATCCCGCACGGGAGGGGCCGTGATCAGGAAGAACACGAACACGGCGGCGGCACCGAGAAAGACGCCTATCTCGGGACGCGCCAACAGCCGTATCGCCAAGGGTCGTTCGGCGGTCCGGCCGTCGGTCTCCTTCGGGCCGGGGGTCGGCGGTGAGGTCACCGCCGGCTCGGCCTGGTGGGTCGTACTCATCACCGGGTGCCCTTCGCGGCGAACTTCGCGACCGCGTCGACGTTCGTCTTGTCGACGAAGGCCGGGCCGGTCAGTACGGGCTGCTCACCGCCGCCGCTGTAGTTGCCGTTCGTCTTGTAGAGCCACAGGGAGTCGACCGCCAAGTAGCCCTGGAGGTACGGCTGCTGGTCGACGGCGAACTGGATGCTGCCCTTCTCGATCGCGGAGATGAGGCTCGCATTGAGGTCGAAGGTGGCGACCTTCGCCTTGCTGCCCGCGTCGGACAGCGACTGCACGGCCGTCAGCGCGAAGGGCGCGCCGAGGGTGACCACATCGTCGATGGACTTGTCCTGGGTGAGCTTGGCCGTGATCGTCGACTTCACCGACGGCATGTCCGTGCCGTTGACGTAGAGGATGTCGGTCTTGCCGCTGAAGGTCTTCTTCACGCCCGCGCAGCGCTGTTCGAGGTTGACGTCACCCTGGGCCTGGATCACGCACAACGCGTGCTTGGCACCCGTGGAGTTGAGCTTGGTGCCGAGCGCCTGCCCGGAGACTGCCTCGTCCTGTCCGAAGAACGACAGCAGGCCCTGCTTCTTCCAGTCGCTCAGCCCGGCGTTGAAGCCCACGACCGGGATGCCGGCCTGTTCGGCCTTGGCGACGACGTCCTTCATGGCGTCGGGCTTGGCCAGCGTCACGGCGATGCCGTCGACCTTCTGGTCGATCGCGTTCTGCACCAGGTTGGCCTGGTCGGCGGCGGTCTCGTCGTTCGAGTAGATCAGCTTGACGTTGTCCTTGGCCGCGGCGGCCTCGGCACCCTTGCGGATGGTGTCCCAGAAAGTGTCGCCGGACGGCGCGTGGGTGACCATCGCGATCGTCATACGGGGAGTGGTGGCCTTGCCCACCGATGTGCCGGCGGCGGACTCCTCGGACTTCTTGCCGCCGGAGCTGCTGGAGCAGCCCGCGAGGGCGAGGGCGGCCACGGTGGCGGCGGCCACGACGGGGAGGACTCTGCGGGAGCGGGGAAGGGATGTACGGCTCATGGTTCGTGCACCTCGCTGTGCGCCTGAAAGAGGTAGCAGGGCGGCGGGGCCGCGCCTGCCTGATGGGCCGGGTTCGGAGTGGATGATCGGAAAGCTCGTCCGGAGCCGTGGCGGTCGGATGTGCCGACCGCGACCGCTTGGTCCGCCTTGTGGGCGGCCTCGACGGTGAGCTGATGTTCCGACGGGTGCCGGCGAAACGCTGAGAACCTTCGTTGGAACATCAGGACAATTTAAAGCGCTTTAATTCCTGGTACTATCGACTCGTTTCGAGAGCGTGTCAAGGGCGTTGCGTGAGAAGATTGCGGCCGGGAGGCACAGTGGAGGACGTCGGGGCGGAAGGTCGCCGTGCAGCCGCGAAGAAGCGCCCACGACTGGAGGACGTGGCGGCACGCGTAGGTGTGTCCACCGCGTCCGTCTCCCTCGTGCTGCGGGGTGTGGCGGGCCCCAGCGAACGCACTCGGCAGCGTGTTCTGAAGGCCGCCGCCGACCTCGGCTACCAGGTGGACCGCACGGCCAGCCTGCTGGCCAGCAGGCGCACAAGGATGCTCGGCGTCATGGTCGACATCCACAGCCCCTTCCACGCGGACCTGGTCGAGCACCTCCACTCGGCCGCCGAGGAGGTCGGCTACGACCTCGTCCTGAGCACCCAGACCCGCACGCGGGACGAGCGCACCGCCGTGGAGACACTGCTGGCCTTCCGCAGCGAGGCACTGATCCTGCTCGGCCCGACCGCCCCCGTGGACACGCTCGCCGCGCTCGACGGCAAGGCCCCCGTCATCGTCGTCGGCCGTCGTATCGAGGACGGGGAGTTGGACGTGGTGCGCACCGCGGACGACGACGGCGTGGGGCAGATAGTCGACCGACTGGTGGCGCTCGGGCACCGCGAGATCACGTACGTCGACGGCGGCAAGGGCGTGATCGCCACCGACCGGCGCCGCGGATACCGAACCGCCATGCGGCGCCACGGACTGGACGCCCACATCAGTGTGCTGCGCGGCGACAACACCGAAGCGGCCGGCGAGCGCGCGGCCCGCCACCTCCTCGACGCGGGCGAACTGCCCACCGCAGTAGTCGCGTTCAACGACCAGAGCGCCATCGGCGTCCTGGCCGGACTCGCCCGCGCGGGCGTCTCCGTCCCCGGCGAGGTGTCCGTCGCGGGATACGACGACGACAGACTCTCCCGGCTCAGCTGCTTCGACCTGACCACGGTCAGCCAGGGGGCGGAGGAGCAGGCGCGCTACGCGGTGGCCGCCGCCGTGGAACGCCTCGACCAGGGCCGCACCGAGCCCCGAGAGGTCGTCCTCGCTCCGCACCTCGTCGTCCGCCGGACCATGGGCAAGGCACGCTGACGGGCGCGCGCGGAGTCGTGCGGATCTACCAGGTCATGTCCAGGTGGCGCGAGCGCGGGTAGGGAAGATGCGTCACGGCCCTGTCGCGGGTGACGGGCGACACCGGGCGAGTCTCCTTGCCGGTCCCCGCACTGCGCGAAGGGCCGGACCTCAGTCGTACCTCCGGTCGGGTGCCGTGGACCAGCCGATGAGGGCGCCGCGCAGCGCGGCCACGAGGCGCGAGGCCGCCTCGTCCTCGGTGCGTCCGCTCTTGATGAGGTCGAGGATGTCGCGGGGGTCGAACAGGGCGTTCCACAGGTACAGGGCCTCGTCGCCGAGGTCGCCGAGGCCGAGGTCCTCGGTGGTCTGGCGGAGAGGTTCGGTGAGTGCTTCGGCCTGGGGGGTGAGATAGCCGGTGTTCTCGCGCAGCCGCTCCAGGTAGCCGCGGTGCGAGCGCATCTGCGCCATGGCGCCGCCGTGTTCGAGGACGAGGGACACCCAGTGGCGGGAGACCGCTTCGAGGCGTTGCATGCCGCGGGTGGTCTGCTGCGCGCTGAAGTCCCTTAGCTCGGTGCCGACTTGGGCGCGGAACGCGTGCAGGATGTCCTCGACGGAGGAGAAGTGCCGGTAAGCGGTCGCGGCGGAGACCTCGGCGCGCTTGGCGATCTCGGTCAGGCTGACCGGAGTCGGCGAGTTCTCGAACAACTCGGCGGCGGCCTTGATGAGTTGCCTGCGGTTGCGCTGGGTGTCACTGCGCATGGGTCGACTCCCCGGTTGCGTGGCGGCCGTGTTCACCGGAGGGCCGAGAGGCCGTGGGCCAGACGTCGGACGCCCTCGGTGATGGACTCCGCGTCGGCAGCGTACGACAGCCGCAGGTGGCCTTCGCCCCGGGCACCGAACTCGCTGCCGGGCCGGACGGCAACTCCGTAGGCGGAGCTCAGTGTCGCCACGAGTTCGGCCGACGGGAGATCGAGGTCGTAGCGGGGGAACTGGTAGAACGCGCCCTCCGGGGTGCTGAGTTCGAGCCCGGGGACCTTGGCGAGCTCCGTCCGCATGAGTTCGCCGCGTCGTTCGTATTCCGCTCGCATCCGTGCGATGTCGTTGTCACAGGTCCGTACCGCGACGAGCGCGGCGTCCTGGACGACCGTGTTCACCGAGCCGTTGAAGGTGTTGTGGACGCGTGCGGCGGCCTGGATCAGGGGCGGCGGGCCCCAGAGGTGGCCGACGCGCCAGCCGGTCATCGCGTAGCTCTTGGAGAAGGTCTGGCAGTAGACCGTACGGTCGCGCAGGCCGTCGAGGGACACCGCGGAGGTGAAGGGGCGGCCGGTGAAGTCGAGGTCGGCATACGCCTCGTCGGAGATGACCAACGTCGGTGTGCCGTCGAGCAGTTCGGCGAGGGTCTCCAACTCGGCCCGGCTGTGCACGATTCCGGTCGGGTTGCTCGGGTTGCAGAAGACGAAGAGCTTCGCTCCGGCGAGGGCGTCGGCCAGAAGGCCGAGGTCCCAGTGCAGGTCGGGAGCGAGCGGGACGGGAACGACGACTCCGCCGGCCATGCTGACGAGGTCGGCGTAGAGGGAGTAGGTGGGGTCGGGGATGACGACCTTGTCGCCGGGGTCGACGAGGGAGAGGATCGACGCGGCGAGCCCGGCGGTGCCGCCCTGGGTGATCAGGATGTCGGCGGCGGAGACCGGCGCTCCGGCGATGCCGGTGAGCTTGTCGGCGAGCGCTTCGCGCAGGGCCGGTTCGCCCAGGAGCGGTGAGTAGTGGGTACGGCCGCTGTGCAGCGCGGCGAGGGCGGCCTCGGTGACCTGCTCGGGGGTGTCGAAGTCGGGTTCGCCCATGGCGAGGGAGACCAAGTCGCCCCCGGACTGCGGCTGTTGGGTCCGGCGGGAGGCGGCGGCGATCCGGGCGACGGCCGCGGCGGGCGCGAACGAGGACAGCGGGTCGGCGGTGACGGTGGAGGTCATGCGGTTCCCTAAGAATGTTGGCGGTC
>NZ_JAEQAZ010000344.1 GCF_016654115.1 Streptomyces sp. MBT53
ACCGCCACCGTGCGGGCGGCGGCCTCGGCCCGGGCGCACGGCGCGACGGTGATCGTGCCGCAGGCGATGGAGTTCCGGGCCTACGCCGAGTTCTGGACCGGGCACCCGCGAGCCGCCGAGACGGCCACGGCCGACGCCCTGTGGCAGGCCCACGCCACCGGCCAGGACAACGGCGCCTGCCATCTGCAGGCCGCGCTCGCCATGTTCGCGGCGCTCACCGGAGACGAGGACGTCTGCCGTGAACGGGCCGCCGCCGCCCGCTCGTTCGCCCTGGGCCGTGGCCTGGGTCTGCCTGCCGCCCTGGCCCAATGGGCGCTCGCCTACCTCGACTTGAGCACCGGACGCTTCGCCGCCGCCGCGGCCCGGCTGCGCGCGCTCGCCGGGTTCGGCCCGGGCCACGGCCACCGGGCGATACGGCACCTCGCCACCCCGCACTACGTCGAGGCCGCCGCCCGCAGCGGCGACACCCGGATCGCCCGCGCCGCGCACGCCGACTACGACCGCTGGGCACGCGCCGTGCGCAGCCCCGACGACCTTGCCCTGAGCGCCCGTTGCAGGGCCCTGCTCGCCCCCGGTGCCGAAGCCGTCGACCACTACCGCACCGCCCTGGACCTGCACGCGCACGGCACCCGCGACTTCGAACGGGCCCGCACCGAGCTGCTGTTCGGCGGCGCGCTGCGCCGACTGCGCCGCCGCACCGAGGCCCGCGACCGGCTGCACACCTCGCTGGAGGCCTTCGAGTCCTTCGGCGCCCCGCACTGCGCGGCCCAGGCCCGCGCCGAACTCCGCGCCCTCGGAACACCGGTGGGTGCGACCGCCCTCCCCACACCTGCCGCCCGCCTGACCGCCCAGCAACTGATGGTCGCCCGCATGGCCGCAGACGGCGCCACCAACCGCGAGATCGCCGTCCGCCTCGCCCTCAGCCCCCGCACCATCGACCACCATCTGCGCGGCGTCTTCAGCCGGTTGGGCATCCGGTCCCGGATCGAACTGGTACGACTGCTCGCGGAAGGGGAGGCGTCCTAGACCGCGCCGCCGTTCCAGGACTGCGGTGCCTCGCGCACCCCGAACCCCTCCGCGTCCCACACCCCGTCGAGCCTCGGCGCCAGCCAACTCGGCGCCGCGGCACGGAAGTCGGCGGGGGCGAGAGCCCCGGCCCCCTCCGGCAGCGCGCCCAGCAGCGGAGCCCCGGACACCTCCGGAAGATCGGCCACATTGCAACGCGACGCAAGATCAGGGCTGTTGGGCCAGCTGCCGATCACCACGCCCAGCAGGTCGAGCCGCTGAGAACGGAGTTCACGTGCGGTCAGTTCCGTCGTGTTCAAGGTGCCCAGCCCCGCCGAGGCCACCACCAGGACCGGAGCGGCCAGCAACCGTGCCACGTCCGCGAGCGTGCCGCCCTCCGCGTCGAACCGTACGAGCAGTCCGCCCGCACCCTCGACCAGCACGAGATCGTGCTCGGTGGCCAACTTCTGGGCGGCCTCCGCGACTTCCTGCGGGTGGACCGGCGTCATACCGGCCCTGCGTGCCGCCGTGCCGGGGGCCAACGGCTCGGGGTAGCGGGCGAGTTCGGCCGTCGTGACGGTGCCCGCGAGCCGCGCGACCTCGTCGGCGTCGCCGCGCTCCTCCGGCCGTAGACCCGTCTGGGCGGGCTTGAGGACGGCCACCGTGCGGCCGGCGGCGAGTGCCGCTGCGGCCACCGCGGCCGTGGTGATCGTCTTGCCGACCTCCGTGCCCGTGCCCGTGATCACCAGTACCGGCATGTCATCCCTCCCGCGCAGCCGCGCACACCGCGCGGGCGATCCGTGCCAGGTCGGTGTCGTTCGTGACGTACGGCGGCATCGTGTAGACGAGGTCGCGGAACGGCCGCAGCCACACGCCCTCGCGTACGGCCGCGTCCGTGGCGGCCTTCATGTCGACGTCGTGGTCGAGCTGGACCACGCCGATGGCGCCGAGGACGCGGACGTCCCGGACGCCGGGGATGTGCGAGGCCGGGGCGAGGCCCTCGCGCAGGCCCGCCTCGATGCGCTTGACCTCCGTCAACCAGTCCTGGTTCAGGAGGAGTTCGATCGACGCGCAGGCCACGGCCGCTGCCAGCGGGTTGCCCATGAAGGTCGGACCGTGGGCCAGGACCGGCACCTCGCCCTGCGAGATGCCCTCGGCCACGCGAGACGTGCACAGGCTCGCCGCCATCGTCATGTAGCCGCCGGTCAGCGCCTTGCCCACGCACATCACGTCCGGGGTGACAGCCGCGTGCTCCGCCGCGAACAGCGCGCCCGTACGGCCGAAACCCGTCGCGATCTCGTCGAACACGAGCAGCACGTCGTGCGCGTCGCACGCCTCGCGCAGCACCCGCAGATACGCGGGGGAGTGGAACCGCATACCGCCGGCGCCCTGCACCACCGGTTCCACGATCACCGCGGCCAGCTCGTGCGCGTGCCGCTCGATCGCGGCGCGCAGTTCGTCGGCGTACGACTCCTCGTACTCGGCCGGGGGCGCGTCCACGAACACCTGCCGGGGCAGCACTCCCGACCACAGCTCGTGCATCCCGCCCTCGGGGTCGCACACCGACATCGGCTGCCAGGTGTCGCCGTGGTAGCCGCCGCGCCAGGTCAGCAGGCGCTGTTTCGCGGGGCGGCCGAGCGAGCGCCAGTACTGGAGGCACATCTTCACCGCCACCTCGACCGACACCGAGCCCGAGTCGGCGAGGAAGACGTGCTCCAGGCCCTCGGGAGACATGTCGACAAGGAGCTTCGCCAGCCGTACGGCGGGCTCGTGCGTGAGCCCGCCGAACATCACGTGACTCATCCGGCCGAGCTGTTCGCGCGCGGCCTCGTTGAGCACGGGGTGGTTGTAGCCGTGGATCGCCGACCACCAGGACGACATGCCGTCGACCAACTCGCCCGCACCGCCCGCGAGTCGGAGCCGGACCCCGCTCGCCGATTCCACGACGAGCGGTTCGACCCGGCCGGGCATCGGACCGTACGGATGCCAGACGTGCCGCCGGTCGAGTTCCAGCAGCTCGGCGACGGGCAGTGCGGGCGGGGCGGTCGGGTCAGGCATTGGGCGCGAGATCCGTTCCGGCACCTCGACGGCGTACGGAGACGAGGTCCCGGCGGACCTCGTCGACCTGCGGCGCGGCCGTGGCAGCGGGAGCCGAGCCGCAGACGCCGGCGCCCTCGTGCGAGTCGCAGCCCCCGCAGGCTTCCTCATGGGAACCGCAGCCGCCGCCCGCCGTCGCCCGGTGCTGCGGCAGCGTCACCTCGCCCGCGCCCTCCACCTCGAAGCCCGCGTCCGCGATCATCTCCAGGTCGGCGTGGCCGGCCTGGCCCTCGGACGTCAGGTAATCGCCGAGGAAGATCGAGTTGGCGAGGTTCAGGGCGAGGGGCTGCATCGTGCGCAGGTGGACCTCACGGCCGCCCGCGATGCGTACCTCGACGTCAGGGCAGACGAACCGCACCATCGCGAGGATGCGCAGACACCGCTGCGGGGTGAGGTGCCACTCCTGGGCGAGCGGGGTGCCCTCCATCGGGATCAGGAAGTTCACCGGCACCGAGTCCGGGTCGAGGTCCCGGAGCGAGAAGACGACGTCGACCAGGTCCTCGTCGGTCTCGCCCATGCCGGCGATCAGGCCGGAGCAGGCGGACAGGCCCGCCGCGTGCGCCTTCTGCACGGTGTCGACGCGGTCGGCGTACGTGTGGGTGGTCGTGATGTCGCCGTACGTCGACTCGGACGTGTTGAGGTTGTGGTTGTAGGCGTCCGCGCCCGCCTCGCGCAGCCGGTCGGCCTGGCCGTCGGAGAGCAGGCCGAGGCAGGCGCACACCTCGACGCCCTCGTTCTGGTCCTTGATCGCCTTGATGGTGCCCGCGACCCGGTCCACGTCCCGGTCGGTCGGACCCCGGCCGGAGGCCACCAGACAGACCCGCTTGGCGCCACCCGCCACACCGGCCGCGGCGGCCTTCGAGGCATCGTCGGGTTTCAGCCAGGTGTACTTCAGGATGTCGGCCTTGGAGCCGAGCCGCTGCGAGCAGTACGAGCAGTCCTCGGGGCACAGGCCGGACTTCAGGTTGACGAGATAGTTGAGCTTCACCCGTCGGCCGAACCAGTGCCGGCGCACCTTTCCGGCCGCGGCCACGACGTCCAGCAGGTCGTCGTCGGAGGTGGCGAGGACGGCGAGTGCTTCGGCGCGGGTCGGCAGCTCGCGCCGAAGCCCCTTGTCCACGAGCGTGTTCAGCAGGTCCATGAGTCCCGATCCTGTCCTACGGGACCGCCCGCGGCCAAGGAGAGATTGCACAAGACATGGGGTCGACGGTGTGGGTATCACCACACCATGGGCGGCAGGCCGTCCGATTAGTGTCTGTGCACTGCCTACAAAAGCCCCGGAGGAACCATGGCGTTCGGCTGGATCGACGACCAGGCGGAGCTGCGCCGCCGCGCCGGGCTCGTACGGACCCTGCGCCCGCGCCCCGCCGACTCGCCGCTCCTCGATCTCGCGAGCAACGACTACCTGGGCCTGGCCCACCATCCCGAGGTCGTGGAGGGGGCCGCGGCGGCGGCGCGGACCTGGGGCGGCGGATCCACCGGGTCGCGGCTCGTCACCGGGACGACCGAGCTGCACGCCCGACTGGAGCGCGAACTGGCCGAGTTCACCGGGTTCGAGGCCGCCCTCGTTTTCTCCTCCGGCTACGCGGCCAACCTCGCCGCGGTCACCACGCTCGCGCCGCACGGCTCGCTGATCGTCTCCGACGCGGGCAACCACGCCTCGCTGATCGACGGCTGCCGGCTGGCCCGGGGCGCCACCCAGGTCGTAGGACACGCCGATCCGGACGGGGTGCGGAAGGCGCTGCGGACGCACGACGGGCAGGCCGTGGTCGTGTCCGACTCGGTGTTCTCCGTGGACGGGGACGCGGCTCCGGTGGGGGCGCTCGCCGAGGCGAGCCGGGAGTTCGGGGCGGGGCTGCTGCTCGACGACGCGCACGGGCTCGGGGTGATGGGCGCGGGCGGGCGCGTCGTCGAGC
>NZ_JAEQAZ010000345.1 GCF_016654115.1 Streptomyces sp. MBT53
TGTCGGTGCGCAGCCAGTACCGGTCCTCGGCGGTGCGGCCCTGCTTGGCGACCTTGCCGGAGGTGGTGGCCAGGCTCCCGGAGGGGCCGAGGCGGTCCGTGCGGTCGTCGGCGTCGGGGCGGGTGAAGCGGGCCGTCGGGTTGAAGGTGAAGCGGTGCTGCCGGCTGCCCGAGGAGGAGAGCGAGCGGCCGTCCGCCGTGTGCGAACCCCACTGCTCGATACCGGACTTGTCGCCCGGCACCGCGGTTCCCCGTATGCCGCCCCGGTGCGCGGCGTCGGTCGTGGGGCGTGCCGAGAACGTCACCTCGACGAGCGCCGAGCCGCCGAACCGGTGGTGCCGGAAACTGAACCTGGCCTGTCCGCCGCCGCGTCCGATCAGCGCGCGCTTCCCGGCGACACCGGTGTTGTCGGCGATCAGCGCGGCGACGCCGGGCAGGTAGGAGGCGTGGCCGGGGGTGGTCACGCCGGGGGCGTAGCGGTCCACCAACTGCCGTACGTCGTCCTGGAGTCGGGAGCGCTGCTCGGTCTGCGGGGGCGCCGTGGGGCCCGTTCCCCGGTCGGAGAGTTCGGTGACCGAGTTGACCGTGGCCAGGCCGAGGGTGCCGTCGCGGACGTAGCGCTCGGGCAGTGACGGGCTCGTCCGTCCGATCGTCGAGGGGGCGGGCAGTCGGGGGGTGACGGCGCCCATCCACCGTGCGTCGCGCCGGAGTTGACTCTCCGTCATCAGGAACTGGAGCCCGCGCGGCACGTCCACGGCGAGCCTGACGGTCTCCCCGGGCCCGAATCCGAGGGAGTTGGCGAACACGTTGCGGTGTCCGGACCGTACGGTGATCACGTAGGTGACGTCGGCCGTGATCCGGTGCTGGAGGCCGGACTGGGTGGGGGTCCGGTTGGTGGCGGTGGCGCTGATGAGGGTGTCGGGCCTGTCGGTCTTGCGGTCGTACTGGTAGCGGCCCGACGGGTTGAAGCGGGACGGCGTGCGGGACGGGGAGGCGACGGGCTGCCCCGCCACGGAGGCGGGAGCCGGCGGGTTGTTCTGGGTGGCCGAGCCGCCGAGGCCGAACTGGTGGGACTTGCTGAGGCCCTTGAGCTGCTGCGCCGTGTCGGCGGCGGAGATACCGGTCTCCAGGTACTGGTTCACGCTCTGTGTGTGGCGGGGTGTGTGGGCGACGGCCTCGATCTCGATCGCGAGCTGGCCGTCGGCGCCGAGCCCGGGCAGCGTCAGTCCCTCGACCACGTAGGTGCCGCTGAAGATCTGGTGGCCTCGGCCGACCAGCGCGCCGGGCGAGAGCGCGGTGGTGCGGGACTCGGCGCTCACCGTGGTGGTGTCGGTGAACGGACTGCCGACCAGCGAACTGCTCAGGAACCCGGTGACGTCACCGACGAGCCGGGAGACCCGCCCGGGCGGACCGGCGGGGGCGGGAGCGGCCCCATTGCCGTCACCCGCGTTGGCATGGGCACGGGCATGGGCTCCGGTGACGATCTGGCGGAAGGCGTCCTGCAGCGCCGCCGAACCACGCACCACGTCGATCAGCGCGTCGTCCGGGACGCGGACCACGTCCGGGTGCGGATGCGGCTGTCCGTCGTCGCCCGTGACCGTCATGGCCAGCCGCGCGGTGTCCTGCGCCCCGACGGGCCGTACGGTGTACGGCTCACCGGCCGGCGCGGGCTCCGCGGCGTCCACGGTCCGCCCGTGCGGTACGGCCAGCCGGACCGTGCCCGCGACACCCGGCGCCCGGGCGGCCTCGACGTCGTCCGCGGGGCGTGGCCCGGGCAGCGCATCGCCGAACCGGGTCACCGGTTCCTGGCCCGGGCCCTCGTACAGGTCGAGCGTGATGCGGGCCGGGATCGCGAACTCGTGGGTGTCCTGCCCGCTGGCGATGAAGAACTGGTCGTGGCCGAGCGTGCTGCCGGTGGTGTTGCCGAGCGTGGCCTGGCCGACGTACTGGTAGTCGCCGGTGCCGTTCAGGGTCCAGGTGCCCCCGTGCGGGGTGGGCCCGTTGAGGCCGCCGCCGGCTCCGAGGCCGCCGCCGTAGGTGTTGCCGAGCCGTGCGGTGCCGCCGCCTCCGCCCTGTGCCAGGCCCATGACCTGGATGTCGGGCAGTACCGTGCGGTGTTCCGGCCGGCCGTCCGCGATGTGCTGGGCGCCCAGTTCGAGCCGTACCCGGCGGCGCCCGGTGATCGCGGGGATCTCCAGGAACAGCGAGTGGCCGCCGTCCACCATGGAGTCCGTCGCCGCGCGCAGCCCGAGCGGGGAACGCAGCTCCCGCAGCCGCCGCAGATTGTTCAACTGGGCCTGCACGAGCTTCTCGTCGGGCAGTCGGCTCCGCTGCGGCGCGGTTCCCTCCGCCGGTGGCGCCGGGGGCAGGAAGCCGTTGTCGCGCAGCCAGGTCTCCGCGTCCGCGAACAGCGTCGCCGTACCGTCCACGCCGAGCGGTGCGGTGGACTGCCCGATGGACTCCAGCGTCGCCAGCTCGTGCGGCAGCGCGCGGACCTCGTCCGGCGTCGGCGCGTGGCCCCGGGCGTCCGCGTCGCTGAGCACCCGCAGATCGAGCGCGTGGGTCCAACTCCCGGGCGTGTAGGCGGAGATGGTGCCGTCGGGCCGGATCAGGGTGAGGGTGTACTCGACGTCGGCCTCGGTCAGCAGATGGCTGCGGTTAGTGCGCACCGCGTGCATGGTGCCCGCGACGGAACTGGTGCCGAACGCGTTCTGCGCCGCGAGGAAGGCGGTGCCCTTGGCGTTGACGGTGCCGCCGATGCTGTGGGTGGCGTCCGGGTGGCCCGGGCGATGGTCGGTCGTGAGGGTCGGGCCGAGGCTGCCGGCGAGAGTCACCCCGCTGGTGAACGTCGTGTTCTGGTCGTTCTTGACCACGTTGACGACATGGCTCTCGAGGTTGATCTTCTTGTCGAGGCTCTTGGCCACCGGGGTGTTCCCGGTGACCCGCGCGTCCAGCCGCATCATGCCGACCGCGCGTCCGTGCGCGTCGGTGAGCACCGGCGAGTACAACCCGCCCTCGACCTGCATCGGCAGCGTGCCCCGCAGGATCGGTTCGCTCAGGAAGTCCGCGAGCTGGGCCGAGGCCGTGGCGTCCAGGTCGTCGGCGAAGTTCTCCGCGGCACCCTCGTACAGCCGCCGCGGATTGAGCACCGAGTCCACGCCGTAGATGGGCAGTTGCCGGAGTTCGGCGGGCGCGGGCAGTGCCTGGCCGTGCTCCCGGTCGGCGTCCACGAGGTGCTGCGGGAACCAGACGGTGACCGACCCGTGCTGCTCGGCCGGACTCCAGTCGTGCGCAACTGCCGTATCGGTTGCGTCGGTTACGTCCGTGGTCGCGGGCGGCGTGTCCAGGCGCACCTGCCAGTTGTCGGTGAAGTCGTAGGCGCGGGACGGCTCGTTGCTGCGCTGGGCACTGGTGGTCTGCACGACCTGGGTGACGGTGGCCGAGCCTTCCAGCTGGTTGTGGGTGATGGTCGCGGACAGCGCGATGTCCACCCCGCGGACCGCGCCCGCCGCCCCGACCGGTACCGAGAGGGTCCACGGCACCGGAAGCGTCGAGAACGTACCGGACGGCTGCGCGGAGACGATCTCCCGGGTGCCCTGCCCGCGCCGCTCCACGTGCTTGTCGGGATCGCTCGTGTCGAGCGCGCCCTGCCGCACGGACGGCCGCCTGTTGTCGAGCGTCAGCCGTACGTCCACCTCACGGCGGACGCCGTCGACGTTCAGCACGATCCGGTGACCGCCCAGGCTGCGCAGATACGGCATGTTCTGCGTCAACCGCTGCTCGGACAGCACGTCCCGGAGTTGCGCGTGCACGGCGTCGTCCGGGCCCGGGTTCGGCCTGCCGAGCGCGGTGAGCACCTGGCGGTGCAGCCCGTCGACCAGGTCCGGCGAGAACGGCTCCATCATGACCAGACCCACCTGGCCGTCGTGGCGCTGCCCGTAGCCGCCCAGGTAGGAGGGACGGCCGACCACCGTCTCGTTCGGCGCGGTGGTGTCGCCCTCCGGGGTGGTCAGGGTGATCTCCGGGACCGGCAGCACCAGGGGGACGGGCTCGGTCTCAGCCTCTGGCTCTGGCTCTGGCTCTGGCTTTGCCTCTGCCTCTGCCTCTGCCGGAGCGGTGTGTGTCGGGTCCGTGTGCGTGGACGTGGTCGCCACTGGGGTCGGTCCGGTGTCGGTCGCGTCGGTGGTGGGCTTGACCGGGGCGGGCGGGTCCGCGCCCGGCGCACCCTTGACCGGTCCGCGCGGACCAGCACCGGCACTGGTGCCGGTGCCTCGGTGGTCGTCGGCGGGGTCGCCGACCAGCGTGCCGATCAGGGCGAGGTGACGGGGCCTCAGCCCGCCCGATGCGTACGACGGGTCCGACACGGGCGTGAACAGCGTCGGGTCGCCCATGAGGCTGGCCGTACCGCCGCGGTGCGGGGCGGACGAGTCGAAGCCGCTCTCGTCGCGCAGTCCGAGTTGGTGGCCGATCTCGTGGGCCAGGTCGGAGTCGGAGATGTCGGCCGGCCATGAGTGGTGGGTGGCCGGGGTACCGTCCGCCGGGTCGGTGAGCGTGACGTCGAGATGCGCCGTCTCACCGGGAGCGGCCGGTACGACGGTGACGTGCAGCCGGCTCCCGTCGCCCAGCCGGTGGCCCGGGGTGTTGAACACCCGCTGCACACCGTCCGTCAGCCGCTGCTGGACGCCGTCGACCTGTGGCCCCAGCCCCGGGTTGCCGGTGAGTTGATAGGTGACGGTGAGATCGGTGACCGGCTCACCACCGTGACTGAATCGCCGCACCGCGAAACCGGCCCGGACGACGTACTGGGTCCGGGCACCGTCCGCTCCGAGCGGCCGGGAGACCGGGTCGACCCAGGTATGACTCCGCTCCGAGGGCATCGCCCCGGCCCGCGAGTCCGCGTAACTGCCAGGATCCGGGGCGGTGTTGGGGCTCACGGAGGGGGTGAGAACCACGGGTGCCGGGGCGATGCCCTCGGAG
>NZ_JAEQAZ010000346.1 GCF_016654115.1 Streptomyces sp. MBT53
GGCTCGCCACCGCCCTCGGCACGACCGCGCTCACCCTCGGCACGGTCCTCTTCGTCCTGCCGTTCGTCTTCACCATCGTCACCTCGCTGCGCACGGCGGCCGACGTGGCGCGCTCCCCGCTGGGCATCCCGCACTCCTTCACCCTGAAGAACTTCACGCAGGCCTTCAGCCAGATCCACTACGGCACCAGCACCCTCAACACCCTTCTGATCACCGGGCTTTCGTGCGTCCTCATCACCGTGCTCGGCGCGCTCGCGGGCTACCCCCTGGGCCGGATCACGGCGGGCTGGTCGACGGCGGTGTACCGCCTCTTCATCCTCGGCACGTCGATCCCCGTGTTCGTCGTGGTCGCACCGCTGTACCTGCTGATGCGCGACCTGAACCTGCTGGACACCTACGCGGGCGTCGTCCTCATCTACACCGCGATCAACCTGCCGCTCGCCGTGTTCTTCTACACCAGCTTCATCCGGCAGATCCCGGCCGACCTGGAGGAGGCGGCGGCCCTCGACGGCTGCGGCGCGCTGCGCACCTTCTTCGTCGTCATCCTGCCTCTCCTCCGCCCGGTCACCAGCACCTTGTTGACGTTCATCGCGCTCCAGATCTGGAACGACCTGCTGGTCCCCCTCGTGTTCCTCCAGGACCCGGGCAAGCGCACCGTCATGGTGAACGCGTACTCCTTCATCGACCCGCACACCGTCCAGCCGACCACCCTCTTCCCGGCCGCGCTGCTGGGTGTGCTGCCCCTCCTGGTCATCTTCATCTTCTTCCAGCGCCAGATGGTCGCCGGAATGTCGGCGGGAGCGGTCAAATGACGGACCATCAGCTTCTACGGCCCCTGCTCACACCCCAGTTGGCCAGTACCCGGGTGATGGCCATCCTCAGGTCGGCCGACGCCTCCGCGCTGCCCGCCGCGGCCCGTGCCCTCGCGGCCGGCGGGATCACCTGCCTGGAGGTCACCCTCACCACCGCCGGTGCGCTCGACGCGATCGCCCGTATCAAGGACGAACTCGGCGCCGGGGTCTCGGTCGGCGCCGGTACGGTCCTCACCACGGCCGACACCCGGGACGCGCTGGCGGCGGGCGCCGAGTTCCTGGTCTCCCCGAACGTCGAACCGGACGTCATCCACGACGCCGCCGACCAGGACGTCCCCTTCTACCCGGGAGCGTGGACGGCGACCGAGGTGATCACCGCCTGGCGGGCCGGCGCGGCGGCCGTGAAACTCTTCCCCGCCTGCACCGGAGGCCCCACCCATCTGCGCCAACTCCGCGCCCCGCTGCCGCACATACCGCTCATGGCGGTCGGCGGCGTCGACCTCGAAGCGGCCGGACAGTACATGGCGGCGGGCGCACTCGCCGTCGGCGTCGGCTCCCCGTTGCTGCGCGACGCCGACCGGGACCCCACCCCCGAGGCGCTGAACGCCCTCACGGCCCGGGCCCGCGCACTGCTGGAGACGGTCAGGCCCGACACCGGGCCCAAGGAGAAGAACCCCCTGTGAACACCCGTAAGTCTGCTGTCGAGAAGGACGAGCCCTACCTCGTCACCGTGGGCGAGACCCTGGGCGTCCTGTCCGCCGCCGGTCCCGGCCCGCTCACCCTGGGCACCACCCTGCGCCTCGGCATCGCCGGCGCCGAGTCCAACGTGGCGATCGGCGTGAGTCGCCTGGGCGGCAAGGCCACTTGGATCGGCCGCGTGAGCGAGGACGAGCTGGGTGAGCTGGTGCTGCGCGAACTCCGGGCGGAAGGGGTGACCGCCGTGGCCGTACGCGACGCGGCACCGACGTCCCTTCTCCTCAAGGAGAGACGCACCAGCACGCACCACCGGATGCGCTACTACCGCACGGCGACGGCGGGCGTCCGCCTGGCCCCCGAGGACATCCCGGAGGAGGTGGTGGCGGGGGCGTCGGTCCTCCACATCACCGGCATCACACCGGCGTTGGGCGAGGGACCGGCGCGAGCGGTCCGCCGGGCGGTGGACATCGCCCGCGAGGCGGGGGTGTTGGTGTCCCTCGACATCAACTTCCGTTCCCTGCTGTGGAACGAGGACGAGGCGCGGGAGGCGGTTCTCCCCCTCCTCCACGACAGCGACCTGGTGTTCGCGGGCCCGCACGAGGCGCGGCTCGCGGTGCCGGACCGCCACGAACCCGAGGAACTGGCCAAGGGAATCTGCGAGTTGGGCCCCTCCGGCGCCGTGATCAAGCTGGGCGCGGAGGGAGCCTTCGCGCTCCTCGACGGCCGCCCGCACCGCCAACTCGCGCTGCCCGCCCGGGTGTACGACTCGGTCGGCGCCGGGGACGCCTTCGTGGCGGGCTACTTGGCCGAGCTGCTGGCCGGCGCACCGGCAGCGGTCCGGCTCGACACGGCCGCCCGGGTCGGCGCGTTCGCGGTCGGCACGGAGGGCGACTGGGAGGGCCTGCCGCGCCGGGGCGAACTCCCGCTGCTGGACCACCACGACGACGTACTCCGCTGATGTACTCCGCCGACGCAATCCACTGAGGAACTGAGCGCTCAATGACAAGTACAGGTACAAGTGCAGATACAAGTACCGGTATCGCAGGGCACGTTGACGTCCTGACGGGTTCGTACACACCGGACACGGGTGGTGAGGGCGTCGGCCTGACGGCGCTGCGGCTCACCCCGGACGACGGTGTTCTGAGCGTGGTGGACGCGGTGGCGGCGAGCGGCGCGTCGTTCCTGGCCGCCCACCCGACGCTCCCCGTCGTCTACACGACGCACGAGTCGATGCCGGGCGCGGTGAGCGCGTTCGGTCTCCGGGAGGGCGCCGCGCCCGTGCCGCTGGGGGCGCCCCTGACCAGCGGCGGCGCGAACCCGTGCCACCTGACGGTCCACCCGGGCGGCGACTTCCTCCTCACCGCCAACTACGGCACGGACACGCTGCCCGGCACGGTGGCCGTACACCGCCTGGACGCGGACGGCCGGCTCTCGGACCTCACGGACGTGGTCGAGCACAAGGGTTCGGGCCCGGTGACCGGCCGCCAGGAGGGCACCCACGCCCACCAGGTCCTCGTCGACCCGGCGGGCCGTTACGTCCTGGCCACGGACCTGGGCGCCGACACGGTGTTCACGTACCAACTGGACGTCGTCACCGGCACGTTGAAGCCGGTGGCGACATCCCAACTCCGCCCCGGCTCGGGCCCCCGCCATCTCGCGTTCACCCCGTCCGGCGACCTGGTGCTCAGCGCGGACGAGCTCTCCTCCACGGTGACGTGCCACCACTACGCCGCCGAGACGGGCACCCTGCACGAACTGTCCCGGGTGCCGGCAACGGCCGTAGCGGACATCCCCAACCAGCCCGCCGGCATTGTCACTTCGTCCTGTGGCCGCTACGTCTGGGTCACCAACCGGGGAGCGGACACGGTGGCGGCGTTCCGGCTCGCGGGCACGGTCCTCGAGCCGCTGGGCGAGGTCCCGAGCGGCGGAAGCTGGCCCCGAGGACTGACCTCGACGCCCGGGCGACTGCTGGTGGCGAATCAACACAGCGGGACGGTCGCGGTGTTGCCGGTGCGGGAGGACGGGACGCTGGGAGAGGCGGAGGTTGTGGTGGGGGTGGGTTCGGTGGTGTGCGGGCTGGTGGTGTGAGCGGCTGAGGCGCCGTTGAAAACAGCTGGTCCAAGTCCCGTCCCGCGCCTGACAATTCTCGGCGTGACAGACACGGAACCCGCCGAAGAAGAGACGCCGGAAGGGCTGCTGGGCTGGTGCCTGGTGGCCAATGTGTCGCGGGAGACCATGCGCGGCGAGGACGGTCTCGACATCCAGCACGGCACGAAGCACTTCCCGGTGGGCGCCCTGCTGTGGATCCCGCCCACGATCTGGGACCCCGGCCCGGGCCGCTGGCGCGCGGTCGGACGGCACAGGGGCAACGGCCGCCGGTACGTCAACATGGTCGTGCGCTCGGACGACCTGGAGAACTTCCGGGTCAAGGGTGTCTACAGCGAAGGTCTCGTCCGCAGCCTCAACGGCCACCACCACGACCCGGCCGCCCCGCGGACCCTGCAGGACCCGTGGACTCGCGAGCGGGCCCAGAGCTGGGCGGACGGCCAGAACGACCTCCGGGAGAGGATCGTCATCGACGGCCGGCGCCACCCGCAGATCCGCGTCCCCAACCCGCCGCCGGCGGAACTCGCGGTCGGCGGCGAGATCCTGCACCTCTCCCAGTACGGCATCAGGGGACCCCACTACAGCCGCATGCCTCCTCCCGTGGAATGGGTTCCCGAGACATGAGACGTGGCGTGGTGACCATGGGCGACAGCCCACCGAGGGAACTCATCTCCCTCGCCGACGACGAGGGGAACGGCGTCGCGGTCAACGTGCTGAGACACGACCCGAGTTGGGCCCCCGGGCTCGACGCCGAGATCGTCGTCAGGACCCCCTTCGTGTCCGGCCGTACCGACCTGGTTCTGTACGCGGCGAAGCTGGAGGCCTGGGCCACCGCGCTGGACCGGCTCGACGCCGGCGAGGACGTGGCGTGGATGAAGATGAGCAACGGGCCGACGATCTGGATCCACCTCACCGGCGAACGCGACTGCCCGGAGGTGGTCGTGGAGGACGAGTCCGGGTCCATGGTCACCGTGCGGGTCCCGATCGTCCCGCCGGACGACTGGATCGCCGATCACCGCCGACGGCTGCGCGAGGTGATGGACCACTGGGCTCCGATGCTGTCGGAGTAGGACGACCGCCCCGCCGACCACCCCGCTACCGCCCCGGCGCCGCCGCGGCCCCCGCCGGCATCCAGCTCAGGCCGAGTTCGAAGCCCGCCTCGGGTTCGTCGTTGTAGAGCAGCTCGCTGAAGCCCGTGTCCGCGAGGTGGGGGAGCTTGCCGGCGTCGATCGGGGTCCGGACGTATTCCGTGGTGGCGTCGCGGTGTCGGCGGCGGCCGTGGTGCGGCGGCGGATCCCGCCGGACAGTGCCGCCATGACGTGGCCGAGGGTGAAGGTGTCGACGGCGAGGATCAGCGCACGCCGGACGGCGCTGTCGGCGTCGAGTTCACGGACCGCGGCGGCCGACTCGTCCATGCGCTTCAGCGAGGCCGGCCCGATCGGGCACCCGGTGTCGCCGGTCGCGAGCAGCCAGGGGTGACGCGGGACGGCGGTGCTGTTGCACCTGGCGATCAGCCGCAGCGCCTCCCGCCAGTCGGCCGGAACCTCACCCACGAGCGTCTCCTCCGCCGCCGCGTCGTGCATGAGGTCGAGGAGGTCGTCCTTGCTGTCGAAGTGCGCGTAGAGACTCATCGGGCGAGCCTTCAACTCACCGGCGATACGCCGGATGGAGACGGCGTCGAGTCCCTCACCGTCGGCGACAGCCATCGCGGCCCGGACGATCCGCTCACGGGTCAGCGGCTGAGGCTTGGTCGCCCGCGCTGCCGCCCGCTCCGCTTCCCGCTCCGCCTCACGAATCCAGAACGGCTCGTCGTGCGGCGGCCACCGCCCGAACTGTCGCCGCCGCAGGGGCCGTAGCGCATGCCGCAGGCGTGGCCGCGGCCCGGGGCACCTAGGGCACCTACGCGACGGACACCGTCTCCGACCCCTACTACGTGGCCTTCTCGGCATTCGCCGAACACCCCGCCGATCAGCGCTACTTGGCCCAGAACGAGGTACTGCTCAAGTTGATCGGCGATGCGACGGGGACGGGCGGCCGATCCAACACCGACCGGCGCGGCCGGGAGCCCCGCGTCAAAGCGGCAGGTCGTCCGGCAGCACGCGGAACGCCTCAAGAACTACGCGGTGAAGAACGTCTCTTCCGCCGACCGTCACCAGCTCCTCACCTACATCGCCGGCTACACCGGCCCGGAGCATCCGCTCGCCCTCGTCGTCCACCCCGCGCCTGACGGCCCCACCGAGCGCGACCTTCGGATCGAGGGGCCGCGTGGCCGCATGGGCCTCATCAAGGTTCTGGGCCTCGACACCCGAACGGGCCCCGAAACCGCCGTAGCACCGCTGCGCAAGGCGATCACCGAGTTCGCCGCCTCCACCGCCCCGCTGTAACCGGCTTCCGCCACAGCACCGTCAGGACCACGAGTTGGTCACGTACGGTCGGCCACCCCCGGCAACACCTCCGCACA
>NZ_JAEQAZ010000347.1 GCF_016654115.1 Streptomyces sp. MBT53
CGGCGGACGGGTCGCGTGCCGGCGCTGCGACGGGTGAGCTGCGCGGTGACATCGCGGCGGCCGATTCGCGCGGTGACGGCGCTGTGCTTGGGCTGTCCGGTTACGCCCTGGCGGCGGGGGCGCGTGGCGATGTTCCCGTAGCCGAGCAGGCCGGTGGCGTTGCGGGAGCCGGGCCGTACGGTGACGTCACGGCGGACGGGTCGCGTGCCGGCGCTGCGACGGGTGAGCTGCGCGGTGACATCGCGGCGGCCGATTCGCGCGGTGACGGCGCTGCGCTCGGGCTGTCCGGTTACGCCGTGGCGGACAGGCCGCGTGTCGACGGCGGGGTGGCCGAGCCGCGCAGCGGTGTCACGGCGGGCGGCCCGCGCGGCGGCACCGTAGGGGCGGCCGAGCGGGCCGGCGACCTCGTCGACGTCGCCCTCGGCTGGTACGCCGCCGTCGCCGAGCGGACCCTCACCGCGATCGTCGAACCGGGGCTCGACCAGGACGACCGGCGGCGGGCGACCGCCGCGCAGCTCCCCGGGCATGCGGCGGAGGTGGCGGCCGTCGCTCCCTTCCGGGGTTCCCAGGAGGCGTTCGTCTGGGGGGACTTGGAGTTGGAGAACGTGGTGACGCTGGTCAGCCGGTACGGCGACAGCCTCGACCACCGCAGAAACGCCCAGGTCTCGACACTCGTCCGGCTGCTCTTCCCGTATGTGCTGCGCGGTGGACGGGTCGCCGAGATGGAGGTGCTCGGGCGGGTCGGTCTGGGCGCGGCGCGGCGGCTCGGGGACGACGCGGCGGAGGCGTACGCGCTGGGTGATCTCGCCGGGCTGCACTTTCTGACCGGGCGGCAGAGCGAGGCCCTCACTCTTAATGATCAGGCGCTGGCGATCTGGTGGCGGCTCGACGCGACCTCCTGGATCCGCCGGTGTCTCAACAACCGGGGTCTCCTCCTCGAAGGCCTGGGCCGGCACGCCGAGTCCGGGGTCGCGCTGCGCCAGAGCCTCGCGTACTCACGGCAGTTGGACGATCCGTACGGCGAGGCCGTGACCTACAGCCATCTCGGCAACCTGTACGAGCACACCGACCCGCGCGCCGCCATCGAGCAGCACCGGCGTTCGCTGGCCATCGGCGTCGGGATCGGCGCGGTGATCGTGCAGCACTCCGCGCACTGCAACATCGGCTACGCCCACCTCGCCCTCGGCGAACCGGCCGCCGCTCTGCCGCACTTCGAGGAGAGCCTGCGCATCCTCGGCGACCTCGGCGACTGGCACGGCGAGTCGCAGACCCGGCTCGGCCTGGTACGGGCGCTGCGGCTGCTCGGCCGGACCGAGGCCGCCGACGCCGAGTGCGCGGAACTGCTGCGCCGCGCGGACGCCCGCGCCGACCGTTACATGGGCGGCCTCGCCCGGCACCAACTCGGCCTGCTGCTACGGGAACAGGGGCGCGCGGAGGAGGCGTACGAGGAGTGGCGAACCGCCCTTGGCGCGCTCGACGGGACGGACGAGAAGGCGGTCGTGGAGGAGTTGGGCGAGCTGTTGTCGCAGGGTGACGCGCGTCGACCGTCGTAGCGCTCGTTCGTCATTTCGCGTCGGCGTAGCACTCCACG
The DNA here is from genome assembly GCF_016654115.1 of Streptomyces sp. MBT53. Taxonomy (GTDB): domain Bacteria; phylum Actinomycetota; class Actinomycetes; order Streptomycetales; family Streptomycetaceae; genus Streptomyces. The sequence continues at coordinate 1,592 of NZ_JAEQAZ010000347.1, forward strand.
ACCGCGACGGTGAACGGGAAGCGGACCGGTGTCTCCCCGAACGTCAGGCGTCCGGCCAGGTCGGCCGCCTCACGTATCGCGGCGGCCACGGTCTCGGCCTCCTCCCGCGGGCAGTGCACGATCACCTCGTCGTGCTGGAAGAAGACCAGCTCGGCCGCCAGCTCCGCACAGGACCGCCGGAGCGCGGCGAGCATCAGCAGGGCCCAGTCGGCGGCGCTGCCCTGGACGACGAAGTTGCGCGCGAAGCGGCCCCGGGCGCGGGAGTTGGTGGAGGCGTAGCCGGGCACCCAGCCCTGGTCGGCGGGGGAGGAGCCGGTGGCGGCGGGGTCGTCCTGCGGGATGCCCGCCTCCTCCGCCGCGTCCTCGCCGCCGGCCACCGGCGGGCAGGTCCGGCCCAGCCAGGTCCGCACGAGCCGCCCCTCCTCACCGGCCCGCGCGGCCTCGTCGACGTACGCCACCGCCTTGGGGAACCGGCGTCGTAGCGCGGCGAGGTTCTTGAGGCCGTCGCCGGAGGTCTGGCCGTAGACCGCGCCGAGCACCGCGATCTTGGCCTGGTCGCGGTCGCCGGAGAAGGCGCGGTCGGACACGGACTGGTAGAGGTCGGTGGGGCGGCCGGCCACCTCCATCAGCCCGGGGTCGCGGGAGATCGCGGCGAGCACCCGGGGTTCCATCTGGTCGGCGTCGGCGACGACGAGCCGCCAGCCCGGGTCGGCGACCACCGCGCGCCGGATGATTTTGGGGATCTGCAGCCCGCCCCCGCCGTTGGTGACCCAGCGCCCGGTGACGGTCCCGCCGGCCAGGAACTCGGGCCGGAACCGGCCGTCCCGCACCCAGTCCTGCAGCCAGGACCAGCCGTGGGCGACCCAGATCCGGTACAGCTTCTTGTACTCCAGCAGCGGTTTCACCGCCGGGTGGTCGAGGGACTGGATCTCCCAGCGCCGGGTCGACCTGACCTTGATGCCGGCCTGCGCGAAGGCCTTGACGACGTCCGCGGGCAGATCCGGCCGCACCCGTCTCCCGAACGCTGCGGACACCTCGTCCGCCAGCTCGGCGAGCCGCCGCGGCTCGCCGCCCCCGGCGTACCGCTCGCCCAGCAACTCGTGCAGCAGCTCCCGGTGCACGTCGGCGCTCCACGGCAGCCCCGACCGGTTCATCTCGGCGGCGACCAGCATGCCCGCCGACTCCGACGCGGTGAGCAGCCGCATCCGGTCGGGGTGCTCGGTGGTGTCGTGCCGCCGCTGCTGCTCGGCGTACACGGCGAGGAGGTCGGCGAGGGGGAGGTGGACGCTCTGCGGTTCGAAGAGGGAGGACTGCGAGCCGGGTTCGGCGGCCCGCTGCGGTGGATCCGGCGGTACGGGTCCGCCGCGCAGCCGGGCCAGCGCGGCGGCGGCCGACCGCGGCTCGCCGTGCCGTCCCTCGTGGCCGAGCAGCAGGGTCTCGGCGTCCTCCACGTCGTAGCACCGCTCCACCCGCACCCCCGCGGCGAGCAGCGCGGGATACACCTCGGCGGTGGACCGCCACACCCATCGGCTCACGTCGGGCCGCCCGCGCACGGCCTCGACCAGATCCGGCTCCCACCGCACGGCCCCCGGCCCGGGCAGCCCGTCGGGACCGAGGGCGGCGACCTCGACACCACCGCCCTCGGCCGGGGCGAGCGCCCAGCGATCGGTCATGTTCGCGAGTGTGGCACGCAGGTCTGACAACGGCCCCGACCTGCGCGAACCGGCTCGCGGGCGAGGCATCTCCGAGCGGCTCCGAGCGCCTCCGAGCGAAGAAACGTCACGCGCACACTCGTACGAGTGACGCATCACGAGATCGCGGGCGGCCCTCTCGCCTACGCTGACAGGGTCGCTCCGTACGAAGGAGGTCCGCCGTGGCACTGACCGCCCCAGAACGCCGACTGAGCCCTCATCCGAGTCCGACGGAGGAGAGGCGCATGGACGCGTCCGTCGAGGCCGCCTTCGATGCGTTCGACGCCGCCGCCCCGGAGGGCTGGCGCGTGGAGTTGATCGAAGGGAAGATCCACGTGGTGCCTCCGGCCAATGGGGAGCATGAAGAGATCGTGTCCGAGGTCACCGGCCAGGTCCGGGACCATCGAAAGGAATACGGTCGTTACACCGGCCTCGGTCTGCACGTCCCAGGAGCGTCCGACACCGGCAAGGTCATCCCCGACCTGGTGATCGCCCCGAAGGGCAGTTTCGCCGACGACCAGCGCTATCACGACCCCGCGCCGGTCGTGCTCGTCGGCGAGGTGACCTCCGAGTCCACCGCGGCCAACGACCGCGGGCCCAAACTCCGCGGTTACGCCCGCGCGGGCATCCCCTGCTACCTGCTGATCGACCGCGAGGCCGGGACGGTCATCGTCTACAGCGAGCCCTCCGAGGACCGTTACACGCGTGCCGCCGAGATCGAGATCTCCAAGACCGTGGCGCTGCCGGAGCCGCTCGGGTTCGACCTCGACACCAGCCAGTTCTGAGGTCGGCCCGTCAGCCCTGGAGCCGGTGCAGCATCTCGGCGATGTGCCGTTCGGACGTGGGCTTGTCGATGCCCAGGCCGTTGAGCACGCCCTCGCCGTTCTCGTGCTCCAGCAGGGCGAGCAGGATGTGTTCGGTTCCGATGTAGTTGTGGCCCAGGCGCAGGGCCTCGCGGAAGGTGAGTTCCAGGACCTTCTTGGCGTCGGGGCCGTAGGGGACGAGGTCCGGGACCTCGTCGGCGGCCGGCGGCAGCGCCGCGGTCGCCGCCTGGCGTACGGCGTCCAGGAGGACCCCCTGTGCGGTGATCGCCTTGCCCGCGAGGGCGTCCGGTTCGGCGAGCAGACCGAGGACGAGGTGTTCGGGGCGGCCCTCGGGGTTGCGGGCGGCGATGGCCTCGTTGTGGGCGGCCATCACCACGTTGCGGGCCCGGACGGTGTACCGGCTGAACCCCTGGCTCAGGTCGAGGTCCGCGGACTCCTTGGCCACGAAGCGCTTCTGCGCGGCCTGGCGGGTGACGCCCATGCTCCTGCCGATGTCGGTCCAGGAGGCGCCCGAGCGCCGGGCCTGGTCCACGAAGTGGCCTATCAGGTGGTCGGCCACGTCGCCCAGGTGGTCGGCGGCGATGACCGCGTCCTGGAGCTGGTCGAGCGGCGCGGGGTGGACCTTCTTGATGGCCGCGATGAGGTCGTCGAGACGTACGGACGAGGTGACGTTCGGATCGGTCGTCATGTGTCAACCGTAGGTTGACAGTCTCCGACCGTCAACCCCGGGTTGA
>NZ_JAEQAZ010000348.1 GCF_016654115.1 Streptomyces sp. MBT53
AGCGGCTCGGGGTCGTAGCGGGCCGTCGTAAAGCTGCTGGAAACCGACAAGCCACTCGGTGTTCTCCATGCCCCGGCCACACCTGGTCCGCCAGGAGTCCGTCTCACGCCTCTCTCACCTCTCCCTCACGGGCCGACCTGGGCATATCTCTCCCCTTGCCTCCATCTGCGGAGGCATCGGCAGTACCGTGTCGTTCATGCGCCCCGACACGCCCGCCGAGAACGTCGACCACTCCGCCGAAGCGGCCCGCCTGGAGCGGACCGCCGCCCGCTACCCCGAGGACGCCGAAGCCCTGCTCCTCCAGGCCGCGGCCCACCTGGAACTGGCCGGCGACCGCCCCGCCGCCACCGCGCTCTACGACCGCCTGCTGTCGTCCCCGGACAACCTCGAAACTCCTCACCTGGTACGAGCCCTCAAGGCCTCGAACCTCTGGGAGTACGGCCACGAGGCCGAGGCCCGGGCGATCATCGACGGCGTGCGCGCCGCGTCCCCGCGCGATGCCGCCCCCTGGGTGATCGTCGCGGAGTCCCTGGAGTCCCACGACGAGCTGGAGGCGGCACAGGAGACGTTCACGGAGGGGGTGACGTTGCTGCTGACCGACGTCCCCGAACCGCCGTACTCCACCCACCCGTTGCTGTTCGGCCGACACCGGGTACGGCGGATGCTGGGCGTGTCGCACGACGAGTGGGACACGCTGGCGGACACGTTGCACTCGTCGTCCGTGTCGCTGGACGAGCTGCAACCCGAAGCGGGTGTGGTCGCTGGGCTCGGACAACCCGGCGGAGCTCGAGGCCGAGATCTCACGGCTACGGGCGGAGTTGGGGGCGTTCCGGGAGGCGTTGTCCCGCCCGTTCCCGGTGGCTGTACTGCACTGGCCGGAGGGCGAGTTGGCGGAACTGGTGGGGGCGTATGACTCGCTGTCCGTCGAGTACCCCTCGCACGAGGAGCACCTCGCGACGATAGAGGGGTCGCTGAGGGAGCTGGCGGCCTCGGGCACCCCGAACCTCGGGATCGTGACGGGGACGGTGCCTTCTTATGAGGCGTTCGCGGCGTCGGAGGGGGCTTCGCCGGGAGACGTTGACTTGCTGCCGCAGTATGCGACGACGCTGGCGGCGCGGGGGCGGGCTGTGGTTTGGCCTCCGCAGCGGGGGGCTTCTTGTTGGTGTGGGTCTGGGCAAAAGTACGGAGAGTGTCACGGCGAGGGCCAGTGAAAGCGCAGGCCTGCCGTTGAACGGCATCGAGCTGATGCGCTTGAGGGCAAAGCCTGACGGGTGAACGGGCCGCTACTTCAAACCCGACTCCCACAGATACCGGGTTTCCTCAACACACCCAATACTGAAGTTAGTTCGTTTCAAGGGGGATCTCTTGCTGCCTATCGATTTCAACGCTGGAAAGAATCTCGCGTTAATCGAGGAACTGAAGCATGATTCTGAACTCCGTGCCGTTCATGCCGAATTGGTGGCCCAAGATCCATTCGGAGAACGGTTCGCCACGGTCCTACGGGACACCATCGACCAGCTCCTTAACGGCGAGATCACTGGGCGCTACGACTGGGCGGACCTTCTCAAAACCGAGCGGACTCACGCCGGGACTCTGGTCGAGATCAACCTGCAACGCGAGTTCAGGTTCGCGGACGGCGAGGTCATGGACTACCAGATCGCGGGAATCGAGGTCGACTGCAAATACTCCCAGCGATTCGGTGGTTGGATGATCCCTCCGGAGGCCATGGGGCATCTCTGCTTGCTCGCCTGGGCAGATGACTACACGAGCCGATGGAGTGCAGGCCTCTTCCGTGTACGCAGCGAGTGGCTGAACCAAGGCAGCAACCGCGATGCCAAGCTCACTGTGAAAGCTGAACACCGCAACAAAATTCTCTGGCTCTGGCGTGACGCCGAACTCCCGGAAAATGTGCTGCTGCACTTGGATTCACAAGACCGCGATGCAGTCTTTGCATCAAAGTCCGGACAGCAGCGCCTCAACGAGCTCTTCCGGCGTGCTCAGCGACGCCGCATAGGACGCAATGTAGTGCGCACCGTGGCTCAGCAGAAGGACTACATGAAGAGGGTCCGGGGTAATGGCGGTTCTCGCTCAGCGCTCCAACCTGAAGGAATTCTCATCATGGGTGACTACGACAGTCACCGCGCCGTAGCGGAGCAACTCGGTATCGTGCCACCCCGCGAAGGAGAGTTCGTGAGCGTGCGGGTGGCCCAGGCACGTGAACAGCATCACGATCAGCCCCGGGTAACTCTGGCCGACCGGGACTGGATTGTCGCAACTCAAGGTGACCCAGTGGAAACAGCCCCGGACCTGCCATCACACACTGCAGTTGCATAGCTCGGCATTCCATCGAACTGCCCATCACAGTCGAAGAATGAAAGAAATTCATGCCGCTTCAACCTGCCAAGAAGGCGCTCATCGAACAGCATCTCGGAGACCCTGCGGCGCTTAGCGCAGTATTCTTGGGGTTGTGCTGGAACGAGTCAAACTGCGCTTCCCAGGCTCAGATTGAGATAGAGAAGAACGAGGATCTGGCAGCAGCCTGCGAACGTCTTGACCTGGGATGGAATCCGGGCTGGCTGACTGAATCCGGATTTTCCGTTTACGACTCCGATGGAACTTCCCTGGCTGACGGCGGCTCCGCGCATGGACCCGTCCGCTGGGCACCCGCCGTACGCACGCATCGGCTGGACGACAAAGTACCCGACACAGCCACGGGCCACAGAAAACGGCGACGCATCGCCGGCGAACTCGCCGTCCTGGCTCTCTGGATGCAGGCCGTAACCGAGCGAAACGTCAACGTCGACAGACCTGTTGCGCTGGACAGGAACTCAAGAGGCACCCTCTTCCGTGATCTGTTGATCCACTTCCTCCAGTGCAGCCTTCCGCAAGGCTGGCAAGTTCGGCACGAGGTACCTCTGACCCACATCCGAGGACTGCACATGCGCCGGGACGTGGGAGACCGCAAGAGCGACATTCTCATCATCGACAGCGGGGGACGGCTCGTTGCGGCTCTGTCCTCGAAGTGGACATGGCGTTCCGACCGTGGCACAGAGGCCGCCCAGATGGTGCCACTCACTCGTTACCGACCCGATGTCCCCTATGCCATGGCAACTGCGGAATTCCCCCGCGCCGCGGGCGTAGCGCGAGAGAGTATTGAGGATCGCACCTATCACGTCTGCCCTGACTGGGTCGGATCCTGGATGGCAGTCAACGAACTCCCGGCTGGAAGCTCGCCACTAACTCAATGGCCGGACTTGGCTGCACTGAAGCAGGAGGGGATGTCCAGGGCACATGCACTCGGGCTGAACGGCCTGGATGCCCTGGTGAAAGACCTCAAGAACAGCGGCACCATTCTGTAGCCGAGATAAGGAAATCGTTCAGTGTCCGGAGAGCCATGGGAGCCACCAAGCGGTTCATGGGCGTCGTCTGCAGCGCGCCGCCGGAATATGCAGGCCATTCGCAGCCGGGACACCACACCTGAGCGCCTGATCCGACGGCTTGTCCACGCCCAAGGGCTTCGCTATCGGGTAGCGGCCAGGCCGCTACCCGACCTTCGCCGGACGGCAGACATGGTCTTCCGTCCGGCGAAGGTCGCTGTCTTCATCGACGGCTGTTACTGGCATGGCTGCCCGGAGCACTACGTGCCCCCGAAGACGAATCCCGGCTACTGGTCAGACAAAGTCGCCCGGAACATGGCCCGAGACCGTGACACCAACCAGCACCTCAAAGAGGCGGGGTGGACGGTGCTTCGGTTCTGGGAGCACGAGGCTTCGGCAGAGTGTGCCGCCCGGATCACTGCGGAGGTCACAAAGCGCCGCCCTCGAACAACCTCAGAGCACAAGCAGAAGGAGTGATCACGTCTTCTTGTTGTCGCGCTCACGGGCGGCTCGCAGGACGTCAGCGATCGATTTTCCGACGGCCCTGGCAACGGGAGGCGGGAAAGCGTTGCCTACCTGCCTGTACTGCGCTGTCTTACCGCCGGAGAACTGCCACTCGGGCGGGAAACCCTGGATGATCGCAGCCTGCTGCACCGTAAGCATGGGCCCATTCTCGCCGAAGAGGTCACGCCCTTCGGTTTCCCTCGTCCTACAGGTGTCAGGGTCATTGGCAACTCCCAAGCCATTAACCCCTAGTTGACCCCACGCGGCCTTGGCCCGGCTGGGGCCAAGGTCCGCTCCCCCATGCTTCTTTGATCCGCCGACCAGCGTGGGCGCAATGCCGCCACCCTTCTCTGCGAGCACCCTGTGACGCTTCTGCGCAGCATCAAGCCAGGTGTCGAACTTCTTGCGAGCCACCTCTGCCTTGCCTCCGGTGAAATACGGCTCATAGCGGGCGCGCATCGACTCTTCAAGCGCCTCGGCGACGCTGACGTGATCCTGGTGAGTTGCGGCAGGCCACTCGTATTTGACGTCCTTCAGGATGTCGTTACGGAAGGCAACCAGGATGGCGCGGGGGCGAAGCTGCGGTACTCCGAAATCACTAGCCTCCAGAATGTCCCACTCACCTACCGTGTAGCCCATCCCGTCGTCCCAGACCATTTGGCCATCATCGCCCCGATACCACCCGCTCTGGAGCTTCGCTTGGATCAGGTCACGGTAGTCATCGAACTTGGGGTCCATGATTCCGCGCACGTTCTCGATCATGACGGCCCGAGGCTTCAGCTCCTCTACGAGGGCCAGCATCCGAGGAAACAGGTCACGCTCGTCGTCCTTGCCGAGTTGCTTGCCAGCATGCGAGAACGGAGGGCACGGAACGCCGCCCGCCAAGAGATCAAGCCCGCGGCGCTGAAGTACCTCCGCGCTCTTGACCAGGTGCTCGTCCTGATCAAAGTCATTGACATCTGTCGGAGGCAGGACGTCACAGTTCCCCTTCTCCCAGACCCACTTTGGGTGAGATGCGACGTTCTTCTCCAGCGTGGCAGCCGCATGCGGGTCAATCTCCACAAGGGCGAGGTGGCCGAAACCAGCCTGGTGCAGCCCGATGGCTTGTCCGCCCGCTCCAGCGCAGATCTCGATTGAGGTGAACTCGGGCTCATTGGGCTCGTCGGCCTGCTCCACGGAGCCCTTGGGTTCGTTCGTGCGGGTCATGTCCCCTCCTTACAGTCGTGCAGCGGCAGACACATCTTGCGATCCACCATCACTGAGGGTGACAGACCCCACTGACAACGAGACGGCACCAAGTGTGCAACACGCCCCGCGGTTCGCTGAACGCACCCTCCGGCACGCCGAACGCTCGTACGATATTGCTCATGCAGACGCCCCCATGGACTGAGGACGAACTTGTGCTGGCCGGAGCGCTCGTCGTGAAGAACGGCTGGCGCGAACTGCGGACCAACGATCGTGAGGTGCAGGAGCTGTCGGAACTCCTCCGCGCGCTGCCCATCCACAGTCCGGAAGCACTCGCCCTTCCCGGCTTCAGGTCGCCTGACAGCGTCAGCCGCAAGACCTCGGACTTCGCGACGAACCACAAGCTGTACTCGGGCAAGGCCACTCGTGGCGGACAGCGCACCAAGCTCATGGTCGAGGCCTTCTGTGACCGCGAAGCTGAGATGCTCCAGGCCGCGGAAGCCATTGAGGTCGGCATGGGCTCGGGCGAACTGCAGCTCATCCCTCCCCAGCCCGACGAGGTCGACGAGTCCGGCGCCACGGCCATCGAGGGAAGGCTCCTCGTCCGTCGCGCACTCGCTCGCGAGCGAGACCCGAAGCTCCGCGCGCTGAAGCTCAAGCAGACACTGCGTCGCGGTCAGAGGCTCCAGTGCGAGGCATGCGACTTCGATTTCGGCCGCGTCTACGGGACGCTGGGCGAGGGCTACATTGAGGTGCACCACGTCACCCCCCTCCACATCTCCGGAACGCGGGAGACCAAGCTCGACGACCTCGCATGCCTGTGTGCCAATTGCCACCGCATGTGCCACAGGAGCCGTCCCGGAGAATCCTGGCGCACGCCGACAGCCCTTCGTGAGCAGATACGGAAGAACCTTCAGGCAGACGCCCACTAGGCCGCGTCCAGTTCTGCCTCGTAGTGCATCTGGGCACGGTCGAGGAAGTCGTCCGGATCATGGCCGCACGCGGCGGACCAGTGAAGCAGGTCAGCGATCAACTCAATTGCCGACTCCTCAAGGCCAATCCCCTGCCCCTTCCCTTGCAGCGCAGCACTTTCGCCGCCCGCCTGATAGCCCTCAAGTGCTTCGACGGCGCGCTCAACGCGTCGGCAGGAACGTCCCGAGCTGAACGGGATCTCGCACCAGACCGCCTTGCCCGCTGCAGTCAGAACCGTGCCCCAGTCCAGTGCCAAGGCTGCGAGCAGGTGCAGGCCACGGCCGCACTCCTCGTTACAGCTCGCCGACTTCAACGAGGGCACCGAACTGCTCCTGTCGTGGACCTCGAGTCGCAGCCGTTCGTCCCTCCACTCAAGGATCAGGGTCGCCGATGCGCCTTCACCGACATGCTTGATGACGTTCGTTGCCAGCTCAGTGACCAGCAGTTCTGCTTCGTCAGCAGCGACGGGCATGCCCCACCGGCTCAACTGGCGGACGGCGGCTCTCCGGAGCAGTCGCAGTTCAGCCGGCGCCGCCTCGAAAGGCAGAACACAGCGGAGTCGGGGTTCAGCAACTTCGTAGCCAGGCATGGCCACTCCTCCCTCCCAGCCACGCTCGTGCTGCGCCTGCCGTGTCCGTACGGCTGCACTGCGTAGCGGTCTGTGAGCGAGCATGACACAGAGAACTCTCACTGTGTAACTTCTCATGAGAATCCATCGAGTGAATCTGATGGTGGGTCCGCTCCCCTGCTGCCTAGCCTGATGGGGATCTCCGGGCCCACCACCCGGCACATGGCGAAGGAGCCGCATGTCCGAACGGACCACCACCCGTCGCCGCCAACTAGGCGCGATGATGCGCAAGTTGCGCGCCCGCAAGGGAATGACCCTGGAAGAAGCGGGTGTACTCGTAGGCGTATCCAAGGCGACGGTCAGCAGGTACGAGACCCAAGCGGGACCCGTGAAATGGCTCGTCGTTGATGCGCTGTGCCGCGAGTACGGAGCAACTGAGGCCGAGCGCAAGGCCGTTGTCGCGCTCGCGAAGGACGCCAAGCAGCAGGGCTGGTGGAACTCGTTCGCTGACTCCATCCCGGAGAGCATGAACCTGCTGCTCACGCTCGAAGACGAGGCCGTGCACGAGAATCACTTCGCCTGTGTCTATGTTCCCGGCCTCTTGCAGACACGCGCCTACAGCACCGCACTACAGAAGGCCAACGAAGTACCCCTGGAGACCACCGAGATCGAGCGGCTGGTCGACATTCGCATGAAACGGCAGGAGATCCTCACCCGCCCGAAGCCCCCGCGACTCTGGGCGATCCTCGATGAGTCAGTGATCCGCCGCGTTGTCGGATCGTCGCAGATCATGAGAGAGCAGCTCGACCGGCTTCTGGAAGCTAACGAGTCGCCTCACATCACGCTGCAGGTTCTGCCCTTCTCGCAAGGGGCCCATGGGGCCGCCCTTGGCAGCTTCGTCATCATCGGCGGCACCGAGCTGACCCTCGACGTGGTCTACGTCGACTTCCATACGGGCTCCCTCTTCCTGGAGAAGGACGAGGAACTGAACCGATACAGACTTGCGTTCGAGTATCTGCGTGCACAAGCGTTGGACATGGGAGCTTCCTCCACGATGATCCATCGCGCCCGCAAGGAGCTGTGAATGTCTGTCGGCCCGCAGCCTGTGTCCGAACCTGTCTGGTTCAAATCGTCGTACAGCGGCGCCAATACGACCGAGTGCGTAGAGGCAGCCTTCACCCCAGCTGGGGTGCTTGTGCGGGACTCCAAAGCCGCCGGTGGCCCTGTCCTCGCAATCCGAGCCCGCGCCTGGCATTGCCTGATAGGCGAGTTGGGGCAGGAGGAGCCGAGAGGGCACTGAAGCGGTCTGGCCAATCGCTCTCAGGCATGCCGCCCCCACTGCCCCCGGTGAATAACGTCCTCAGCGGCTCGCCGTCGTTCCGCGACCCGGGTCCCCTGCTCGGGAACATCCTCAGCCCGGTACCCGACCGTGATCCCGCCGATCGGGTCGTACTCGCCCGGAACCCCGAACTCCGCCCGGAACGGCTGCAGATGCTCCGGCATGATGCCGAAGAAGCAGGCTCCGAGGCCTTCGTCGACCGCGGTCAGGAGCATCAGCAGGGCGGCCATTCCCGTGTCGATGTGCCAATACGGTGCGGGCCAGCGGGCCTCGGCTCGGTCCTCCCAGCCCTTGTCGGGTTCGGCGTAGGCTCCAGGTAGGCGGCCTTGTGGGCCATGGGTACGACGACCAGCGGAGCGTCCTGCATGGTTGGGGTCTTCTCGACCCGGGTGGGGACGAACGGCCAGAAGCGGGCGCGGTCCGCCGGGTCGGTCAGGGCGAGGAACGCCCAGCCCTGGGAGAAACCGGCCGAGGGGGCTCGTAGCGCGGAGGCGAGGATGCGCTCGGTCACCTCCGAGGTCAGTGGCTTGTCGGAGTAGTGACGGATCATGCGCTTGCGGCGGACCACCTCGGAGAACTCCATGCCGGCAGATGTTGCCACTGGCTCACGGATCTCCGGCAGCTGCTGCTCCGCCAATCTCTCTCTGCGCGCGCAGATGCACCGCCTCGGCAATTCGGACGTGTACTCAAGCCCCAATCACGCATCCTGAGACCCCAACATCCGCAGCTTGAGGGTCACATGACGCTCAGGTTCCTTGGCCCGACCAGTGACGACGACGGCCGCCCAGCCCTCTACGAGATCGAGGGTACGGACGAGATCCTTGTCCAGGGCGAACGAGAAACCGACCCCGAGCACATCGCCCAACTGCACGACGCCAAGGAGTCCGAGGCCCTCGTCCGCGTGCCTCGCAACCTGCTCAGTCGCTACGCGCCGCCTGGCGCTTGGAGACGCGTCGCGGCTACGCCTCCGACCGCAACAGCCCCAAGTGGGCTCGGTTCCTCGTCGGCGAGGACATCGCCGGTGAACCGGACAACCCCTGGTGGGAGAATCTGCGGGCGCAAGTCTCGCTGGGCAAGCGGTTCGAGCGTGTCCGGGTGGTCGATCAACCGCTTACCCAGGGACAGGAGTTCCTCCGCGCCAGCGCGCCCAGCAACGTCGCCGCGGGAGAGGACATTCGTACCCTGACCCGTCACCAGGCGGAGCAACTGCGGCTGCCGGACTACGACTTCTGGCTCTTCGACTCCAAGACCCTCGCCCGCTTCGCCTTCGACGACGAGGACACCACGTTGGGCGTCTACCTCACCGAGGACCCGGTCGAGGTACTTGCCGCCTGCCAGGTCCGGGATGCGGCCTGGCATCACGCCGTACGTGCCGAAGAGTTCGCCCGACGGGGACGTTCCGCCCTATGACCACGGACTACCTGACTGCCGCCACGAAGACTCGGCGGGAGGCCGGGTGAGCTGCGCACCGACGCCGGTCCGCCTCGTCCTCTCATCGGCCAGTACCAACTCCCCAATCCCCACTGTCCCGTTACGCACTTATTGCACAAGAGATCTTCACCATTTCCGACCTGAGTTCATATGATGCGGAGATCAACAGGCCCGGCCAAGGCGAGACTTGGGCGGGCCTCTCGGGTTCCTGTGGGGGTTTCATGCGTATACGTGTTGCGGCCGGCGTTGTCTCCGGTGCTGTGGTTCTGTCCGCGCTCGCTCTTCCGGTTGCCGCTCAGGCTGCCGAGCGCAAGGGGGCTGCGGCGGGGCTGAAGTCCTTTGCCTCGGCTGCCGTTCAGCCCAGAGACTCTCTCGGCAACACCAAGTTCTCGCACGCCGTCATCAACGGCGGCAAGGACATCGTCCTCGGTACCGGCGGCACCAAGACCGTCACCGTCACGTACACCGCCACCGACCAGAACGGTGTTGCCCTCACCGAGGCCTTTCTGTGGCAGGGGACGGACAGTTCGACCACGGACGGGATCACCGGTGGGCTGGGGACCGACGACGATCCGGACTGCACGGAGACAGCCACCCAGGGGACTTACACCTGCAAGGCCGTCTTCAACATCCATCCCGCGACCGACATGAAGGACAACGGCGTGGCCGGGACCTGGAAGTTGTTCCTGGGGGCCTGGGATCTGTACGCGAACGCCAGTTACAACGACGACGTCGCCACCGCCTCGATCAAGAAGGCCTCCACGCTGACCGCCGATGCCACTCCCGAGCCGGTCAAGAAGGGGAAGACCATCACGGTCACGGGGAAGCTCGCCCGCGCGAACTGGGCGACGGGCAAGTACGCGGGGTACGTGTCCCAGCCCGCGAAGCTGCAGTTCCGTAAGAAGGGCAGCAGCACCTACACCACCCTCAAGACGGTCAAGACCAACAGCACCGGTGTTCTGAAGACCACCACCAAGGCCACGGTCGACGGGTACTACCGGTACGTCTTCGCCGGTACCTCCACCACCGCCGCGGCGACCGCGGCCGGCGACTTCGTCGACGTCCGGTAGCAACTCGGCTTGCCCGAGTAAGAGATCTACGTGAACCGGCGGGAGGCCCTCCCGCCGGTCCCGGTCACGTAGA
>NZ_JAEQAZ010000349.1 GCF_016654115.1 Streptomyces sp. MBT53
CGTCCTCGCCTCCATCGGCGGGCTCCTGGAGACCGCGCTCGCGGGCCTCGCGTTCGTCGTGGTCTACGTAGTGTGCCGCCGGGGCCGCAGCGAGAACCGCCTCGACCAGGCACTCGACCGCCGTCTCGTACGCTGGCTGCCGCTCGGCGCGCTCCTGCTGCTCGTCCTCGCCCTGCTGTACGCCGCCTGGCCGCGCCCCGGATGGGAGTCCTCCGGGCGGCTTCCCGGAGACGCAGCCTTCGGCGGGATCGCCCTGGTACAGGGCCTGCTGGTGATCGCCCTCGCGGTCGTCGCCCATTTACTGCACCGAACCCACCCCGACCCGCGCGCCGCGATGCGCGGCCTGGGCGGCCCGGCCATCGCGATGCTCGCCTGCGCGCTGGGCGGCGTGATGTCCGGCGGGGTGTCCCAGCGGGTCTCCGACTGGCTGGACGGCACCGGAATGTCCATCGCGGGCCCGCCCGTGCTGCTCACCTGGCAGGCCTCGGTGATCCCGCCGCTGCTCCTCGTGGTCCTCGTGCTCTCCGCCGGACTCGGCCACCGCACCTGGCGGCTGCGCCGCGCCGAACTGGGCGCGGTGGCGGGCGACTACCCGGGCGAGCGCAGGGACCAGGCCCGCACCGCCCGCATCGCGAGCACACGCGCGATGGCCACCCTCACCGACCGCGGCCCTCTCCTCGTCGCCGTCACCTCCACCGCGACCCTCCTCCTGGGCGCGGGAGCGCTCGTCGGCGCCTTCACCACCGACAAGACACCGGAACGGGCCGGAGAGGAGGGACAGGCTCTCGTGCACGGTGCCGCCCAGACCGCACAGGGACTCGGCTCCTGGCTGATCGGGCTCGGCTTCATTCTCTTCGTCACCTGGGGCAGGCGCGCCTACAAGGACCCTTCCGCGCGGCGCACCATCGGCATCCTCTGGGACGTCGGTACCTTCTGGCCGCGCGCCGCCCACCCCTTCGCCCCGCCCTGCTACGCCGAGCGCGCGGTCCCCGACCTGACCTGGCGCATCGCCACCTGGACCCGCGCCACCGGCGGCCGGCTCGTCATCTCAGGCCACTCCCAGGGCAGCGTCCTCGCCGCAGCCGCGGCCTGGCAGCTCAAACCGGCCCAGCGCAAACGAGTCGCCCTCCTGACCTACGGCTCACCCCTGGAGCGTCTCTACGGCCGCTGGTTCCCCGCCCACTTCGGACCGGCCGCGCTCAGCCGCCTGCACCACGAGGTCGACTGCTGGCGCAATCTGTACCGGCTCACCGACCCCATCGGCGGCCCGGTCCGCCTGACCGGCGACTGCGGCCCCGAGGTGGACCACGGTCCCCTCAAGGACCCGCTGGAGTACGGCCGTACCGCCCAACACCCGCTGCCCGCCCCGATCCTGGGCCACTCCGACTACCAGGCCGACCCGGCGTTCGCCGTGGAGCGGGAGCGGCTGCTGGCCCGGCTGCGGCCCGAGGTGCCGCCTCAGGGCAGCTCGGGCAGGTCGTCCGCGTAGAGGAGGGTCAGGTCGTCCGTGCTCGGTTCCTCGACCTGGGCGACCCGGCTCGCGTGCCGCTCCACCATCGCCTCGAAGGTCTGCCGCGCGGTACGGCCGTTGCCGAACGCCGCACCCTTGGGGATCGCGGTGAAGTACTTCGTCAGCCCCTCGGACGCACCTTCCGCGAGCCGGTACTCGTGCTCCTCGGCCTGCTGCTCGACGATCCTCAGCAGTTCCTCGGCGTTGTAGTCGCTGAAGGTGATGGTCCGTGAGAAACGGGACGCCACACCGGGGTTGACGGACAGGAACCGCTCCATCTCGGCCGTGTAGCCCGCGACGATCACCACGACCGCGTCCCGGTGGTCCTCCATCAGCTTCACGAGCGTGTCGATGGCCTCTTTACCGAAGTCGCGGCCCGAGTCCTCCGGGGAGAGCGCGTACGCCTCGTCGATGAACAGCACCCCGCCGCGCGCCTTGTCGAAGGCCTCCTGGGTGCGGATCGCCGTCGAGCCGATGTGCTCGCCGACCAGGTCGACCCGGGACACCTCGACCAGATGCCCCTTCTCCAGGACACCGAGCGAGGCGAGGATCTCGCCGTAGAGCCGTGCGACTGTCGTCTTGCCGGTGCCGGGGGAGCCGGTGAAGACCAGGTGCCGTTTGACGGAGGCCGCCTTGAGGCCGGCCTGCTGGCGGCGGCGGCCCACCTCGATCATGTCGATGAGGGAACGCACCTCGCGCTTGACGCTGTCCAGGCCGACCAGTCCGTCGAGTTCACCGAGGACCGCCTTGGAGGTGCGGGACTCCTTGTCCGGCTCGGGCGCGGTGACCGGGGGTGCCTGCTCGGCGGTGCGCTGGCCGGGGATCGCGCCCAGCACACTGGTCGCCTGGCTCGCCGTCTCCACGGCCGTCTCGTGGGCGGTGGGCTGCTTGAGGCCGCTCTCGTCGCTGGTGCAGTCCTCGACGACGGGTCCGGTGCCGGGCCCCGCGTCCGGTCCGGCGTCCGCGAACTCGTAACCGCCGCGCGCGCACCGCTCCGTACGGCACTTCTTGAGCGTCGTACGACAACCGTCTATGACGTGGAAGCCGTAGCCACCGCTGCCCGTCACGCGGCAGCCCTGGAAGGTGCCCCGGCCGCCCGCGGAGACGTAGAAACCGGCCTCGGCGGGGGAGTCGACCGTGCAGCGCTCGATGGTGGGGTCGGCGCCCTTGGTGACGATCACACCGGTCTGGGTGGCGTCCACCGTGCAGTTGTTGAGGGTGCCGCCGCTGCCGTGGTCGCGGAACCAGGCGCCCGTGGCCGCGTCCCGGATCCGGCAGTCGTCGAGCTGCGCGGTCGCGCCGTCGCTCACCGACACGGCCGTGTTGCGCACCTGGGAGATGTCACTGTCGACGACGTCCGCGCGGGAGCCGCGGTCGAGCACGAACAGTGCGTCCGGTACGTCGTGCACCCGGCAGGAGTCGAGGACCACCGTCGCGCCGTCGCTGACCC
The DNA here is from genome assembly GCF_016654115.1 of Streptomyces sp. MBT53. GTDB lineage: Bacteria > Actinomycetota > Actinomycetes > Streptomycetales > Streptomycetaceae > Streptomyces. The sequence continues at coordinate 2,961 of NZ_JAEQAZ010000349.1, forward strand.
ACACCGCCGGATAGTCGCCCGTGCTGTCGAAGATCTCGCACTGGTTCGCGTCGACGCGCGTGCCCGGGTCCCACACCGACAGTCCGTTGCGCCCGAACTGACGCACCGTCGTCCGCGTCAGCGTCAGGACCGAGCGGGAGCGCAGGTCGACAGCGTTCTCCGGGATGTCGTGGATACGGCAGTCCGCGAGCGTCAGCACCGCGTCCGTGTCGAGCGTGACGCCGTCCGCGGCCGTACGGTGCACATCGCAGTCCGTGAGGTGCGCGGTGGCGCGGGCGGTGATCTGGACGCCGCTGCCGCGTGTCTCGTAGACCTCGCAACCCACCGCCTCCAGCGAGGAGTTCTCGCCCGTGGCGGACAGACCCACCCCCGAGGCGTGGTGGATGCGGCAGCGCTCCAGGCGCGGGTGGCCGCCGGCGCGGACCGCGACGCCCGCCTGGCCGGCCGAGACGACCTCGCACTCCTCGAACACCCCGCCACCGCCGTCGAGTACGGCGATCCCGATGCCGGCCGGGTTGTCGACCGTGCAGCGCCGCACGGTGGGGCGGGCACCGCCGCGCACCTCGATGCCGGACGCGGAACGCGTGACGATCCGCAGATCCGTCAACTCCGGTGCCCCGTCCTCGACAAGGAGGGCGGGCGCGGCCGAGTCCTGGCCCTCGACATGGAGGTCCTGGACGATCGCCGAGGCGCGTACGGTCAACGGCACGCCGTCCAGGGGCGCGATGCGCACCGAGCCGGGCGAACCCTCGGGGCCGCGCAGGGTCACCGACCGCTGCACGACGAGGTTCTCCCGGTAGGTGCCGGGAGCGACGGTCAGTACGTCGCCCTCGGCCGCGGCCTCCAGGGCGGCGGCGAGCGACGCGTACTCACCTGTGCGGCGCCGCCACCGCGATGTACCGGTGTGCGTCACCTGGACCGTGCCCTGTGCCATGGCGCTGCTGTGCCCCCACCTCGTGATACGCGGGTTGATGCCGAAGCCTTCGCCGGTCCACCGTAGCGTGCGTGCGGGCGGTGGGTTGACCAGAGCCGGAAGGCTGTCAGCTGCCGGTGCCGGTCCGGCCCCAGTCCGGGCCCGCCCGCTCCCATGCCCGGTCCCAACGAGCGTACCTGCGGCGGACCATGCGCCAGAGCACGAACCGTCGGCCGCTGTCGACGAGTCCTGCGGTCAGCAGCGCCGCACCGAACCCGGCGAGCACGGCGTGGGTCGTCGCCGTGGCCGAGTCCAGCGGGCGGGTCACTATGCGGCCGTGCTGGTCCGTCCAGACCTTGAAGTGGTCGCCCGTGTGCGGGGTGTTGAGGCTCGCCATCACCGCGCCGTGCTGTGCGGTGCCGTCCGGCGCGGTCCAGTCGGCGAGGACCCGGGTGCGGACGTCCCGCGCGGTGGCCGAGTCGGGGTCGGGGTCGATCTCGGCCCCCTTGAGTTTCTTGACCACCGTGGCCGTCACGGCGTGCCGGTCCGCGCGCTGCTCGCGCACCGACCGCTGCAGGGTGTCCTGCGCGACGGCACCGACGAGCGAACCGATCAAGGGCGCGGCGACCAGGACCAGCAGCAGGACCACGAGGGCCAGCCAGGCCTCGACCAGATCGGTCGCGCGACGCAGCGGATTGCGCCGCCAGCGCCACAGACCCCTGATTGCTCCCACCGTCCCGCACCCCCTTCCCGCTCCGTGATAACTCCTGGGAGAGCCGTTCACGCGAGACGAGCGTCGAAGAGAGAGCGAAATCACCTCTCCCCGGGCCTCTCATGAACTTCTCACGGGATCTCAACGACCGGGCCCACGGGGAGGGTTCCCGCCCCGTGCCTCCAGCGGTGGATCTTCGCCAGGGCGAGAATCCGGACCGGCGAGGCGGGGTGCGGACAGACGAACGCCGCCGGGCCGAAGCCCGGCGGCGGTCAGTGCGAGACGCGGGTGCTCGCGTTGCGTTGCGTGACGACCTTTCCCCCGTCGTCGATCAGCGCCCGGCGTCGGTCACCGGCCGGCCCCCGAGGCTCCGTCTGAGCCTCCCGGGGAGAGAAGCCCCGGAGCGCCTTGACCGGATGAACGTGGATCGACCGCGGCTCCGCATTCCCCATCACTCCATCGTGCCGGGCGGCACCGACAGCGCAGGGTGCGGATCAGTAACCGCGGTACTGCTGGTTGTTGCTGTACGGATCCTGCTGGTACGGGGCGGGGGCCGGGCGGGGAGCCGCCGGACGCATCGCCTCGTAGCCGGCCGGAGCCGCCATCGGACGCGGCTGCTGTTGCTGCTGGCCGTAACCGCGCGGCGGGGCCTGCTGCGGGATGTAGGCGGCGGGCGCCTGCTGCAGCGGTGAGGGCTGCTGCGCCTGCGGATAGCCGTAGGGGGTCTGCGAGGGACCCGCCGGGAGGGCGGGCAGCGCCGACGGCAGCGCGGGCAGGTTGCTCCCCGGCATGTCGTACGCGGCGGGAACCCGGATCGGGGCGATCTGCGGGGTCCCCCGCTCGGCCACGAGGGAGTCGTAGATCGGAGTGTCCGGGAAGGAGGCGGAGTAGTAGCCGCCGCCATAAGTGGAGCGGGGGGAGGTCATGGCACATAAGTTAAGCCCACGATGTGGTGGTTGGGGAGACCGATTAGAGGGTTGTTTTCCGTGTCGGCAGTGGCATGGGATCCCCAATGCGAGCGAACTTGTCAAAAAAGGGCATCAATCGGTGTTCGGATCGTGTAAAGCCCGAGTTCCCGGCGGGTTACCAGCGGTTGGCCACGGGTGTTGCCGCGCTCCTCATGGGCGTTCGCGGCCCCGGGGAATAGGTTGTGTGCGAGTAGACACCCAATGGGCTGCCGGGGCGTGTCCTGGCACGGCGACACGTGATGGGGGCAGACATGTCAATGCCGAAAGGATCGAATGTTCCGGTGCCGGCGACGGCACTGCGCGTCGAATTGGGGTGGCGGCCCAGCCCCGGAGTCCCCGACGCGGACGCCTCGGCCCTGCTCCTGGTCGACGGGAAGGTCCGCACCGACGCCGACTTCGTCTTCTACAACCAGCCGACGCACTCCTCCGGCGCGGTCCGCCACGAGGGCAAGAACAACGCCGGCGGGCGGATGACCGACACCCTGCTCGTCGACCTCGCGCGCGTGGAGCCCGCCGTCGACCGGATCGTCCTCGCCGCCTCCGCCGACGGCGGAACGTTCGGCCAGGTCCCCGATCTGTACATCGAGGTCCGGGACGCCGCACAGAACACTGTGGCCGCCCGCTTCGACAGCACGGGCGCGACGGTCGAGACCGCCTTCGTGCTGGGCGAGTTCTACCGCCGCCAGGGCGCCTGGAAGTTCCGGGCCGTCGGCCAGGGCTACGGCAGCGGGCTCGAAGGCCTGGCGACCGACTTCGGCATCACGGTGGACGAACCGCAGCAGGCGGCACCGGCCGTCACCATGCCGCCGCCCTCGGGACCGCCGGTGAACCTGCCCCCGCCGCCCGTGACCGTGGTTCCACCCGTGACC
>NZ_JAEQAZ010000034.1 GCF_016654115.1 Streptomyces sp. MBT53
CGGTAGGCCGAGAGGCCCCGACACGGGGCTCCGCCCCGGACCCCGGGGGCGGCTCGACCGCGCCCTCGTCGTCAGCCGCGCCTGCGTCCGACGACCGCACCCGGTCCGCGGCTTGCGGCCCGGCCTTTGCCCGGAGGGCTTCCGGTCTTCGGTCCTCGGTCGGGCGTTGGCTTCCGGTCTTCGGTCCACGGCCCTCGGCTGCCGGTTTTCGGCTTCGCGCCTCCAGCCTCCAGCCTTCGGCTTGCGGCTTGCGGCTTGCGGCTTCCGTCTCTCGCCTGGCGGTCCCGGCCCGGATCCGCGTCCGTCAGCCCGCCGAAGCCGCCGCCCCGAACGCCCCCCGGGCCATCCGGTGCAGCAGCTCCGCCGTCGCCCCCCTCCCGGGCAGCGAGCCGGGTCGGCCCAGGTGCGGGGTCGAGTTGAGCAGGCCGAACACCGAGTGGACCGCCGACCGCGCGCTGGGTTCGGCCAGGTCCGGGTACACGTCCCGGACCACCTCCACCCACAGCTCGACGTACTGCCGCTGCAGCTGCCGCACCAGCTTGCGGTCGCTGTCCCGGAGTCGGTCCAGTTCGCGGTCGTGGAGGGTGATCAGGGGGCGGTCGTCGAGGGCGAAGTCGATGTGGCCCTCGATGAGGGAGTCGAGGAGCGCCTCGGAGGAGGTCACGCCCTCCGCCTCGGCCAGCCGGCGCTTCGCGCCTGTCAGGAGCTGGCCGCTGATGCCGACCAGGAGTTCCGCGAGCATCGCGTCCTTGCCCGGGAAGTGGCGGTAGAGGCCGGGGCCGCTGATACCGACCGCGGCGCCTATCTCGTCGACCCCGACGCCGTGGAATCCCCGCTCGGCGAAGAGCCGCGCGGCCTCCTTGAGGATCTGCTCGCGGCGGGTGGGGGCGTCGGTTCTCGTGGTCATGAAAGCAATTCTAGACAGGGAGGTTAGCGGTCGTTAACCTGAAGGAAATGGTTAACGCTCATTAACAGCCGAGAGCGGTCGATCGCTGTGCGAGGGGACCCACAGAATGGAAGAGGCACCGGAGCTGACGAGCGCGGCGGACCCCGCGGCGGAGGCGTGGCGGGCCAACGAGGCGGCGCACCGCGCGCTGGGCGAGGAGCTGCGGCAGAAGCTCGCCGCGGTCCGGCTCGGCGGGGGTGAGCGGGCCCGGGACCGGCACACCGCGCGCGGCAAGCTGCTGCCCCGCGACCGCGTGGACACGCTGCTCGACCCCGGCTCGCCCTTCCTGGAGCTTGCGCCACTGGCCGCCGACGGGATGTACGACGGGGCCGCCCCGGCCGCCGGCGTCATCGCCGGGATCGGGCGGGTCAGCGGGCGCGAGTGCGTGATCGTCGCCAATGACGCCACGGTCAAGGGCGGGACCTACTACCCGATGACCGTGAAGAAGCATCTGCGCGCCCAGGAGATCGCCCTCGAGAACCGGCTTCCGTGCATCTATCTCGTCGACTCCGGGGGTGCCTTCCTGCCCATGCAGGACGAGGTGTTCCCGGACCGCGAGCACTTCGGGCGGATCTTCTACAACCAGGCCCGGATGTCGGGGGCGGGGATCCCGCAGATCGCCGCTGTGCTGGGGTCCTGTACCGCCGGGGGCGCCTATGTCCCGGCGATGAGCGACGAGGCCGTCATCGTCCGGAATCAGGGGACCATCTTCCTCGGCGGGCCTCCCCTGGTGAAGGCCGCCACCGGTGAGGTCGTCACCGCCGAGGAGCTGGGCGGCGGCGACGTGCACGCGCGTGTGTCGGGTGTCACCGACCACCTCGCGGAGGACGACGCGCACGCGCTGCGGATCGTGCGGAACATCGCGGCCACGCTCCCCGCGCGCGGGCCGCTGCCCTGGGAGGTCACCGAGGCGGTGGAGCCGAAGGTCGACCCCTACGGGATCTACGGCGCCGTCCCGGTCGACTCCCGTACCCCCTACGACGTACGGGAGATCATCGCGCGCGTGGTCGACGGCTCCCGTTTCTCGGAGTTCAAGGCCGAGTTCGGGCAGACCCTGGTCACCGGCTTCGCCCGGATCCACGGTCACCCGGTGGGCATCGTCGCCAACAACGGCATCCTGTTCTCCGAATCCGCCCAGAAGGGCGCCCACTTCATCGAACTGTGCGACCAGCGCGGCATCCCGCTCGTGTTCCTGCAGAACATCTCGGGGTTCATGGTCGGCAAGGACTACGAGGCGGGCGGCATCGCCAAGCACGGCGCCAAGATGGTCACCGCCGTCGCCTGCGCGCGCGTGCCGAAGCTGACGGTCGTGGTCGGCGGGTCGTACGGCGCGGGCAACTACTCGATGTGCGGCCGGGCGTACTCCCCCCGCTTCCTGTGGATGTGGCCCGGCGCCAAGATCTCCGTCATGGGCGGCGAGCAGGCCGCGTCGGTCCTCGCGACCGTGAAGCGCGACCAGTTGGAGGCGCGCGGCGAGTCCTGGCCCGCCGAGGACGAAGAGACCTTCAAGGACCCGATCCGGCAGCAGTACGAGCGTCAGGGCAACGCCTACTACGCGACCGCCCGCCTCTGGGACGACGGGGTCATCGACCCCCTGGAGACCCGCCAGGTGCTGGGTCTCGCTCTGACCGCCTGTGCCAACGCGCCCCTGGGAGACCCCCAGTTCGGCGTCTTCCGGATGTGATGAGGGTGCCCAAGATGCCCAAGACGGTCGACATGTTCGAGACGGTCCTGGTGGCCAACCGGGGCGAGATCGCGGTCCGCGTGATCCGCACCCTGCGCTCGCTCGGTGTGCGCTCGGTGGCCGTCTTCTCCGACGCCGACGCGGACGCCCGGCACGTCCGGGAGGCGGACACGGCGGTAGGGATCGGTCCCGCACCGGCGGCCGAGAGCTATCTGTCGGTGGAGCGGCTCCTGGAGGCGGCGGCCCGCACCGGTGCGCAGGCCGTGCACCCGGGGTACGGCTTCCTCGCCGAGAACGCGGCCTTCGCGCGCGCGTGCGCCGACGCCGGACTGGTCTTCATCGGTCCCCCGGCGGACGCGATCGCCCTCATGGGCGACAAGATCCGCGCCAAGGAGACGGTCGAAGCGGCCGGCGTCCCGGTCGTCCCCGGCGGCCGCGATCCCGAACTCGCCAAAGCAGCACACGAGTTGGGCGCGCCCGTCCTCCTCAAGCCATCCGCCGGCGGTGGCGGCAAGGGCATGCGCCTGGTCCGCGACCTCACCCTCCTGGACGACGAGATCGCCGCCGCCCGCCGCGAGGCCCGCGCCGCCTTCGGCGACGACACGCTGCTCGTCGAGCGGTGGGTGGACCGGCCCCGGCACATCGAGATCCAGATCCTGGCCGACGGCCACGGCAACGTCGTCCACCTCGGCGAGCGCGAGTGCTCCCTGCAGCGCAGGCACCAGAAGGTCGTCGAGGAGGCCCCGAGCGTGCTCCTGGACGAGGCCACGCGCGCGGCGATGGGCGAGGCAGCGGTCCAGGCGGCCCGCTCGTGCGGGTACGCGGGCGCGGGCACGGTGGAGTTCATCGTCCCCGGGAACGACCCGTCGTCGTACTACTTCATGGAGATGAACACCCGTCTCCAAGTGGAGCACCCGGTAACGGAGTTGGTGACCGGACTCGACCTGGTGGAGTGGCAGCTGCGGGTGGCGGCGGGCGAGCGGCTGCCCTTCGCGCAGGAGGACATCACGCTCACCGGGCACGCGGTGGAGGCACGGATCTGCGCTGAGGACCCTTCGCGCGGGTTCCTGCCGTCGGGCGGCACGGTGTTGAAACTGCACGAACCCTCCGGCGACGGCGTCCGCACCGACTCCGGGCTCTCCGAAGGCACCGAGGTCGGCAGCCTCTACGACCCGATGCTCTCCAAGGTCATCGCCTACGGCCCCGACCGCGCGACCGCGCTCCGGAAACTCCGGGCCGCCCTCGCGGACACGGTCACCCTGGGCGTGCCGACGAACGCCGGGTTCCTACGGCGGCTGCTGGCCCACCCGGCGGTCGTGGCGGGCGAGTTGGACACCGGGCTGGTCGAGCGCGAGGCGGACTCCCTGATCCCGGACTCGGTGCCCGAGGAGGTGTACGAGGCGGCAGCCGCCGTACGGCTGGATGCGCTGCGGCCGACGGGCGAGGGCTGGACCGATCCGTTCTCGGTGCCGAGCGGCTGGCGGCTGGGCGGTGCTCCGAAGCCGGTCGGTTTCCATCTGAAGGTCGCCGAGCCCGTGGAGTACGTCCCGCGCGGCGGCCACACCGTCACCGCCGACCAGGTCGCGGTCACCCTCGACGGGGTGCGGCACACCTTCCGGCGGGCCGGTGACTGGCTGGGCCGGGACGGGGACGCCTGGCAGGTGCGGGACCACGATCCGGTGGCAGCCTCGCTCAGCGGTGCCGACCGGTCCGGTGCCGGTTCACTGACCGCGCCGATGCCGGGGACGGTGACCGTGGTGAAGGTCGCCGTAGGAGATCAAGTGACCGCCGGGCAGAGCCTGTTGGTGGTCGAGGCGATGAAGATGGAGCACGTCGTCTCCGCGCCGCATGCCGGCACCGTCGCCGAACTCGACGTGACGCCGGGCGCGACGGTCGCCATGGACCAGGTGCTGGCGGTCGTCACACCTGTGGTCGTCACACCTGTGGTCGTCACAGCTGCGGAGGAGGACCAGTGACACTCCCGATGGTCGTACCGGCCCCCGATCTGCCCGCCCGGGTGCGCATCCACGAGGTGGGGGCCCGCGACGGACTCCAGAACGAGAAGTCGACCGTGCCGACGGAGGTCAAGGCCGAGTTCATCCGGCGGCTGGCCGACGCGGGGCTGACCACGATCGAGGCCACCAGCTTCGTCCACCCCAAGTGGGTGCCCCAACTGGCCGACGCCGAGCAGTTGTTCCCGCTGGTGCGGGATCTGCCGGGGGTGCACCTGCCCGTCCTCGTGCCGAACGGCCGCGGCCTGGATCGGGCCCTGGCCCTGGACGCGAACCGGGTCGCCGTGTTCGCCAGCGCCACCGAGTCCTTCGCCAAGGCCAATCTCAACCGCACGGTGGACGAGTCGCTGGCCGTGTTCGCTCCGGTCGTGGCCCGCGCCAAGGAGGAGGGCGCCCATGTGCGGGGCTATCTCTCCATGTGCTTCGGCGATCCCTGGGAGGGCGAGGTGCCCATCGCCCAAGTGGTGCGTGTCTGCCGGGCGTTGGTCGACATGGGCTGCGACGAGCTGAGCCTGGGCGACACGATCGGCGTGGCAACTCCCGGGCACGTCCTGGAACTTCTCGCCGCGCTCAACGAACAGCACGTCCCCACCGATGTGTTGGGCGTGCACTTCCACGACACCTACGGCCAGGCCCTCGCCAACACCCTGGCCGCCCTGCAGCACGGCGTCACCACCGTGGACGCCTCCGCGGGCGGCCTCGGCGGCTGTCCGTTCGCCAAGTCCGCCACCGGCAACCTCGCGACCGAGGACCTGGTGTGGATGCTCCAGGGTCTCGGCATCGACTCCGGAGTCGACCTCGGCCGTCTCACCGCCACCAGCGTGTGGATGGCCGAACAACTGGGCCGACCCAGCCCGTCCCGCACCGTCCGAGCACTCGGTAAAACGACACAGCCCCACAAGGAGCAGTGACCCACCATGGACCACCGTCTCTCCCCCGAGCTGGAAGAACTCCGCCGTACGGTCGAGGAGTTCGCGCACGACGTGGTGGCGCCGAAGATCGGCGACTTCTACGAGCGGCACGAGTTCCCGTACGAGATCGTCCGCGAGATGGGCCGCATGGGCCTGTTCGGGCTGCCGTTCCCCGAGGAGCACGGCGGGATGGGCGGCGACTATCTGGCCCTCGGCCTGGTGCTTGAGGAGCTGGCCCGGGTCGACTCCTCGGTCGCGATCACCCTGGAGGCGGGTGTCTCCCTCGGTGCGATGCCGATCCATCTCTTCGGCACCGACGCTCAGAAGGCCGAGTGGCTGCCCCGGCTCTGCTCCGGCGAGATCCTGGGCGCCTTCGGGCTGACCGAGCCGGACGGCGGCTCCGACGCGGGCGCGACGCGGACGACCGCGCGCCTGGACCCGGAGACCGATGAATGGGTGATCAATGGCTCGAAGTGCTTCATCACCAACTCCGGTACGGACATCACGGGTCTGGTGACGGTCACGGCGGTCACCGGTCGCAAGCCCGACGGCAAGCCGCTCATCTCCGCGATCATCGTGCCGTCCGGGACGCCCGGTTTCACGGTCGCGGCGCCGTACTCGAAGGTCGGCTGGAATGCCTCGGACACGCGTGAGCTGTCCTTCTCGGACGTACGGGTCCCGGCGGCGAACCTGCTGGGCCAACAGGGGCGCGGCTACGCCCAGTTCCTGCGCATCCTGGACGAGGGCCGGATCGCGATCGCGGCCCTTGCCACCGGTCTCGCGCAGGGCTGTGTCGACGAGTCGGTGAAGTACGCCAAGGAACGGCACGCGTTCGGGCGGCCGATCGGCGCCAACCAGGCCATCCAGTTCAAGATCGCCGACATGGAGATGAAGGCCCACACCGCCCGCCTCGCGTGGCGCGACGCGGCCTCCCGGCTGGTCGCCGGCGAGCCCTTCAAGAAGGAGGCGGCCCTCGCCAAGCTGTACTCCTCCACGATCGCCGTCGACAACGCCCGCGACGCCACCCAGGTGCACGGCGGCTACGGCTTCATGAACGAGTACCCGGTGGCCCGGATGTGGCGCGACTCCAAGATCCTGGAGATCGGCGAGGGCACCAGCGAGGTCCAGCGGATGCTGATCGCCCGCGAGTTGGGCCTCGCGGGCTGACCGCACCGCCGTACATGCCCTAAGCCACCTCACGGGCCGCGCTGTTGAGGCCTGCCGACAACTCCCCCGAGATCAGGGCGACATGCCGGTAGGCCCGTTCGGCTGCGGCCAACACCCTTTCCTGTACGGCGGGTTCGCCCAGTGCCCGGTCGAGGCGCTCGGCGAAGGCCGCCCAGCGGGCGCGGTCTCCGCTGCCGTAGTACGAGGTGCCGTTCCCGTCCGTGAGCCGGTAGGCCTCGGTGACGTACCGGAGCAGGAAGAGCGCGCCGAGGGTGGAGCCCTCCAACACATAGAGGAAGCCGAGGAGTTCGGTGGGTGCGGTGACGGCGGTGTGCCGTACCTCGACCGCGAACTCCTCGGCGGCCGGGCAGGGTCGAGGGGCGGTGCCCTGGGCCGCGAAGTGGCGCAGGTCGCGTTCGACGAGCGGGAGTTTGACCAGGTCCGGCGACCACACCGAGCCGACCGACGGGGACACCGCGCGGGCGAGTTCGGCTTCCAGCGCCGCCAACACCACGCGATAGGCGGCGAGTTGGCCGACGTAGCGGTCGAGCGGGAGGGTCCCGGCGAGCATCGCGGTGGCGAATCCGGTGCTCTCCAGGGCCTCGTGCCAGCTGCGGGTGCCGTTCCGCAGGCGCCTGCTCACCGTGTCCGTCATACGCCGCTCCGCTGCCGGACCGTTGCGAGCAGACGGTCGATGAGGTGGCCCTTGCGTTCGATCGTCACGTCGAAGTAGGCGGCACTGCGCTCGGAGCGGCACACCCCGTGGACGGCGTCCTTCGCGGCGCGCTTCAGGGCCACGGCCTCCTCGGCGAGCGCGAGCAGCGTGCGCTCCAGCTTGGGGTGTCCGAGAACGTACCGTTTGAATTCCGCTTCGGGCGGTGCGTCGTCGAGGAGTTCCAGGAGAACCCGGTTGCCGAGGCCGTCGAAGTCCTCGTGGGTGTTGGCGCCGCCGAGTTCCGGTACGAAGTCGGTCAGGTCGTTGAACAGCTGGCTGGCGAGCCCGAGTTGGCGCATCGCGCCGTCCAGGGCGAGCCGGTCGTCCTCGACCACCCGCAGTCCCGCGACCGCCGCGTCGAGCGGCATCCGGAACAGGGTGCCGGTCTTGAGGGCGGCCGTCTCCTCCCAGAAGCCGACCCGGACGGCGCGCGGCGCGGCCAGCAGCTCGGCGCGGGTGAGCGCCGTACGCGAGGACATGTCGACGGCCTGCCCGGTGAAGCCGTCGCCGACCGAGCGCACCAGGCTGTCCACGACGGCCGGGTCGGCCGTGTGGCGGAGCGCGGACATGATCAGCCAGGCGCCGGTGTTGAGGGCGAGGGGCACGCCGTGGGTGGTGTGCAGGGCGGGTTCGCCGTAGCGGACGTCGCTGCCGTCCTGGATGTCGTCGAGGGCGACGGCGGCCTTCAGCAGAATCCTTACGGCAACTGCCGTGCGGCGGATGACGGCCAGCTCGGCGGCCGGGTCGTCACCTGCGGCCGGGGTAACCCCGGCCGCCAACTCGCCGGGAAATCCACGGTAGTTGCGGTAGGCCCAGTAGACCATCGAGGGGCGCAGCGGGGCCCGGCCGCCGGGTGTCGCGGCGGTGGGGGGCAGTGCCTGCTGGCCGATCTTGGAGCCGACGGCGTCGGCGACGGGCTCGTACAGGGAACGTCTGAGTGCCGTGTCGTGGACGGCGGCCGCCGTCCGCGCCGGCGCGGTCAGTGAGCCGAGGAACTCGGCGAGGTCGTCCTCCAGCAGTGCCGCGTCACTGCGCACCACCGCTTCCACATCCGTCGTTTCCACCGTGGTAGCCACTCCACCTCCGAATATCACCGAACATCAGTGCGCAGGGCTCGCTACGAACGAGCATGATCACAACGGACCGATGGGACAAGGAGGTTGAAAGCCAAAGTGCGTGGGCGCCGCACCCACAGGCCCGGCACAGCACCGGCACGGGCCCGATCGGGCGGACACCCGCCCGCTGGACATCTAGTGAGGTTAGGCTAACCTACCTTCGAATTGTCCGGCGGGCACTCCGCCCTGTTCGAAAGCAGCCACACATGTCCAACGCCCGTGCCACCCACCTCTCCCGCCGCGGCATCCTCGCCGCGGGCGGCGCCCTCGGCCTCGGCGCCGTGCTCGCGGCCTGCGGCGACGACGACGCGAAAAGCGGTGGCTCGGTCAAGGAGACGACGGCCGCGAAGTCCGGTCCCTGGAGTTTCAAGGACGACCGCGGCACCACGGTGAAGCTCGACAGGATCCCCGCGAACATCGTCGCGTTCGTCGGCGTCGGCGCCGCGCTCCACGACTACGGCATCTCCGTCAAGGGCGTCTTCGGACCGACCGAACTGAAGAACGGCAAGCCCGACGTCCAGGCCGGCGACATGGACATCAGCAAGGTCACGATCCTCGGCAACACCTGGGGCCAGTTCAACATCGAGAAGTACGCGACCCTCGCCCCCGACGTCCTCCTCACCACCACGTTCGACGCCGCCGGGACCCTCTGGTACGTCCCGGAGGAGTCCAAGGACAAGATCGCCAAGCTGGCGCCGAGCGCCGCCGTCTCCGTGTTCGACCGCCAGATCACCACGCCGCTCCAGCGCATGTGGGAACTGGCCGAGTCGCTGGGCGCCGACATGACGGCCACGAAGGTCACCGACGCGAAGAAGCGTTTCGAGGAGGCCTCGGAGCGGCTGCGCAAGGCGGCCAAGGCGCGCCCCGAGATCAAGGTGCTGGCCGGTTCTGCGGCGGACACGGTGTTCTACGTCTCCGGGTCCAACCTCTCCGTCGACCTGGAGTACTACAAGGCGCTCGGCGTGAACTTCGTCGAGCCGTCCGCGTCCGCGCTCAAGGCGAGCGGTGGCTGGTACGAGAACCTCAGCTGGGAGAACGCGGACAAGTACCCGGCCGACATCATCATGATGGACGACCGGTCCGCGACGATTCAGCCCGCGGACATCACCGAGGCCACCTGGAAGGCGCTGCCTGCGGTCAAGGCGGGGCAGGTCATCTCGCGGTCGCCGGAGCCGATTCTGTCGTACGACAAGTGTGTGCCGATGGTGGAGAGTCTCGCCAAGGCGATCGAGAGTGCGAAGAAGGTCAGTTGATTTAGGGGTGGTTGAGCTTTCGTGGGGAGCTGCGGGCCGGTGGGGGCTGGGCGCGCCCACGCGGCGGAGCCGCACATTAGATGCGGCCCCGCGCCCCTTTAGGCCTCACGTTTCTTTTGAAGGAACCCCATGACCGTCCCGTTCCGCTTCTTCTCTCTCCATGTCTCGCGGACGGAGCGGCTCGGGCCGTCTCTCGTTCGGGTGACCTTTGCCGGGGACGACCTGGCGTGGTTCTTCTCCGACGGGTGTGATCAGTCCCTGTCGTTGTTCCTGCCGCATCCGGGTCAGTCGGAGCCCGCCGTGCCCTACGAACTCGGGGACGGGTGGTGGCAGGCCTGGCGTGAACTCCCGGACGACGTACGGGCGGTGATGCGGTCGTACACGCTTCGCGCGCTGCGTCGCGATCCCGACGAGATCGACATCGACTTCGTGCTGCACGAACCCGCCGGGCCCGCCTCCCGGTGGGCGTCGCGCGCCTCCGCCGGGGACCGGGTCGTGCTGCTCGGGCCGGGCGTCGCGGACAACCGGGCGATCCGGTTCCGGCCGCCGGAGGACGCCGATCTCGTGGTGCTCTGGGGCGACGAGACCGCCGTGCCGGCCGTGTCCGCCATCGTCGAGGCGTTGCCCGCGGACACGCGGGCGCGGGTCTGGCTCGAGGTCCGACATGCCGGTGATGTGCAGGACTTGGTGACCGCGGCCGATGCCGAAGTCACCTGGCTGGTGCGCGACGACCAGGGCTCCGAGGGGTCCCCCATGGCCCTCGGCGCCCTGCGCGCGGCCCAACTCCCTCCCACCGAGCGGCCGTACGTGTGGATCGCGGGCGAGTCCGGTCAAGTGAAGGCGCTGCGGCGGCACTTCGTGGGTGAGCGCGGGGTCGACCGGCGGCGGGTGACCTTCGTGGGGTACTGGCGGCAGGGGCTCAGCGAGGAGCAGTTGCGCGAAGCCGGGTGAGGCACGAGTGCACGAGTGCACGAGTGCACGAGTGACACCGGTCACGGGAGGGGTGAGCCTCGAAAGATCTAAGTTAGGTTAGCCTTACCTAAGTCCAAGCCCGTCCCCACCGGAGGACCCCCACATGCGCTCGCACCTGCTCAATGACACGACTGCGGAGCACTACCGCCGCTCCGTGACTCAAGGCGTGGAGCGGGTGGCGGCCAAACTCGCCACCACCGAACGGCCGTTCACCGGCGTCACGGTCGACGCCCTCTCCCCCCTCATCGACCGCATCGACCTCGACCGCCCGCTCCACGACACCGCCGCGGTGCTCGACGAGCTGGACGAGGTGTACCTGCGTGACGCGATCTACTTCCACCACCCCCGCTACCTCGCCCACCTCAACTGCCCCGTCGTCATCCCCGCGGTGCTCGGCGAGGCGGTGCTCTCCGCCGTCAACTCCTCCCTGGACACCTGGGACCAGTCGGCCGGCGGCACCCTCATCGAGCGCAAGCTGATCGACTGGACCAACGAGCGCATCGGCCTCGGGCCGCACGCGGACGGGGTGTTCACCTCCGGCGGCAGCCAGTCCAACCTCCAGGCGCTGCTGCTGGCCCGTGAGGAGGCGAAGACCGACACGCTCGCCAAACTGCGGATCTTCGCCTCCGAGGTCAGCCACTTCAGCGTGAAGAAGTCGGCGAAACTGCTGGGACTCGGGCAGGATTCGGTTGTCTCGATACCCGTCGGCGCCGACAAGCGGATGCAAACGGTCGCGCTCGCCCGGGAGTTGGAGCGCTGCAAGAACGCCGGGCTCGTGCCCATGGCCGTCGTCGCCACCGCCGGCACCACCGACTTCGGCTCCATCGACCCGCTGCCCGAAATCGCCGCGCTGTGCGAGCAGTTCGGGGTGTGGATGCACGTCGACGCGGCCTACGGCTGCGGGCTGCTCGCCTCGCTCAAGCACCGGAGCCGGATCGACGGCATCGAGCGCGCCGACTCGGTCACCGTGGACTACCACAAGTCCTTCTTCCAGCCGGTGAGTTCGTCCGCCCTGCTGGTCCGTGACGCCGACACCCTGCGCCACGCGACCTACCACGCGGACTACCTCAACCCGCGCCGCATGGTGCAGGAGCGCATCCCCAACCAGGTCGACAAGTCCCTGCAGACCACCCGCCGTTTCGACGCGCTCAAGCTGTGGATGACGCTGCGCGTGATGGGCGCCGACGGCATCGGCCAACTCTTCGACGAGGTCTGTGACTTGGCCGAGGAGGGGTGGAGGCTGCTCGCCGCCGACCCGCGCTTCGACGTCGTCGTGGAGCCCTCGCTCTCCACCCTCGTCTACCGCTATATCCCGGCCGCCGTCACCGACCCGGCCGAGATCGACCGCGCCAACCTGTATGCCCGCAAGGCCCTGTTCGCCTCCGGTGACGCGGTGGTCGCGGGCACCAAGGTCGCGGGCCGCCACTACCTGAAGTTCACCCTGCTCAACCCCGAGACGACGGCCGACGACATCGCCGCCGTCCTCGACCTGATCGCCGGCCATGCCGAGCAGTACCTGGGAGAGTCCCTTGACCGCGCTTCCTGAACCCGCCACCAAGACCTACGACTTCGTGGGCATCGGGCTCGGACCCTTCAACCTCGGCCTCGCCTGCCTCACCGAGCCCATCGCCGAACTCGACGGAATCTTCCTGGACTCGAAGCCCGACTTCGAGTGGCACGCCGGCATGTTCCTCGACGGCGCCCACCTCCAGACCCCGTTCATGTCCGACCTGGTCACCCTCGCCGACCCGACCTCGCCGTACTCCTTCCTCAACTACCTGAAGGAGAAGGGGCGTCTGTACCCCTTCTACATCCGCGAGAACTTCTATCCCCTGCGCGTCGAGTACGACGACTACTGCCGCTGGGCCGCCAACAGGCTCTCCAACGTGCGCTTCAGCACGACGGTGACGGAGGTGACGTACGAGGACGAGGTCTACGTCGTGCAGACCGAGGCCGGTGATGTCTTCCGCGCCCGGCACCTGGTCCTGGGCACCGGCACCCCGCCGTACCTCCCGGAGGCCGTGGCCGGTCTCGGCGGCGACTTCATCCACAACTCCCGCTATGTGCACCACAAGGCGGAGTTGCAGGCCAAGGAGTCGATCACGCTGGTCGGCAGCGGGCAGTCCGCCGCCGAGATCTACTACGACCTGCTCAGCGAAATCGACGTCCACGGCTACGAGTTGAACTGGGTCACGCGCTCGCCGCGCTTCTTCCCGCTGGAGTACACGAAACTCACGCTGGAGATGACCTCCCCGGAGTACATCGACTACTTCCACGCCCTGCCCGAGCACACCCGCTACCGCCTCACGGCTGAGCAGAAGGGCCTCTTCAAGGGCATCGACGGCGACCTCGTCAACGACATCTTCGACCTGCTGTACCAGAAGAAGGTCGGCGGGCCCGTCCCCACCCGGCTGCTCACCAACTCCTCCCTGAACGACGCCACTTACCGCGACGGCGTCTACGAACTCGCCCTGCGCCAGGAGGAACAGGAGAAGGACTACACCCTGCGCTCACAGGGCCTGATCCTCGCCACCGGCTACAAGTACGCCGAGCCGGAGTTCCTCAAGCCCGTGCACGAGCGGCTGCGTTACGACGCGCGGGGCAACTTCGACATCGCGCGCAACTACTCGATCGACACCACGGGCCGGGGCGTCTTCCTCCAGAACGCCGGCGTCCACGCGCACAGCATCACGTCCCCGGACCTGGGCATGGGCGCGTACCGCAACTCGTACATCATCCGTGAGCTGCTCGGCACCGAGTACTACCCGGTCGAACAGACCATCGCGTTCCAGGAGTTCGCCGTATGACCTTCGCCTTCCGCCCCCTCGACCCGCTGCGGGACGCCGAGTTGCTGCACCGGTGGGTCACCCATCCCAAGGCCGCGTACTGGATGATGCAGGACGCGAGACTGGAGGACGTCGAGCGCGCCTACATGGAGATCGCGGCCGACGAGCACCAGCAGGCGCTGCTCGGGCTCCAGGACGGGGTGCCCGTCTTCCTGATGGAGTACTACGACCCGCGGTACCGCGAACTGGTCGGCCTGTACGAGCCGTTGCCCGGAGATGTCGGGATGCACTTCCTGACACCGGCCACCGAGACTCCCGTCCACGGCTTCACCCGGGCGGTGATCACCGCTGTGATGGCCCGCCTCTTCGAGGATCCGGCCGTCGAGCGGGTCGTCGTGGAACCGGACGTGTCCAACACCGCCGTGCACGCCCTGAACGAGGCGGTCGGGTTCGTGCCCGAGCGTGAGATCCAGAAGCCGGAGAAAATGGCCTTGTTGAGCTTCTGCACCCGGGAACAGTTCCTGCACGCGACGGCGGTGACCGCATGAGTCTCGCCGACGCCGTCGCCCATCTCTCCCCCGAGCGCTGGGAGAAGGCCAACCGCCAGCTGATCCGCAAGGCCCTCGCCGAGTTCGCGCACGAGCGGCTCGTCACGCCGGAGGCCACTGCCGACGGCCGCTTCGAGGTCCGCAGCGACGACGGTCTGACCCGGTACGGGTTCAGTGCCGTCCGGCGCACCCTCGACCACTGGCAGGTGGACGCCGACTCCATCACGCGGCAGCGTGACGGCGCCGAACTCCCCCTCGCCGCGCTGGAGTTCTTCATCGAGCTGCAGAAGTCGCTGGGGCTGAGCGAGGCGATCCTGCCGGTCTACCTGGAGGAGATCTCCTCCACCCTCTCCGGCACCTGCTACAAGCTCACCAAGCCGCAGCTCCCGGTCGCCGAGTTGGTGCGGAGCGACTTCCAGGCCATCGAGACGGGGATGACCGAGGGCCACCCCTGCTTCGTCGCCAACAACGGGCGGCTCGGCTTCGGTGTCCACGAGTACCTCTCGTACGCCCCCGAGACCGCGAGCCCGGTCCGGCTGGTCTGGCTGGCCGCGCACCGTTCACGGGCGGCGTTCACGGCGGGTGTGGGCATCGAGTACGAGTCCTTCCTGCGGGACGAGCTGGGAAGTGTGACACTGAACCGTTTCCGCGACACACTTTCCGAGATGGGTGTCGACCCCGACGACTACCTCCTCATCCCCGTCCACCCCTGGCAGTGGTGGAACAAGCTCACCGTCACCTTCGCCGCCGAGGTCGCCCGCGGCCACCTCGTCTGCCTCGGCGAGGGCGACGACGAGTACCTCGCCCAGCAGTCCATCCGGACGTTCTTCAACAGGTCCGACCCCGAGAAGCACTACGTGAAGACGGCCCTGTCCGTCATCAACATGGGCTTCATGCGCGGACTTTCGGCCGCCTACATGGAGGCGACCCCGGCGATCAACGACTGGCTCGCCCAACTCATCGCCAACGACCCGGTGTTGAAGTCCACCGGCCTGTCGATCATCCGCGAGCGGGCCGCCGTCGGCTACCGGCACCTGGAGTACGAGGCGGCGACCGACCGCTACTCGCCGTACCGCAAAATGCTCGCCGCCCTGTGGCGCGAGAGCCCGGTCTCCTCGCTCCGGGACGGCGAGTCCCTGGCGACGATGGCCTCGCTGGTCCACCTCGACCACGAGGGCGCGTCCTTCGCCGGCGCGCTGATCGAGCACTCGGGACTGACCCCGGTGGAGTGGCTGCGGCGCTATCTGCGGGCGTACTTCACCCCGCTGCTGCACAGCTTCTACGCCTACGACCTGGTCTTCATGCCGCACGGCGAGAACGTGATCCTCGTCCTCAAGGACGGTGTGGTCCAGCGCGCGATCTACAAGGACATCGCCGAGGAGATCGCCGTCATGGACCCGGACGCGGTGCTGCCGCCGACGGTGGAGCGGCTGCGGGTCGAGGTCCCCGAGGACAAGAAGCTCCTGTCGATCTTCACCGACGTCTTCGACTGCTTCTTCCGCTTCCTCGCCTCCAACCTGGCCGCCGAGGGCGTCCTTGAGGAGGACGACTTCTGGCGTACGGTCGCGGAGGTCACCCGCGAGTACCAGGACTCGGCACCCGAACTCGCCGACAAGTTCCGGCAGTACGACATGTTCGCCCCGGAGTTCTCGCTGTCCTGCCTCAACCGGCTCCAGCTGCGCAACAACGAGCAGATGGTGGACCTGGCGGACCCCTCCGGCGCGCTCCAGCTCGTCGGCACCCTGAAGAACCCCATCGCCGGGTTCTGACCGCACAAGCAGGCGGGCACCCCGGGGTACGGTCCCCCGGGGTGCCCGTCCTCATGCCAGGAAACAACTACCGTGCGGGCCAAGGCACTTGGGGCGACCGGTAGTAGTCGATCCCGAGCGCGTCCCAGCGCGGGGCCTGTGCCGCGAGCCGGACCTTGTAGGTGTCCCAGTCGTGCGTCGACGCCGGCGACCAGCCCAGCTCGGCCACGCCCGGCAGCCGGGGGAAGGCCATGTACTGGATATGGGCGTCGGTCACGATGGTCTCCGTCCACAGCGGTGCCTCGACGCCCCGGATCGCCGAACTCGGCGCCCCGGGAAGGTAGTTGCCCGGATCCCAGTCGTAGGACCGTTTGACCTCGACCAGGCCCGCCCAGTCCTGGCCGAGCGGGGTGTCCTCGGTGTACTTCATGTCGAGGTAGACCCGGTCGGCGGGCGAGAGGATCAGTCCGGTGCCGTTCTTCGCGGCTTCGGCGACCTGGGCCTTCTCGGCGGCGTCGGTGTCGTCGAGACCCCAGTACTGGGCGAGGGCGCCCTTCACGGGGTGGGCGCCGGTGATCTGGTGCCAGGCGATCACCGTCTTGCCGTACTTGGTGACGATCGGCTGCACCCGGTCCATGAACTTGACGTAGTCCTCGTGGCTGGTGGACTGCGCCTCGTCGCCGCCGATGTGGAGATAGCGGCCCGGGGTGAGCGCGGCCAGTTCACGGATCACGTCGTCCACGAAGCTGTAGGTGACGTCCTTGCCGACGCACAGCGAGCTGAAGCCGACGTCCGTGCCCGTGTACAGCGGGGGTGCCACGCCGTTGCAGTTCAGGTCTGCGTAGGAGGCGAGGGCCGCGTTGGTGTGGCCCGGCATGTCGATCTCCGGGACGACCTCCAAATATCGCGAGGCGGCGTACCGGACGATCTCCTTGTAGTCGGCCTTCGTGTAGTAGCCGCCCGCGCCGCCGCCGACCTCGGTCGAGCCGCCGTAAGTGGCCAGCCGGGGCCAGGAGTTGACGGCGATGCGCCAGCCCTGGTCGTCGCTGAGGTGCAGATGCAGTTCGTTGATCTTGTAGAGCGCCAACTCGTCGATGTAGCGCTTGACTTGGGCGACCGTGAAGAAGTGCCGGGAGACGTCGAGCATCGCGCCGCGGTAGGCGTAGCGCGGGGAGTCCTCGATGGTGCCGCCCGCGATCCCCCAGGGTCCGCGCTGCACGGAGTTCTTCTCGACGGCGGCGGGGAGGAGTTGGCGCAGGGTCTGGACGCCGTGGAAGAGCCCGGCGGGCCTGCTCGCGGTGATGGTGACACCGGAGGTCCCGCTGACGAGCCGGTAGCCCTCGGCGCCGAACGTGCCCTTGGCGAGGCGGAGTTGGATACCGCCCTTGCCTCGCGAGGTGACCGGCAGCCGGTAGCCGGTGGACGGGCGCAGGATGCCCGCGAGGTACTCGCCGATCCGGCGCGACTCGCGTGACTCGCCGACGCGGATACGGGTGGTGCTCGTGATCCGGTACGGCTGTCCGCCGGGGGTGACGGACGCGGGCGCCGGGACCACCCGGCCCAGCGGGGTGACGGCGGCGGGCGGTGCGGAGGGTGCGGCGCCGACGACGGACACGCTCGCGGCGGCGACGAGCAGCAGCGAACCGAGGAGGCGGGTCGTTCTGTGGCGCTGTCTCACAAGGTGTCTCACAAGCGGTGCCTTCCTTGAAGCCGGAAGCCGGAAGCCGAAGCCGGACAGGTACAGACCATTCTGTCGCCAAGGCGATGGAACAATCCCTCCTATGGCGGAAATCATCCAGAAGGACGGCACCTGGATCTTCGACGGCGACGCCCTGCGGCTGACTCCCGGACGGGACAAGAACGTCGGCCTGTTCCGCAGGACGCTGGGCGAACTCGTCGTTCCCCTGGGCGCGTTGGCGGGCGTCTCGTTCGAGCAGGGCCGCAGGTCGGGGCGGCTGAGACTGCGGCTGCGCGACGGCGCCGACCCGCTGCTGCACGCCACCGGCGGCCGGCTCGCCGAGGGCGACGACCCCTATCAACTGACCGTGGAATCGGACCGGTACGGCGTCGCCGAGTACTTCGTGGACGAGGTGCGCAACGCCCTGCTGCTCGACGGGGTCCCGGCCGACCCCGTCGCCGAGTACCTGCTGCCGGGCCCGGCCGTGCCGCTCTCCGTCTCCGCCGGGGACGGCACCGCGAGCTTCGACGGCGAGCACGTACGGCTGGAGTGGAACTGGAAGACGGAGGACGCCAAGTCCGCGGCCGGTGCCCGCACCCTCGCCGTCACGGACCTCGTAGGCGTGGAGTGGCGGCCGTCGGCCGGTCTGGAGAACGGCTACATCCGCTTCGCGGTGCGCCACGCGCCGACCAAGGCACCGCCCAAGTACGACCCCAACTCAGTGGAGTTGTGGGGCTTCAAGAAGGACCCGCTGATGGCCCTGATCGCCGCGGCCGTCCAGGCCCGCCTCCCGCACCCGGCCGCCGCCGAGACGGACGTACGACTCGAACAGGCCGAGCCCGCCCGGGAGTTGACGGCCGCGGCGGAGGACGGCCACGACGCGCTGCTGCGGCGGCTGCGTGAACTCGGCGAGCTGCACCGGGACGGGGTGCTCACCGACGAGGAGTTCTCGATGGCCAAACAGGCGGTCCTCAAACGGATGTGACCATCCGGGACTTGAGGACCGCCTGCGGTGTCTACGCCCCGCCTTCCGGGCGTACGACGGAAGTCACTTGACAGTGACGGGAGTTACTTGGCCTTGCGGGCGACCGTGAAGCGGTCGATCTCGGCGCCGGTCTCGGCGATGCCGCGGACCGTCAGGGTGGCCGTACGGCCCTTGTGGGCGGGCTGGACGTCCACGCGCAGGAACGAGTAGTTGAGGTAGCGCACGCGCGACCAGGCGACCGTCTCGTTGACCTTGCCGTCCTTCGTGTTGATGAAGGCGGCCACGGAGTCGACGTCGGCGACGTGACCCTCGTAGGAGTCCGGGGCGGAGAACGCGTACAGGCTGCGGCCGGCCGCGCCCGCCGTCACGTAGACGACACCCTCGGTCTCCGGGTACGCCGTGCCGCCGATCGGCAGCTTCTTGACGACGGCGTTCTTCTTGATGACGTCGGTGCGCTCGTACTGGTGGTTGTGGCCGTTGATGACCAGGTCCACCGTGTACTTCTCGAACAGCGGCACCCACTCGTTGCGCACTCCCCCCTCCGAGGAGTGCGCGGTGGAGGTGCAGTACGCGCAGTGGTGGAAGAAGATCACCACGAAGTCGATGTCCCTGGACGCGCGGAACTTCTTGAGCTGCCCCTCCAGCCACGTGGTCTGGGTGCCGCCCGAGATGCCGAGGTTGGCCGGGATCTCGAAGGACACGTCGTTGGCGTCGAGCGAGATGACCGCCGTGTTGCCGTAGACGAAGGAGTAGACGCCCGGCAGGTTCGCCTTGTCGGGGCCGTTGTCCGGCAGGTTCCAGCGGGCGTCCTCGCCGCCGTAGCCGTTGGGCGAGTACCAGGCCTCCATGTCGTGGTTGCCGTAGGCGGGCATCCACGGCACGGACTTGGCGACCGACTCGGTCTGCGCGAGGAACTGGTCCCAGACGCGCGAGTCGAAGCCGGTGTCGGCGGTCTTGCCCGCGCCGGCCGGGTCGGCGTAGCAGATGTCGCCGGCGTGCAGGTGGAAGGCCGGGTTCTGGCCCAGCAGCAGGCTGTTGTTGGCCAGGCCGTGGTAGCCGACACCCTCGTCGCCGAAGGCCGTGAAGGTGAACGGCACGGCGCTGTCGGGGGCGGTCTTGAACGTGCCCAGCGTGCCGAGCAGGTGCGCCTCGGCCGGGTCGAAGCCCGCGTGGCCGACGCCGTAGTAGTACGTCTTGCCCGGACGCAGGTGCGTCAGCTTGGCGTGCAGGTAGTACTGGGTGTGGTCGCCGCTCGCGCCGACGCCCGCCGGGGTGTAGAGCGTGCGCACCTCGGCCTCGATCTTGCGGGAGAGGTCCCAGGGGTGCGCGCCGATCCGGACGAACGGCTTCTTGACGTTGGTCGGGACCTGCCAGGAGACCGTGACCTCGGTGCTCGGGTCGTTGCCGAACGCGAGGTGGCGACCGAACGGGGAGACGAGGGCCCCGTCGATCGACTCGCTGGAGGAGGTGGCGGCGTAGGTGGCGGAGGCCTGGCTGGGGACGGCCGCCTGGGCGACCGCGCCCGGGACGAACACGCCACCGGCGACGGCGCCGAGGGTCACGGCGCCGCCTCTGATCATCGTGCGCCGGGAGAATTTCGAGCGTAGGTACTCGTGCTGCTCAGCCATGCTCATGCGCTCGGCGAGCTCTTCGGGTACTCCCATACGAGGAATGTCCATGGCGTCTGAAACTCGTCCATATGAGCGACGTAACACAAGACACAGGATGGACAGCTTGCGAACAGAGTCCCATAAGACATTCAACAGACCGCTGCCCGATATCGGGCAGGATTCTTGCAAACCTTCCCCCGGTACCCCAGGATCAACCGGGTGCACGACGAACTCGTTGATCATCTGACGCGCTCCACGACCCTCAACCGGGGCGAGGCGCTGCGGGTGATCCAGGACGTGCTCGCGTACTTCGACGAGACGACAGAGGACTACGTCCGTCGCCGCCACCGCGAGCTCCAGGCCCAGGGCCTGGTCAACGCGACGATCTTCGACCGGATCGAGGCGGACCTGAAATACCGGGCGGTCGCACCGCCGGAGCTCACGCTCAGGCAGCTGCGCCGCATCGTCTACGGCTAGGAATACCTATATATGTGCGGAATCGTCGGATACATCGGCAAGCGTGACGTTGCTCCGCTTCTGCTGGAGGGCCTGCAGCGGCTGGAATACCGCGGCTACGACTCCGCGGGCATCGCCATCACGGCCCCCAAGACGGCCGGCCTGAAGGTGGTCAAGGCCAAGGGCCGGGTCCGTGACCTGGAGGCCAAGGTTCCGGCGCGCTTCAAGGGCACCACCGGCATCGCCCACACCCGCTGGGCCACGCACGGCGCCCCGTCCGACGTGAACGCGCACCCGCACCTGTCGGCCGACAGCAAGGTCGCCGTCGTCCACAACGGCATCATCGACAACGCCTCCGACCTCCGGAAGAAGCTCGAAGCCGACGGCGTCGAGTTCCTCTCCGAGACCGACACCGAGGTCCTCACCCACCTCATCGCCCGCTCCCAGGCGGAGACCCTGGAGGAGAAGGTCCGCCAGGCCCTCCGGGTGATCGAGGGGACGTACGGCATCGCCGTCCTGCACGCCGACTTCCCCGACCGCATCGTGGTGGCTCGAAACGGCTCCCCCGTGGTCCTCGGCATCGGCGAGAAGGAGATGTTCGTAGCCTCGGACATCGCCGCACTGGTGACCCACACGCGCCAGATAGTGACCCTCGACGACGGCGAGATGGCGACCCTCAAGGCCGACGACTTCCGGACATACACCACCGAGGGCACCCGCACCACGTCCGAGCCGACCACCGTCGAGTGGGAGGCCGCCTCCTACGACATGGGCGGCCACGACACCTACATGCACAAGGAGATCTTCGAACAGGCCGACGCCGTGGACCGCGTACTGCGCGGCCGCATCGACGACCGCTTCTCCACCGTGCACCTCGGCGGCCTCAACCTCGACGCCCGCGAGGCCCGGCAGATCCGCCGCGTCAAGATCCTCGGCTGCGGCACCTCGTACCACGCGGGCATGATCGGCGCCCAGATGATCGAGGAGCTGGCCCGCATCCCCGCGGACGCCGAGCCGGCTTCGGAGTTCCGCTACCGCAACGCGGTCGTGGACCCCGACACCCTCTACATCGCGGTCTCCCAGTCCGGCGAGACCTACGATGTCCTCGCCGCCGTACAGGAGTTGAAGCGCAAGGGCGCCCGCGTCCTCGGCGTGGTGAACGTCGTCGGCTCGGCGATCGCGCGCGAGGCGGACGGCGGCATGTACGTGCACGCGGGCCCCGAGGTCTGTGTCGTCTCGACCAAGTGCTTCACCAACACCACAGTGGCGTTCGCCCTGTTGGCGCTCCACCTCGGCCGCACCCGGGACCTCTCGGTCCGCGACGGCAAGCGCATCATCGAGGGCCTGCGCAAGCTGCCGGCCCAGATCTCCGAGATCCTCGACCGCGAGGACGAGATCAAGAAGCTGGCCGCCGAGTACGCCGAGGCCCGCTCGATGCTGTTCATCGGCCGAGTCCGCGGCTACCCGGTGGCCCGCGAGGCCTCGCTGAAGCTCAAGGAGGTCTCGTACATCCACGCCGAGGCCTACCCCGCCTCGGAGTTGAAGCACGGCCCCCTCGCCCTGATCGAGCCCGCCCTCCCCACGGTCGCGATCGTCCCCGACGACGACCTCCTGGAGAAGAACCGCGCCGCCCTGGAGGAGATCAAGGCCCGCAGCGGCCGCATCCTCGCGGTGGCCCACCAGCACCAGGAAAAGGCCGACCAGACGATCGTCGTCCCGAAGAACGAGGACGAGTTGGACCCGATCCTGATGGGCATCCCGCTCCAACTCCTCGCGTACCACACGGCGTTGGCGCTGGGCCGGGACATCGACAAGCCGAGGAACCTCGCGAAGTCGGTCACGGTCGAGTAGAGGTTCTTAGGGGCGCGGGGAACTGCGCGAGCAACCCCCACCGGCCTGCAGAGGCCACTCAACGCAAAGGCCCCCCACGTGTTGCCTCACACACGTGGGGGGGCCTTTCTGCCGCCGGTCAACTGGTAGCCGTCACGCCCCGACCAGCCGCCCGCCGCGGAAGAACCGTCGGCCAGTGAGCCAACGCAGCCGTCGCCGAATACCAGGCAACAGCCCCCGCAGCGACACCGAACCACCCGCCGACCTTGCTCAGCCCGTCGTTGCCGGCGAACTGCGCGATGGCAAGCAGCACAAGGGAGACGAAGAACAACCCGTATGTCCCCTGGGTGAGTTGATCCCCACCCGCGAGGGTCACGGAGAGAGCGACCAGGGCGAAGAGCAGCAGGAACAACCCCGCCGCGTTGTCCGACACGGAGTTGCCCGCGCTGACGGCCCAGGTGAACCAGAGTGCGCCGAAGGCCGCGAATGCGGTCCCCGTGGCCGAGTCACCGTCGCGGAACGCGAACAGTCCCGCGACGAAGAGCGCAACTCCGCCTACGTAGTGAGCGAGTGACACGGCGTCAGCCGCCGACACTCCGTTGATGACATCCGTGTACCCGAGCCCGAAGGCCAACAGGGTGATTCCCAGGGCGAGTCGGCCGACGACAGAGGTGGTGCTTCCCGTGCTTCCCGCGGAGACGTCATTGTCCACGGCGGGCTCCCTTCATGCATGTGCGGTTGTGCGGTGTGACCGATATATGCCCTTCACAAGGACACAAACACCTCTGCACAGCACTGAATTCGGAGCCGACCGGCGAGTTGGACCTACGAGTTACGGGATGACGACGACCGGCCGCTGCGCCCGCTTCGCGAGCCGCCCCGCGACGGAGCCGAAGATGCGTCCGACGATGCCATGGGTCGAGCCCACGACGATCGCGTCCGCCTCGTACTCCCGTCCCACCTCTTCGAGCTCGTGGCAGATGTCGCCACCGCGCTCGACGAGGATCCAGGGCACTTCGGCGAGGTACTCGGCGCACGCCAGCTCGAGCCCCAGCACCTCGGTGCGGTGATCCGGCACATCGACGAAGACCGGTGGCTCGCAGCCCGCCCACACCGTGGTGGGCAGCCGGTTCGCGACATGCACGATGACCAGGCCCGAGCCCGAACGATGGGCCATGCCGATGGCGTACGCGAGGGCACGCTCACTGGACGTGGAGCCGTCGAAACCGACGACGACGCCGTGCTTGAAGGCGGGATCGCAGGAATGACGTGGCTGTTCCGCCGCCAGGGGCTCGGCCGCCGTGGGATCGGCGACGGGCCGCTTGCGGTCCGCGGGTTCGAAAGATTCGTGACCGGCCATGGATGTCTCGGCTTTTTGATCCTCTTGGGAGGGGACAACAGTGTGCGGCGGAGCTGTGTCCGGAGCTGTGTCCGGGAATCATCTTCCCAACCCCATACCCCCAAGGGTACGGCGCCAGTCCTCCTTAGCCCATATCCCGCACACGCTCCGGCGGAGTTCCCCGGAGCATGCACGAGGGGGCGCCCGTAACGCAATGGTTGCTGCCCCGTACAGGCGGTTTGCACAGGATTCACTTATCCCCGCGTCCACCCGTGGGCTGCCCTACAGTGACCGACGCATCGAACAAGCGTTGAACCCGGCGAACCGCCGCCCCAGGGAGCACGCCATGTCCGGACACCGTACGACCTCCGAGGCACACCCCGGCCCGGACACCGCCACCGATGTGGTCCGCTGGGCGGTCTTCAGCTGTGTCCTCGTCCCCCTGGTCCTCCTCTGGTACGGCACCTCGCTCGCCGGCGCCGCCGGCACGGCCCTCGGTCTCGCGGCCGTCACCGCCGCCTGCCGGGTACTGCTGCGCCGCTCCGAACGGGGCACCGCCCGGCTGCTGGACGAGGAGGAGTCCCCGCACCGCGGCCACCGTCACCGGGCGGCTGCGGGGGCGCACCGGGGCGGTCGGCACGCGGGAGGAAACGCACCGGTCGACTGACCGGTTTCCGCGCACGCGCCCGACGCTTTTCAGCCAACTTCCGGCCACCGTGCATCTGTTGTCCGAACCACCCCCCAACCCCCGTTCCACCTGCACCGAAAGGGTCTGGGAGGGCCTGCGCACCCTACGGGGATTGGCCACTACGGGGAGGCGCACTTCCCTGCACGGCCCACGAGTGCAACGCTTCGTGATCGAATGCTTTACGCCAAGTTGCCATGTCGACAATGTGCCGGTTGCCGAACTGGTCACCCCGGCACCACTGGACACAGTAGATTCGATCTTGACGTCTTACGGCGGGGGACTCGTGCAGGACCGAGGGGAAACGTGCAGGAGCGACACAACCGAGGAGCCGCGACCACCGAGGGGGGCTTAGCAGTATGAGCCACGACTCCACTGCCGCGCCGGAAGCCGCGGCCCGGAAGCTTTCCGGGCGACGCCGCAAGGAGATCGTCGCGGTGCTGCTGTTCAGCGGCGGCCCCATCTTCGAGAGTTCCATACCGCTGTCGGTGTTCGGAATCGACCGGCAGGACGCCGGAGTTCCGCGCTACCGCCTGCTTGTGTGCGGCGGAGAAGACGGCCCCCTGCGCACCACCGGCGGGCTGGAACTCACTACACCGCACGGCCTGGAGGCGATCTCGCGGGCGGGCACCGTCGTCGTGCCTGCCTGGCGGTCGATCACCGCGCCACCGCCGGAGGAAGCACTCGACGCACTGCGCCGGGCGCACGAAGAAGGGGCCCGCATAGTCGGCCTGTGCACCGGCGCCTTCGTGCTGGCTGCGGCGGGCCTGCTGGACGGCCGTCCCGCGACCACCCACTGGATGTACGCGCCGACGCTGGCCAAGCGCTATCCGTCGGTGCACGTGGATCCACGGGAACTCTTCGTCGACGACGGAGACGTGCTGACGTCCGCCGGTACGGCGGCCGGAATCGATCTCTGTCTCCACATCGTGCGGACGGACCACGGCAACGAGGCGGCCGGCGCGCTCGCCCGGCGCCTGGTGGTCCCCCCGCGCCGAAGCGGCGGTCAGGAGCGCTACCTCGATCGGTCTTTACCAGAGGAGATCGGCGCCGACCCGCTCGCGGAGGTCGTCGCCTGGGCGCTGGAGCACCTCCACGAACAGTTCGACGTGGAGACGCTGGCGGCACGCGCGTACATGAGCAGGCGTACGTTCGACCGCCGCTTCCGCTCGCTCACCGGGAGCGCTCCCCTGCAGTGGCTGATCACGCAGCGGGTGCTCCAGGCGCAGCGCCTGCTGGAGACGTCGGACTACTCGGTGGACGAGGTCGCGGGCCGTTGCGGCTTCCGTTCGCCGGTGGCGCTGCGCGGTCATTTCCGCCGCCAGCTGGGCTCGTCGCCCGCCGCCTACCGGGCCGCGTACCGCGCCCGCAGGCCTCAGGGCGACAAGCAGCTGGACGGCGACGGCGCCCCGGGCCAGCCCGGCGGTCCGTCGTCCCTGGGCCCGACGGGCCTGCCGCCCTCGCTCCACCCGGAGGGCCCGGTCCCGATGCAGACCCGTCGTACGGCGGCGAGCGCGCTGTCCGCGGCGGCCTCCTCCGCTGCGGCGGCGGAGAACGGCCGTGAGGCGTACGCCACGAGTCGTACGGCGGCGAGCCTGCCCGGCCAGCGCAGCGCGACGTAGCACCAGAGCACGCCCTCGGGGGTCTCCGTCAGGAGATCTCCGGGGGCTTTCGCGCGCCCCCCGCACCACAAGGTCACCGCACGGTTGGCTCAGCTGAGCGACGCGCACCTTAAGGTTAGACACATGAACGATCGCATGGTGTGGATCGACTGCGAGATGACCGGCCTCTCGCTGTCGGATGACGCTCTCGTCGAGGTGGCCGCCCTCGTCACCGACTCCGAGCTGAACGTGCTCGGCGAGGGGGTGGACATCGTCATCCGCCCGCCGGACCAGGCGCTGGAGACGATGCCGGACGTAGTACGCCAGATGCACACCGCGTCCGGCCTGCTCGACGAGTTGGCCGGCGGCACGACGCTGGCCGACGCGGAGGAGCTGGTCCTCGCGTACATCCGGGAGCACGTCAAGGAGCCGGGCAAGGCCCCGCTGTGCGGCAACTCCGTCGGCACCGACCGCGGTTTCCTCCTCCGTGACATGCCGACCCTGGAGGAGTACCTGCACTACCGCATCGTGGACGTGTCCTCGGTGAAGGAGCTGGCCCGCCGCTGGTACCCGCGGGCGTACTTCAACAGCCCCGAGAAGAAGGGCAATCACCGCGCCCTCGCCGACATCCGCGAGTCCATCGCGGAGCTGCGCTACTACCGCGAGGCGATCTTCGTCCCGCAGCCCGGCCCCGACTCCGACACGGCTCGCACGATCGCCGCGAAGCACGTCCAGCCCGCGCGATAAAGGCGGGCGCGAGCACCCCTTCGGACCCTGTACACTTTTTCTCGGCCGGTCGGAAACTCGCAGAGTGAACGACCGGGCATGGTGGGTGTAGCTCAGCTGGTAGAGCACCTGGTTGTGGTCCAGGAAGTCGCGGGTTCAAGTCCCGTCACTCACCCTCGAAGATCAAGGGCCGACCCGTGGTTACGGGTCGGCCCTTGATCCGTTTCCGCCTTGTGGGAACACGGCGGGAACCACCCACCACCGGTTGTCACAAGCCGGTCACACCGCGTTCGCCGCACCCGTGCAGCGTCCATCATGCCCCTATGCGCAGAACGTCCCCGCGGGGAAGGACATCCAGGCCGCGTGGCCAGGCCAAGGCCGGGGACACCTTCCTCGTCATCGTCTTCGCCGGGATCGCAGGCGTCGGCCTGCTGCTCGCCCTGGTCAGCTGGGTCGCGACGACGCCCGCCGTGCAACCTGTCGCCGCCCTCGTTCTCGTCGGCGGCGGGGTCCTGGCCGTACGCCGGCGCGGCGCGCGCCAGGCCCGCCGGGCCGAGGAGGCCCGCGTCCGCGCCGCGCAGTCCACCGAGATCGCCCGCTACCACGTCATGGACCCGCGCCAGTTCGAGGACGCCATCGCCTACCTCTGCCACCGGGACGGATGCAGCGACGCCCGCCGGACCGGAGGCGCCGGGGACCTCGGGGCCGACGTCGTCGCGAACGCGCCCGACGGGCGGCGCATCGTCATCCAGTGCAAGCGCTACGGCCCGACGACCACCGTCGGCTCCGGCGACCTCCAGCGGTTCGGGGGCACCTGCTACAACGTCCACGGCGCCCAGGTCGCCGCCGTCGTCACCACCTCACGCTTCACGAAGCCGGCCACGAACTACGCACGGTCCATGGGCATCCGCCTCTTCGACCAGCACGCCCTGGCAGCCTGGGCCAGCCGCACCGGCCCCGCCCCCTGGATGCTGTGAGCCACGATGGACACCGAACTCATCACCACCGCCCGGCTGGATCTCGTCCCTCTGAGCGCGACGCACGCGGAGGAAATGGCCACGGTCCTGTCCTCCCCCGCCCTCCACACCTTCATCGGCGGCGAACCGCTGACTCCCGACGCCCTGCGGACCCGCTACGAACGCCTCGTCGCAGGCTCCCCGGGTCCCTCAACCGCCGTCTGGTGCAACTGGGTTCTACGACTCCGGGCGGAGTCCCGTCTGGTGGGCACGGTCCAGGCGACGATCACCGAGGCGGCCTCGGTCGCGGAGATCGCGTGGGTGGTCGGAGCACCGTGGCAGGGGCGGGGCCTGGCCACGGAGGCGGCGAAGGGCCTGGTGTCCTGGCTCGGCGACCACGCGGTTTCCACGATCGTGGCGCACATCCACCCGGACCATCGGGCATCCGCCGCGGTCGCCACGGCAGTCGGGCTGGCGCCGACCGCACAGTGGCAGGACGGCGAGATCAGGTGGCAGCGCGCCACGCACCCGTGAACTCCCGTACGCCCGCGAACCGTTCGGCGGGATCGGCGCGGGTAGCCCTTTCCAGTACGGCGAGTTGACCCGCCGTACCGCGCCAGGCCCGGCGCTCCCCGCCGTCGAGGAGGAGACGGGCGCTGCGGCCGAGGGCGTAGACCGTCGTACGGATGTCGATGACGGAGCCCCGGTACCACTCCTCGGGGGCCATGAAGCGGGCCGAGCCCGGGAGGCGGTCCGCGTCGAGGACGAAGGGGCCGGGGCGGTACTCGTCGAGGTCGACGAGGTGGAGCGCGTCGCCGCCGAAGTCGTACAGGAACGCGCCGTCGTAGAGGTCGACCGCCACCATGCCCGCGGCCTCGACCGCGAGGTGCGCGTCCAGGACCCGGTCGACCGCGCGCAGGACGGAGGCGAGGGGCAGCGCGTGGAAACGGGCGCGGGCGGGGCCGTACAGGGACTCCCCGTGGCGCCAGGGCATGACCGCCGCCGTACGGCCACTGCCCGCCACCGCGATCCGGTGCGGCTGCGGGACGATCGCCGGGTGCCGTACCGCCTGATGGAAGGTCCAGGCTCGGTCGAGTGAGGCCTGGGCGGCGGCAGTTGTCGCCTCCTTCACGAACCAGCGCTCGCCGTCCGGGAGTTGGACACCGTACGAGACACATCCCGAGTCCTGCTCGCGGAAGACGCGGAACACCTCGCCCACCGTGCGGAGGTACGGCTCGACGGCGGGGACTTCGGCGACGGCCAGGAGGGGATGGGAGGTCACGGGCAACAGCTTGGCCGAGCGACCGCTTCTTCATGAAGACGCTCGCGTCACCAACTCCGTTGCCAGTACCGCCTGTCGGCGTTCGAGTTCCCGGGAGGTGGCCGGGCGCCGGTCCGCGATCTCGGCCAGCAGGAGGTCGATCATCGCGCGGCCCATCTCCTCGATTGGCTGGCGGACGCTGGTGAGGGGCGGGTCCATGTGGCGGGCTATGGCCGAGTCGTCGTAGCCGACGAGGGCGACGTCGTCGGGGATACGGCGGCCCTCCTCGCGGAGCACCTGGCGGGCGCCGGCCGCCATGACGTCCGAGCCGGCGAAGACCGCGTCGACGTCGGGGCGGCGGGCGAGCAGTTCCTTCATCGCCCGGCGGCCGCCCTCCTCGGTGAAGTCGCCCGGCTGGATGAGGTGTTCGTCCACTTCGTGGCCCGCGTCGAGCAGTGCCTCGCGGTAGCCGTCGACGCGGCGCTGGGCGCCGTAGACGTCGAGGCGGCCGGTGATGTGGGCGATGCGGGTGCGGCCGCGCGTCAGCAGGTGTTCCACCGCCGAGCGGGCTCCGCCGTAGTTGTCCGAGTCGACGGAGGTGAGGGTTTCCGCCGCCGAGCGCGGGCCGCTGATCACCGCCGGGATTTCCAGTTGCGCCAGCAAGTCCGGCAGCGGGTCGTCCGCGTGGACGGAGACGAGAAGGACGCCGTCCACGCGGTGTGCGGCCAAGTACTGGGCGAGGCGCTGCCGTTCGCGGTCGCTGCCCGCGAAGATCAGGAGCAACTGCATCTCGGTTTCCGAGAGTTCGGCTCCTACGCCCTTGAGCATGTCCGAGAAGTACGGTTCCGCGAAGAAGCGGGTCTCCGGCTCGGGGACGACGAGGGCGATGGCGTCGGTGCGGTTCGCGGCGAGGGCGCGGGCGGCCGTGTTGGGGACGTAGCCGAGTTCGGCGACCGCCGCCTCGACGGCCGCGCGGGTCGCGTCGCTGACTCTTGGCGAACCGTTGATGACCCGGGAGACCGTGCCGCGGCCCACTCCGGCGCGCGCCGCGACCTCCTCCAAGGTCGGCCGGCCGCCGCTCCGGCCCCGCGCTCCGTGGCTTGCCATTGGCTCCGCCTCCTGTAGACCCACCCGTTGGCCTGGAATGTAACAGTCCTGATCAGGGAAGAGGGGCGTGCGGAGCCCCGCCTCCGGCCGAATCCCCGCCTCCCGCTCGGTTAGCTAACAGACGAATAACTGAACGCATCTCTCCGCGTCCGGTCCCTTGACACCCCCGCGCGAACCGACGACTCTTCAACACATCACCGGTGGGAGCGCTCCCACGGTACCTGACACATACACATCCCGCACGTTCCCCGCCCGAGCCGCAGCGTGAACTAACGGGCCCAACAATGCAGTTGGCCGGGGGGTCGGCACGTCAGGCAACAGGAGGACGCAATGCGCACGAGTACCCGACGGTCCCATCGGCTGATGGCCCTCGCGGCCGTCGCCGCCCTGACCACGGGGGTGCTGGCCGGTTGTTCCAGCGACTCGGACGGCACCTCGTCGAACGCGAGTGACAGCGGCAAGGGCAAGACCACGCTGACCGTCGGTACCTTCGGCGTCTTCGGCTACAAGCAGGCCGGTCTGTACGACGAGTACATGAAGCTCCACCCGAACATCACCATCAAGGAGGACGTCACCACCCGTACCGACGTGTACTGGCCCAAGGTCCTCACCCGGCTCCAGGCCGGCGCGGGCACCGACGACATCCAGGCCATCGAGGTCGGCAACATCACCGAGGCCGTCCAGACGCAGGCCGACAAGTTCGTCGACCTCGGCAAGGACGTCGACAAGTCGCAGTGGCTGCCCTGGAAGAACGCCCAGGCCACCACCAAGGACGGCAAGCAGATAGGCCTCGGCACCGACACCGGCCCGATGGCGATCTGCTACCGCAAGGACCTCTTCAAGAAGGCCGGTCTGCCCACCGACCGCACCCAGCTCGCCGCCCTGTGGAAGGGCGACTGGACGAAGTACGTCAATGTCGGCAAGGACTACATGAAGAAGGCGCCCAAGGGCACCAAGTTCGTGGACTCCGCGTCCTCCGTCTACAACGCGGCCATCGGCGGCGAGAGCCAGCGGTACTACGACAAGGACGGCAACGTCATCTGGGACAAGTCGACCGGCGTCAAGGCGGCTTGGAACGCGGCGATGGAGGTCGCCACCAGCAACATGTCGGCGAAGCTGAAGCAGTTCGACCCGACCTGGGACCAGGGCTTCGCCAACGCCAGCTTCGCGACGGTGGCCTGCCCCGCCTGGATGATGGGCTACATCCAGGAGAAGGCCGGCACCTCCGGCAGCGGCAACTGGGACGTGGCGGCGGCGCCGACCGCGGCCAACTGGGGCGGTTCCTTCCTCGGTGTTCCCACGGCGTCCAAGCACCAGGCCGACGCGATCGCGCTGGCGAAGTGGCTGACCGCGCCGGAGCAGCAGGAGAAGGTCTTCGCCAAGCAGGCGAGCTTCCCGTCCACCCCGGCGGCGTACCCGAACCTGAAGCCGGCCGCCGCCACGACGGCCTACTTCTCGAACGCGCCGATCACGCAGATCTTCTCCGACTCGGCGAAGACGATCCCGGTCCAGGTCTTCGGCATCAAGGACCAGCCGATCGGTACCGCGATCACTGACGTCGGCATCCTCCAGGTGGAGCAGAAGGGCAAGACCCCGGCCCAGGGATGGAGCGCCGCCACCAAGGAGATCAAGGACGTGCTCGGGCAGTGAGCAGCTCCAAGCAGGCCCTCGCACACCCCGCGCCGGGCTCCGGCGCCGCGCCCGGCCACGAGCCGGGCGCGGCCCGCGGCGGTCGCGGTACGCCGGCGCCCGGCCCGAGTTCGTGGCGGAGCCGGCTGTACCGCTGGGACATGAAGGCGTCGCCGTACGCGTTCATCTCCCCCTTCTTCATCATCTTCGGGGCCTTCGGGCTCATCCCGCTCCTCTACACGGCCTGGTACTCGCTGCACAACGTGCAGTTGTCGTCGCTGGACCACAAGTCGTGGGCGGGGCTGGACAATTACCGGAACCTGTTGTCCTCGGACTTCTTCTGGAACGCCCTGAAGAACACGTTCACCATCGGTCTGATCTCCACCGTGCCGCAGCTGTTGATGGCGATCGGGATCGCGCATCTGCTCAACTACCGGCTGCGCGGCTCGACCGTGTGGCGGGTCGTGATGCTCACTCCGTACGCCACCTCGGTGGCGGCGGCGACCCTCGTCTTCACGCTGCTGTACTCGTGGGACGGCGGAATGGTCAACTGGCTGCTGCACTTCGTGGGCGTGGACGCGATCAACTGGCGTGAGTCCACGTGGGGTTCGCAGTTCGCGGTGTCGTCGATCGTGATCTGGCGCTGGACGGGCTACAACGCGCTGATCTATCTCGCGGCGATGCAGGCGATCTCCGCCGACCTCTACGAGTCGGCGGCCATCGACGGCGCCAACCGCTGGCAGCAGTTCCGCCATGTGACGATCCCCCAACTCCGGCCCACGATCCTCTTCACGGTGGTCGTCTCCACCATCGGCGCGACCCAACTCTTCGGCGAGCCCCTGCTGTTCGGCGGGGTCAGCGGTTCGAAGGGCGGCTCCGAGCACCAGTACCAGACGCTCGGTCTGTACATGTACGACCAGGGCTGGATCATCGGCAACCTCGGCAAGGCGTCCGCGATCGCCTGGTCGATGTTCCTGATCCTGCTGATCGTCGCCGCGATCAACCTGCTGTTCACCCGACGGCTGAGGAAGTCCCAATGACCACAAGCGAATTGACACTCCCTCAGGACCGGGTGCCCGCACCGGCGGCACGCGCCCCGCGCCGCCGGGTGATGGGCGCGGGCAAGCAGATGCACGCGGGCCCGCTGACCTACGTCGTCCTGGTGGTCTTCGCGCTGGTCTCGCTGGCCCCGCTGGTGTGGACGGCGATCGCGGCCTCGCGCACCAACACGCGGCTCGCCCAGACCCCGCCGCCGCTGTGGTTCGGCGGGAACCTGTTCAAGAACCTCCAGACGGCCTGGGACCAGGCCGGCATGGGCACCGCGATGTTCAACTCCACGGTCGTCGCGGGCACGATCACCATCGGCACGGTGCTGTTCTCCACCCTGGCGGGCTTCGCCTTCGCCAAGCTGAAGTTCCGCTTCTCCAGCACCCTGCTCCTGCTCACCATCGGCACGATGATGATCCCGCCCCAACTGGCCGTCGTACCGCTGTACTTGTGGATGGCCGACCTGCACTGGTCGAACCACCTCCAGACGGTGATCCTGCCGACTCTGGTCAGCGCCTTCGGTACGTTCTTCATGCGCCAGTACCTCGTCCAGGCCCTGCCGACGGAACTGATCGAGGCGGCGAGAGTGGACGGCGCGAGCAGCCTCCGGGTGGTCTGGCACGTGGTCTTCCCGGCCGCCCGCCCGGCCATGGCGGTCCTGGGCCTTCTGACCTTCGTGATGGCCTGGAACGACTTCCTCTGGCCGATCATCGCCCTCAACCAGCAGAACCCCACCGTCCAGGTCGCCCTGAACTCCCTGGGCACCGGCTACATCCCCGACCAGTCGGTGATCATGGCGGGCGCACTGCTGGGCACGCTGCCCCTGCTGATCGCCTTCCTGCTCTTCGGCAAGCAGATCGTGGGCGGGATCATGCAGGGCGCGGTCAAGGGCTGACCCCCCGATCCGGGGCCGAGCACACCAGTCTCGGCCCCTCCCTCCCCCGTCCTCCCCTCCTCCTACTCATTGGTCTCCACGACCCCTTATGGGAGCGCTTCCATGCCTGAGCCCGTGACCCCCGTGACCTTTCCCCCCGCCTTCCTCTGGGGCGCCGCGACCTCCGCGTNCTACCGCCGCCTGGTGGACGAGCTGCTGGCGGTCGGCATCAAGCCGGCCCTCACCCTCTACCACTGGGACCTGCCGCAGGAGTTGGAGGACGCGGGCGGCTGGCCGGAGCGCGACACGGCGTACCGCTTCGCCGAGTACGCGCAGATCGTGGGCGAGGCGCTGGGCGACCGCGTGGAACAGTGGATCACGCTCAACGAGCCGTGGTGCAGCGCGTTCCTGGGCTACGGCTCAGGGGTCCACGCGCCGGGCCGCACGGACGCAGCGGCGTCACTGAAGGCCGCCCACCACCTCAACTTGGCGCACGGTCTGGCCACTTCGGCCCTCCGGTCCGCGATCCCGGCCCGCAACTCGATCGCGGTGAGCCTCAACTCGTCGGTGGTCAGGCCCGCTTCGCAGTCACCGGCGGACCTGGCGGCGGCCCGGAAGATCGACGACCTGGCCAACGGAGTGTTCCACGGCCCGATGCTGCACGGCTCGTATCCGCAGTCGTTGTTCGACGCGACGCGATCGATCACGGACTGGTCGTACGTCCTCGACAACGACCTGACACTAATTCACCAGCCGCTGGACGCACTGGGGTTGAACTACTACACGCCGACGCTGGTGGAGGCGGCGGAGTCCAGCGGGCCGGCCCCGCGGGCGGACGGCCATGGCGCGAGCGCGTACTCCCCCTGGCCGGGCGCGGACGACGTGGCGTTCCTCCAAACCCCCGGCGAGCGCACGGAGATGGGCTGGACGATCGACCCGACAGGCCTCTACGACCTGATCACCCGCTACACGAGGGAGGCCCCGGGCCTCCCGCTGTACGTCACGGAGAACGGCGCGGCGTACGACGACAAGCCGGACCCGGAGGGCAGGGTCCACGACCCCGAGCGGATCGCATACCTCCACGGCCACCTGTCGGCGGTACGACGCGCGATCGCGGACGGCGCGGATGTCCGGGGCTACTACCTCTGGTCCCTGATGGACAACTTCGAGTGGGCGTACGGCTACGAGAAGCGCTTCGGCGCGGTGTACGTGGACTACGCGACGCTGGCCCGCACCCCGAAGTCGAGCGCGCGGTGGTACGGGGAAGCGGCACGGACGGGCGTACTGCCGACGCCGAGCGAAGCCTGACCGACGGGGGACACCGGGGGACGGGGCGCGGCACGCCTAGGGGACGTGCCGCGCCCCGGCGGTGGGGGTACGGCAGACGGGAGGGCCCGGAGCCTCGCCTCGTCGTGGACGAGGACGCGAAAGCTGTGGGGCCTGGACTAACCTGTGCAGAGGATTACGGGGGTTAGGTTGCCCGCCAGCTTGCGGGCGTTGACGAGTCCAACGACACCATCCGCTCGACGGCCCTTGCCAAGCCCCAAATAAAGTGATTCATTCGCCAGGCAAGCGAATGGATGCATGCCAAGCGCGGGGAGATGTCCGTGGCCGCTGTCACTTTGGGCAAGGAGCCGATCACCGTCGAGCAGTTCGTCGCGGTCGCCCGCCACGGCACGCGGGTCGAGTTCGACGCGACCTACGTCGACCGCGTACGCAAGTCCCGCGCACTGGTCGAACGCTTCCTCGCCGAGAACCGCCTCGTCTACGGCGTCACCACCGGCTTCGGCGACAACGTCACGGAGGTCATCGACCCGGCGGACGCCGAGCAGTTGCAACGCAACATCGTCCGCTCGCACGCCGTGTCGGTCGGCGAACCCCTGCCCACCGAGATAGTCCGAGCCATCGCCCTGATGGAGCTGATCGGCCTCGGCGAGGGCTACTCCGGCATCCGCTTCGAGACCCTCGAACTGATCCGCCGCATGCTCAACGCCGGCGTCACCCCGCACGTCCCCGGCGAAGGCTCCGTCGGCTACCTCGCCCCCGAGGCCCACATGGCCCTCGTACTCCTGGGAGAGGGCCGGGCATCCTACGACGGCCAACTCCTCCCCGGCGCCGCGGCGTTGGCCCGCATCGACGAGCAACGCACCCGGCTCGCCTGCAAGGAGGGCCTGTCGCTGACGAACGGCACTCACTCCGTCACCGCGATAGCCGTCCTCGCCGCCCATGACGCAGGCGTCGCGGCAACGACGGCCGACATCGCCGCGAGCCTGTCGGTACAGGCCCTCAAGGGCACGGTCCGCGCCTACGACGCCCGGTTGCAGCAGCGCAAACGCCACCCCGAGCAGGCCGCGGTCGCGGAGAACCTACGACGACTCACCGCATCCAGCGCGATCAGCACCGAGTTCCTCGACCACCGCCTCCAGGACAGCCTCTCCCTGCGCGCCGTCCCCCAGATCCACGGCGGAGCGAAGCGGGCGCTCGCACAGGCCCAGGAGGTCATCGTCGAGGAACTGCACTCAGTGGGCGACAACCCGGTCATCCACCCCGAGGGCGAGGACGGGGTCGCCCTGAGCGGGGCCAACTGCGACAGCACCTACGTCGGCATCCAGGCCGACACCATGGTCAACGCGATGACGGTCCTCGCCAAGGTCTCCGAACGCCGCACCGACCGCATGGTCAACAGCAACTTCAGCGAACTGCCCGCGTTCCTCGCACCGCAGCCCGGCCTCAACAGCGGCTACATGATCGCCCAGTACACGGCCGCCGCTCTGACGATGGAACTACGGGGCATGGCAGTCCCGGCATCCGCCGACAACATCACCACCTCCGCCAACCAGGAAGACGCGGTCAGCAACGGCTACTTGGCCGCCCTGAAGGCCTACCGCGCGGCCCACAAACTCGCCTACGTCATCGCAATCGAGCTGATGTGTGCGACCCAGGCCCTCGACCTCCTCGCACCCCTTGCCCCCTCACCGGCGGCGGAGGCCCTGCGGACCCGCATTCGGGAAACCGTGCCGACCGTCGACGAGGACCGGATCTTCCACGCCGACATCGAGCACATCGCCCAACTGGTGCGAAGCGGCGACGCGTTGCGGGTGGTCGAGGGCGTGGTGGGGGCGCTGCACCACTGAGGAGGCCGAGTTCTGTCCGGCCGCCCAGCGGCGCGCCCGCGCCCACGCTTCAATGGGGGCGATGCGCGAGGTATTCGGCCCCCCACCCGATAAATCCTGCGTCGTCGTCCACCACACAAGGCCAACGCCCGCACAGGGCCGCCACGGCGAAGTCCGCGACGCCCATCGACCGATAGTCGATGACGAAAGCGGTCCAGCTCCCTATGAGCCCCTCGATCAGGACGAGTTCATCCGACTCGTACTCGCTTTTCAACTCGTCTTCCACACCCGATTCGATCCAGGCAACAGATCCCTCGTGCGAGACGAATATCCGCCCATCGCGAATATCCACATTTCCCCCGCGCTCAAGCAGTCGATCTCGCACATCTTCGACGGTCACACCACACGGAAGGAACGCGATCAATGATTCCATCCCAATGGACCCAAATTCTTCCGCAGTTGGGACACAAGAAGACAGGCCTTGCCACTTGTTGCAGCCTTGCGAAGTCTTCACATTCCCAAGACTCCTCCAGCTCCCGATCGGAGGCGAGATGCCATTCAAGCGGGTTGGGAATCTCTCCGCTCATGACAATATCAAATGACCGCCTCTCCAGACCGGCGGGCCCCCGTCGAGATCTATTCGAGAATATTCGGGGTTGGCGGAAGCAAACCGTCCGCAGATTCCGCAGACTCGACCAACCCATCCGATGAAACAACCAAAGGCATTGCTCCACCAACATCGGTGACGAGCCATCCCAGCACACTCTGCGAGACCTTCTCCCCGGCGTCTTCGTCTTCCCAGACAGCGGACCAACCCCCGCCTGGCAGTACCCCGACGATGCGACCGGCCCTTTCTAGGCGCGTAAAGTCCTCATAGGCAGTAACGGGTTTGAGCGACCCTTCATCCGGATCCACGACGAGAGCAACACCAGTCATTGGGTCCCAGGCCTCGACATCGCGCATCCTCGCCATTTCACCCCCGTCCACTCCAGCGAAGTACGCCGTCCACCCGATTTTATTGAAATAGCGCATCGAAGCCATCAACCATACAAAGACCCTCCCAGTTCGGGGAGTTCCACGTCTCCCACTTCATCCCGTTGATGCGACCCATCTACTCGTCGAAGGACATTCGCTCCGCAGGAACGTCGTGCCGTCGGGATTGGCGTACGTCGTCTCTCACTCCGTGCGGTCGTCGGTGACCTCCACCGGAGTACCGTCCGCCGTGGCCGGCCGGCCACGCCGTGCGCATCGGCCGCACACGTCTGCCCCCGGATTCCCCCACAACCCACCCCGTGGTTTTGGCACATCGATCACAAACACTTGACGATCGAGAAGACTGGCAGGGTCACTTCAATCGATGTACAAGGAATCTTTCAAGGTAGGGCAATAAACGAACCGCACTCGGGCAAAGGGTTGGTTCGTTCACCTTCAGGCAAGCAGGGGAACATCTCCCCGACCCGCCACGACTCACAGCCACCCCTCAGATCCCGCGCAGCGGCCTCTCAGCCCGGGGGCGTCTGATCACTCTCGTACGGGGTGATCCGATCCCGGCGCGGACGGGAGGACGTCGTGTTTCTCATCGTGTTGGTGCTGCTGGCCCTGATCGTCGGCGGCGCGGTCGCCTACGGCAAACGGCAGGTGGGCGGCGGGAGTTCGGGGTACGGAGCCGGGAGCGCTCAGCAGGTCTACGACGCCGACGCGGGCGCCGAGGCCACCCGGTGGGTGGAGCGGCTCGGCGGGAGTCTGTCCACGCTGGACGCGGGTGGCAACAGCGCCGCCCGGCAGGCCCTCGCCGACGCCGCCGAGCGGCACCGTGCCGCCGAGGGGCAACTCGCCGTCGCCTACTCGCCGATGCAGTACGGGCTGGTCACGCAGACCGCCGTCGAAGGGCTGCATCACATCCGGACCGCCCGTGGCGCGCTGGGGCTCGACCCGGGGCCCGAGTTGCCCGCGCAGGGTGCCGGCGGTCAGGTCACGGTCGGCGGACAGACGTACACCGCCTCCCCTCAACCCGGTGCGAACACGCCGTACTACTACCCCGGCGGGGTCGTCAACGGCCGTTCCATGCCCGGGGGTTGGTACACCACCCCGTGGTGGAAGACCGCCCTCGTCGCGGGCGCCGCGGGAGTCGGCGGCATGCTCCTCGCGGACGCGCTCCTCGACGGCTTCCACCATCACGGGCCGGGCGGCGGGATGTTCGGGGGCTTTGGTGGGCCTGGGCCCGGGCCCGGACCTGGAGGATTCTGACGAGGACGGGCCCGCCGGGAGTGCGGGGTCGGCGGCGCCGACCAGTTGTCACTCGTAGCCGAGATTCTCCTCGGAGCGCACGCGCCACCCGTCGGACCGCTTGACCAGGAGGAAGGCCGTGCGCTCGAAAGCGTCGTAGTACCCGGAATCCGGGTCGTGGCCACAGGTGAACCAGAGCGCCTCGACCCGCGCCGTGTCGAGGGTCTCGCTGACGACGGTCACCGTTTCCAGTGTGGACTCCGCGCCGAACGCATCGGTTTTGCCGGTGCTGTTCGCCTTGGCGTACTCGGCGCAGAAGTCGGCAGGGCTCTGGTGGAGCATCTGAACCTCTTGGGTGCGGATCGCGGCCAGTTCGTACGAGCATGAGGCTTTGCCGTCGCTCACGGAAGTGACCGTCCGTTCTACTCCCGGACCACCACCACGCCATCCGGCGGGACACTCACCGAACCGCCCGACACCCGCTCACCGGTGAGGAGTTCGACCGCGTCGGCCGCGACCGGTACCTCGGCCCCCTGCCCCGCATGGTCGATGAGGAACAGATAGTCCGCGTCCGTCCCGCGCCGCAGCACCGCCTCCACGCCCTCCGGTGTGACCCGTACCGGCTTCACGCCCGCCTCCCTGCGGATGAGGTCCAGGAGCCCGGCGAGGGTCGTCGGGTCGGGGCGGGTGGCCACGTACCAGGCCGTGCCCTCGCCGTACGCGTTCCGCGTCACCGCCGGGATGCCCGTCAGCGGGCCTTCCGCATACGTCGTGATCGCCTCGGCGCCGGCCAGGGCGACCCGCTCCGACCACAGGGACGCCGTACCGCCGCCGCTGCTCAGCGCGAGCGACTCGCCGGGCAGGAGCGGGAACAGTTCGTCCGTGCGGACGCCGAGCACCTCGCGGAACGCTCCCGGGTAACCCCCCAGCCGCACATGGCAGTTCTCGTCCACCGCCCCGCTGTGGAAGCCCACGGCCAGCGTGCCGCCGGACGACGCGAAGTCGGAGAGGTTGGCCGCGCCGGTGTCGTCGACCAGGTACAGGCTGGGGGCCAGGACCAGGCGGTACGGCGAGAGGTCCGCGTCGGGGCGGACGAAGTCCACCGCGATGCCCGACCGCCACAACGGCTCGTACCAGGAGCGGACTTGGTCCAGGTAGCGGACCTCCTCGCTCGGCTGGGACGGGAGTTCCAGGGCCCAGCGGGCGTTCCAGTCCCAGACCACCGCGACCGACGCCGTGCTCGTGCTGCCCTGCACCTCCGCCAACGCCCCTAGGTCCGCGCCCAGTTGGACCACGTCCTGCCAGATCCGGCTGTCCGTTCCCGCGTGCGGCAGCATCGCCGAGTGCCACTGTTCGGCGCCCGCCTTCGCCGCCCGCCACTGGAAGTAGGCGATGCCGTCCGCGCCGTGCGCGACATGGGCGAGCGCGTTGCGCCTCAA
Organism: Streptomyces sp. MBT53; assembly: GCF_016654115.1. Classification (GTDB taxonomy): domain Bacteria; phylum Actinomycetota; class Actinomycetes; order Streptomycetales; family Streptomycetaceae; genus Streptomyces. The sequence goes on from NZ_JAEQAZ010000034.1 coordinate 40,420, forward strand.
CTCCCCCGCCGACTTGGCCCTGTTGACCGGCTGCCAGTTCACCGCGCCCGTGGAGTGCTCCATCAGCAGCCAGGGACGGCCGCCCGCCAGCGAGCGGACCAGGTCGCCGCTCATCGCGATGTCGATCTCCGACTCGGGGTCCGTGGAGCGGAGGTAGTGGTCGTTCGACACGACGTCCAACTCCGGTGCCCAGCGCCAGTAGTCCAGCGCGTCGAAGTTGAACATCACCATGAAGTTGGTGGTGGCGGGCAGCAAAGGGGCCGCCTCCCGCAGGACCTCACGTTCCGCCTTGTACAGGGCCAGCAGCGCGTCGCTGCAGAAGCGGCGCCAGTCCAGCTGGTGGGTCGGGTTGGGGACCGCGCCCGTCGCGCGCGGCGGCAGGATCTCCGCCCAGTCGTAGTACCACTGGCTCCAGAAGACCGTACCCCAGGCGTCGTTGAGCGTCGGCAGGCTGTCGCCGTACTTCGCGCGCAGCCACACCCGGAACGCCTCCGCGCTCTCGTCGCAGTAGCAGGCCGGATTGTGGCAGCCGTACTCGTTGTGGATGTGCCACATCGCGACCGCGGGGTGGGCCGCGTAGCGCCGCGCCAGTTCGCCCGCGATGCGCAGGGCGGCCGTACGGTACGCGGGACTTGAGGGGCAGAACGTCTGGCGGCTGCCGTACGACAGTCTCCGGCCGTCCCGGTCCACCGGCAGCGCCTCCGGGTGGGCGCGGAAGAACCAGGCCGGAGGTGCCGCCGTCGGGGTCGCCAAGTCGGCCTGGATGCCGTGCTGTTGGAGCAGGTCGAGGACCTTGTCCAGGAGGGTGAAGTCGTAGACGCCCTCGGCCGGTTCCAGCAGGGCCCACGAGAAGATGCCTACGCTGACCATGGTCACCCCGGCCTCTTGCATCAGGCGCATGTCCTCGGCCCAGACCTCCTCGGGCCACTGCTCGGGGTTGTAGTCGCCGCCGTAGGAAATGGTCATCGGTCAACTCCCGTCAGGAGACGACGGGTTGTCGTCACACCCCACTGGTCCAGGGACAGCAGGCGGTCGCTCGACGCCATCAGGCCGCCGGTGGCCTCGACATGGGCGGCCCAGCGTTCGCGGGTCTCGACGGCCGGGCGGGCCATGAGGCAGTCGGGGTCGTTGGTCCAGAGGCGGCCGTGCTGCCACTGGCGGGCGAATCCCGTGAACTCGGCGGAGTCCTGGCCGGGTTGGGAGAAGTCGTCGGCCTCGGGGCGGCGGTGCGGTGCCGTGTCGGGGCTGACCCGCATCGCGTCGAACAGGCCGAGGGAGGGCAGGATCGGCGCTCCGCAGCCCAGCAGGTAGGCGTCCGGGCCGATCGCCTCGCGGATCAGGGCGATCCCGGCCCGGTAGGCCTCGATGGCGTCGACCTCCTTGTGGCGTACGCCGTCCAGGGCGCCGGCGTAGAGGAAGTCGGCCTTGAAGTAGTCGTAGCCCTCGGTGCGGAGGGTGGCGTAGACCTCGGTCAGGTATGCCGCCGCGCCGGGGTGGGTGGGGTCCAGGACGCAGAGGTCGTGGCCCCAGTTGCGGCCGGCGTGGGCGAAGCCGCCGGCCGGGTCGCGCACCAGCCACTCGGGGTGTTCGGCGGCCAGGTCGCTGGCCGGGTCGACCAGGAAGGGGGCCGTCCAGATGCCCGCCCTGCGGCCGCGTGCGCGGATCGTGTCGGCGATGCCGGCCCGGGAGCGGAAGCGGCCGGAGAGGGTCAGCCAGTCGCCCAGGGCCTTCTGGTAGCCGTCGTCGATCTGGACGACGTCGATCGGGAGGTCGAGGGTGTCCATCGCTCGGAGGTTCTCGTGGATGTCCTCCTCGGTGACGGCGGTGAAGTACTCGTACCAGGAGCACCAGACCGTGGGCGCGGGGCGGGGGGACGGCAGGGCCAGGCTGTCGGCCCAGTCCCCCAGGACCGACTGGATGCCGGACCCCGTCCACTCCTTCACCGGGCCGGCGGCGGCGATCTCCGCCACCCCGTCCCGTACCGACAGCCGGATCGACGGGACCGATCCGGTGGGGTCGACCGCCGCCCACAGGCGGGCCGGAGAGCCGTCGCCGGGGTCCAGGGCGAGCAGACCCTCGCCCTGGAAGACATCGGCCGGGACGGTGGCGCCTGGGCGGTAGCAGACCGTCGCCCAGTTGGCGTTGGCCGGCCGGTACGGGCGCGCCCCGAGGGGGTAGGCGCCGCTCGGGCTCCAGGACTGCCAGCCCTCCTCGTGGGCCCGGGCGGTGCGCGGATTCACGGGGACGGAGGTGAGCGCGGTGAAGGGGTGGTCGTGCACGGTGGTTCTCTTTCAACAGGAAGGGCCGGACCGAAGTGGCGTCAGCCCTTGTTGGCGCCCAGCGTGAGACCGCTGACGAACTGGCGCTGGAGCGCGAAGTACACGATCAGGGTCGGGATCGCGGTGAGCAGGGCGCCGGCCGCGACCAGGTTGGGGTCGGTGAAGTACTGGCCGGAGAGGTTGTTCAGGGCGGAGGTGATCGGCATGTTCTCGCCGGTCGAGATCAGCACGATCGCCCAGAAGAAGTCGTTGTAGATCCAGATGGAGAGCAGGGTGCCCAGGGCCGCCATCGCCGGCTTGCACAGCGGCAGCACGATCTGCCAGTACTGGCGCCACACGGACGCGCCGTCCACGAGGGCCGCCTCGGTCAACTCGTGCGGCAGCATCCGCATGTAGTTGCTGAGCACGAAGGCGCAGAAGCCGGACTGGAACGCCACATGGATGAGGACGAGGCCCAGCGCGGAGTCGTAGAGCTTGCCGCTCATCGTGATGCCGGGCAGGTCGATCAGCAGGTACAGGCGGTACAGCGGGGTGATGATGACCTGCTGGGGCAGCAGGTTGCCGGCCGTGAACACCAGCAGCAGGGCGATGTTGAATCGGAAGTCGAACCGGCTGACGTAGAACGCGACCATCGACGCCAGCAGCAGCGTGAGCAGCACGGCCGGGACCGCGATGATCACCGTGTTGACGAAGTAGTGCGTCATGTCGGACTGCTGGAACGCGTTCTTGAAGTTGTCGAAGTTCAGCGTGTCCGGCCAGGAGACGTACCCCTTGTTGCTGGTCTCCGAGTACGGGCGCAGGGCCGCGTAGACCGCCCACAGGAGCGGGGCGAGCCAGGCCAGCGAGGTGACGACGAGGAACGTGTGCAGCAGGACCCGGGCGGGGCGGAGCGGGGTGCGCTGCTTCACGCCGAGCGCGGCGGTGGGGGTGGTCATGCGCGCCGCTCCTTCCGGAAGGTCGCGATCAGGTACGGAATGATGACCGCGAGGGAGATGATCAGCAGGACGACGGCGATCGCCGACCCGTATCCGATCCGGCTGGACTCGCCGATGATGTTGTTGGTGATCAGGATCGACAGCAGCTCGGTGCCCTGGGCGCCCTTGTTGAAGACGTAGACCAGGTCGAAGGCGCGCAGCGACTCGATGATGGTGACGACCAGGACGACCGTGTTGGTGGGGCGCAGCGTCGGGAAGATGACGTTCTTGAACGTCTGCCACTCGTTCGCGCCGTCCAGTGCGGAGGCCTCCCGCAGGGACGGGTCGACGCCCTTGAGGCCGGCCAGGTACAGGATCATCATGTAGCCGGCGTGCCGCCAGGAGGCGGCGATCAGGACGGCCCACAGGTTGAGCTTGGGGTCGCCGATCCAGTCGATGTAGTGGCCTGGCTTGTTGGCCCCGATGAGGCTGTTGATCAGGCCGGTGTCCGGGTTGTAGATCAGCTGCCAGACGAAGCCGGTGACCGCCAGGGACATGACGACCGGCAGGAAGAACGCGGTCTGGTAGACGCGGCTGAAGCGGATGTTCTTGTCCAGCTGCACGGCCAGGAACAGGCCGAAGGGCGTCGGCAGCAGGATGAGCACGACGAACCAGATGACGTTGTGCTCTAGGGCGGGCCAGAACTGCGGGTTGTCGGTGAACAACTGCTTGAAGTTGTCCAGCCCGACCCACTTGATCGAGGAGAAGCCGATGCCGTCCCAGCTGGTGAAGGCCAGGGCGATGGAGGCGAGGGCGGTGACCCAGACAAGGGCCACGTGCAGGACCGTCGGCACGCCCGCCATGAAGGCGAGCGTGATGCGGTCACGGCGGGTCAGCAGGCGCTTGGCGCCCTGCGGGACCCGCTTGTCGGCAGGCGCGGGGCCCGGAGGCGGAACGGCGTCCGCCTCCGGGCTCGTCGTAGTCGTCTCGGAGATCATGAGGAGGCGAAGATCGTCTTCTTCTGGCGCTCGATCGAGGACAGCAGACTGTCGACGCCCTTGGGGTTCTGGAGGAACTTCTGCAGTCCGGGCTGCATCACCGTCGAGGTGAAGTCCGGACGGGAGTCGCGGTCCATGAACTGGGTGAGGCTCTTGGCGGCGCCGATCATCTCGAACGCCTTCTTCTGCAGCGGCGAGTACGCGGCGGTGGAGGCCTTGCTGGAGGCCGCGACCACGCTCGGGTCGGTCTTGAGGTAGAGCTCCTCGGCCGCCGGGGTGCCCAGGTACTCCAGGAGCTTCACGACACCGGCGTGGTTCTTCGGGGCCTTGCTGACCATGAAGCCGTCGGTGGGCGCCTCGACGGTGTCCTGGCCGTACGCGGAGTTGATCTCCGGGAAGGCGAAGAAGTCGAGGTCGTCGAGGTCGGCCTTGACGGTGAACTGCTGGGCCACGAAGGTGCCGAGGAGGTACATGCCGGACTTCTTCGACACGATGCCCTGGGCCGCGTCCTGCCAGGTGCGGCCCATGAAGCCGTCCTGGTGGTACGGGAGCAGCTCGGCCCAGTGGTCGAAGACCGCCTTGACCTTGGGGTCGGTCCACGACTCGGTGCCCGCCATCAGCGACTTGTGGAAGTCGTAGCCGTTGAGGCGGAAGTTGATCTGGTCGAAGGTGCCCATCGCCGGCCAGGCGTCCTTGTCGCCGAAGGCGATCGGGACCAGGCCGTCACTCTTCATCTTCTTGCAGAGGGCGACCAGCTCGTCCCAGGTGGTGGGGACGGTGTAGCCCTTCGCCGCGAAGACGCTCTTGCGGTAGAAGATCGCCCACGGGTACGTGGTGATCGGCACGAAGTAGTACTTGCCGTCCTCGCCCTTGCTGAGCTTCTTCATCGCGTCGGGGAAGTTGTCCCCGATCTTCGCCCAGACGTCGTCGATGGGGGTGGCGAGCTTCTTGGCCGCGAAGAACTGCATCCGGTACCCGGCGAACCAGTTGAACACGTCGTCCGGGGTGCCCTGGAGGTAGGAGTTGATCTGCTCCTGGAAGGTGTTGTGGTCCTTCGTGTTGACCTTGACGGTAACGCCGGAGGTCTTCTTGAAGTCCGCGTAGACGCTCGCGAACGCCTTCTTCGGCACGGCGTCGGACGCGTTGGACCCGAGCGTGACGGTCTTCGAGTCGGACCCGCTGCCGCTGCTGCCACAGGCGCTCAGCAGGGGGATACCGGCTCCGAGGACGGCGGCGCCGCCTACGCCGCGCAGGACGGAACGGCGGCTCGCGGCGGGGAGGGAGAAGTCGGGCATGAACGGCTCCTGACGGACAGGGTTCGGCCGGAATGCGCCACGCCCCAGGTCGTCGTAACCGACCAGAAACCAACGCGACCAAACACGGTGGCGTAATAACAGTCCCATGTCTGGTCATGCGTCAACACCCGCCGCCTTCATTTGTCGAAACGTAATCGACACGCGCGAGCAAGAGAAGCGGACGTACAGCCGAGTGGCCATACGTCCGCCAAGGGGTGACTGGGGCCGCGGGAGCCGCGAGGGGCTCCTGGGGCGCGTGGGGCGACTACTGCAAGGCGGAGAAGGCCTTGGAGAACGCGGACGGGGTCTGCGCGATCGAACTGCAGGTCGCGTCGGCGGTGGGCTTGGTCCCGCCCGCGCACTGCTTGTCGCGGGCCGCGGACCACATCGAGATGCCGCCGAGCCCCTTCGCCTTGGCGAAAGCGACGAGCTGGGTCGCGTCGTCGACCTTGAAAACCTCCGATGACACGTCGTTCACACCGATCATCGGCGTGACAGAAACCGCTTTCCATGCAGCGCTTTCAGAGAGCCCGAGAACACTCTTGACTTGGGCCTGAGTCGCTGTAGCCGCTTGCTCTGAGTACGTTCCCATATCTCCGCTGTAGGCCGGTCCGTAGTCCATCGCCATGATGTTGACCGTGCTGATTTTCACGCCGTTGGATTTGGCGTTGGAGAGCAGGTTCACACCGTCCTGGGTGAGTCCCTCGGGCATCACCGGGAGGGTGAAGGAGACGTCCAGGTTCGGGTGCTGCCGCTGGAGCCCGGCTATCGCCTGGGCGCGGATCGTGTTCGCCGCCGTGTTGGGCAGCGCGGCGCCCTCGATGTCGAAGTCGACCTTGGTGAGGCCGTACGTGTCCACGACCTTGCCGTAGGCGCTCGCCAGCGCGCTCGCCGAACCACAGGTCGTCGCCAGCTCGGAGCCGGCCGCGCCGCCGAAGGAGACCCGTACGTCGCCGCCCTTGGCGCGCAGCGCGCCGATCTGGGAGGCCACGCCGTCGCTCGCGAGGTCGGTCACCCCGCCCCACTTCGGGGTGCAGCCGCCGCCGTCCAGGACGAACGCGAGGTTGTAGTTCTTCACTCCGGTCGCGGTGACGTTCCCGAGGAGGTCGAAGGCCGGGTAGAGGGAGGTGTCGACGTACGGGGCGAAGCCGCCGGCGGCCGTGGTGCCGCCGCTCGGGGTTGAGGTCGGAGTGGGAGTGGGGGTGGGCGTGGCCGTCGGGGTCGGCGTGGGCGTCGGCTTGGTGGTGACGGTGGGTGTGGGGGTCGGCGTGGGGGTCCCCGTCGGGCGGCCGGTCGGCTCGGGGGTCGCGGTGCCGTCGGCCGAGCACTTGGCCTTGTCGATCAGACAACTCGTCGGCTGGCCCGTGCCGTTGACCACGAAGCCGACCGTGACCGACTCGCCGGCCGCGAGCCCGTCCGTGTCCCACTTCGGCGGCTTCACGGTGACGTGCTGCCCGCTCACGCTCGACTCGGCGTTCCACAGCGAGCCGATCTTCGAACCGGACGGCAGGTCGAACTCCAGCGTCCAGTCCGCCTTCCTGGCACCGGTGGTGTTGGTGACGACGTACTGGGCGGTGTACCCGGTCGACCACTCGCTGGTCCTCGTGTAGGCCGCGCCGACGCTCGCCGCCTGGGCGACGCCGGTCAGCAGGATCGCACCGCCGCCGACCACCGCCGCGGCGACCGCGCCGCCGACCACCTTGTTCCTGTTGCTGATCCTGCGCCGGTGGGTGCTCATCGCGTGCCTGCCTTCGCCGTACGGGGGTGGGGTGCGGCAGCACGTTAGCGATCCGGAATCGGGCAAAGCGCCTGATCCGGGCAGGGGTTGGCGATCTTAGGGCGCGCTTAAGGGAGGGATCGGGACCGGTTAAAGGTAGAGACCAATCTGCCGGGCCGGCGCCGTCGTACGGCTCCTCGATGCCCCTTGCGCTCCGGCTCCCGCCCGTCCAGCTGGATCCAGATCCGCACCTCCGTGCCGCCGAGCATCGAGGAGCCGATCCGGACGTCCCCGCCCGTCGACTCGGCGAGCCTGCGCACGATGTCGAGGCCGAGCCCGGTCGACCCGTCGCTGCCGGAGCCGCGCCCGCGGGCCATCGCCGCCTCGGGGTCGCGTATGCCGGAGCCCGCGTCCGAGACGAGCATGATCACCGCGTCCTCGCTGTTGTGCACGTCGACCGCGAAGGCCGTGCCCTCGGGGGTGTGCCGGAACACGTTGCCGAGGAGGGCGTCGAGGGCGGCGACCAGGTCGGCGCGGGCCACGGGTATCCGCACCGGCCGCTCCACCCCGGCCACTCGCACCTTGCGGCCCTCGTCCTCGGCGAGCGCGGACCAGAACCGCATCCGCTCGCGCACCACCTCGGCCGCGTCGCACCCGGCACCGGGCCCGGCCGCCACGGTCTGCGGCTTGGCCTCGCGCGCGGTCCGGATGATCGTGTCGACCTCCCGCTCCAGCTGCGCGACGGCGGTCCGCGTCTGCTCGGCGGCCGGACCGTCCCCGAGCGAGGCCGCGTTGAGCCGCAGCACGGTGAGGGGTGTGCGCAGGCGGTGCGACAGGTCGGCCGCCAACTCCCTTTCGTTCGCCAGCAGTTGTACGACCTGGTCGGCCATGGAGTTGAACGCGACCGCCGCCAGCCGCAGTTCGGTCGGCCCCTCCTCGGGCACCCGCGAACCCAGCTTCCCCTCGCCCAGTTCGTGCGCGCCCTCGACCAGGCGCTGCGCGGGCTGCACCATCCGCACGCCGAGCCGGTCGGCGACCGCGACGGAACCGACGATCAGCGCGATGCCGACCCCGGCGAGCACCGCCCAGGCCGTGCCGACGCCGTTGCTGACCTCGGACTCCGGGACGTAGACCTCGACGACGGATATCTCGCCGGAGCTGAGCGCGACGGGCTGGAGCAGGACGGAGCCGCCGGGCACCTCGGTGGTGGAGGCGCGGCCCAGCTTCCGTACGGTCGTGATGTCCTTCTCGGCGGCGCGCTGCCGCCCGATGTCGAGGGCGGCCTTCCCCTCCCCCGCCGGTATGTGGACGGCCATCCCGGAGTCCGCGCCCGCCGAGGCGACGACCTTCTCCAACTGGTCCCGGTCGGTGGTGATGGACAGCGCGGGGGCGACGGCGGCGGCCTCCCGCTCGGCGTTCGAGAAGGCACGGTCGCGGGCCATCTCCTTGATGACCAGGCCCAGCGGCACCGCGAAGGCGACGACGACCATGGCCGCGATCGCCAGACAGACCCTGACCAGTGCCCACCTCATCGCGGCGACTCCACTCCTGGTGGCTCGAGCTTCACGCCGACACCGCGCAGGGTGTGCAGATAGCGCGGCCGGGCCGCCGTCTCGCCCAACTTCCGGCGCAGCCAGGACAGATGGACGTCGATCGTCTGGTCGTCGCCGTAGGACTGCTGCCAGACCTCGGCGAGGAGTTCCTTGCGCGGGACGACCACACCGGGCCGGCCGGCCAGGAAGGCGAGGAGGTCGAACTCGCGGCGGGTGAGGTCGAGTCGGACGCCGTCCAGGTCGGCCTGGCGGCGCAGCGGGTCGACGGTCAGTCCGCCGACGCGGAGGACCGAGGACGGGGGCGCTTCACCGGTGGTGGCGCGGGAGCGTCGTAGAACGGCGGACATGCGGGCGGAGAGGTGGTCGACCGAGAAGGGCTTGGTGAGGTAGTCGTCCGCGCCCGCGTTGAGCAGCCGGACGATCTCCGACTCGTCGTCGCGGGCGGTGGCGATGATCACCGGTACGTCGGTGATTCCGCGCAGCATCTTCAGCGCCTCGGACCCGTCCAGGTCGGGCAGTCCGAGGTCCAGGATGACCACGTCGAAACGGAAATGGGCGACCTCGCGCAGCGCCTCAAGTGCCGTACCGACACTGCGCACCGTGTGCGCGGCATCGGTCAGATGCCGGATGAGGGCCGAGCGTACGAACTGGTCGTCCTCGACCACGAGCACACTTGCCATGCGCCGCACCGTAGCCCATGCGGGCGAACCGTATCCGGGCCTGTGGACAACTCCCGGCTGTGGACAAAGCGATGGCCATCGCCGGGACACCTGTGGGGCGCGTGAGGCAGTATGGCCGCGATGCCCAGAGGACTCGTCAACGGATTCGTACACGTGCTGGCCTGGTTGCTCGCCACCGGCGCGGCGGTCACGCTGACCTGGTGGGGTGTCCACACGGTCATGACGGGCACGGCCTACGACCCGCCGCGCGCCCTGCCCATCGCGGCGGCCGGCGCGACCGCGCAGGAGGCGACACCGCCCGCCGAGCCGACGGTACGGGCCGAGTCGGACCCGAGCCCGTCGAGCACCCCGACACCGACCCGCACCCCGAGTCCGACCCCCACGGAGACGGCGCCCGCGAGCCCGTCCCCCTCTCCCTCCGTCTCCACGTCCGGCCAGGTCAAGAGCTACGACACCGACGGCGGGCGGGTGGTGCTCGAACTCGACTACGCGCCGGCCTATGTGACGCTCGTGTCGGCCACGCCGGGTACGGGCTGGTCGATGCAGGTGTGGAAGACGGACTCATGGCTCCGGGTGGAGTTCACCAAGGGCACGGGCAAGGTGTCGGTGATCTGCACGTGGCACGACGGGGCGCCTCGGGTGGATGTGGGGAACTACTAGCGCCCGGACCACCCGGGTCCAGAACTGAAAGCCAACTACATATTGACAGTCGACTCCCATTTGGAAGTAGCCTCTCATTAGGTTGCCACCTTCTGGGAGGTCCGCATGTCCGCGCACGCCCTCACGCCTCTGTCCTCGTCCCCCCGCCGCTGGCTCGCGCTCGCCGCGCTCACCCTGAGCGTGCTGATCGTCGGCCTCGACGGGACCGTCATCAACGTCGCCCTGCCGACCATCGCGGGCCAACTCCACGCCGACAGCGCCCAGTTGCAGTGGATCGGCGGCGGCTATCTGCTGACCCTGTCCGTGGCGATGCTCCCGGTCGGTCTGCTCGGCGACCGCTACGGCCACAAACGCCTGCTCCTGTCCGGCATTGCGCTCTTCGGACTCGCCTCGCTCGGCGGGGCGCTCGCCTCCTCGACGGCACAGGTCGTCGCGGCCCGCGCGGTCCTCGGTCTGGGCGCCGCCGCGATCACCCCGCTCTCCATGGCGATCCTGCCGCGCGTGTTCGCCAAGGAGGAACTGCCCCGGGCCATCGCCGTCTGGACCGCCGCCACCGCCCTCGGCATGCCGATCGGCCCCCTGGTGGGCGGCTGGCTCCTGAACCACTTCTGGTGGGGCTCGATCTTCCTCTTCAACCTCCCCGTGGCCGCCCTCGCCCTGGCGGCAGGCGTCTGGCTCCTCCCCCGCGACAAGGCCCCCGCGCGCGAGGCCCCCGCCTTCGACACCCTCGGCACCCTCCTGGGCGGCCTCGGCATCACGACTCTCGTCTACGGCACGATCCTCATCCCGCAGCTCGGCTGGACGCACGCGCGCGTGGTCGTCCCGCTGGCCGCCGCGGCCGTACTGCTCACCGCCTTCGTGGTGCGCGAGCGCCGCCACCCGCACCCGATCGTCGACCTGCGGCTCTTCGCCGACCGCCGTTTCCTGTGGGGCACCCTGATCGCCGTGTTCGTCAACTTCGCGGTGATGGGCATCCTGTTCGTCGTCCCGCAGTACCTGGAGGCGGTCCTCGGCAACGACTCCTTCGGCACCGGACTGCGCGTACTGCCCCTGATCGGCGGCCTGATGGCGGCGGCCGCGGCGAGCGAGCCCCTGGTGCCGCGGCTGGGCGTCCGTACGGTCATCCCCTTCGGCCTGTCCGTGCTCGCCGCCGGCGCCCTGCTCGGCGCGACCTCGGACGGCTCGACCGGCTACGGCTTCACCGCGCTGTGGCTCTCCCTCACCGGCCTCGGCTTCGGACTCGCCGTCGTCCCGGCGACCAGCCTGGTGATGGGCTCGCTGCCCACCGACAACACCGGTTCGGGCACCAGCCTCCTGGAGACCGTGCAGCAACTCGGCGGAGTCCTCGGCGTGGCCGGCCTCGGCAGCCTCCTCGGGTACGGCTATCTCGCCCGCGTCCGCACCGACGGCCTCCCGGCGCAGGCCGCGCACACGGCCCGCGACTCCGTCTCCGGCGCCGACGAGGTGGCCCGGCAGCTGCACGACACGGGCCTCGCGAACTCCGCCCACGAGGCCTTCGTGCACGGCATGAACCTGGTGCTGACCGCCTGCGGCTCGATCTCCCTGCTCGCCGCGGTGCTGGCCCTGCTCTTCCTGCCCGGCCGCGCCACCTGCTCCCGGACGGTGGCCCGGTCCCGGCGGGAACACGCAGAATCGGTGGCATGACGACGCACGAGACCTCCGCCGCCCCCCTCGGCCTGCGCGAGCGCAAGAAGCGGCAGACCCGCGAGCGCATCCGCCGCGAGGCCTACCGCCTCTTCGCCGAGCACGGGTACGAGACGACCACGGTCGACCAGATCGCGGACGCGGCGGAGGTCTCGCCGAGCACGTTCTTCCGGTACTACCCCACCAAGGAGGACGTGGTCATCCAGGACGAGTACGACCCCGCGCTCGCCGAGGCCCTCCGCACCCGCCCGGCCGACGAACCGATCGTGGACGCGATCCTCAACTCCCTGAAGGGACCGCTCGGTCAGATGCTGGACCAGGACCGCGAGGATCTGCTCCTGCGCACCCGCATCACCTTCACCGACCCCGCGATCCGGGCCCGCAACGTCGTCGAACAGCAGCGCAGCGAGGACGTGATCGCCACGATCATCGCCGAACGCACCGGCCGCGCCGCGACCGACCTGGAGATCAAGTGCGCGGCGGCGGCCATCATCGCCGTGTTCACGACGCTCGTACGGCACTGGGTGGAGGGCGACGGTCAGGAGAACCTGGCGGAGCTGTACCAGCGCCATCTGCCGCTGCTGGCACGGGGGTTGGCCTTCTGACCGATCGTGTCCGGATTCCGCTCCGGTAGGATTTCCGAACTCGGTTCGAACTCAGCGGAACACGGACGGCGGCGGCGCCGGTGAGGCGACCGCGGCGGCGTCCGTCACCGGTACGGCGCCGCCCGTGAAGTCGGTGAGTTCGCGGCCGTGTTGGAGCCGGCCGGGGTGCGGGTCGGAGGCGGCGCGCCGGGTGAGTTCGGCGAGCGACAGCGGGTGGTCGGAGGCGACGAGCACGGCGTTGCCGAACCGTTTGCCGCGCAGCACGGTCGGGTCGGCGATCAGCGCGAGTTCCGTGAACCGGGCGGCCACGGTGGCGACTTGGCCCCGCAGATGGGCGAGCGGGGGGCCGTCGGCGAGATTCGCGGCGTAGATCCCGCCGGGTCGAAGCGCGCGGCGCACCTCGTCGAGGAACTCGGTGGAGGTGAGGTGGGCGGGGGTCCGGGCGCCGCTGAAGACGTCGGCGACGACGAGGTCCGCCCAGCCCTCGGGGAGTTTCGCGAGTCCCGCACGGGCGTCGGTGGAGCGCACCCTGATCCGCGCGTTGGGGTCCAACGGCAGCTCGCGGCGGACCAGTTGGACGAGGGCCGCGTCGAACTCGACGACCTGCTGGGTGGATCGGGGGCGGGTGGCGGCGACGTACCGGGCGAGCGTGAGGGCGCCACCGCCGAGGTGCACGGCCTGGATCGGCTTGCCGGCCGGTGCGGCGAGGTCGATGACGTGGCCGAGGCGGCGCTGGTACTCGAAGGAGAGGTACGCCGGGTCGTCGAGGTCGACGTAGGACTGCGGCGCCCCGTCGATCAGCAGGGTCCAGGCCCGTGCGCGGTCCCGGTCGGGTATCAGCTCGGCGAGCCCGCCGTCGACGGCCTCGACGACGGCTTCGGCGGAGCCGGCACCACCTCGCCGGGTGTTCCTGGACTTTCCCATTGGCCCATTATCGGCGGGCGGGGGTGGTCCGGCGCGTCCGGCCTCGGCGCCCGGCGCTCAGCGACAGCCGTCCGCCGCCTCGATCAGGCGGGCCGCCTCACCCAGCGCGGCCCGCAGGACCGCCGGGTCGGTCGCGAGGTCCGCGTCGCCGGGGGGCAGCAGCCAGTCGGAGCCCTCGACCGGGGGCTCGGGGTCGGGGGCGAGGCTCAGGCCCCGGCCGTTGGTCTCCGTGCAGGTGCTGCCCGGGACGTCCCAGGCCGCCGCCGTGCCCGGCGGGACCAGGAAGCCGAGGGTGTCGCCGCCGTCGTCGTGCAGCACGGGGCCGACCCCGTCGCCCGCACCGCGCCGCAGGATGTCGACTGCCTCAAGGCCCTGCCGCGTCGGCACGGTCACCAGATCGCAGGCGGAGTCCGCGAAAGGTGGCGCACTGCACTCCGCGCTCGGCATTCGAGGATCGACGCTCTGACTGGTCTCCATCCCGGTCTCCACCACGGAACCCCTCCTTGGACGAGCGGGTCGGGAGTCGGGTGGCTCCCGGGTCCATGGAGTTCAACGCGTCGAAGCGTCAACGGCTACGGCACAAGTCAGCCGCAAAGGATGGCAGTTCATGGCAGATCCCGGATGAGATATCCGGTTTGTAGCCAAACCCTGCGTGGCGGGTCGTGCACAGCAGGTACGTTCTTGCCCGCTGGAAACAGGGCGTCACTCACACAAGTCACCCTGAATCCGGCATGGTTCGACGGTTCGCACGAGAGGACCCGGCCATGGCGTCGTCAACGGTGCCCCTGCCCCAGTTCCCCCAACCACCGAGACCCAATCTCGCCTTCCGGCGGCTGCGCGGACAGCGCTCACCGGCGGAGTTCGCCGCGGCCGTACGCCGGTCCGCCCGCGAGATCGGCGAGCGGGTCAGCTGCGACGCGCGCTACGTCGGCCGCGTCGAAGCCGGTGAGATCCGTTGCCCCAACTACGCGTACGAACGGGTGTTCCTGCACATGTTCCCCGGCCGCACGCTCGCCGACCTCGGCTTCGCGCCCCGCTCGTCCGTGCGCGGACGCGGGGCGCGCACCGCCGAGGACACGCCCCCCGCACACCCCACGAGCCTGGCCTGCACCCCGGGCGAGACGGGTGGGACGGATGAGACGCAGGGGGCGTACGAGCCGTATGACACACCGGACCCGTACGACACGCACGAGAACCACGAGAACCACGAGGAGAGCGACGTGCTGCGTCGCGCATTCATGAGGGGCGGCACCGTCACGGTGGCCGCCGGCACCCTGGGCCCGCTGGGGCTCACATTGGACGCCGTGGCAGCGGAACGTTCCGTCCGCCGCCCCGGTACGAGCGAGGCGGGCGCCCTGGAAGAGGCCGTCCGCAGAATCCGGCTGCTCGACGACCGGCACGGCGCCGACGGCCTCTACCGGCGCGCGGCGGCCCCGCTGCGCGCCGCCTACGCCCTGCTCGACGCGGGCACCACCCGCCAGTCGGTCGCCGAACGGCTGCACTCCGGAGCCGGCGAACTCGCCATCTCGGTGGGCTGGCTGGCCCACGACTCCGGCCGCTTCGACGACGCCCGCTCGCACTACGCGGAAGCCCTCGCCACCGCCCGTATGACCGGCGACGCGGGCCTTGAGGCACACGCCTTCTGCAATACGGCCTTCCTCGCGCGGGACGCCGGACGCCCGCGCGAGGCGGTACGCGCCGCACAGGCCGCGCAGCGCGTCGGCCGCGCGGTGGGCTCCGCCCGTCTGATGTCGCTGCTCGCGCTGCGCGAGGCGGGCGGCTGGGCGGGGCTCGCCGACCGCACCGGCTGCGAACAGGCGCTGGCCCGCGCGCAGGCCCTCTACGAGCGGGGCCACTCGGACGCCGACCCCGAGTGGATGAGCTTCTACGGAGAGGCCGAGCTGGAGGGTCTCGAGGCGCAGTGCTGGTCGACGCTGGGCGACTGGCCGCGGGCTTCGCGGCACGCTCGGCGTGCCGCCCAGCTTCAGGATCCGCACTTCACGCGGAACATCGCGCTGTACACGGCCGAGCTGGCCGATGATCTCGCGCGGGGCGGCCGGCCTGACGAGGCAGCGACTGCGGGAATGCGGGTGCTTGATCTTTTGGATCTGGTGCAGTCGTCACGGATTCAGACGATGCTGGCCGGGACTGCGCGGGTGTTGTTGCCTCATCGGCGGGCTTCGGGGGTTTCTGCGTTTCTGGAGAGGCACTCCAGTCTGCCTCGGACGGCTGCGTAGTTTTTTACCTGCGGCCGGTGGGGGCTGGGCGCGCCCACGCGGCGGAGCCGCAAATCGACACAGCCCCGCGCCCCTGAAGGGGCGCCTGCTCTTAGGCCACTAGATGGCCCAGGTCGTTCCAGCTCTCGATCGCTGGTTCGCCGTATGCCCAGCCCAGTACCGACAGCGACGTGGGATTGAGGCGTATCCGGGACGCGAAGTCGATCGGCAGGTCCAACCAGCGCGCCCCGATCGAGCGGAGGATGTGGCCGTGGGCGAAGACCAGGACGTCGCGGTCCTCGGCACGTGCCCAGGCGACGACCTCGTCCGCGCGGGCGGTCACTTCCGCGAGGGTCTCCCCTTCGGGGACGCCGTCGCGCCAGATCAGCCAGCCCGGGCGCAGGGCCGCTATCTCCTGCGGGGTGAGGCCCTCGTAGGCGCCGTAGTCCCACTCCATGAGGGTGTCCCACTCGGTGGCGCGGTCGCCGAAGCCTGCGAGTTCGCAGGTCTCACGCGCGCGTGCCAGTGGGCTGGTGCGGACCTCGACCCCGGGAAGGCCGTCCAGCGGGGGCCGGTGCAGTCGCTCGCCGAGCACCTTGGCGCCGCGTCGGCCCTCTTCGAGGAGCGGGACGTCGGTCCTGCCGGTGTGCTTCCCGGACAGCGACCATGCCGTCTGTCCGTGCCGGGCCAGCAGGATGCGCGGTGCCATGGGGGACCTTTCCGGGAGATGAGCAGAGGCGGGTCATTCCATCATCGCGCACCCTGGAGAAGGGCAACCCGGGGGGCGATCTCTGCGTCTTTGAGGTCCGGGGCACCCGAAACGGGGCGCCCGCATACGCCGTAAAGTGTCCCGACCGAACACCGGCGAACCGGAGTACCGGGCACCGCACCAGGAGAGAAGGGGGAGGGCGATCGGATGCCGCAGACCGAGACACCAGGCATCGAGGCGGACCGGCGAAGCCGGCTGCGCTGGTGGACCGAGCTGCCGCTGATCCTCATGGTGTACGCCTCGTACTCGGCGGGCCGCCTGCTGGCCAGGGGCGACACGGCCAGCGCCGTGGACCACGGGCTGGCGATCCTGCGTATCGAGAAGTTCCTGCACATCAACGCCGAGCACCCGCTCAACCGGCTCTTCACGCGCGAGGCCTGGCTCGGCATCCCGGCCGACTTCTGGTACGCGTCGCTGCACTACCTGGTCACACCGGCGATCCTGATCTGGCTGTTCCGGTCACGTGCACAGGTCTATCGGGCGGCCCGTACCTGGCTGATGACGTCCACGTTCATCGGTCTGATCGGCTTCACCCTGCTCCCGACCTGCCCGCCGCGGCTCCTCTCCCCGGACTACGGCTTCGTCGACACGATGGCCAAGTACAGCTCGTACGGCTGGTGGGGCGGCGACGCGAGCGCACCGCGCGGCCTCGGCGGGATGACCAACCAGTACGCGGCGATGCCTAGCCTGCACTGCGGCTGGGCGCTGTGGTGCGGAGTGATGCTGTGGCGCTACGGCGGTACGCGGCTCACCAAGGTCCTCGGTGTCGCCTATCCGCTGCTGACGGCGATCGTGGTCATGGGCACCGCGAACCACTACCTCCTCGACGCGGTCGCGGGTGTGTTCGTGATGGGGCTCGGGTTCCTGCTGGCGCCGCAGGTGATGAAGGGCGCGGACCGGATCAGGGCGCGGTTCGAGGGGCGCGGCTCACTCGTCGCGGCCAGCTCCCGTGGCGCCGCTCCGGGCGCCTCTCTCGGCACAGAAACCTCAATTGTCAGTGGTGGATGCCAGACTTCCCCGGGTGAACGAATTCCACGGCAGCGCGAGTCGCAGCTCGGTACCGGAGCCGAGCCGGGTGCCTCTCCCACGGACGCGGGGGACGGCGCTCCGGCACCGGCTCGCTGAGCTGCGCGGCCCGGACGTCCCGGCCAAGGCGCTGGACGCGCGCGCTCTGGCGGCCCTGGCCGCGAACCCGGGCTGCGAGCGGCGGGCGATCCTGGACGGCGCTGGGGTGAACAAGGCGGTGCTGGCCGACGCGCTCGGCTCGCCCTCCGCCTTCGGGCAGTCCCAGTTCGCCTTCATGCGGGGCAACGCGTTCGAGGCCCGGGTGAAGGCGGACGGCGGCGCCGAGCTGCTGCGGCTGGTGCACGAGAAGCTGGACGCGAGCGCCGAACCGCCGACCCGCGCGCACGTGCCCGAGCTGTCGGCGGTCGGCCCCGAGGGACGCGCGGCGCGTACGGCGCTGGCGCTGCGCGAGGCGACCGAGGCAGCCGCCTGGACGCTGCTGGACCACCCGATGCTCGCGCTCGACGTGGCGGGCTCCCCTGCCTTCCTGGAGCCGGACGCGGTGGTCGTGCACCCGGACGGCAGTTGGACGGTCGTGGAGATCAAGTCCTTCCCGATGCTGGACGGTTCGGCGGACCCGGCGAAGGTCGGCGCGGCGGCCCGCCAGTCGGCGGTGTACGTGCTGGCCCTGGAGGAGGTCGCCGCACGGCTCGATCCGGTAGCCCGGGTACGCACGCGCGTGCTGCTCGTCTGCCCGAAGGACTTCTCCAATCTGCCGACCGCATCCGCCGTCGACGTCCGCAAGCAGCGTGCGGTCACCAGTCGCCAACTGGCCCGGCTCACCCGCATCGAGGACATCGCCGACACCCTCCCCGAGGGCACCTGTTTCGCCCCCGACCGCCCGGCCGCCGAACTCACGGCCGCCGTCGAGTCGGTTCCGGCGGCCTACGCCCCCGAGTGCCTGGCCGCCTGTGAGCTGGCCTTCCACTGCCGCGACCGCTCCCGCGCGTCGGGCGCGGTCACCGCGCTGGGCCGTTCCCTGCGCGCCGAGTTGGGCGATCTGACCACGATCGACGAGGTCCTGGCGGCGGCCCACGGCGAGTCCGGCGACCCGGACGACCCGGCGGTGGCGGCACTGCGCAGAGCGGCCGAGTTGCGGGCCGAGGCGCTGGCGCACGTCCCGGAGGGCACTCCATGTCGCTGATCTCAACTCTCGCCCGGCTGGAGGCCGTTCGCACCGGCCGCGCCCAGCCCACCGCGACCGTCCGCCACCGGCACCTCTCCGAGCGTCCGCTGGTCCTCGTGCCGCTCACCACCGCCGGTGAGGCAGGCGCGCCCCTCGGTGCGCTCGTCGGCACGGACCGGGACGCGCCGCGGCTCCTCGTCGTACCGCAGCCGCGCGACCGTGACCTCAGGTTCGCGTTCCTGGCCGAACTCGCGGACGTGGTCCTGCCGTACATCGACACGTTCGCGGACGACGTGGAGGCGGCCGAGCGCAGCGAGACCGATCCGGAGACCGGCAAGCGGGTCAAGGTCGAGGTCGAACTGTGCGCGGACGCCCCGCAGTTGATCGTGCCGAGCCGCCCGGGTGTCGAGCTGGTCCGGCTGCTCGGGCGCTCGATGCGCTTTCGCCGTACGGCCGAGCAGGACCCGGAGACCCCGCATCCCGCGCCCCCGCACGTGCCGTTGCTCGGGCGCTGGCTGACCCACTTCGGGGAGCGGGCCCGGGTGCCCGGCTCGGCGCTGCTGCTCGCGCTCACCGAGGTGCTCGGCCGGCACTGGGCGACCGGTCAGTCCAGCCTGGAGGACCAGCACCTGGTCGCGCTGCTCGCCTGGATCGACCCGCCGGACGGTGTCTCCGGTGCCGAGGCGGCGTTCGAGGCGGAGCTGCGGCGGGACGCGCAGGGCCAGTTGGTGTGCCCGCCGGCAGGTCCGGCCACGGACCCGGCGTTCGACAACAAGCTGCTCGCCCCGGCCATCGAGCGCTACGACCGCGCCCGTACGGCCCTCGCCGCCGCCGAGGACGGTTTGGAGGCCGACGACCGGCTCGGTGAACTCACCGCTGCCGAGCGGGAGATCAGGGCCCTCGTCGAGAGCCGCACCCGCCCCACCTGGGACGCGGTGTGGCACGGGCTGGACCTGCTGCGGGCGCTGCCGGAGGGCGCGCACGCCGTCGACCGGTGGACGCGCGACCGCTGGTCGTTCACCGGACACCGCGACCGAATCACCGCCGGTGAGCCCCCACAGCCGCGCCGCGACGACGCGGTCACCGCGGCCAACAAGCTCGCCACGCGCGAGCGCGAACAGGCCCGTCTGGACGCCCAGGAGGCCCTGGACGACCCGCTGGTGATGGCCGGGCGGCGGCTCGCCGGGGAGGCCTTCGCGGGCGAGGTCACGGATGTGGTGATGGCCTACAGCGAGGGCAAGAGCCCCCGTCCGCGCCCGCTGGTGACCGTGCGGACGGACGACCGGCCGCATCTCGGGGAGCGGGTGAAGGTGTTCCGGTCGCTGGGCGGCAAGCCGCAGTCGGCGGAGTTCGTGGGCCATGAGGAGGACGGCGCTCTCGTCGTCCTCCGGGTCGTCGACAAGATGGGCCGGGGCAAGGAGCCGGACGTCGGTTCCGTGCCGGAGAAGGGCGACCGGATCTGCTTCACGCTCTTCGAGCACGAACAGCGGGGCGGGGCGAAACTGCCCGACCAGGAGGACACACCGTGGACGCACGGCGGCCCGCCCGGCGAGAAGATCGCCGTACAGGAGTCGGCGGATCCGGTGACCGAGGAGGACGTCCTGTGAGCGCGCACGCGGCTTTCGACCCCGGTGCCGAGGCCGGCCGGGCCACCGACGCGATCCTGCGCGACACCCTGCACGGCACGGCGCGCGGAGTGGTCGTCGACTCCCCGCCCGGCGCCGGAAAGTCCACGCTCGTCGTCCGCGCGGCGCTCGAACTGGCCGACGCGGGGCGCCCGTTGATGGTGGTCGCGCAGACCAACGCCCAGGTCGACGACCTCGTCGTCCGGCTCGCCGAGAAGAACGGCGAGCTGCCCGTGGGCCGCCTCCACAGCAGTGACGCGGACCCGTACGACAAGGCGCTGGACGACCTGCCCAACGTACGGAAGTCGGCGAAGGCGGGTGAGCTGGCCGGGCTCCCGGTCGTCATCTCGACGGCGGCCAAGTGGGCGCACGTCAAGGTGGACGAGCCGTGGCGGCACGCGATCGTCGACGAGGCATACCAGATGCGCTCGGACTCGCTGCTGGCCGTGGCCGGGCTGTTCGAGCGGGCGCTGTTCGTGGGCGACCCGGGGCAGTTGGACCCCTTCGCGATCGTCGGCGCGGAGCAGTGGGCGGGCCTGTCCTACGACCCCTCGGCCTCGGCGGTGACGACCCTGCTGGCGCACAACCCCGAACTGCCGCAGCACCGCCTGCCGGTGTCCTGGCGCCTCCCGGCCTCGGCGGCACCGCTCGTCTCGAACGCGTTCTACCCGTACACCCGTTTCCGCAGCGGCACAGACCACGGCGACCGGCGGCTCACCTTCGGTGTCCCGTCGGACGGTTCGGGCCCGGACCGGGTGATCGACGAGGCCGCGGAGTCGGGCTGGGGCCTGCTGGAACTCCCCGCCCGCCACACCCCCCGCACGGACCCGGAGGCGGTGCGCGCGGTGGCGACGGTCGTACGACGGTTGCTGGACCGGGGCGGCGCGGCCACGTCGGAGCGCTCGCCCGACCCCACTCCCCTGACCGCCGACCGGATCGCGGTCGGCACCGCGCACCGGGACCAGGCGGCGGCGGTCCGCGCGGCGCTGGCGGAACTGGGCGTCACGGACGTGACGGTGGACACGGCGAACCGGCTCCAGGGCCGGGAGTTCGACGTCACGGTCGTCCTCCACCCCCTCTCCGGCCGCCCCGACGCCACCGCCTTCCACCTGGAGACGGGCCGCCTCTGCGTCCTGGCCTCCCGCCACCGCCACGCGTGCATCGTGGTCTGCCGGGCCGGGGTGAGCGAACTCCTGGACGACCACCCGTCGACGGAGCCGGTGCAGCTGGGGGTGACGGTGAAGTTTCCGGATGGATGGGAGGCCAACCACGCCGTGCTGGCGCATCTCGCGGAGCACCGGGTGGTGTGGAGACCCTGACGGCTGGGAAGCCAATCACGCGGTGCGGTCGCGCCTCGGGGAACATCTCGGGGTCCGGGA
Source organism: Streptomyces sp. MBT53 (assembly GCF_016654115.1). Classification (GTDB taxonomy): domain Bacteria; phylum Actinomycetota; class Actinomycetes; order Streptomycetales; family Streptomycetaceae; genus Streptomyces. The sequence continues at coordinate 61,890 of NZ_JAEQAZ010000034.1, forward strand.
GGCTTGAGGGTTCCCGGGACCGTGCCTCGGTGGTATGCCCGGGGCCTCTTGCGCGGTCGGGAGACAATGGACGGTGGTCCGGCTCGTGAGGCGGGTCATCCGTGACGTACGAGGAGGAGAAGACATGGCGGAGCACACGCCGCGTCGCAACGAATCGCGGCTACGCCCCGCGCCCCTGCTCTTCGAGCCCGCGCAGGCGGCCGAGGATCCGGAGCACTTCTTCGACCTGGAGTCGATGGACGACCCCCGCGCGCTGCTGGCGCGGGCGACGGAGCTGACGCACGCGTTCCGCGCCGCGACGGACCGCGCGGTGGAGTTCCAGGCGATCGCGGCGGCCCAGCTCGCCGACCCTCGCCGCTTCGACCGGCTGACGCCTGCGGACATCGCCGAGCGGGCCGAGTGGACCGAGGACTACGCGAAGAAGATGGTCGAGTTCGGGCGGGATCTGCTGCGCGGCACCGAGGGGCGGGACAGCGGGGCCGGGGACCCGGTGTGACCTGAGGGGCAAGAGCGCTTCTGGCATATGCCCGGCGGGCAAGATACTCCCTCCCGCCCCCTCCTGTCCCGATTTCTGGCAACTCTCGGAGAGCACGCGCTCACGGCCGGTAGATCTGTTCGCCATGAGCCGCACACAGGACGACCCCTTCGCCGACCGCTTCGACATCTCGGGCGTGACCCCGGACGGTGCCGCGTGGCTCGCCTCGGCAGGAACGTATCCGCGGAGCACGCTCGCCCTGTGGCGGGAGCGGCCGGACGCCCCGGTCGTCCTGCCCTGCGGCTCCGCCTTCGACATCGTGAACGCTCCGGCGGTCTTCGGCCGCCGTATGGTCGACCGCTTATGGGAGGAGGGTCCCGGCTCCGGGCCGGTCGCGACGTACCGGGGCCGGATGCTCCTGTTCGCCACCGCCGGGACGGCTCAGCGGCTGCCCTCGCTGCTGGGCTGGGAGGAGTGGGGCACGACTGCCGCGGAGCGCGGCCGTGCGGAGTCCGTCCCGCCGCTGCTGTGTCACGGCAAGGGTGACGCGGTGACCGTCCCGGCGCTGGTCGGCGCGGCCGATCCGGCGCCGTTCGACTCGCGCTGGCTGGTCGCTCCCGACACGCGCCGCCCGTGGCTCCCCGGCGCGGAAATCCTGCTCTGGGCGGCCGTGCGCGCCGCCCGCGCGACCGTGCGCATATCGATTTTTCCTCCCCGGGATCAGGATGCTAAGGTCTACGACGTCAGCAGGCGCCGCTAGCTCAGTTGGTTAGAGCAGCTGACTCTTAATCAGCGGGTCCGGGGTTCGAGTCCCTGGCGGCGCACCTGTGAAGGGCCCTTCGCGAGAGCGAGGGGCCCTTTGACGTACCCGGTGTTCAGGGGCTGCCCCCCGGCGTGATGCTCACCGTCCATCCCCCCGAGTCCGTCCGCCCTTCCACCGCCACGCGTACGTCGTCGCCGGGCACGGTGAACGTCTCGCCGAGGGCGACCGGGGCGTCGGCGAGGGGTGGGTAGACCGAGGTCTCCCAGCAGGCCTCGGTGCGGGGGTGGGCGTCGACGACCTCGATCGGGCCGTTCCCGGAGGCCGCGCCGTCGCGTACCCGGTAGACGAGGATGCCCTGTTTGCAGGCCGTGCTGTCGTTGCCGACGGGACTGCGGGCCTCGAAGGCCAGAGCGCTGTCGGTGCCGGTGCGCACCACGGCCAGCTTGACGCCGAGGCCGAGGCCGAACGCGGGCGATCCGGCGTTGCCGGCCGTCGGCGGCTCGGCGGCCAGGGGTTCGAGGGTCAGCCGGGTCGGCCCGGCCCCCCGTACGCACACCACCTGGCGCGGGTCCAGCCAGCCCAGCTTCCACTTGTGCCAGGCGAACAGGTCGGGGGCCAGGCCGAATTGACTGCCCATCAGATCCCAGTCGCCGACGTACGTGTCCCAGTCGCCCTTGCCGTCCACCGGCCGGTGGTAGAGGTCGGGCAGGTCGAAGACATGGCCGGTCTCGTGGGCGAGGACGAGCCGGTCCGGCGGGTGCTTCTCGAACACCGTGACGACCCGGCGGATGTCCGTGCCGTCGGCCCGCAGCGGGGTGTCCAGGTTGACGACCTTCGTCGCGTCCGAGTCCACCCCGGGCGCGTCCGGATCGGCCACGAAGTAGACGACGTCGTAGCGGGAGAAGTCGACCTCGGGGTCGGCGGCGGCGAGCGCGTCGCGGAGGTACGCGGCGCGGTTCACCGGGTTCCAGTCGCGCTGTATGGCGTACGACGTGGACGGCTTCGGCATGCGGATCCAGGTCCGCAGCGGGTGCGGGCGGAGCGTGAACCTGCCGTAGGAGGCGCGTTCGTAGAAGCGGGTGGTGGCCGGGAAGTGGTCGGCGGCCAGTTCGGCGGGGGTGGTGCGCGGGGTCGCGTCGGGGAAGGAGAGGAAGATCATCACCGCGTCCAGCGGGCGGACCGGGCGCGGGTAGGCGGCGTTCCAGGTGTCCAGGCCCTCGGAGTGGTGGGCGTCGGTGCGCTTGAGGGCGCAGGGGGTGGACGAGAAGGGCTCGGCGACCGACTGGCTGGACATGATGGAGGTCGCGGCGAGCGCGGACATCGTGGTGAAGACAGCCGCGGTGCTGCGCAGCCGGGGGCGCGTCCGCCACTGGCCGAGCCCCTTGAGCGCCGTACGGGAGAGCCCCTTGAGGGGGAGCTGACACGGCACGTTGGACCTCCGGGAGCGGTTCGCGGGACACCGACACCCAGCCTGTGATGGTTTGTTGGGGTATGCCTCGTTTATCTGCACCAGATGAGTGAGGGGGACGCCTGGGACGGCTGAGACACGCCCGGGCCGACATCCGGAAACACTCACGGAACGTCACATGTGGTCGGCCATTTGGCGAACCCGTCCAGGTGCGGGCGGAATCGATCTGCCGGAACGGGCCGTTGTTCCGGGACACTGGAGAGTGGCTGGAAGGGCCGGGGGCCAACCTCTATGATCGGCACACTTTCCTGCACGGACACGGCACGGCGGCCTCCCACCCGGTCGGCCATCCCGACGAGACCCATCCGAAGATCGAGTGCACTGCGGGAGCGAGCGGTGAGCGGAACGTCCGAAGGGCCGGCGCCCGCGGCAGACCTCATCCGGCCGGCCGTAACAGAGAGTAAGGGCAAGGCGTCGCCCGGTGTCAGTCTTCCCGCGGACGGTCGGCTGGGGTCCGCCTTCTCCGCGTCCCCCCTCGCCATGGCCGTCGTGGACCGCGACGGGCTGGTGGTGAGCGCCAACGACACGTTCGGCGCGCTGCTCGGCAAGGGCGGTGCGGCCCTTGCGGGGCTGGTCGCGGCCGATCTGGTGGACCTGAGGTCGGACGCCCGCACCTGGCACGCCTATCGCGAGGTGCTGCGCGGCCGGCAGGCCAAGCTGAGCCGCACCCGCCGGGTCAAGCATCCCGACGGGCACTCCCTGTGGGTGCAGGTGACCGCGGCGCCGCTGCCGGCCGCCGAGCACGGGGTGCTGCTGTCACTCACCGACATCAGCGACCGCCGTGAACTCCAGGCGCGGCTACGGCACTTGGAGATGCACGACCCGGTGACCCGGCTGCCCAACCGCACCCTGTTCTTCGAACGGCTCTCGGCCGCGCTGGAGGCGGAGTCGTACGAGCAGGGCGGCACCGGGCGGATCGGCCTGTGCTATCTGGACCTGGACGGCTTCAAGGCGGTCAACGACACCCTCGGCCACCGGGTCGGCGACCGGCTGCTGGCCGCCGTCGCGGAGCGGCTGACGCGGTGCGCGGACGAGGCGGGCCTGGCCCGGGCCACCGCTCCGCTGGTGGCGCGGCTGGGCGGGGACGAGTTCGCGCTGCTCGTCGAGGACTCGACCGGCACCGACCAACTGGCCGATCTCGCCGAGTCGGTGCTCAAGGCGCTGCAGGCGCCCTTCGACCTGTCCGGGCAGCGGCTGTCGCTGTCGGCGTCGATCGGGGTGGTGGAGCGGCAGGCGGCCGGTACGACGGCCACCGGGCTGATGCAGGCCGCCGACACCACGCTGTACTGGGCGAAGGCCGACGGCAAGTCCCGCTGGACGCTGTTCGATCCGGAGCGCAACGCGCACCGCATGACCCGCCAGGCGCTGGCCTCCACGCTCCGCCCGGCCATCGAGCGGGGTGAATTCACCCTGGAGTACCAGCCGTTGGTGGGCATGGAGAACGGACGGCTGCGCGGGGTCGAGGCGTTGGTGCGCTGGAACCACCCGCAGTTCGGCATGCTGACGCCGAATCGGTTCATCGGACTGGCCGAGGAGGACGGCTCGATCGTGCAGCTCGGCCGCTGGGTGCTGGTCACCGCCTGCCGCCAGGCCCGCCGTTGGCAGCTCGACCACCCGGACGAGCCGCCGATCTTCGTGAGCGTCAACGTGGCCGTACGCCAGGTGTGGGACTCGGACCTGGTCGCGGACGTGGCGGAGGTCCTGGCCGAGACCGGACTCGCTCCGCGGCTGCTGCAGTTGGAGCTGACCGAGTCGGCGGTGATGGGGTCGGCGGGGCGGCCGTTGCAGGCGCTCCAGGCGCTGAGCGACATGGGTGTGCAGATCGCCATCGACGACTTCGGCACCGGCTACTCGAACCTGGCGTACCTGAGCCGACTGCCCGTCTCCGTCCTGAAGTTGGACGGTTCCTTCGTACGGGGCTTCCAGTACGAGGGCGAGGGCGTCGCGCCGAACCCGGCGGACGAGGTCATCGTCGAGGCGATGATCCAACTCGCCCACCGGCTGGGCCTGTCGGTGACCGCCGAGTGCGTGGAGACCTCGGCACAGGCGTCCCGGCTGCGCAGGATCGGCTGCGACACCGGGCAGGGGTGGCTCTACTCCCGCCCGGTGGCGCCGGATCGTATCTCCGAGTTGCTGGGCACGAAGGCCTGCAATCAGGCCTCCTGAGCGGCCGTCAACTCATAGGCGTCGGCGATCAGTTCGTACGAGCGCAGGCGCAGGTCGGCGTTGTGGGCGTGGGACGTGAGCATCAACTCGTCGGCGCCCGTGCGCTTCTGCAGATCGTCGAGGCCGGTGCGGACCTCGTCGACCGTGCCGTGGATGACGTTGGCGTTCCAGGAGGTGATGAACTCCCGCTCCATGGGGCTGAATTCGTACGCCTCGGCCTCTTCCGGGGTGGGCACGAGCCCCGGGCGGCCGGTGCGCAGCCGGACCATGTTGAGGGCGGCGGCCAGCACCTGGCGGCGGGCTTCCTTCTCGTCGTCGGTCGCGAGCGCGGAGACACCGATCAGGGCGTACGGCGCGTCGAGCACCGCGCTCGGCCGGAACGACTCGCGGTAGAGGTCGAGGGCCGGGACGGTGTTCTGCGCGGAGAAGTGGTGGGCGAACGCGAACGGCAGACCGAGCATGCCGGCCAGCCGGGCGCTGAAGCCGGAGGAGCCGAGGAGCCAGATCGGGGGGCGGTGCGGAGACTGGACGCCGCCGGGCGAGGTCGACTGGATCGGGCCGGGGACCGCGTGGATACGGGCGTAGGGGTGACCGCTCGGGAAGTCGTCGTCCAGGAAGCGGGTCAGCTCGGCGAGTTGCTCGGGGAAGTCGTCGGCGCCTTCGTTGAGGCTCTCGGTGCGGCGCAGGGCCGCGGCGGTGGCGCCGTCGGTGCCGGGGGCACGGCCGAGGCCGAGGTCGACGCGGTTCGGGGCGAGCGCCTCCAGGGTGCCGAACTGTTCCGCGATGACGAGCGGCGCGTGGTTCGGGAGCATGACGCCGCCGGAGCCGAGGCGGATGCGGTCCGTGTGGGCGGCGAGGTGGGCCAGGATCACGGCGGGCGAGGAGGAGGCGACGCCCGGCATCGAGTGGTGCTCGGCGACCCAGTAGCGGTGGAAGCCGCGGGCCTCGGCGAGCTTCGCGATGCGCACGCTGGTACGGAGCGCGTCGGTGGCGGTGCGGCCGGCGCCCACGGTCACCAGGTCCAGTACGGAGAGGGGGACGGGGGCGGTGCCCTGCGCCGTACCCCGGATCTCGTCGTCTGTCGCCACGGTGGGTGCCTCCTGTTGTGAGCTGTGCGGTGTCTTCACGGGCTAACAGGAGGGTGTCTCCGCTTTATTCCCGGGAGGTTCGGGTGGGTGGGGCGCTGGGTGCGGTGTGCGGTGTGCGGGACGCTGGGTACGGGGCGCCGGGTACGGGGTACTCTCCGAAAAAGTGTGACACTTCCGGTCAGAAGTGACACACTTTTTTGGAGGGGTACCCCCGCCGGGGCCATCGACCCCGCCCGGCGGCGAAGGTAGGTTCGAGTGCGATGACCGCGACTCCCGCTGCTCTGCCCACCCTTCTCGTCCTGGACGCCGACCCGCTCCCCCGCCTCGGAAAGCTCACCGGCCGTGTGCGGGTGAAGCACGCCGACGCGTCGACGCTCGCGGAGCAACTGCCTTCCGCCGACGTCCTGTTGGTGTGGGACTTCGCCTCGCGCGCGGTGCGCTCCGCGTGGCCGGGTGAGGGTCCGCGACCGCGCTGGGTGCACACCGCGAGCGCGGGCGTGGACCATCTGCTGTGCCCTGAACTCGCCGACTCCGACACGGTGGTGACGAACGCGCGCGGGATCTTCGACGATCCGGTCGCCGAGTACGTCGCCGCCCTCGTCCTCGCGATGGCGAAGGATCTGCCGAGGACACTGGACCTCCAGCGCGAGCGGACCTGGCGGCACCGCGAGGCGCAGCGGGTGGCCGGGACCCGGGCCTGTGTGGTCGGCTCCGGGCCGATCGGGCGGGCGATCGTCCGCGTTCTCAAGGCACTTGGCGTGACGACGGCGCTGGTCGGCCGTACCCCGCGCACCGGGATCCACGGCCCCGGCGAACTCGACCGGCTGATGGCCCGCGCCGACTGGGTGGTCTCGGCGGCCCCGCTCACCGACGAGACACGGGGCATGTTCGACGCCCGCCGGTTCGGCTGTATGCAGCCCTCGGCCCGTTTCATCAACGTGGGCCGGGGACAGCTCGTCGTGGAGGGCGCGCTCGCGGAGGCGCTCACCAAGCACTGGATCGCGGGCGCCGCACTGGACGTCTTCGAGACCGAACCCCTCACCCCGGACAGCCCGTTGTGGCAGGTCCCGGGGCTGATCGTCTCCCCGCACATGAGCGGCGACACGGTCGGCTGGCGGGACGAACTCGGCGCGCAGTTCGTGGAGTTGTACGAGCGCTGGGCGGCCGGCAAGCCGCTGCGGAACGTGGTCGACAAGAAGCGTGGGTACGTACCGGGTCACTGAACTCCCAAGCCTGGAGGGCCGGATGACGACCGAACTCACCGAGCTGACCGCCGTGGAACTCCTGGACGGCTACCGCAGAGGGGAGTTCAGCCCCGTGGAGGCGACCCGCGCGACCCTGGAGCGGGCCGAGGAGATCCAGCCCGTCGTGAACGCGTTCGTACGGCTCGACGCGGAGGGCGCGCTCGCGCGGGCGGCCGAGTCGGCGGAGCGCTGGCGGCGCGGCGAGCCGGCCGGGCTGGTCGACGGGGTGCCGGTCACCGTGAAGGACATCCTGCTCCAGCGCGGCGCCCCGACCCTGCGCGGCTCCAAGACCGTTGCGGAACAGGGCAGTTGGGACGAGGACGCGCCCTCGGTGGCCCGACTCCGCGAACACGGCGCGGTGTTCGTCGGGAAGACGACGACCCCGGAGTTCGGCTGGAAGGGCGTCACGGACTCCCCGCTGTCCGGCATCACCCGCAACCCGCACGACCCCTCCCGCACGTCCGGCGGTTCAAGTGGCGGGAGTGCGGCGGCCGTTGCCCTCGGCGCGGGCCCGCTGTCGCTGGGCACGGACGGCGGCGGCAGCGTCCGTATCCCCGCGGCCTTCTGCGGGGTCTTCGGGCTGAAGCCGACGTACGGCAGGGTGCCGCTGTACCCGGCGAGCGCGTTCGGCACGCTGTCGCACGTCGGCCCGATGACCAGGGACGCGGCGGACGCGGCGCTGCTGCTGGACGTGATCGGTGTCCCGGACGCCCGCGACTGGTCGGGCCTGGACCGGCCGTCGGGATCCTTCACGGAGGCCCTCGCACACGGCATAAAGGGCCTGCGGATCGCGTACTCCCCGTCCCTCGGCGGCCAGGTCGCGGTCCGTCCGGCGGTCGCGGCGGCCGTACGGCGGGGCGTGGAACGGCTGGCCGCGCTCGGCGCGTACGTCGAGGAGACCGACCCCGACTTCACGGACCCGGTGGACGCCTTCCACACCCTGTGGTTCAGCGGCGCGGCCCGCGCGACCCAGAAACTCGCCCCGCCGCAAAGGGAGTTGCTCGACCCGGGGCTGCGGGAGATCCGCGCCGCCGGGGCCCGCCTCTCCGCGCTGGACTATCTGGCGGCGGTGGACGTCCGCGCGGAACTCGGCCGCCGCATGGGCCTGTTCCACGAGCGCTACGACCTTCTCGTCACGCCGACCCTCCCCATCACCGCGTTCGAGGCGGGAGTGGAGGTCCCGAAGGGTTCCGGGCACCGCCGCTGGACCGGCTGGACCCCGTTCACGTACCCCTTCAACCTGACCCAGCAGCCCGCCGCCACCGTCCCCGTGGGGAGCGACGGGGACGGGCTGCCGATCGGGATGCAGATCGTTGCGGCCCGGCACCGGGACGACCTGGTGCTGCGGGCGGCGCACGCGCTGTTCGGAATCCGGGGCGCATAACCCGTTTGCGATCGGGTAGCCGCGCGCCCATGGCTCCACCACATGGGAACGACAGACACACACCCGGTCGCGCGCCGGGTCACACCCGTCGGGCACTGCTCGCCGGGGTGGCGGCGGCCGGTGCGCTGGGCGCGGCCGGCTGCAGCCGCGTGGCCACCGCGTCGGCCGCGGGCGGCGGCGATCTGCTCGACCGGCTGAAGGCGCAGGGCGTCGTACGGCTGGGGATAGCGGGTGAGATCCCGTTCGGCTACATCGACAGGGACGGTCAACTGACCGGTGAGGCACCGCAGTTGGCGAAAGCAATCTTCAAGCGGCTCGGCGTCGACAGGGTGCAGCCCGTGCCCACCGAGTTCGGCTCGCTCATCCCGGGGCTGAACTCGCAGCAGTTCGACGTCGTGGCCGCCGGGATGTATGTGACCCCGGAACGCTGTGAGCAGGTCGTCTTCGCCGACCCGGACTACCAGGTGCTCGACTCCTTCGTCGTCCGCAAGGGCAATCCGAAGGGGCTGCACGACTACAAGGACGTCGTCGCGAAGAAGGCGAGGTTCGCCACCGGCACCGGGTACGCGCAGATCCAGCACGCGGTCGACGCCGGGTACGAGCAGGGCGACATCCTGATCGTCCCGGACCAGGTCGCCGGGCTGAACGCCGTAGAGGCAGGGCGAGTCGACGTCTTCGCCGGCACGGCGCTCACCACCCGCGCGGTCGTACGGAAGTCGGCGAAGGCCGAGTCGACCCGGCCCTTCGCACCGCTCGTCGACGGGAAACCGCGGATCGACGGGGGCGCGTTCGCGTTCCGGCCGACCGAGACGAAGCTGCGCGACGCCTTCAACGCAGAGCTGCACCAGCTCAAGAAGAGCGGGGAGTTGTTCCGCATCCTGCGGCCCTTCGGGTTCACGAAGGCCGAGATGACGGACCTCACCGCGAAGGAGCTCTGCGGCGCATGACCTCAGGCCTCTGGGAACTCGTCCTCAAGGGGATCTGGACCACCGTCCAACTCCTCGTCCTCAGCGCGCTGTTGGCGACCGCCGTGTCGTTCGTCGTCGGCGTCGCCCGGACCCACCGGCTGTGGGTCGTCCGCTTCCTCGCCGGTTTCTACACCGAGGTGTTCCGCGGCACCTCCGCCCTCGTCATGATCTTCTGGGTGTTCTTCGTGCTGCCGGTCGCCTTCGGCTGGCAGCTCGTCCCGCTGTGGGCGGGCACCCTCGCACTCGGGCTGACCTATGGGGCGTACGGCTCGGAGATCGTGCGCGGGGCGCTCAAAGCGGTCGACCCGGCGCAGCAGGAGGGCGGGGTCGCGCTGAGCTTCACGCCCTGGCAGCGGATGCGGCTGATCCTGCTGCCGCAGGCGGTGCCGGAGATGGTCCCGCCCTTCTGCAACCTGCTGATCGAACTGCTCAAGGGCACCGCCCTGGTGTCGGTCATGGGCATGGGTGATCTCACCTTCAGCGCCAACCTGGTGCGGCTCGCGCTGCAGCAGAGCGCGGAGATCTACACGTACATCCTGCTGATCTACTTCGTGATCGCCTTCACCCTCACCCGGCTGATGCGCGGGCTGGAGAAGCGGCTGAGGGCCGGGATCGGCAAGGCACCCGGAGACGAGCGGACCGCGCGGCAGCTGAAGCGCGCGCAGACCACCGGTGTCGGAGGTGGGCTCGCGTGAACTGGGACTGGAACGCCGTACGCGACTTCATGCCGTACTTCTGGGACGGACTGGCCGTCAGTCTGCAGGCGCTGCTGCTCGGGTCGTTGATCTCGTTCGGGCTGGGGCTGGTGTGGGCGCTGCTGATGCGGGCCCCGACTCGCTGGGTGCGCTGGCCGGTCGGGGCCGTCACCGAGTTCGTGCGGGACACCCCGCTCCTGGTGCAGCTGTTCTTCCTCTTCTACGTGCTGCCGGAGTGGGGGCTGACCTTCTCCGCGCTGACCACCGGCGTCCTCGCGATCGGGCTGCACTACTCGACGTACACGATGCAGGTCTACCGCGCCGGTATCGAGGCCGTGCCCGTCGGCCAGTGGGAGGCGGCGACCGCGCTGAACCTGCCGGTGCGCCGGACCTGGACGGCCGTGATCCTGCCGCAGGCGATCCGCCGGGTGGTCCCGGCACTGGGCAACTACGTGATCGCGATGCTCAAGGACACCCCGATCCTGATGGCGATCACCGTGCTGGAACTGCTGGGCCAGGCCCGGCTCTTCTCCCAGGAGCACTTCCAGTTCACCGAGCCCATCACCGTGATCGGGGTCGCCTTCGTCCTCGTCTCCTACCCCGCCTCTCTGCTGATCCGAGCCCTGGAGCGACGCCTTGTCCACTGACACTCCCCTGATGAACGATCCCGACGCGGGCGCCAACCCCCCGGTGGACGGCAGCGAGTTGATCCGCCTGGACCACGTCACGAAGCGCTTCGGGTCCAACACCGTGCTCGACGACCTCGACTTCTCCGTCGAGTCCGGCAGGCACGTCACCCTGATCGGCCCCTCCGGGTCGGGCAAGACCACGATCCTGCGGCTGCTGATGACCCTGACGAAGCCGGACGAGGGGACGATCACCGTCGACGGGGAGCAGCTCTTCCCCGCGCCCGAGAAGCGGGTCCGCGAGATCCGCAAGAAGATCGGTATGGTCTTCCAGCAGTTCAACCTCTTCCCGAACATGACCGTGCTGCGCAACATCACCGAGGCGCCGGTGACCGTCCTGGGCCTGCCCAAGGACGAAGCGGAGGCGCGCGCCCTGGAGCTGCTGGACCTGGTCGGCCTCGCCGACAAGGCCGGCGTCCGCCCGACCCAGCTGTCCGGCGGCCAGCAGCAGCGGGTCGCGATCGCGCGGGCGTTGGCGATGCGCCCGCAGGTGCTGCTCCTGGACGAGGTGACCTCCGCACTGGACCCGGAGCTGGTCGCGGGCGTGCTCGACGTGCTCAGGGACATCGCCCGCACCACCGACATCACCATGCTCTGTGTGACCCACGAGATGAATTTCGCCCGGGACATCTCGGACCAGGTCCTGATGTTCGACGCGGGCAAGGTCATCGAATCCGGCCCGCCGGAGCGGATCTTCGGCGATCCGGAACACCGGCGGACCCGGGAATTTCTCGGCGCGATTCTTTGACGTTTGTTCAACTACGCCGAGTGAACAACCGAACACCCAAGGTCTACGCCACGTGGCATGCCGATGGCATATGCCAAAGGTCCCGCGTCCCAGTTGGGAGGGCATGAGCAGGAACACAATCTCGCCAACAGCCGCTCCACATCGGCCGTTTGACAGCTATCGTGGAAGGGATTCGCTGTCCGGTATCACGGCCCAAAAAGCGAGCGCAGGGAGAAACACCGTGGCGCTGATGCACGAGCCGACCGCTCCCTACCACTCGGTACAGGACGCACTGCGCATCCTGGAGACCGTCGCGGGACACACCACCGGTGTCACCGACACCGAACTGGCCCGCCGCACCGGCCTCGGCGTCGAGCGCCTGACCATACTGCTGCGGACCCTGCGCCGCGAGGGCTACGTCGAGCAGCTCACCGACGGCGCCTACGTCACCGGCGAGGCCCTGGGCCGGCTCGGCTCCGCGGCCGGCCGCGACCAGGCGGTGCGCGCACAGATCCAGCGGACCCTGGACCGGCTGCGCGACTCCCTGGGCGCGGCGGTCTACGTCAGCCGGTACGTCGACGGCGAGGTCACGATCACCCAGTACGCGGCCGGGCCCACCACCCCGGCGGTCAACGAGTGGGTCGACTTCCGCTTCTCCGCGCACGCCACCGCGCTCGGCAAGAGCCTGCTGGGCCAGCTCGACCACAACGGCCGCCGCGACCATCTCTCCCGCCACAAGATGGCCCGCCTCACCTCGCGCACCATCACCAGCGACAAGCTGCTGCTCTCCCGCCTGGAGACCCAGCCGCCGACCGTCCCCCACCTCGACCTCCAGGAGTACGCGCTGGGCACGGTCTGCGCCGCCGTCCCCATCACGGCCGGCTCCTCGGTGGGCTGCCTGGCCCTCTCCCTCCCGGTCGAACACGCCCACCGCCTCCGCCAGGCGGCGGACACCCTGAACCGCGAAGCGGGCCCTGTACTGCTGTCTCTCGCGATCTAGCCGCCGACACGGACCTGGTCCGGAGCACCCCTCCGGACCAGGTAGTATTTTCTCGTCGCCCTCCGCGAGACTCAGATCCAGCGGAAGGCGTGAGTCATGCGCCGCTAGCTCAGTTGGTTAGAGCAGCTGACTCTTAATCAGCGGGTCCGGGGTTCGAGTCCCTGGCGGCGCACTGTGTGTGATCAAGGGCATCCTTCTTCGGGAGGGTGCCCTTTGTCGTCAGATGACGGTCATCGTGATCGCCAGCAGCGCGCCCAGCGCTACAAGCGTCAGCCCCGGCACCCAGAACAGCTTCACGAAGCGCCAGTCATCGGACAGATCGATGTCGGCGATGTCCGCGAGCGTTCCCGTTCTGGCCCGGTCCGGGTTCCTCCGGTCGTACACCACCGGTACGACAGTGCCCACCGGCCCGCGAGGTTCCACCCCGACCTCGATGAAGTGGGGCTGCCGGCTCCCGGACGGGGCCCCGTGCAGGAGGACGAGGTAGTAGACGCGATGCCCGCCGCTGATCCACTCCTGCAGTGTGGAGACGGCCTCGCCCTGGACTCCGTGCCGTTTCAGATTCCGCAGCTTCAGAACCTTGACGAGACCGCCGGAGTTCGCGAAGCACATCAGCGCACCGATGCCCATGACGATGATTCCCACGGCCGCGAAGTTGCTCATCGAGTCCCCCTCCTCGAAGCACCGGACCACGGTGCTTCGAGGATTCAACCGGCAAGGAACTCGTAGATCAACCAAGGGCCGCCATCCTCAGCCGGTCCGACCGGTCCCCGCTGCCACGGCGGCGTCCTGCGGAGTGAGCCGTCGATAGGCCGCCTCCCCCGGTGGCCGCCACCACACCGGATCCGCGCACCGGATCCCCTCCCGCCGCAGTCCCGCCCGGTGGATCTTGTTGGTCGCCGTGACCGGCATCCGCCGTACCACCCGTACGAAGCGGGGTGCCATCTTCGTCCCCAAGTCCGGCTGGGCGAGCAGGAATTCGGCGAAGGAGAGCGGGTCGAAGTGCCCGGCGACGGTGGCCATGACCTGGTCGCCGGTGACCGGGTCCGGTACCGCGTAGACGGCCACGGCGTCGGCGCCCTCGTAGCGGGCGAGGATGTTCTCGATCATCGCGGCGGCCAGGTTCTCGCTGTCGACGCGGAGGCGGTCGTCGGTGCGGCCGGCGAAGTAGAGGTAGCCGTCGGTGTCCCGGTAGAAGAGGTCCCCCGTCCAGTACCAGCCCGCCCGGCGCCGCTCCGCGTCCGCCTCCGGGTTGCGCCAGTAGCCCTCGAAGGGGTTGGCGGCCCGATTCACCAACTCCCCTATCGCCTCCTCCCCGTTGAGCAGCCGCCCGGCCGAGTCGAAGACCGCGGGCGGGCACTCCGCCCGCGTCTGCGGATCGAGTACGGCGAGCCCGGGCGCCGCCCGTCCGACCGCCCCGGACGGTGTCCCCGGCGACCACTGCACCGCCGCCCCGCCCTCCGAGGACCCGTACCCCTCCACCAGCCGCACCCCGAACCGCCGCTCGAACGCCGCCGCGTCCACCGCCCCGGCCTCCGTGCCGAAGCCCATCCGCAGCGGGTTGTCCCGGTCGTCGGGGCGTTCCTCGGTGGCCAGGATGTACTGCACCGCACGGCCGACGTAGGTGAAGTACGTGGCCCCGTACGCCCGTACGTCGTCCAGGAACCGGGAGGCCGAGAAGCGGCGGCGCAGTGCCACGCCCGCCCCGGCCGCCAGCGCCGGTGCCCAGTCGGCGATCACCGCGTTGCCGTGGAACATCGGCATGCAGATGTAGTGCACGTCCTCCGCCAGCACCCCGAAGCTGTCGACCAGGGAGCTTCCGGCGGCGGCCAGGCGGCCCTGGGTGCAGATCGCGGCCTTGGGGGCGCCGGTGGAACCGGAGGTGAAGTAGAGCAGGATGCGGTCGTCGGGGGTGGCCCGGGAGAAGGCGTCCGGTTTCGCGTCCGCGTAGGGCGCGAGGAGGTCGTCGTAGGCCTGAGTGTCCGTCACCAGCAGGCGAACGCCGGGGAGTTCGAGGCCGTCGAGGAGTGGCAGGTGTCCGCGCTCGGTGACCAGGACCCGGCATTCGGTGTGCAGGATGTCGCGGGCCAGTTCGGGGCCGCGGCGGGTGGGGTTGATGCCGGCGACGGCCGCTCCCGCGAGGGCCGCGGCGCTCAACCACAGGGGATATTCGGGGGTGTTGTCGAGCAGCACGCCCACATGGGGTGCGGTGCCGGCCGGCAGGAGGTCGGTGAGGAGCGCCGCCCTGGCCGCGGCACCGGCGGCCATCTCGTGGTGGGTGAGCACCCGCTCCTCGCACCACAGTCCCGGGCGGTGGTCGTCCCACCGTGCCTGTACGAGTTCCGCGACGGTACGCCTCCTGGACTCCATGGAGGCGCACGGTAGTTGACGTACCGTCAGATGTGGAGCCTATGAACCCGTGAAGTAGTCCGCCGCTCGGGCCATCTCGTGGGTCACCACGATGAATCCGACGCAGAAGGCGATGAACACACCGAGGAACACCAGCACGCAGCCCGTCTCCGCCGCGAGCTTCCCGCGGGCCGGAGCGTGGGCCGTGGCGTGCTCCGGGTGGTCGGCCGTGTAGTGGACGGTGACGATGTCGCCCTCCAGGACGGTCCCCGGTCCGTTCGTCTCCTCGAAGCGGACGGTCCGGCCCTCGCGGGTCGTGAACTCGTAGACGTGGTGCAGCGAGGTCGACACCATGGTGTCCCCGGCGCCGCCGCTGGTCGTCGTGTACGTCCGCAGACAGCGGCCCTCGGCCGTGAGCCCGCCGTTCCAGGCGCTGCTGACCCGCCGCGAACGGCGGACCACGCCGACCATGCCGGCCACCGCGAAGGCGATCATGAGCAGAGGCACTACGTAGAACAGCGCTTCCATGGTGTCCCCCGAGGTCAGATACCGCTTGATGGAGGGAACCTACCCCCGGGGAACACCGGACTCTCTCAAGCAATGCTCAGAAAGTGACGTCCGAGCAGGCGTAGAACGCGTTGGCGGTGTCCGCGATCGTCCACACCGCCACGATCACGTGGTGGCCGGTCAGGCCGGACGGGAGGGTGCCGCTGTGCGAGAGGGTGGCCGGCGGGCGCTGGCCGTTGTAGGGGACGGTGAGGAACGGCGTGGTGTTGAGGTCCGAGCGGGCCAGGTTGTGATTCTGGTTCCAACCCGCCTTGGTGACGTAGTACTTGAAGTCCGTGGTGGCGTGCATGGCCGTGAACTGCCAGCGGAAGGTGTACGACTGACCACCCGTCACCTTCGTCGTCGGCCAGGCGGCGCCGGACGGGGCCTTCGGTGCGCTGAGTTGGGCGAAGCGGCTGATGCCGCCGTTGCAGATCTGGCCGTCGGCGGGACCGGCGGCCGGGAAGCCCTTGGGGCCCTCGACACTCTGCGGCTCGTACTGGATGTCACCGCAGTTCGTCACCGTGCCGTTGGCACAGAGCTTCTGCCTGCTGATGGGGAGGTCGGTGTAGCCGTGGCTGCTCGCGGCCCCGGACGAGAGCACGATGGCCCCGGCCGTGGTGAGCCCGAGCACGCCCGCATACCATTTGGTCTTTTTGCGCATGCTGCCGCTCCTGGAGAACGTGTGGGGAGTTCCGTGAGCCGTGCAGGTCTAGACCAAGTCCCAGATTATTGCCCCTACTTGACTGTGTCCATACCAAAAGCGGCGCCCGTCTTCAGGGACGCCTCCGGGTCCGTCACGGCGCCGCCTCCCCCCGTCCCGAACAGAACGCGACCGTCAAGTCCTTGACCAGCGCCTTGCGTTCGTAGTCGTCCAGTTCCACCAGGCCGCGCATGGTCAGCCGGGTGACGGTGTCCTCCACCGAGTCGACCACCGACGTGAGCATCGTCGCCCGCTGCTGCGCGTCCAGCGTGGCGATACGGCGCCGGGTCATCGCCGCGGCCACCTCCGGGGCGTACTCGACACGCAGCGGCTGCACCGAGAACACCTCGATGCCGACCGGCGCCGCGTCCGCCGCGACCAGCCGGGTCAGCGCGTCGACGGCCAGTTCGGCCGCGCCCTTCGCGCCACCGCCCGGCGGCTCCACCGGCACCCGGGTCAGCGCCGCCTCCACGCACTCCCGCAGATACGTCTCGTGGTCCTCGACGCCGAGCGTGGCCCGCGCGGTGTCCCGCACCCGCCACACCACGAGCACGGCGACCCGCAGCGCGACCCCGTTCGCGTCGGCGGCCGGCATCGGCTCACTGCGCCAGTGCCGCAGCCGTACGTCGACCCGGCGGCGCAGCAGCAGCGGGTTGACCCACATCAGCCCGGTGCGCCGGACGGTCCCCCGGTACCGCCCGAACAGGCCGAGCACCCAGGCCCCTCCGGTACGACCCCGGGCCAGACCGCCGAAGCCGAAAAGACCGAGCGCGCCGGCCCCCGCGTACGCGGCCCACTGCGCGGGACCGAGCCCGGCACCGCCGTAGACCGGCAGCCGTAGCGCGTCGGCCGCGAGCGGGGGCAGGACGCCCGCCCACCACGAGGCGGCGAGACAGCCGGCGAGTCCGCAGGAACCGGCGAGCACGCCCGCCGTGCCGGGCAGCACCCGGGCGGGCCGCTCCACCAGCTCGGGGTCGACCTCCGGTGCCGGGCGCGGCTTGGCCGGGAGGGGGCGACGGAAGCGCGGCTGTTCACCGGTGCCCTGCCTGCGTCCTACGACGGCGGGTCTGAGCGGCAGCGACACCGGGTCGGGGTCGTCGCGGAACAGCAGGTGGACGGGGATCTCGGTGGTCGCCTCGTTCTGGATGAGCCGCGCGGGTCGGGTCTGCCCCTCGGGCGGTCCCGCGGGTTCCTCGTTCTCGGGCGTCTGTGAAGTGGTCGTCGTACTCATGGTTGCCTCCAGCCTCCGCGCCAGATGCGTCACAACGGGTGGGGACGAGCGGGGTGATGAGCGTGCTTACGAGAAGAGGCGGCGCCAGGTCTCCGGCCCCGGGTAGCCGTCCGCCGCGCCGCCGCGCCAGCCCTGGGCGCGCTGGAACGCCTCGACGTTGCGCCGGTCCGGCTCGCCCCAGCGCGGTCCCGGGCCGGTCGTGTAGTACCGGCCGAAGCCCTTCTTGAGCAGCTGCTTTCCGAGCTCGGTGACGTACTTGTTGGTCGCGCCCGGGCGGAACATGGCCCGGCCGGGGTAGCCGGGGGCCGCGTGCGAGGCGGGCGGGCCCGCCGCCCCCACCACCGCGCCGCCGCCGATGTTCCGGCCCTTGCCGGTGACCAGCAGTTCCCAGGTCAGCGGTCCCGGCAGACCGTCCGCGTCCGCGCCGGTCCAGCCCTGGGCCTGCTGGAAGGCCTGGGTGGCCAGCAGGTCCGCGTCCGACCAGACCGGGCCGGGGCCCGCCGCGTAGTAGGCGCCGGCACCCCGGGCGACGAGCATCGTGCCGAGCTGGGTGACGTACTTGTTGTTGGCGCCGGGGCCGAAATACGCCGCTCCCGGGTACGCCGTCTTCGGTGTGACCGCCCCGGCCGGGGTCACCGGGGGCACCACGGGCTTCGAAGGCGCCGCGGGCTTCGGGTTGACCTCCGCCGCGCTCATCGTCAGGCCCTTGTAGCTGTAGGGGACGTAGTTGGCGGAGTGGCTCCAGTACGCGTACGGCGTGGACTGGCGCCGGGCGTGCGAGGGCGTCTCCTCCAGGGCGATGTAGTAGGTGTGCGTGTAGTCGGTCCAGCCGCCGAAGATGACGACGTGGGAGCCCTTCTCGGGATTCTCCGGATTGTGGAACAGCAGAATGTCGCCGGGCTGCAGTTCCTCCTTGGAAATGCGCGTCCCGTACTGGTCGAGGCTGCCGGTCCATTCGTTCCCCGGCAGCCCCCAGGCCATCGAGACGAACCCCGAGCAGTCCTGCCGGTAACCGTCGGACCAGTATTCGTTCATGCTGTACGGCACCTCGGCCGTGATCCAGGTCTTGGCCCGGTTGATGATCTCCGCCCGGGTGGTCGCGGGCGCCTTGAGGACACCGGCCGGCTTCGCCGGTTTCCCGCTCGGGCCGTGCAGCGGGGCCTTGGTGCCCTGCGGGGTGGCGGGCTCGTCGCCCGTGTCACCTGCGGGGACGCCGGGTCGGGGTGAGGTGTGGGGGGCGGCGAGGGCCGGTACGGCGTGCCCGGCGGCGAGAGTCGCGGACGCGGCGGCGGCCACCACCAGGACTCGTTGGGCGGTGGGGTGACCGCCGGTTCGGACGGTCGGGGAATGCGGCAGGGTCCGCCGCCGGTGAACGCATTCCGGGCAATCACAATCGCTCGCGGGATCGAATTCCTCGAATACCGGAGTCTCCATGCGATGCCCCTCACACTCCAGATGGATATTTCCGCGCTCGTGCACGTGCGCCAGTTTCTCAACTGTCTTCCGGACTCGCATGTTGACGGTCCGAATGATGTACAAGGGCCCGCCGAGGGGCCGAGGGGGGTGGTCGGGAGCACCCCCGGGCGTCCGGTAGAGTTGTGCAGGTCAGCAGGCGCCGCTAGCTCAGTTGGTTAGAGCAGCTGACTCTTAATCAGCGGGTCCGGGGTTCGAGTCCCTGGCGGCGCACGCTAGCGATGGCGAGGCATGTTCGCGGAAAGCGCGAAGCGGCCTCGCTATCGTCGTTTTTGCACGGCTTCGCCGCGCGTGGCGGGGGCTCCGCCACCCACACCCCCTCGCTCCGGCACCGCGGTGACCCGTGCCCGAGAGTCCGACCCCGAAGTCCCTGGTGGCGCCGGAGGCCTTCCGCACTGCGGAGGGCCTTTTGCATGGGCGGAGACATACGCCGAGGCGGAGACATACGCCGGGGCGAAGGCACACGCCGTTGCGGAGGCTCCGTACGGGCACCGAGGCAGCCGCGCGGCCGGAACATCCGTGCGGGCGGAACACAGCTCTCCCCCCGTTTGGCCGGATACCCTCTCGCCATGGCAGCCCGTGACCTTCAGGAGCGGATCAAGAAGCTCATCCTCGACCGTCGGCTGCCCTCGGGGGCGCCGCTGCCGACCGAGCCCGAGCTGATGGTGTTCCTCGGCGCGAGCCGGAACTCGGTGCGCGAGGCGCTCAAGGCACTGCAGGCGATGGGGATCGTCGAGATCCGGCACGGGTTCGGGACGTACGTCGGCCCGATGTCGCTCGCGCCGATGGTCGAGGGTCTCGCGTTCCGTACCGTCGTCGGGCACTACCGGGGCGAGGACAGCCTGCTGCAGCTGCTCGAACTGCGGGAGGCGGTCGAGTCGGGGCTCGTCGCCCGGCTCGCGGGGCGGCTGCCCGAGCGGGATCTCGTCGAACTCGACGCGCTGGTACGGCAGATGGAGCGGGAGGCCGCCGAGGGAGTCGGGCTCGCGGCCACCGACCGCGCCTTTCACGCCACTCTCTACCGGGGTCTGGACAACGCGCTGCTGAGCGAGGTCCTGGAGGCCTTCTGGGACGCCTTCCACCGCGTCCGCGCCGATCTCGCGACCGGCCCGCAGGACCCCGAGGTCACCTGCCGCCAGCACCGGGAGATCCTCGACGCGGTCAGGTCCGGGGACGCGAAGCGTGCGGAGCGGGCCATAAGGGAGCACTTCGACAACGTGCGCACAAGGTTGTCCACAACGACTCCACCTGATCCCCACACACGCCCCAATGAACGCGTATGACCGGTAAACACCGCGTTTCGTGTCTTGCGATCAAGATGAACACCGTAGAACCCTGGTTTTGAAGATGCTGTCGGTACATGGCAGTTGAGGGGGTACGGAACCGGTTGCGCGGTTTCGCGGGGAGGAGGGGCCCCGCCCGGGAACAGATGTCGGAGGGGGCATCGCGCAACCGGACGGTCGCAGTCGCATGTCTTTGTGAGTGGACTGTGTGGTGACTGTGGCCACCACTGACACGCCCGTCGAGGGTCGAGGGGGACCCTGACGGGCGGCCGCGACAAACAGACACGCGCGTTCTCGCGTGTGGGGGGATGACTCATGACGTCGACGCCGACGGGCGCCCGACAGGGCTTCGACCCGTCACAAACCACCGAACTCAGAGTCCCGGGACACCGGACCGGCAGCTTCCGCCGGATCAGGAACACGCTTCCGAGATACGACTACGAGCACTACAGCCGCCTTGCGGGACCCCTCACGCAGCCCGCCCCGGACCGGCCGTACAAGGTCCAGTACCGGTCGCTGCTGTCGCAGGAGACGCACCGCGTCCGCGCCGCGCTCATGCTGGGCGCGGCGCCGCTGCTCTCCCTGATCCTGCTGGGCTGGCTGCTCCAGCCCAAGCACTGGACCCAACGCGACTATCCCGCCTACGACTTCCTGCCCGCGCTGGACATCGTGATGCTGGTCGCGATCGGTCTGATCGAGTTCTTCCGCTGCATGAACGTGCTGTCCAACGCGCACGCCACGCTGGTCGCCCGCGACCCGATCCCGGTGGTGCCCGAGACCGGCACGAGAGTCGCGTTCATCACGACGTTCGTGCCCGGCAAGGAGCCCCTGGAGATGGTCACCAAGACCTTGGAGGCGGCCGTACGGCTGCGCCACCGGGGGCTTCTGCACGTGTGGCTGCTGGACGAGGGCGACGACCCCGAGGTCAAGGCGGTGTGCGGACGGCTCGGCGTGCATCACTTCTCCCGCAAGGGAGTCGAGAAGTGGAACCGGCCCAAGGGGCCCAACCGCGCGAAGACCAAGCACGGCAACTACAACGCCTGGCTGGAGGCGCACGGCGACGAGTACGACTACTTCGCCTCCGTCGACACCGACCACGTTCCGCTGCCCAACTACCTGGAGCGGATGCTCGGTTTCTTCCGCGACCCGGACGTCGGCTTCGTCATCGGCCCCCAGGTGTACGGCAATTACGACACCCCGGTCACCAAGGCCGCCGAGTCGCAGCAGTTCCTCTTCCACGCCCTGATCCAGCGGGCCGGCAACCGCTACGGCTCGCCGATGTTCGTCGGCACGTCGAATGCCGTACGGATCAAGGCACTTCAGCAGATCGGCGGGCTGTACGACTCGATCACCGAGGACATGGCCACGGGATTCGAGATGCATCGGGCCAAGAACCCGGCCACCGGCAAGAAGTGGAAGTCGGTCTACACGCCCGACGTGCTCGCGGTCGGCGAAGGGCCCAGCGCCTGGACGGACTTCTTCACGCAGCAGCTGCGGTGGTCGCGAGGCACGTACGAGACGATCCTCAAGCAGTACTGGAAGGGCTTCTTCTCGATGCCTCCGGGCAAGCTCTTCAACTACACCATGATGATCATCTTCTACCCGATGTCGGCCCTCAACTGGATACTGGCCGCGCTGAGTTGCGCCCTGTTCCTCGGCCTTGGCGCCTCGGGTGTGAACATCGACCCGACGATGTGGCTGATGCTCTACGGCAACGCGTCCGCGCTGCAGATCGGCCTCTACATCTGGAACCGGCGGCACAACGTCTCCCCGCACGAACCGGAGGGGTCGGGCGGGGTCGCCGGCATGGTGATGTCCGCGCTGTCGGCGCCGATATACGCGCGCTCGCTGTTCGACGCCGTACTGCGCAGGAAGAGCAAGTTCGTGGTGACGCCCAAGGGCGACTCGGCCAGCCCCGACACGCTGTTCGGGACGTTCCGCGTGCACTGGTTCTTCATTCTGATCTTCGGCGGCTCGCTGATGGCCGGGTTCGAGAACGGGCACTCCCACCCGGCGATGATCACCTGGGCGACGTTCGCGCTGCTGATCACCGCGTCGCCGATCCTCGCCTGGCGGTACATGCTGCGCCAGGAGAAGAAGCAGCCGCCCGTCGCCCCCGCCCCCACCGTCCCGCAGCAGAAGCCCAGTTGGGCGGCGGCGGGCAACAGCGAGCAGACCATGCAGATCGTGCTCGGCGGGACGGGGGGCCGTAAGGAATGAAGGAAGCCGGCCGGCGCCGTGCCCGTCGACTCGCGATCAGCACGGTGGTCGTCATCGCCCTGGCCGGGATGAACGGGCCCTGGCTGTACAGATTCGGCACCGAGAGATACCACCAGTACGTCATCAACAAGCCCGAGTACAAAGCCGACAACGGGCACTGGGACATCATCCAGTTCCCCAAGAAGTACCGGCAGGACACGATTCACGCGGCGCTGCTGCGCACCGGCAAGGTGCTGCTCATCGCCGGGTCGGGCAACAACCAGGACAACTTCAACGCGAAGAAGTTCGACACCCGGATCTGGGACCCGGTCAAGGGCACCATCAAGAAAGTGCCCACCCCCGCCGACCTGTTCTGCACCGGGCACACCCAACTCGCCAACGGCAACCTGCTGATCGCGGGCGGCACCCAGAAGTACGAGAAGCTGAAGGGGGATGTGAAGAAGGCGGGGGGCGTGATGATTCTCTACAACGAGAACCCCGACAAACCGATGACACTGCCCCAGGGCACCAGGTTCACCGGCAAGGCCAACGGCAAGTCCTTCCTCTCCACGGACTCCGTCATCGTCCCGCGCGCGATCAAGGTGTTCGACAAGAAGACCGGCAAGTTCCTGCGGAACAACCCCGGTTACGCCCGGGTCGTCGTCGAGGCGCCCAAGGAGGGCACCCAGTACGAGACCGGCACCCAGGACAACTACCGCATCCAGGGGCTGACCGGCGCCGACGAGCGCAACACCTACGGCATCGGGAACAAGTTCGGGCTCGACAAGCGGGACTTCGAGGGGATCAAGAACGCGTACGAGTTCGATCCGGTCGCCGAGAAGTACATCAAGGTCGATCCGATGAACGAGGCCCGCTGGTATCCGACGCTGACGACTCTGTCGGACGGGAAGGTGCTCAGCGTCTCCGGGCTCGACGACATCGGGCAGTTGGTGCCGGGGAAGAACGAGATCTTCGATCCGGCGACGAAGACGTGGACGTACACGAAGACGAAGCGGCAGTTCCCGACGTATCCGGCGCTGTTCCTGATGGAGAACGGGAAGCTGTTCTACTCGGGGTCGAACGCGGGGTACGGGCCGGACAACGTGGGCCGCGATCCCGGCATTTGGGACGTCGACACCAATCAGTTCACGAAGATTCCCGGGCTCAGTGATCCGAACATGATGGAGACCTCGGCGACCGTGCTGCTCGCTCCCGCGCAGGACGAGAAGTACATGGTGATCGGGGGCGGGGGTGTCGGTGAGTCGAAGCTGTCGACGAACAAGACGCGGCTCGTCGATCTCAAGGACGCCGGCCCGAAGTTCGTGGACGGGCCTTCGCTGGAGAAGGGCACGCGGTACGCGCAGACCTCGATCCTGCCCGACGACACCGTGCTGGTGTCGGGCGGTTCCGAGGACTATCGGGGGCGCAGTGACTCCGACATCCTTCAGGCTCGGCTGTACCACCCCGACACGAACACCTTCGAGAAGGTCGCCGATCCGCTGGTGGGGCGGAACTACCACTCCGGGTCGATTCTGCTGCCGGACGGGCGGGTGATGTTCTTCGGGTCCAACTCGTTGTACGCGGACAAGGCGAACACGAAGCCGGGGGTTTTTGAGCAGCGGATCGAGATCTATACGCCGCCGTATCTGTACCGGGATTCGCGGCCGGACATTTCCGGGGGGCCGGAGTCGATTGCGCGGGGCGCGTCGGGGACGTTCACCTCGCAGCATGCTTCTTCGATCAAGAAGGTGCGGCTGATTCGGCCCAGCGCTTCGACGCATGTCACTGACGTGGATCAGCGGTCGATCGCGTTGGACTTCAAGACGACCGGGAACAAGATCACAGTGACGGTACCGAAGGACAAGAACTTGGTTCAGTCCGGGTGGTACATGCTGTTTGTGGATGACGATCTGGGGACGCCGAGTAAGGCCGTGTGGGTCAAGGTGCCGTAGAGGGTTGTCGGTTGGGTGCGGGTGCGTGGGGGCTGGTCGCGCAGTTCCCCGCGCCCCTAACGAGTTGATGCTCGCGCCAGCTTCAACGCATAACTTGCCCACCACTCGCCCGCCTTGGGGCCGCCCTTGCACTCGCCGTCGGATTCCCCGGGGCGTTTGATCCACAGGTAGGCATCCACCAAGGGGTCTGCCGTCTTCGTCGTCGGGGTTTCGCCCAGGGAACGGCCCGGTGGGTTGCACCAGTTCTCGTCCTCGTCGCCCGCCGTATACGGTCCGTTGCCGTTGCGGCTGGTGTCGATGACGAAGTGTTTGGCGTTCACCTTGGCCGAGAGTTGTTTGCCGTACGCGATGGAGTCTTCCGTGGAGTAGAAGTTGGAGACGTTCACCGCGAAGCCGTCGGCCTTGGTGATGCCTGCTCGTTGGAGGGGCTGGTAGATCTCGTCGGGGTGGCCCCAGCCGGCGTTTCCGGCGTCCAGGTAGACCTTCGTGTGCTTGAGGGACTTGAGCTTGGTGATGGCGTAGTTCAGGAGGTCGTAGCGCTCGTCCTGGAACTGGGCGGGGGTGCAGCCGTCCACCAGGTGGAGCAGGGCGTCCGGTTCGAGGATCACCGTGGCGGAGCGGTCGGCGATGCCCTGGGCCACCGCGTCGATCCAGGCGCGGTAGGCGTCGCCGTCGCCCGCGCCGCCCTGGGAGTACTGGCCGCAGTCGCGGTGCGGAATGTTGTAGAGGACGAGGAGCGCGGTGCGGCCGGCCTTGTCGGCGGCCTCGGTGAAGCCCTGGGCCTCCGCCTTGGGGTTCTCCGGGCCGATCCACTCGCCGGTCGGCTGTTCGGCGATCTTCCGGATCTGTGCGGCGTCGGCGGTCTTGCCCGCCTTGGTGTAGGCGGCGAGCTGCCGGGCCGCGTTGGTGTCGGGGTTGACCCAGATCGGGTCGGCGCCGCCGGGCTGTTGGGTGATCTTCGCTCCCGCGTCGGGTTTCTTGTCCCCGCCCCCCGAGGAACAGCCCGCGAGGAGCAGTGCCGCCCCCAGGACCAGTGCCGACGCCCGTGTGCCGAAGGGAACCGGGGTCCCCTGGCTGCCGTACATCCAACTCCCCCTTGGCTGTACCGATCCAAGGCTCAATCGTGACATACGTGGCGTGCCGCCCACGAGAACGCCCGGGATGTTGTCGGCCGGTTGTTACAGCACGGCCGCGTTGGGTAGGCGCCCGGCCCCAGGACACAGGGGAAGGTGGCCGTCATGCACCGAACGAACCGGGAGGGCCGGCTCGCCGCGGCGCTGGTGGAGGCGGCCGACACCCTCACCGAGACCTTCGACATCGGTGACTATCTGCGCCGACTGTCCGACCACTGCGTGGAGTTGCTGTCCGCGTGGACGGCCGGGGTGATGCTGATCGACGGCGGGGAGGCCGTGTCGCTGGCCGGGAGCAGTCATCGGGAGGAGGTGGCGCTCGATCTGCTGGCGGCCCAGCACGGTGGCGGGCCCTGTCTGGAGAGCTACGGCTCCGGGCGTGCCGTGGCTCCGGTGTCGATCGGGGTGGCCCATGCCGCCGCCCGCTGGCCGGAGTTCACCGAGCGGGCGCTGCGGCACGGGATCGTGGCGACCTTCGCGGTGCCGGTGCGCCGCCGGGACACGCTGCTCGGCGCGCTCAACGTGTTCGTGGCGACGCTGCCCAACGGCGGCCCGGACGGCGGCCGTTCGGAGTTGCTGGTGGCGCAGGCGCTGGCCGACGCGGCGGGCCTGGGGCTGCAGAACCATCGCGCGTACACCCAATACCGCTCCCTGGCCGGGCAGTTGCAGGAGGCATTGTCGAGCCGGGTACGGATCGAACAGGCCAAGGGGATGCTCGCGGAGCGCTGGCAGGTCGGCACCGACGAGGCGTTCGTGGAGTTGCGCCGGTACGCGCGACGACGTCGGCTGCCGCTGGACCGGGTGGCGCGGTCGGTGATCGAACGGGGCGTGGACGACGCCGAGTTGAGGGCGCCGTAGCACCGCGAACCACCTGTGCATATGACAGGGAGCTACCACATGTGGACATGGCGTCATTCGCCCTCTAGGCCCGGGCGCTCATTCGTTCTACAGTCGACTCCAACGGCCCCGGTCCCCGGCCGGTTCACATCCTCCACCGCGGTGTTTTCCCATACCTCCCGCGCAGTTCGCCGGGTTACTCCCGCAGCCCGGGCGCGCGCGGTCGAGGACCAGCCCGGTCGGCGGCTTCGGGGGGAGCGGGTCGTCGGCCGGGCCAGGTGCCGTCAGAAACCGGTTCCGGTGAGGTATGCGGACACGATGACGTTCGCCGTGTAGCTGCGGTCTGCGCGGTCGAAGGTGCCGCCGCAGGTGATGAGGCGCAGTTCGGCGCGGCCCGACTGCCTTGTGCCGTAGGCCTGTTGGGCGTCAAAGTGGGCGCGGGTCAGCACGCGTACGTCGTCGACGGTGAAGTCGGCGACCTTGCCGTCGTCGCGGACGACGCGGATGGTGCGGCCCGGGCGCAGCGTGCTGAGCTTGTAGAAGACGGCGGGCCGGGTCTCGGTGTCGACGTGCCCGACCATCAGGGCGGTACCGGCGGCCCCCGGCCGAACTCCGTTCCCGTACCAGCCGACCACGCCGGCCTGGTCGAAGGGCGGCGGGTCGATCGCGCCCTGCGGGTCGAGTCCGCGGTTCACGACCGGTGCCTGTACGGCCAGGTCGGGGATGTCGATGCGTTGCGGCAGGGCGTTGCCCAACGGCTTTGCGGCGGGCGGCAGTTCGGCCTCGGGGGGCCGTCCGACCGCGGCCACGTCGCCGGTGGTGGGCGCGGATATGCCCTGCCGTATGTCGGTCAGGTCCTGGCCCCACAGCCAGAGCCCGAGCAGCAGCATGGCCCAGGCCACGCCGGTGAGCAGCCGTCCGGTGCCGGTGGAGCGCTCGTGCTCGGCGGGCCGATCGTGATCGAACACGGCCGGTCAGTCCGTCCGGCTGGGCCTACGGCTCCGGCGGGCGCTGCGCAGCGCCACGGCCGTCGCGGCGACACCGGCCAGCAGCAGCCCGACCACCGCGTGCACGGTACCGGGACCGGCCGCGCGGGCGTCCACGGCGGCGAGGTGCGCGGTACCGCCACCGCCCGCGTGGACGGGGGCGACGGGTGAGGCGGGGGGCTGCGCGGAGGGGGATCCCGATTCATTCGCCACGACCTTGATCGCGCCCTTCACCGTCACGCCGCCGCAGGTGATCTTCACGTCGTAGTTGCCCGGTTCCAGGGCGGAGCGGACCTGTGTCTCGCCGGCGAGGGTGCCGGCCGTGCCGACGAGTTTCGCGTCGGCGACGAACGCGTCCGACGCCGCCGAGCCCGTCGTACCGGAGCAGCCGCTGATCTTGAGCGCTACGTCGGCGCCGGGGGCGGGGGACGCGGGGGTCACCGAGACCGTGCCTCCGTCCGCCGCGTACGCCGTCGGGGTGAGTGCCGCCAGGACCGCGGCACCTGCACAGAGAGTGACTTTCAGTGAGCCCATCGTGAACCTCCAGATAACTGGAGACTCCTCCTGGTCACCCGGTCGCGCATCCCTGGCGGGGCCCGATTGCTCCGTATGGGGGAGGTGACATCCGGAGTGCTTAGCATGGTCGCCATGACAGAGCGCAAGCCCATCGAATCGTGGCTCACCGACATGGACGGGGTGCTGATG
This sequence comes from Streptomyces sp. MBT53, assembly GCF_016654115.1. Taxonomy (GTDB): domain Bacteria; phylum Actinomycetota; class Actinomycetes; order Streptomycetales; family Streptomycetaceae; genus Streptomyces. Next base: position 89,948 of record NZ_JAEQAZ010000034.1, read on the forward strand.
CACGAGGGCGTCCCGGTTCCGGGCGCCGACGCGTTCATCAAGAAGCTGCGGGAGACCGGGCGTCCGTTCCTGGTCCTCACCAACAACTCGATCTACACCGCGCGCGACCTGCACGCCCGGCTGAACCGGATCGGCCTCGAAGTGCCGGTGGAGAACATCTGGACCTCGGCCCTGGCCACCGCCGCCTTCCTGGACAACCAGCATCCCGGTGGCACCGCCTACGTCATCGGCGAGGCCGGCCTGACGACGGCGCTGCACGACGCCGGTTATGTGCTGACCGACTCGGACCCCGACTTCGTGATCCTGGGCGAGACGCGGACGTACTCCTTCGAGGCGCTGACCAAGGCGATCCGGCTGATCAACGACGGGGCCCGGTTCATCGCCACCAACCCAGACAACACCGGCCCCTCCCCCGAGGGCGCGCTCCCCGCGACCGGCTCGGTCGCCGCGCTGATCACCAAGGCCACCGGCAAGGAGCCGTACTTCGTCGGCAAGCCGAACCCTCTGATGATGCGCAGCGCGCTGAACACCATCGGCGCGCACTCGGAGACGAGCGCCATGATCGGCGACCGGATGGACACCGATGTGCTGGCCGGGCTTGAGGCCGGGATGACGACCTTCCTGGTGCTGACCGGTCTGACGACCCGAGCCGACCTCGACCGTTACCCCTACCGCCCGACGAAGGTCGTGGACTCCATCGCGGACATCGTGGACCTCGTCTGAAGGTCCAACTCGGTGAGTAGCGCGGGCAGTTCGGCGACCGAGTCGAGGACGTGGGTCGCGCCCGCGCCGCTCAGCGCGTCCCGCCGGTGTGCCCCCGTGAGCACACCGGCGACCACGCCCGCCCCGGCCCGGACGCCGCTGAGCATGTCGTACGAGGTGTCGCCGACCACCGCCATCTGTCCTACGGCGTCTGCGGCGGCCGTCCGCAGGAACGCGGTGAGGACCATGTCCGGGTACGGGCGTCCCCGGCCCCCGGCGTCGGCGGGGCACAGGGTGAGGTGCGCGAGGTCCTGCCAGCCGAGGGCGGCCAGGATCGCGTCTTGGGTGCTGCGGGCGAAGCCGGTCGTCAACACCACTGTGCGGCCTTGGGACTTGAGGGTCTCGATGGTTTCGCGGGCGCCGGGGAGGGCGGTGACCCGGCCGCCGTGGACGAGGTCGGCGTAGGCCGACTCGAAGGCCCTGTTGGCCTGTTGGGCTTTCGCCTCCTCGCCGAACAGGTGCCGGAAGACGGCAATCTTGGACTCGCCCATGGTGGCGCGGACGTGGTCCAGCATCGTGGCGGGTTCCGCGCCCAGGTGTCGGGCGGCGGCGGTGAAGGCCTCTTCGACGAGACCGTCGTCGGTGACGGTGGTGCCGGCCATGTCGAGGACGACGAGACGGATGTCGTGGTTCAGGGGGCTCAGGGGGCTCATGGGGGTGTCACCAGTCCAGTTCGTTCGCGGTGGTCTCGGCGATCGCCGGTGAGCAGGTCATGCCGCGTCCGCCGGGGCCGGTGACCAACCACACGCCGTCGCGCACCTGTTGACGGAGGACGACCCGGGCGGGGTCGGTGCACTGGGCGTACACACCGGCCCAGCGGCGGCGGATCTTCGGCAGCGGGCGGCCGAGGAGCGACTCGGCGACCTCGGCGAGGTGGTCGTAGGGGTCCTCGACGGTGTCGAAGGCGAAGGGGTGCTCGTACTCGTGGGTGTCGCCGATGGTCAGGCCGCCGTCGGCGCGCTGCACCATGAGGAGTTGCATGGCGTGCGCGGCCGCGGTGGGCAACTGCGGTTGGTGGGTGGCGAGTTGGTCGAGGGCGGGGCCTCGGTAGGCGGGGTAGTAGCGGAAGCTGTCCGCGTCGGCGACCGAGGTGGGGAGGGGTTCGCCGAGCGGGTCGGTCTGCATCATCTGCAACCGGACGCGGCGGACGGGGAGTCGGGGTCCGGCGAGTTCGCGGACGAGTCCGCCGAGCCAGGCGCCCGTGCACAGGATCACCGCGTCGGCGGGGTGCACGTCGCCGTGGTCGTCGCGTACGGCGTGTTCGCCGACGACCTCGCGGACCTCGCGTCCCGACAGGAACGTGTAGCGCGGGGACTTCGACAGCTCTGCGCGCAGGGCGAGTTGGGCGGTGCGGGGTTCGACGGCCGCGTCGCGCTCGCAGTACAGGGCGGCGGTGAAGTCGCCGCGCAGGGCCGGGTTGAGGGCGCGGGTCTCGGCGGGGGCGAGGAGTTTGCAGCCGCGGGCGGCGGAGTCCTCGCGGGCCACGGCGGCCTCGGCGACGGCGAGTTCGTGCGGGCCGCGCACCACGGTCAGCGAGCCGTTGGCGCGGAAGCCGACGGCGGGGACGCGACGGCCGATCTCCTCCCACAACTCCCGTGCCCGCAGGGCGGTTTCGACTTCCTCGCCGCCCGCCCGGCCGCCCACCCAGATCAGTCCGAAGTTGCGCAGGGACGCGCCGCGCGCCTCCGTCTCGCGTTCGATCTGGACGACCTCGTGGCCGCGTTCCACTGCTTGCCAGGCGTGCATGGTGCCGACCACGCCGCCTCCGACGACTGTGACTCTCACGCCTAGAGCGTGAACCAGGGCCGCGGGTTTGGGCTAGACCCGTTATCGATTCGTTAGGTTGGTGACGAACGAGAAGCGGTCGCCCCGGTACAAACCCCGGACCCGTTCCAGCGGCTGCCCCTCCGCGTCCCTCGACACACGGTGGATCAGCAGCATCGGCAGGGCGGGCGGGGTGCCGATGAGCAGGGCCTCACGCGGGGTGGCGAGCACGGTCTCGATGCGTTCGTCGGCGTCGCCGAAGCGGATGCCGCGGGCGTCGAGGTAGCCGTAGAAGGAGGAGCCGGGCTCGAAGTCCGTGTCCAGGTGCGGGAGTCGGGCGACGGAGACATAGGTGCTTTCGAGGCCGACCCGCTCCTCGTCGGCGAGCAGGACACGCTCCAGGTGCCAGACGGGTTCGCCGCGGGTCAGTCCGGTCTCGGCGGCGAGGGCGTCGGGGCAGGGGAAGCGGTCGAGGCCGACGAGACTGCGGCCCGGGGTGCGTCCCTGCCGTCGTACGCCCTCGGTGTAGCTGGCCAGGGACAGCGGCTGCTCCAGTTTGGGGCCCGCGACGACCGTGCCCCGGCCCTGCCGTCGCAGCCTGCCTTCCAGCAGGAGTTCGCGCAGCGCCTGGCGGACGGTCTCGCGGGCGACCGCGTACCGCTCGGTGAGGTCGCGCTCGGTGGGGATCACCGCGCCCTCCCCCAACTCGTCGACGAGCGCGGCGATTTGGGCCTTCACCGCGTAGTACTTGGGGATGCGGCCGTGCTCGGGGATGCCGTCGCGCACGGGGGCGCCGGGGGCCTGGTCGTTCGGGTAGTCCACGCGGAGATGGTCGCAGAAACGACGTTCCGCGTTTATCGGCGCCTCCGGGAAAGCAGCAGGGCGCCGGTGGTGACGAGGAGGACGGAGGTGGCGGCGAGGACGAGGTGGGCGGTGCCGATTCCGGTGCGGGCGAGTTCGTCGGTGAAGGAGAGGTCCTCGGCGGGCGGGGTCGCGGCGGGGGCCGTAGTGG
>NZ_JAEQAZ010000350.1 GCF_016654115.1 Streptomyces sp. MBT53
CGGTGGGGGCTGAGCGCGCAGTTCCCCGCGCCCCTGATGGGGCGCTACCGCCTAGGCTCGTGACACTCTCAGGTTTCTCACCTCACCCCTGGAACTCACTGTGGCCGGACGTTTCGTTCATCGGCCCACTCGTACGACTGTGCGGGGTGGGGATGTTGTCGTGCCTCGACAGGCTTCGGCGGCAGCTGGGCGGATGCGGAGTTGGGTGCCGGAAGGGCCACTTGACCTAGGGCTGGTGCTCGGGCCCCTGCGGCGCGGTCCCGGGGATCCCACCTTTCGCGTGACCGCCGACGGGTCCGTGTGGCGGGCCAGTCTTACGCCGGTCGGGCCGGGGACCCTGCGGGTGTTCGCGTACGGGGGTGAAGTGCGCGGGGAGGCCTGGGGGCCCGGCGGTGCGTGGTTGTTGGAGCGGTTGCCGGAGATGCTCGGTGCTGCCGATGATCCTGACGCGTTCGTGCCCCGGCATCGGCTGGTGGCTGTCGCTCAGCACCGGCGGCCGGGGTTGCGGCTGACGCGGACCGGGCTGGTGCTGGAGTCGTTGATTCCGTCGGTGCTGGAGCAGAAGGTGACGACCGACGAGGCGTACCGGGCCTGGCGGTTGCTGGTGCGGAAGTTCGGGTCACCCGCGCCGGGGCCCGTCGGCGGGCGGATGTGGGTGATGCCGGCGCCCCGCGCGTGGGCGTTGATTCCGTCCTGGGAGTGGCACCGGGCCGGGGTCGACGACAAGCGGGCGTCGACGATTCTGCGTGCCGTACGGGTCGCCGCGCGGCTGGAGCAGGCGGTGTCGATGCCGGCGGAGGAGGCGCGGGCCCGGTTGGAGGTCGTGCCGGGGGTGGGGCCGTGGACGTCCGCGGAGACCGTGCAGCGGAGTCATGGGGCGGCGGACGCGGTGACCGTGGGGGATCTGCATCTGCCGGGGATCGTGGGGTGGGCGCTGGCCGGGGACCGGGATGCGGACGACTCGGTGATGTTGTCGTTGCTTGAGCCGTATGCGGGGCAGCGGCATCGGGCGGCCCGGTTGATTCTGTTGAGCGGGCGGACTCCGGCTCGGCGGGCGCCGAAGATGCCTCGCGGGGACATCGGGAAGTTGTGATGCCGGTGGGGACAGTCAGCCCGTCCGGCGATTGAGGACGAGGCCGTCCAGGCCGATGGGGGTCCAGGCCGATGGGGGTCCAGGCCGATGGGGGTCCAGGCCGATGGGGGTCCAGGCCGATGGGGGTCCAGGGGCGCAGCCCCTGGGACGGCGCCCCTCCCCACCCGCACGGACTACTGGTCAGAGGAGAACCGCACCGCCCCCGCCGGAATCCGCGCGTCGCACCACACCCGCATGCCGTCCCGGAGTTCGTTGTCGGCGCCGATGATCGCGCCGTCGCCGATGACCGTGCCGGTGAGGACGGAGCGTTCGCCGACCCGGGCCCGGGTGCCGATGAGGGAGTCGGTGATGACGGCGCCGGGTTCGATGACCGCGCCGGGGAGGATCGTCGAGCCGAAGACCCGCGCGCCCTGTGCCACGAACGCGCCCTCGCCCACCACCGTGCCGCCCGTCAGCTTGGCGTCGGGGGCGACGCGGGCCGTGGGCAGGACCAGGCGGTCGCCGCAGCGGCCGGGGATCGCGGGGGACGGGGCGCGGCCAAGGACCAGGTCCGCCGAGCCGCGGACGAAGGCCGCTGGAGTGCCCAGGTCGAGCCAGTAGGTCGAGTCCACCAGGCCCTGGAGGTGGGCGCCGGCGGCCAGCAGGTCCGGGAAGGTCTCCCGTTCCACCGACACCGGGCGGCCCGCCGGGATCGTGTCGATGACCGAGCGGCGGAAGACGTACGCCCCCGCGTTGATCTGGTCGGTGACGATCTCCTCGGGTGTCTGGGGCTTCTCCAGGAAGGCCAGGACGCGGCCGGTCTCGTCCGTGGGGACCAGGCCGTAGGCGCGCGGGTCCGTGACCTTCGTGAGGTGGAGGGAGACGTCCGCGCCGGTCGCCTCGTGGGTGTCCACCAGGGCCCGGATGTTCAGGCCGGTGAGGATGTCGCCGTTGAAGACCAGGACCGGGTCGTCGGGGGCCGAGTGCAGGCGCGAGGCCACGTTGCGGATCGCGCCGCCCGTGCCGAGGGGCTCGTCCTCCGTGACGTACTCGATGTGGAGGCCGAGGGCCGAACCGTCACCGAAGTGCGGTTCGAACACCTCCGCCAGATAGGACGTGGCCAGGACGATGTGTTCCACGCCCGCCGCTCTCGCCCGCGCCAGCTGATGCGTGAGGAACGGCACCCCCGCCGCCCTGACCATCGGCTTCGGGGTGTGCACCGTGAGGGGGCGCAACCGGGTGCCCTTGCCGCCGACCAGGAGGATCGCTTCTGTCACCTGTCGTCTCTGCTTCCTGCCGGGACCGGCCGAGCTGTTTCTTCGGCCGGCCAGTGTGTGCGGACCGTGCACGCGTCCCGCAGACCCTTCCCCGGCAGCCTCGCCGTCAGCGGCCCTGGAACCGGGCCGACGTGGAGCGGGCCGAGCCGAGCTTGCCGTAGAGCTGCCGTCCTGGGCACTCCGTGGCGAACCCGTCCCGATGGCCGGAGATCACATTGAGTCGTACGTTCTTTCCTTTTCGGTAGAGATTGCCACCCCCGGACTTCAGGTATGTCTTGCCGCGCGGATTGACTCCGTAGAGCCCGAGCTTCCATGCGGCGAGGCGGGCGATGGCGTTCACTGCCGCCGAGGACGGTTTGGCGGTGCCGAAGGTTCCGAGGACGGCGATCCCCATGCTGTCGGTGTTGAAACCGAGGGTGTGGGCACCCATGACCGGTTTCGCCACTCCCCCGGCGCGCCCCTCGTAGATGGTTCCGCACTTGTCCACGAGGAAGTTGTAGCCGATGTCGCGCCAGCCGCTGCTCCTGACGTGGTAGCGGTAGATACCACGAATGACTGAAGGCGCTTGCGAGCAGCTGTAGTTGTTGCCGGAGGCGGTGTGGTGCACGAAGGCGGCCTTGACCTTCTTCGTGTAGACGAACCCCTTCTCGCGCAGCTTCTCGTCGGCGCCCCAGCCGCTCCGGGTGACGATGCGCGGACGCGGGCCGATGTACGGCTGGGCCCGGCCGTACAGCGCGACGGCCTCCCGCTCGGTGGCCTCGCGGCTCAGCGCCGGGAGTTCGGTGGCGGCGAGGGGCAGGGCGGCGCGGCGGGCGGTCGGGCGGGCGCCCGCGGCCGGGGGTTCCGCGCCCGGGTCCACGAGTTCCAGGTGCAGGCCGGCGGGCAGCGGGGACTGCCGGTTCCCTACGGCCCGTGTCGCGGCCGGGTCCGCTCGTACGCGTACGTCGACGCCGTCCGAGTCGCCCACCCACAGCGGGGCGGTGGAGCCGTGGACATGGCCGGAATCGCGTTCGGCGGTGCCGGGGTCGGCGCCGTGGTCCTCGTTGTGGGTGTCGACGTCCTGCCAGCCGGACCACTCGCCGGTGCCGGTGGCCCGGGTACGGACCTGGACCCGGCCGCGGAGTTCGGTGTCCGGGTCGGTCCACGTGACGCCGACGAGGGAGAAACGGTGGACGTCGGCGCGGGTCAGGCCCTGTTCGGGGGCCGCGCCCAGGGTGCGGTCGCGGGTCGCGGGGGCGAGGGGCAGCGACTCGGTGCTGCCGGGGAGGTCCGGTGCGGCGGCCGGCGGCGCGGATCTCGCGCCGCCGGTCGGCTGCGCCGCCTGAGCCGAAGCCGTAGCTGTGGCCGGGGCCATCGCTGTGGCCGGGGCCGTAGCCGGGACCGGAGCGGCGGCTGCGGGCAGGGTGAGCGGGAGGGCCAGGGCGGCGGCGCAGGTGACGCCGATCGAGGAAGCAAGAAATCCACGCATGCCCCTGATCCTGAACATGGTCATACATATCTGTCTATTTGGGATTTGACGGACCGTCGGATGCGGTTCGCCCGAACCGGTGGTCCCGCACTGCGGGTACGGTCGCGTGCCCGCGTACGCTTTCGCGGGTGAACGCCACCGATCGCACCCCTGCCGACCTGCTGCGTTCCGCGCTCGCCGCGGATCCCGGCCGCCCCCTGGTGACCTTCTACGACGACGCCACGGGGGAACGTGTCGAATTGTCCGTGGCCACCTTCGCCAATTGGGTGGCCAAGACCGCGAATCTCCTTCAGGGGGATCTCGGGGCGGGGCCCGGGGATCGGGTCGCGTTGTTGCTGCCCGCGCACTGGCAGACGGCGGTGTGGTTGCTGGCGTGTTCGTCGGTGGGAGTTGTCGCGGACGTGGGTGGGGATCCTGCGGCGGCCGACGTGGTGGTCAGTGGGCCCGACTCCTTGGACGCGGCTCGGGCGTGCGGCGGGGAGCGGGTCGCTCTCGCGCTGCGGCCTCTCGGGGGGCGGTTTCCGCAGACCCCTGCCGGATTCGCCGACTATGCCGTCGAGGTGCCGAGCCAAGGGGATCGGTTTGTCGCGTTCTCGCCGGTGGATCCTGAGGAGCCCGCGTTGGTCGTGGGTGGGGTGGAGTTGACGGGCGTGGAGGTTGTCGAGCGGGCTCGGGCCGATGGGGAGGTGGGGGCTCGGGTGCTGTCCGGGTTGTCGTACGACACGTGGGACGGGTTGAGCGCGGGGTTGTACGGGCCGCTTGCCTCCGGGGGGTCCGTGGTGTTGTGCCGGAATCTTGATCAGCTGGGTGAGGAGTCCTTGGCCAAGCGCGTTGAGAGTGAGCGGGTGACTGTTACGCGCCTCTGAAGGGGGTGGTGAGGGTTGTTTGGCGGGTGCGGACCGGTGGGGGCCGGTCGCGCAGTTCCCCGCGCCCCTGAAGACA
>NZ_JAEQAZ010000351.1 GCF_016654115.1 Streptomyces sp. MBT53
CGGTGACCGTAAGGATGCGGGCATGGGTATACGCATGCTCCATCGCCGGTCGGGCCGGGCACGGACGCAGGCGCAGGCAGCGGGCTCCGCTGCCGCACCGGTCACGCCCCGCCCGCCGGTCCCGGCCCTCGCCGCCGGTGCAAGCACCGCCCGCATCCCCGCCGACCTCACCATGGCCGTCCGGCACACGGCCGCAGGCCTCCGGTGCCGCCTCACGTTCCGGGACGAGACGGTCGTAGACCCCCGAGAACAGGCCAGACACCCGCAGGGGCCGGCCATCACTCCCACCGGCACTCCCGTGTGGCGACTGTGGGCCGAGCTGGGCCGGAGTTACCTGGACCTCGTGCTCACCAGGCTCCCGCGGTCACGCCCCGTGCACACCATGACGGTGTTCATCGCGACCCCGCCGGACGGCTCCGCTCCGCGCTGACCTCGGCGGGTGCCCCGGCGGGTGCCGGGCGCCACACACGGACGCCCGCGGCGTACAGCAGCACGCCCAGGACCAGCCCCGCCCCCGCTCCGAAGCACAGGGTCGGGATCAGGTCCCAGGCGGTCGCCGTCGAGCCCCAGTACGCCCACCAGTGCGAGGCTCGTTCCACCGCCGCCACCAGTGCGCAGCCGCCGAGGACGGCACCGGCCGCCCACCGGTCCCGTACCGACAGCTCGGGCACCCCCACCGGCGCCGTGGCCGGAACCCGTCGTAGCGCGCGCACCACGAACGCGGCGATCAGCAGCGCGCCGACCGCCGAACTGCCGTACTGGAGAGCCGAGAACAGCGGTCGGCCACCCACACTGCGGTCGAGGACGGGGAACAGTCGTACGCCCCACCGGTCGTGGTGGGTGAACGCGTCCCACACGACATGGGTCAGGCCGCCGAGGACCGCGGAGACGTACCACCACGCGGCCAGTGACGGGGTGGCACGCGCGCGTGGCGTGCCACAGCGCAGCAGGGTCGCCGTCCGGGGCTGTCGGGCGCGGGGGAGGAGGGCCACCAGGGGTTCGCGCAGCAGGAGCCACAGGGCGACCGTCGTCCACGTGATGAGGACGTCGACCGTGAAGGCACCGGGGAAGGAGTGCGTGACGTTCCCGAACTCCATCGCCCCGGGGACCGCGCTCGCCGCGTAGTACGTCATGTCGGGGGCGAAGGAACCCGCCACCAGCACCGCCGGTACCAGCCGGCCGCGCCCCCTGCCGTCGCCGCGCACTGCGGGCAGTACGGCGGCGGCATGACTCAAAGTGAACGGCAACAGGGGCTCCCCGTAGGAGTCATCGGCATATGGCCAGGTGGTGAATAACGGCCACCAACGGGTGCCCGTGCAAAGCAAGTTGTCGTAGGGTCGCCTGGGTCCCCGCGCGGGGCCCGCACGGCGGGCGGAGACGGAGAACAAGTACACACCATCCGATAACCACCACGAGGGCAACCTGCGGTGCGGCTCGACCGTCACAACAGGCGCAGAGGCAACAGACAAGGACGGGCGCTCGGGCGTCCCTGGGAGGGGTTCACTCCATGACGGCGCATTTCGGCAGGCGGCTGCGCAAGGGTGCGGCGACGACAGCGGTGGCCGCGGCAGCGGTCGCGGCACTGTCCGCTTCCCAGGCTCCGGCGGCGACCGGCGGTCACAGAACGCTCCCCGCCGGCCAGACCACGCTCGACGGGAGTGACGGAAGCACTGGTCGCAGCGCCACCGGAGATTCGCCGTACTACACGGACCTCCCGCCGCTGAGCAGCCCGAACCCCAGTACGAGCGCCAGCCAGTCGCCGTCCATAGGGACCCCCGTCTCGGTCGGCGAGGCCGAGGCGGGCATCCCCGCGACCGTCCTCGACGCCTACAAGAAGGCCGAGGCCGAACTCGCCACCTCCAAGCCCGGCTGCAACCTGCCCTGGCAACTCCTCGCCGCCATCGGCAAGGTGGAGTCGGGCCAGGCACGCGGCGGCCAGGTCGACGCGACCGGCACCACGACCTCCAAGATCCTGGGCCCCGCGCTCGACGGCAACGGCTTCGCGCTCATCAGGGACACCGACAACGGCAAGTACGACGGCAACAGCGAGTACGACCAGGCCGTCGGGCCCATGCAGTTCATCCCGTCCACCTGGGCCTGGGCGGGCCGCGACGGCAACGGCGACGGGGTCAAGGACCCCAACAACGTCTACGACGCAGCGCTCGCCGCCGGCCACTACCTGTGCCGCAACAACTGGAACCTGTCGACCGACGCGGGCCTGCGCAGCGCGATCCTCAGCTACAACAACTCGACGGACTACCTGAACACGGTCCTGTCGTGGCTGGAGTACTACCGCAAGGGCACCCACTCGGTCCCGGACGGCACGGGCACGCTGCCCTCGGGCCGCAGCGACGACAACTCCGGGGCCAGCCCCACGCCTTCGACGTCGCCCTCGACTCCGGACACCTCGTCGCCGAGCCCCAGCCCGACCCCCACCACGCCGGCCACGCCGACCCCGACGCCCACACCCACGCCCACGCCGACTCCGACCCCCACCGACACGGTGGCCAAGCTGGCGGACTCGGGCACGGCGAAGCTCACCGCGACGGCGGGCGACGCGTTCACCAAGAAGATCAGCACGCGCGCCCAGAACGCGGCCGGCAAGGGCGTCGCCAAGGTCAAGATCCGGTTCACGATCGTCGGCACCACGGACGCCACGTTCGCCGGCGGCGAGAAGGTCGCCCTGGCGGTCACCAACGCCTCCGGTGTGGCCGTCGCCCCGGCCCTGCAGGCCGGCGAGACCACCGGTGACTTCACCGTCCGCGCCACGCTCCTGGGCCGTGCGATCACCGCTCTCGACTACACGGCGAGCGTCACGCCCCGGGTCGCCGACACCCTCGTCCGCACCAGCACCACCGCGCTGACCTGCACCCCGGGCGGCGAGTTCGCCGACCAGGTCGAGGTGAAGGCCACCTACAGTGGTGCGGTCGCCGACAAGGTCGCGGCCACCGCGACCCTCATCAAGGCGACCGACGACGCCACCGAGAACGACAAGGGCCCCTACTTCAAGGACGCCGACGGCAAGACCGTCCGCACCCTCACCGGCCTGGCCACGGACGCCGACGGCCTCCTGAAGCTGCCGAAGCTGTACGCGGACGACACCACCGGCACCTTCCTGCTCCGCATCACCACCACGGGCGGCGCGACCCTCACGGTCGAACTGACCGTGGCCGCGGCGGCCGACACCTCCTCGCCCAGCCCGACCGCCTCGGCCGACCCGAGCCCGTCGGCCTCACCGAGCGCGTAGTCCGACCGCACGACCCTGCGACAGGACAAGGGTGCCCCTCCGCTCCGGCGGGCGGGCGCCCTCGCCGTGTCCGCCCTTCGTGCGTGTGCAACGTGTTCTCATCTCGCCCGCGCGTTGCTACGGTGCCCGACCTGACGACCTATCAGTTCCTGAATCCATTGGTTTCTGTCTGTCGGGAGGCCGGTATGCGTGCCCTGATCGCCGCCGCGACCGGTCTGGTGCTCGCGTTCGCGCTGATCCTGACCATCACCGCGATGGGCTCACCGATGGGGAAGACCTCCCCGAAACCGCTGCTGACGACGGTGCCCGCGCACCCGTAAACGATTGCGCAAGCGTTTACGCAAGCCTTTGCGCAAGCGTTTGACCGCCCGGGATGGAGGCCGAGATGCGCCGCAAGGCCAGCCTGATCCTGCTCGCCCTCGCCGTGTTCTTCACGGCGCTCTCCCCGCTGCTGCGCTGGTACGCCTTCCCGCGCCTGGCCAAGATCCCGGCGAACCAGTACCAGGACATGGTCCTGGAGGCGAAGAACGCCACCCTCCTCGACTACGGCACCATGCAGGCCAAGACGGTCCCCAAGGTCACCATCGTGCAGACCCTCAAGGGCGACGTCGAGGCCGCCAAGAAGATCGACAAGACCGCGGGGCGTGACGTCGTCGTCTGGGACGGCCTGTCCTACGTCCAGGGCCCCGACGGCAAGATGGTCTCCTCGATCCCCGAGCGCTACATCTTCGACGCACACTCCCAGGACCCCGTCCACGCCACCGGCGAGATGGTCGACGGCGACCCGGTGAAACGGGACGGCATCGAGTTCAAGTGGCCGTTCCTGACCCAGAAGCGGGACTACGAGTACTTCGACGCGCAGACCCGCACCACCAACCCCATCCACTACAAGGGCACCCAGAACTTCCGCGGCGTCAAGGTCTACTACTTCGAGCAGACCATCCCCTGGACCAAGGTCCCCTTCCCCAAGACCATGCCGGTCAAGGGCATCACCCCGGAGTCCGTCGCCAAGACGGGCACCACCCGCTGGTACACCACGGTCCGCAGGTTCTGGGTCGAACCCGTCACCGGAGCACCGGTCTACGGCGAGGAGAGCCACAAGGAGGAACTGCGTGGTGGCACCCTCCTGGGCGGTCGCGCGAAGGTGACGGCGTTCGCGGGTGACGTGAAGATGCGCGAGGACTACATCAAGCACACCGTCGCCCTGGTGAAGTCCAACCGCACCCTCGTCCTGCTGATGGTCTCCTACCTCCCCTGGGGCTTCCTGACCCTCGGCCTCCTCCTGCTGGCGCTCTCCCTCTACCTGGAGGCCCGCAGCAGGCGCCCCGGCGACCCCGCCCCCACCGAGGTCCAGGAACCGGAACCGGTCACCGCCTGAGCCGCGCGTTGGTGAACCGCGTGGCCTCGGCGGTCGCCGGGTCCTCGGGCCACGGATGCTTCGGATACCGCCCCCGCAACTCGGCCCGCACGCCCCGGTACCCGTCCTTCCAGAAGGACGCGAGATCCGCGGTCACGGCGGCGGGCCGCCCGGCCGGGGACAGCAGATGCACGAGCACCGGCACACCGGCGACCTCCGGCGACTCGTGGAGCCCGAACATCTCCTGCAACTTCACGGCGAGGACGGGCTGTTCGGGGTTCCCGTAGTCGATCCGCACCCTGGACCCACTCGGTACGGCGATCCGTTCCGGCGCCAGCTCGCCGAGCCGCCCGGCCTCCCCCGAGGCCCACGGCAGCAACCTCTGGAGCGCCTGCCCCGCCTCGATCCGCCCCAGATCACTCCGCCGCCGCGCCCGCCCCAACTCCGGCTCCAACCACTCGTCCACGCGCGCGTGCAGCGCCTCGTCGGACACGTCGGGCCACGGCGCCCCGACGTTCAGCCGCAGGAACGCCAGCCGCTGCCGCAGCACTTGGGCATCCGCCGACCACCGCAACAGCCCCAACCCCTCCTCCCGCAGCCCGTCGACAAGCGCGTCCCGTACGGCAACGGGGTCGGCGTCCTTGAGCGGCCGCACCGCCAACTCGACCGCCCCGAGCCGCTCGACACGCCGGGCCACGACGTCACCGCCGGCCCAGTGGACCTCGTCCACCTCGCTGAGCAGCGCCCCGGCCGCGAACCGGGCGACGTCCTCGTCGACGACGGCACCGAGCTGCACGCGCGCGTGC
>NZ_JAEQAZ010000352.1 GCF_016654115.1 Streptomyces sp. MBT53
GGGGTGGCGGGGGCGGCTGTGCCGGCCGGGCGGGTTGCCCGTACGGGTTGTTCGGGTCGCCGAAACTCATGGCGTCTCTCCTCCGTCTGCCTCGGACGAGTGCGGGGACGGCGTGCGGCACCGACGGGAGGAAAGCCCTGTTCATCAAGCGGATGGTGCGGATGGTACGGACGCGCTGCGTTCCCCCGGTACTGCACGCGGCACTGTGTCCCCATGGTTCTGGAGGCGGCTGCCCCCGTCCAGCGGAATTCCGTATATTGCGTATATTCCGCATGTTCCGTACGGGTTGTGGAGACGCCTGATTGGAATCGGGGCCCGGTCATCCGCGAGGATGGGGTCATGACCGCCCAGATTCTCGATGGCAAGGCCACCGCAGCCGCGATCAAGTCCGACCTGACCGCCCGCGTGGCGGCGCTGAAGGAGAAGGGCGTCACGCCCGGCCTCGGCACGATCCTGGTCGGGGACGACCCCGGCAGCCAGAAGTACGTCGCGGGCAAGCACCGTGACTGCGCCCAGGTGGGCATCGCCTCCATCCAGCGCGAACTGCCCGCCACCGCAACGCAGGAGGAGATCGAGGCGGTCGTCCGGGAACTCAACGAGGACCCGGCCTGCACCGGCTACATCGTCCAACTCCCGCTCCCCAAGGGCATCGACGAGAACCGCATCCTGGAACTCATGGACCCGGACAAGGACGCCGACGGCCTGCACCCGATGAACCTCGGCCGCCTCGTGCTCAACGAGCCCGCCCCGCTGCCCTGCACGCCGAACGGTGTGCTGACCCTCCTGCGCCGCTACGGCGTGGAGATCAAGGGCGCCGAGGTCGTGGTCGTCGGGCGCGGGGTCACCATCGGCCGCCCGATGCCCCTTCTGCTCACCCGGCGCAGCGAGAACGCCACGGTGACCCAGTGCCACACCGGCACCCGTGACCTCTCCTCCCACCTCAAGCGCGCCGACATCATCGTCGCCGCCGCCGGTTCCGCCCATCTGATCCGGCCCGAGGACGTGAAGCCGGGCGCCGCCGTCCTCGACGTCGGGGTCTCCCGCAACGCCGACGGCAAGATCGTGGGCGACGTCCACCCGGGCGTCGCCGAGGTCGCCGGCTGGATCTCCCCGAACCCCGGCGGAGTCGGCCCGATGACCCGCGCCCAGCTGCTCGTCAACGTGGTCGAGGCGGCGGAGCGCAGTGTCGCCTGACAGCAAGGAACCGGCGAGCAAGGGGACGGACGCCGTGGACGACATCGAGGTGACGGACCCCGTCAGCGCCCCCGGCGCCGACGGCGTCCCGCGCCGCACCACCCGCCGCTTCCCCCTCTTCACCCGGGACACCGCCCGCCCCGAGGGCGGCGGCCGGGCCGCGTCCGGCGCCGCCCCGGCCCCGGCCCGCCAGTGGCCGATCCTCGCGGTGCTCGGCACGGTCGGCCTCGGCCTCCTGCTGACCGCCTTCGACGTCTTCCGCTACGGCACCCTGCTCATCGGCGCGGCCCTGCTGGCCGGTGCCGTCCTGCGCTGGGTGCTGCCGGACGTCGGCATGCTCGCCGTCCGCTCCCGCTTCACCGACGTCCTCACCTACTGCGTGCTCGGCCTCGCGATCGTCCTGCTGGCGATGATGGCGCAGCCCAAGCCGTGGCTGGTGATCCCGTTCCTCAAGGACACGCTGCACTACACGGTCAACACCAGCTGACAGCCGGTCGGTTCACGACTTCGGTTCACGACTTCTTCGGTTCACGACACACGACGGCGGCCCGTCCCCTCCCCCGAGCAGGGACGCGCCGCCGTCTGTGTTTCAGCGTGCCGCGCCATGAGCAGGCTGTTCAACGGCTGTCAGCGCGCTGTGGCACGGAGGTGACCGTTTCGCTACGCGCTCCGCACCCCGCCGCGACGAGGGAACCGTTCCCCTTCCGGTGTCGTCATTTCGCTCGGAACGGGCAAGTGGGGCGGGCTGGCGAGCGGGCGGGCGGTGGGGGAGCGATGAGCGGCTGGCAGCCGCTGCCGGACGATCTGCCGGCGGAGGTACGGCACTTCGTGGAGCAGCTGCGCCTCCTCAAGGACCGCACCGGACTGAGCCTGGTGGCGCTCGGTGCGCGCACCGCGTACAGCAAGTCCTCCTGGCACCGCTATCTCAACGCCGGCCAGCCCCCGCCCCGGCAGGCCGTGGTCGCCCTGTGCCGGATCGCGGGAGCCGATCCCGAACGCATCGGTGTGCGCTGGGAGTTGGCGGTCCAGGCCTGGCCCCGCCCGGTCACCGTCCCGGAGCGCGCGGCGGGCGGGGACGAGTACCGGGACGAGTACCGGGACGAGTACCGGGACGATCCGACCCTGCCCTGGTGGGACACGCCGCCCGTGAAGGGGGATCGGGGGCCCGGTGGACGACTGCTCCGGTACGCGCTGGTGCTGCTGTTTCTGATGCTTCTCATGACTGTCGCGGGAGCCGTCGTGCTCGGGTGAACGTCGGTATGTGTCCGGTGTGTCGATGTATTGACAAGTTTGCGGATTTGCAACGAACTCGACCAACAACCGCGTTAGCGTGGGCAATTCAGGGCAGAGGGGGGAAAGCAATGCCTCGTTGGAGGGCCTTGCCGGATGAACTCGATCCGCAGGTCAAGGAGTTCGCGGGTCAGCTGCGCCGGCTCGTGGACCGCAGCGGCCTGAGCGTGGCGGCGGTGGCCGACCGCACGGGCTACAGCAAGACGTCCTGGGACCGCTATCTCAACGGCCGGCTCCTCGCGCCGAAGGGCGCGATCGTCGCCCTCGCGGAGGTCACCGGCACCCATCCCGTCCATCTGACCACGATGTGGGAGCTGGCCGAGCGGGCCTGGAGCCGTTCGGAGATGCGGCACGACATGACCATGGAGGCGATGCGGATCTCCCAGGCGCGAGCCGCGCTCGGCGAGTTCGGGGCGCCTCCGGCCGGCGCACAGAGCGGCAAGGCCCAGAGCGGCAAGGCGCAGAACGGCAAGACCGACGGCGGTAAGGCAGACGGCGGCAAGGCGGCCCGCAAGGGCGGCAGTGTCACCGCGACCCCGGGGATCGCGGGCCCGGCGGGGGTGTCCCCGACGGTGCCGCCGCAGCCGGCGGCGCCCGAGCCCGACGTACGGGAAGGTGCCTCGCAGGTCGGCAACTCGTGGGGGCTGGCCGGGTATGCGGGGCCGACGTCCGGGCCCGGGCAGTCCGGTCCTGGACAGTCCGGTGGCGCGGCTGTGCGGCCGGGGGCCGGGCGGGTGCCGGAGGCTCCGGTGCCGCACGGGGAACTGCCGCGGGCGCCCCGGCCGGGGCCGCCGGACGGACTGGCCGGTGCCAGGCGGCGGTTGCTCATGTTCGGCGCCGGGGTCGTCGGGGTGCTGGTCGTGATCGCGGCCGTGTTCCTGTTCACCAGGCACGGCGGCGGGGACGAGAAGACGACCGCCACGCACACCTCGGCCTCGCCGTCCGTCAGCACGAACCCCGACCTGCCGGCCGGAGTGAAGTGCGCGGGCGCGGGCTGCACCGGCAAGGACGCCGAGGCGATGGGCTGCACGACGGACGCGGGCGCGGCGACGACCGCCAAGACCGCGACCGTCGGCACGACCGTCGTCGAGGTCCGCTACAGCAAGACGTGCGGCGCCGCCTGGGGCCGGATCACCGCGGGTGTCCCGGGGGACTCCGTGCAGGTGAGTGCGGGCACCACCAAGGAGAGCGACAGCATCACGGCGGCCGGCGACAACATCGCCTACACCCCGATGGTGGCGGTGAAGGACGCCGGCGAGGCGAAGGCCTGCGTGACGCTCGCGTCGGGCCAGAAGGGGTGCACGACCTAGGGCACGTGGGGCATGCGGGGCGCGTATGTGGGGATTCGGTGAACGTGGGGAATGCCCGCCCCGGATCGGGGCATGCGGTCATCACCCCCACGGGATTCCGGATTCCCGGTACCCCCCACGGCGGTCGTCCGGTGTTCCTCTCCCGAGCCGGACGGCCGCCTTTTCCGTGTCCTGGGGACGGGTGCTGACGGCCGTCTTCTCGTGGCCCCGGCCCGACGCTGTGGGGCGGGCCACACGGACCCGGCAGTACGCGATCCCGGATGCGCGATAGCCTGACCGGTGGATCTCTTGACGCCAAGAGATCGATCATTTGTACGTCCCGCACCCCGGGGCAGTGCCGCCCCACCGCCAGCTGTCATACGGAGAACGCCATGACCCGCACTCCCGTGAACGTCACCGTCACCGGCGCGGCCGGCCAGATCGGTTACGCCCTGCTCTTCCGCATCGCCTCCGGCCAGCTGCTCGGCGCGGACGTGCCGGTCCGGCTGCGTCTCCTGGAGATCACCCCGGCGCTCAAGGCCGCCGAGGGCACCGCGATGGAGCTCGACGACTCCGCGTTCCCGCTGCTCCAGGGCATCGACATCACGGACGACCCGAACGTCGCCTTCGACGGCACCAACGTCGCCCTCCTCGTCGGCGCCCGCCCCCGCACCAAGGGCATGGAGCGCGGCGACCTGCTCTCCGCCAACGGCGGCATCTTCAAGCCGCAGGGCAAGGCCATCAACGACAACGCCGCGGACGACATCAAAGTCCTCGTCGTCGGCAACCCGGCCAACACCAACGCGCTCATCGCGCAGGCCGCCGCCCCGGACGTACCGGCCGACCGCTTCACCGCGATGACCCGCCTCGACCACAACCGCGCGCTGACCCAGCTCGCGAAGAAGACGGGCACCACGGTCGCCGACATCAAGCGGCTGACCATCTGGGGCAACCACTCCGCCACCCAGTACCCCGACATCTTCCACGCCACGGTCGCCGGCAAGAACGCCGCCGAGACCGTGAACGACGAGAAGTGGCTGGCCGAGGAGTTCATCCCGACCGTCGCCAAGCGTGGCGCCGCGATCATCGAGGCCCGCGGCGCGTCCTCCGCGGCCTCCGCCGCGAACGCCGCGATCGACCACGTCCACACCTGGGTCAACGGCACGGCGGACGGCGACTGGACCTCCATGGGCATCCCGTCGGACGGCTCCTACGGCGTCCCGGAGGGCCTCATCTCCTCCTTCCCGGTCACCACGAAGGACGGCGTCTACGAGATCGTCCAGGGCCTGGACATCAACGAGTTCTCCCGCGCCCGCATCGACGCGTCGGTGGCGGAGCTGGAGGAGGAGCGCGAGGCGGTCCGCGCCCTCGGCCTCATCTGAGCCACCCCGAGGGGCCGTTCGCCACGGCTCTGTCACGGGCTTGCACGGGCCCTGTTCCGGTTCTCCACCGGAGCGGGGCCCGTCCCCTTTTCCGCCGCTAACTTCTGAAGCAGTACGTGGTGCGGTGATTCGGGGGGTTCGTGATGAGTGGTTGGGACGACTTCGGGGCGCGACGCGGGCCGAGCGAGGAGAGCGGACAGGCGGTCTGGTCGGCGTGGTCGACGGCGGAGACCCAGACCTCCCTGACCCCACCGCCGTCGACCACGCCGACCAGAC
>NZ_JAEQAZ010000353.1 GCF_016654115.1 Streptomyces sp. MBT53
GTTGAGGTTCACGCGCATGGCGCCCGAGGTGCCGCCCACCGCCCCCGTCCGGCTCTCCAAGGTGACCCTCACCAAGGCGGCCCCCTCGGTCTCCCTGACCAAGCAGGGCGGCACCTCGGGCGCCATGCGCGTGAACCTCAACTGGGAGGTGCGCAAGCAGTTCTCGGGCTGGGGCAGCAAACGCGGCCGTGCCGTGGCGATGCACGCCGACCTCGACCTCGACCTGTGCGCCCTGTACGAACTCGCCGACGGCCGCAAGGGAGTCGTCCAGGCCCTCGGCAACGCGTACGGCTCCTTGCACCAGCCCCCGTACATCCACCTCGACGGCGACGACCGCACCGGCGCGTTGGCCAGCGGCGAGAACCTCACCGTCAACCTCGACCACATTCGGGACTTCCGGCGCATCCTCGTCTTCGTGACGATCTACGAGGGCGCCCGCTCCTTCGCCGACCTGCACGCCACGGTCACCCTCCAGCCGCAGCACGGCGCCGCGATCGACTTCTCGCTCGACGAGTGCACGGTCCCCTCCACGGTGTGCGCGCTCGCCCTGATCACCAACACCGGGGGCGACCTCGTTGTCCAGCGCGAGGCCCGCTACCTGGTCCCGGACCGCGGGGTGAGCCCGCAGCGGACCGTGGACCGCATCTACGGGTGGGGCATGAACTGGACCCCAGGTCGCAAGTGAGCGCTCAGCTCTCCTCGCCGACGACGGCGTCAGGACGCGCGTAGGTGCGGCCCTTCCAGGCCGCACCGCGTCCCCTGTAGTGCTGCACCGCGGAATCGACCGTCATGAAGAGGTACAGAAACGCGGTGAACGGCAACAGGGGAGCGAGCCACAACGGCTGCCCGTAGTAGCGCAGCATCGGGACGTACGTCCCCGTCATCACCAGCCACGCGAGCCCGCCGAGAACCGCCACCCTCGCACTTCCCGCGCCCAGCCCCACCAACAGGGCCACCGGGGGCACGAGATACACCAGCGCGAGCCCCAGGACGGTGCCCAGGAGGAGCAGCGGGTTGTGCCGCAGCTGCGCGTACGCGCTGCGCGAGACCATCCGCCACAGGTCGCCCAGTCGCGGATAGGGCCGCACACTGTCCACCCGCTCGGCGAGCCCCAGCCAGATGTGACCCCCACCGCCCTTGACGGCACGTGCGAGTGCCACGTCGTCGATCACCGCGTGCCGGATGGAGTCCGGGATCCGCGCCCGCTCCGCCGTGTTGGCACGCAACAGGACACAGCCGCCCGCCGCAGCCGCGGTACGGGCGCCCTTCCGACCGATCCGGCGGAACGGATACAACTGCGCGAAGAAGTAGACGAACGCCGGCACCACCAGCCGCTCCCACAGGCTCTCCACCCGCAGCCGCGCCATCAGCGAGACGACGTCGAAACCACCGGTGCGCGCCGCCGCCACCAACTCCCGCAGACTGTCCGGGGAGTGCGCGATGTCCGCGTCCGTCAGCAGCAGATACTCGGGGCCACGCGCGCGTGCCGCCTCGACACCGTGCCGTACGGCCCACAGCTTGCCCGTCCAACCCGCCGGCGGTTCACCGGGGGAGTCCACGGTCAGCGGCAACCCGCCGTGCGTCCGCGCCAGTTCACGGGCCAGCTCACCGGTTCCGTCCGAACTCCCGTCGTCCACAAGGAAGATCTCCGCCCGCCCCGGATAGTCCTGGGCGAGCAGCGACGGCAGACTCTCCGGCAGTACGGCGGCCTCGTCGCGGGCCGGTACGACCACGCAGACCGACGGCCAGTCGTCCGGGTCGGTGCGGACCGGCAGCCTGACGTCCGTGCGCCAGAAGAAGCCCTGACAGAGCAGCAGCCACAGCCAGGCGGCGAGTGATACGGCGGCGATCCACGCGAGGGTGCTCACGGCCGCAGTTTGCCCCACGGGAGCGGCTCCACAGAGGCCATCGTCTATCGTGGCCGGGTGAAGATCGCGCTCATGGACTCCGGAATCGGCCTTCTGGCGGCCACCGCGGCGGTACGACGCGTACGCCCCGACGCGGATCTCGTGCTCTCCCTGGACCCCGACGGCATGCCCTGGGGACCGCGGACTCCGGAAGACCTCACGCGGCGCGCGCTCGCCGTCGCCGAGGCCGCCGCCGCGCACCGGCCCGACGCCCTGATCATCGGGTGCAACACGGCGACGGTCCACGCCCTGACCGCACTGCGGGACCTCCTGGAGCCGGGCATCCCGGTCATCGGCACCGTCCCGGCGATCAAGCCGGCCGCCGCGGCCGGCACGCCCTTCGCTATCTGGGCCACGCCCGCCACCACCGGCAGCCCCTACCAGCGCGGTCTCATCGAGGACTTCGCCGAAGGTGTGCCGGTGACCGAGGTCCCGTGCTGGGGACTGGCCGAGGCCGTGGAACACGCGGACGAGACGGCCATCGACACCGCCATCGCCGCGGCCGTCGCGCTCACCCCTGACGATGTAACGACCGTCGTCCTGGGCTGCACCCATTACGAAATCGTCGCCGAACGCATCCGCGCCGCAGTCCAGCGCCCCGACCGCCCGCCGCTCGTCCTGCACGGCTCCGCCGACGCGGTCGCCGCCCAGGCGCTGCGCCGGATCGGCGCGCAGCCCGCCCCCGAGGCGCCTGCCGACGGCACTCTGACGGTGCTGCTGAGCGGTCGTGAGGGCCCGCTGCCCGTCGAGGCATCGGCCTACGCGGAAGGCCGGCTGCTGCGGGCGGTCACCCCCGCCCACTGACCACAGGCGAGGAAGCGGACGCTGTGCGTCTACCTTGTCGTCGCGCAAAACGGTCACCCTGCGCAACGCGGTACCCGCGCAGCGAAACCTGAGTAGTCTCGTAGACATGAGGGACCACCCCCGCGACGAAACCTTCCCGCAGACCGAGATCTGGACCGGACGCGCCACCAACCGGTTCCAGTGGCTGCTGGCGCTCGCCGGTGCCGCCTGCATGGCGCTCGGCATCGAGCTGGCCGTGGACTCCGCCTGGACGTCCGGCATCGCCCCGCTCGCCATGTCCGTCGTCGGGTGCATCGCGGCCGGACTGCTCATGCTGTTCGGCACGCTCGCCTTCGTGCACGTCGCCCTGAAGGTGGACACGGAGACCCTCGAAGTGCGCTGCGGCCACATCGGTGTGCCGCGCCGCCGCATCCCCCTCGCGAGCGTCGCGGGCGCCGAGTTCGCCCCGCACGTCACCCCGCGCCAGTGGGGCGGCTGGGGCTACCGCTGGCGGCCCGAGAAGGGCACCGCCGTCGTCGTACGGCGGGGCGAGGGCATCGTGCTGCGACTGTGGGACGGGCACACGTTCACCATCACCGTGGACAACGCGGAGACGGCCGTACGGATCATCACGGACCGGCTGGTGCCGCCCACGCCCGGCGCGGTGCACTGACGTCACCCCCGCCCCTCATGGGGCAAGGCGGTCGCCACGCGCGCGTGCCTCCGGGACGGTGCGTGAGGCGTCGTCGGTGATCGGGTGGGCCGTGGCAAGACCGGCCAGGAAACCCGCGCCTGCCGTGACCGTGGTGAAGCTGAGCGCGTTGCCCACCGAGGCGATGACCGCGATCCCCGTCAGAGCGGCCCCCGCGGTGAGCGCGATCGGGGTGGAGCGCGGAGTGCGCCACAAGGCATGGAGCACCCAGCAGAAGGCCGCCGCCAGCAGGAGCACGCCGACGACTCCCTGCTCGGCCGCCATCTGGAACGGCGCCGAGTGCGGTTTCCCGTCCGGCTGCAGGGCCTCGGCCGCCGCGTTGCTCAACTCCCCGAAGCGCCCAGGGCCCACCCCCAGGGCGGAATCCTTGTGCGCCATGTGCAGGGCGTCCTGCCACAGCTGCACCCGGTGAAGGCTCAGCTGGCCCTCCAGGGACTCGGTGAGCCCGTCCGGCAGCACGTTCCCGGCGATGGCCCAGGTCGCCCCGGCCACCAGCGCCGCGGCCAGGCCGAGGCCCACGACACCGAGACCGCGGAGTCGCATCCGGCCGGCGGCGAACGAGCACAACAGCACCGCCGTACACGTGACGAACCCCGAGACCGAGCCCAGGACGAGCGGGGTGATCGTGATCCCGGCGGCCAGCAGCCGCAGCGCGAGCCGCAGGGCGGGGGCCGGGGCGGCCCAGGCCGCGCAGCACGCGGAACCGACGGCCAGGGTCAGCAGGGCCGCGGTGGCACCGGCGTGGCCGAGCGGGGCGGTGAACTGCGGGCCCGGGGCGAGCCGCGGTTCGGCCAGCGCCAGACCGAGGCCGGCCAGCGCTCCGGCGCAGGGCGCGGCGACCGGCACGAGCGCCCCGGAGATCCGCCCCGACGCGTACCCGGCGGAGACCGCCAGGACCGCGAGCAGCACCCCCTCGGGCCTGCCGTCGTGCATCGCGGCGGTGATCAGCGACCACGCGGCACATGCCCCGAGCACCGCGACACCCACGGCATCCGAAACGTTTCGTCTCTCACTGTCGGCGTCCGGTCCGGTCGCCGACGCCATCCCCGTGGAACCCACCCCGCCGCCCCCTGAACCGAGCCCCCCGACCCGTGACCGACCCCGGCCGCCGGCCTGGACCGACCGCACGACAGGGGCTCCGGCACACCGTAACGGCTGATGAC
>NZ_JAEQAZ010000354.1 GCF_016654115.1 Streptomyces sp. MBT53
GCGCATCTCCCGTAGCGAGCGCTCGTCCCCCGACCATACGCGTGCGGCGTCGAGTTGGGCCGGCGTCGCTTCGGTGCGCGGGGCGGGGAGGTTGGATGCGCCCGGCTGCTCGCGCGCCCGCAGTCGGCGTAGGTCGGGGTGGGCGGCGAGGTGGTCACGCATGGCGCCCTGCCACTGCCGCACCTTGACGCGGGCGGCGCGCTGCGCCTCGGGGGTGACGGCGGCGGCCTCACGGTTCTTCCATCGCCGGATGTTCCGCTCGATCTTCCGCTGTCGCTGCCCTGCCTCGTAGCCGGCGGGGTCACTGGTCGCGTTCTCCACGCGCGTGATGCCGGGGGCGTACGCGGACACGCTGTGACGGCAGTTCGGGTGCTGGAGACCGGCGCGGCGCGCTTCGTCGAGCGAACCGGCGACGCTCACCCGGACCGTGCGGCCGTCCTCGGTCGCGTGCTCGGCCTCGACCGTGCGCTCGCCGTCCGGCCCGCCCACGGTCAACACCTGGCGCTCCCACGGGCGGCAGAGCGGGCACTCGCGCGGGGAGTCGGACACGACCACCAGGTCGACGCCGGCCTCGCCGAGCGTGCGCATGTGCGCCTCGGTCGCGGCGCGGCCGACAGACGTCCGTACGGCCATCTCCGCGTACGAGGTGAGCTGCCAACGGCGGCCGGCGCGGTCGGTGAACGACGCGATGCCGCGGTCGGCGAACCGGCGCATGGCGTCCTGCGTGGCCTGCCGGCGGGTGCCGGTGCCGAGCAGGGGCGTTGCGGTGACCTCGGCGACGACCGTCCGGTACTGGTCGTCGACCGCCCGCAGAATCGAGCGGTGCGTCGCAGTGAGCCGGTCGACGGTTTCCTGCGCGAGCCGGTCGACGGCCTGCGCGTTCGGGGCGACCTCGTCGACCAGGCGGCGGGAGTCGTCGGACAGGGCGCCGATCTCGGCGACCGCGGCGCGGTGCCCGGTGTTGTACGCCTCGGCGACGGCGTCGAACACGTCGAGGGACATCGCCTTGCCGAGTTCGTCGACGACGCCCTGTGCGGCGCGGCGCACGACCTGTACGGCGGCGAGCTTCCGCTCGACCCAACGAGGGGCGTCGAGGCCGTCGGCGAGCTGCCGGGCGATGATGCCCAACAGCCGTTCCTCGGCGGCGGCGTACAGGTCGCGGGTACCGGCGGCGAGGTCTTCGACCATGCCCGGATGGATCGGCACTGCTCACCCCCGTCTGTCCGTGATCTGCTGGCGGGTCAGGTGCCGTGACTGTCATGCTGACTTGAGGGGAAGGGCACTTCATGACTGATAAGCAGGGCTCGGCCGGCAGTTTGGTCTTTGGGGACAACAGCCAAACTATCCTCGGCGGCGGCAACCACAGCTTCGCCGTCGGTTTCGCAACCGCTGCGGCAGCAGCACCCTTCTTGCAAGCAGTTGCCTCACACTTCGGCAACCGGCTCGCAGGGGCTATCGACGAAGCGACACGTGCCGCTGTGCGCCGTTTCCTGCGTCATGAGTCCGGGCGCAATCTGCCCCCTCGGGCGGAGCCGCCACACCTGATCACGCTACGGACAGAAGCTGGCTGGACCGTGATGGTTCCACTGGATATACCGGCCGAAGCTCTCGGGCAGCTACTCGCCCTTCAGGACGCGCCATGCCCAGATCTGAGCAGTGCCCCCGTTCCGCGACTTGCGTGGGAGGCGTCGGCGTGGCGGGTGACCGGCGCCCACGACGGTGCCATTGTCGTGCACTGTTGGGACTCTGAAACGGGCTGGTCTGGGACCTAGCCGATTGGAAACGTCCCGACGGGATCGGGTGCGGCGGCGCCGGTCTCGGCGAGGATCGCCCGTACTTCGGCCTGTATTGCGGCGAGCGTCCGCTCGACTCAACCCGGGGCGTCGAGGCCGTCGGCGAGCTGCCGGGTAATGATGCGCAACAGCCGCGGTGGCGGCGTACAGGTCACGGGTGGTCCCGGCGAGGTCTTCGACCATGCCCGGGTGGATCGGCACGCGCTCCTCCTGGATCACCTTCACCCTCAGAACGCTTGAATGGGTGACGCGGATTGACACGGGTGGTGAAACGGGGCATCAAATCCCGGAGAAACCAATGGTCAGAGTCTCGCGGGGTGCGAGGAATCAAGGTGCCGGTTTATCAGCACGCCCCAAGTGTCCGGCGACGACATATGATTCTCACTGTCACCTCGCGCAACCCCGCGCGTGCTTGCCGGCTTTGCCGGTGAACGCCCTGAGATCCAGGGCACTTTGGGGTTGCGAGGAGGTGATACATGATGAAGTACCGAGAAGATCACGGTGGTTGGATCGCGAGGCGGAAGCGGAAGCCGAACCGGCGTTCGTCGCTGACCGACTGGTTGCCGATCATCAGGGTGGTCCTGACGATCATTAGGTTCATCATCGAATGGTTGCTGCGGTAGGGCTCGCGCGAGCGTCCCTGACGTGATCCCCGGACGTACGGCATGGACTCAGCAATGAGCCCGGCCGATGTCTAGACGGCCGGGCTCACTAGCTGCACACCACGGCAAGGGCCCGACGACCGGTTCGCACCCGGTCGTTGGGTCCTTCGCTGTGCATCAGCACAACTTCACATGGTGTTTCAGGTGAAACACTACCTTGGAGTTATGCAACGGGGAAAGTTATACGCGTCAAAATCAGTTGGTGAGCAGTTGAAGTGAAGACTGACGAACTGCACCGAACATTGTCAGTTGGGGAAAGTTCCGACGGGATCGGGTGCGGCGGCGCCTGTCTCGGCGAGGATCGCCCGCACTTCGGCTTGTACGGCGGTGTCGTCCCACGTCGGGTTAAGGATCTTCACCTTCGTCGCGGTGCTGACGGCCCCGGCGCGGTTGAGCAGGTCGAGTGTGGTCGCTGTCTGCTCGGCGGACTCGGCGACGCCGTCGCCGAACTCCACGCGCGGTCGGTCCGGTGTGATCCTGCTGCCGAACAGGGTCGCGTCGAGCAGCAGCAGGACGTGACACATGTCGGTGACGGCGTGCCGCCAGTAGCCGGCCTTCTTGCGGCGGGTGACCATGCTCCGGGCGTCGCGGGCGTCGACCTCGGTCGCGGTGACCGGCGCTCCGTCGCCGTCGAGGCCGAACGACTGCGGGCTGTAGCCGGCCGACTGTGCGGCCTCCCGTGTGATGGCCTCGGTGGTGCTGCGGTGCTCCTCGACCCTGATGTCGAACTGGTTCAGGGTGATGCCGGCGCCCTCGTTGGGCGGCATGCGGAGGGAGTGCCAGACCTCGCGGTCGTCGTCGAACGATGCGCCCTTGCCTGCGCCCTCGTTGCGCATGTACCCGTCGGGGACGATCAGGCGGGCGCGGGCGAGGCGGATGTCGCGCATCCACGATGTCCATACCTCGTCGAGGCTGTCGAACAGGTCGTAGATCGGGGCTGCATAGTCCGAGCGGCCGATGGGTGAGCCGCGGTGCAGCCGGTTGGGCAGCATGTTGGGGACGTAGGCGGCGGTGAGTTGCTGGATGCCGGTGGTGATGGTGTCGCCGTCGGCGTCGAGGCTGCCGACCAGGTCGTCGGTGTCGGGGTGCTCGGTGAGCGGCACCCGGCGGCCGACGTTCTCGGCGGTGCCCTCGTACAGGGCGTGCACGATGCGGCCGGGCTCGTGCCGCTCGAAGTGCCGCCATACGGTCGAGGTGGTCGAACCGTCCAGCTCGCGCCAGAAGTTGACGGCGCGCAGCAGGCCGAAGCGCCATTCGGGGATCGCGCCGTCGGGCTGCATGACGGTGAGCAGGGGGCGCGGTACTAGGTCGCGGTCCCACGTCACCCGCAGGAACACCCCGGACAGGGCGGCGGCCTGCTCGGCGGCGCCGAGGAACACCTGTTGGGCGCGGCCCTCGTCGAGCAGCTGGTCGAGGCGGGCCTGTGTGGGGGCGTCCTCGACGGCGATCGTCGGCATGTCGGAGAACAGCAGGGCGGCCGAGGTCGCGGCGATGTCGCCGGCGAGGGGGACGTGTAGGCGGTGGTCGCGCCGGTCGAGGCGGTGCTCTAACGACCGGCGTCCCCACAGCCGGCGGCGCTCGGTGTGCCGCAGGTGGTTGGTGTAGACGCGGGCGAGGCGCTTTCGGTCGCCGCTGTACCACGCGTCGTCGACGCGCATCGCCTCGTAGTGCGCGGCCCACGCCGGAGGCGGCCACGCTGCGCCGTTCTTCGGCAGAGGCATACCGGGACCTCCTCGAAGTAGTGCTACAGCGCTGAGAGTTGTGCACCATGTCTTTATGGATCAGGGGCTCGCTGCGGTGCTCGGCGCCGCCGTTGGTGTGGCAGGAAGCGCGATAACGGGTTTGCTCGGGTACGTCGCGGCCCGTCGCCAAGCACCTGATCAGGGGCGGATCGAGCATGCGCGCCAGCTAAGAACGGAACGTCGTGAGATCTACTTGGCCTACATGGAATGGATGCAACCCGCCAGCGACTTCGGGACGTTGGAACCAGGGGAGCAGACACCAGAGGCTCTAGGGCCTGTGTGACGTCG
>NZ_JAEQAZ010000355.1 GCF_016654115.1 Streptomyces sp. MBT53
TCCCCGCCCCGTCCCCGTTCCGCACGCATCAGGAGCCCTCCGTGTCGATGACGACCGAACCGACCGAACCCTCCACCAGAACCGCCACCGGCCCCGGTCTGAGCACCGGCACCCTGGTCGCCGGTCTTCTCGCCGTCTGCCTCGCGCAGATCGGCCTGGCCATACCGGCCACCCTCAACGGGCTGTTCCAGTCCGACCTGCATCCGGTCGGCTCCCAACTCATCTGGATCTCCGACGCGTTCCTGCTCCCGGTCGCCGTGCTGGAGCTGACCTTCGGCCTGCTCGGCGACCTGTTCGGCCGCAAGCGGCTGCTGGTCGGCGGTGCTTCACTGCTGGCCGTGGGCGAGTTGGTCAGCGCCACGTCCTCCGGTGTCCATCAACTCTGGACCGGACAGGCCCTGGCGGGGCTGGGCGCCGCCGCCCTGTTCCCGACCTCGCTTGCCATCCTGGCCGCCGGCACCACCTCACCCGCGCAACGCGCCCGCGTCATCGCGATGTGGGCGGCGCTGCTCTCCACCGGCGGGTTCATCGCCCCGCTGCTCGGCGGCGTCACCGCCACCTACGGCTCCTGGCGCTGGTCCTTCGTCGTGGTCACCGCCGTCGCCGTGGCGAGCATCGCGGTCAGCGCCCTGTTCGCCGTCAACTCCAGCGCCCCTGAAGGCCGTTCGCTCGACATCGCGGGACAGGTCACCATCGGCCTGGGCCTGTTCGCCCTGCTCTACGCCATCATCCAGGGTCCGACGGACGGTTGGGCCTCGCCCTCGATCGTCATCGCCTTCGTCCTGGCCGCCGTGTTCCTCGCCGCCTTCATCCTGGCCGAGAAGCGGGCCAAGTCCCCGCTCCTGCGCCTGGACCTCTTCCGCAACCGCGCCTTCGCCGTCGCCTCGGTCGTGGCGGTGGTGGGCATGTTCGCCTTCCTCGGCACCGCATACTCCGTGAGCATCCGGCTCGGCCCGGTGCAGGACCAGGCACCCATGCGCACCGGCCTGGCGTTCGTCCTCCTCAACGGCATCACCCTCGCGATGCTGCCGCTGACGGAACGACTGCTGCGCACCGTCGCCCCCGGTCTGCTCCTGGGCGCCGGGCTGCTGTTGATCGCGGCGGGCGACTACTGGGCGGCCACGCTCCCGATCACCGACACCGCCTTCACCTCACTGATCCTGCCGCTCGGACTGGTCGGCCTGGGCTTCGCCATCACCGTCTCGTCGATCACGGCGACGGCCGTGAACACCGTGCCGACCCACCTGGCCGGCATGGCGAGCGCCACCACCAACCTGCTGCGCGACTTCGGCTTCACACTCGGCCCGGCCATCATCGGCGCGGTCGCCCTGAGCGGCGCGGCGAGCAGCTTCACCGACTCCCTCGACAACTCCGCCCTGCCCCCGGCGCTGAAGGGCGCGGGCACGGCCGTACTGGAAGAGGGCGGCCCGCTCGCGGTGAACGGCGCCTCGGCGGCCTCCCCTAAACTCGCCGACCTGCACCCACTCGCCCTGGACGCCCTCGGCCACGGCTACTCGATCGGCTTCGTCGTCTGCGGCAGCGCGGCCCTCGTCTCGGCACTGCTGGCCCTTGTCGCGCTCCGGGGCCGCAAGGCTTCCTCCGTGTGACGGCTCCGCCCCGGAGCCGCCAACTTCCTTAGCCGCAGGGCGAGTTGGAGCTCCAGAGCGCGGGCCGGGTCCTGCCAGTCCGCGCCGAGGAGTCTGCCCACGCGTTCCAGCCGCTGCGCCACGGTGTTGACGTGGACGTGCAGGTCGTCCCTCGTGCGGGCCGGACTCATGCCGCAGGCGAAGTACGCGTCGAGGGTGCGCAGCAGATCGGTTCCGCGACGCTCGTCGTACCGCATGACCGGGCCGATGGTCCGCTCGACGAATCCGCCGATGTCGCGGTCACCGGCGAGGAGCAGTCCGAGGAAGCCGAAGTCCTCGGCGGCGGCTCCGTCTCCGCAGCGGCCCAGGAGACGCAGGGCGTCGAGGCAACGCAGGCTCTCCTGATAGGCGTTGACCACGACGTCCGGCGCCGCGGCAGGCTTCTCGACAGGCCCGGAGGCGCCGACGGCGACCGCTTCGTGAACCGCCGCTCCCAGGTGCGCGGCGGTGCGCCGGGCGAGGTCCGTGGGGGTGTCGCCGGAGTCGAGGGGCAGCAGCAGGACGGTGCCGCCGTCGCGGGCGGCGGCCAGGCCGTGCCGGGTTCCGGCGAGATGTGAGGCGGCGGACCACAGTCGTCTGCGGGCGGCGGCCTCCTCGTCGGCGTCGCCCGCCGGGGCGTCAAGACGGGCGGCGAGGACGACATGAGTGGCGTCCAGGTCGGCGTGCAGCCGGGACGCGCGGTCCCGCAGCAGGCGTGGGTCGCGGTCGCGGGCGTCGAGCAGGTCGTCCAACAGCTCCCCGCGGACGCGCTGTTCGGCCTCGGCCGCCGATCTCCGGGCGAGCAGGAGCAGGGAGGTGACCATGGCGGCGCGCTCCAGGGTGCGCTGGTCGACGGGGTCCAGTCCGGGGTGGCCGCGCAGCACGAGGGCGCCGAGCAACTCGCCTCCGGCGGCGACTGCGGCGATCCAGTCGTCCCGGTGGCGGATCGCGTGTCCCTCCGTACGGGATGTCTCCAGCGCGTTCGTGGGTGTGGCGTCGGTTTCGGTGAACTCGACGTCTCCGTCGAGGACTTGGGAGACGGCGGCGGCCACGTCGTGGACCCCGCCGCCGCGCAGCACGAGTTCGGCGAGCCGGTCGTGGATGTCCGAGGCGCGCTCGATGACCGCGCTGCGGTCCTGGATGATCTCGTTGGCGCGCTCCAGGCCGGCGAGCGCCGAACGGGTCTCCGTGAGGAGGTTCGCGGTGTCGATGGCGGCTGCGGCGAGCGCGGCGAAGGAACCGAGCAGCGCGATCTGCTCCCGCTCGAAAACGCGCGCCCGCCGGTCCGCCGCGAACAGCACGCCGATCACGCGGTGCCCGAGCATCAACGGCACTCCGAGGATCGCCACCAGCCCCTCGTCGCGCACCCCCGAGTCGATGGTGGCGGTGTGCTGGAAGCGGTCGTCCTTGAAGTAGTCGTCGGTGACATAGGGACGTGCCGTCTGGGCGACGAGTCCGCCGAGTCCTTCCCCCATACCCAGGCGCAGTTGCTGGAAGCGGGCCGCGACCGAGCCCTCGGTGACCCGCATGCAGGTGTCGCCCCTGGTCGGGTCGTTGAGGCTGAGGTAGGCGACATCGGTGCCGAGCAGCGACCGGGCGCGCTGGACGATCGCCCGCAGCACGGCGTCGAGGTCGCGCAGGCCGGCGAGATCGTGGGCGGTCTCGAAGAGCGCGGACAGCTCGGCCTCACGGCGTCGGCGTCCCTCCAGCTCCGAACGCACGCGCAGCGCGAGCGACTTGGCGTGTTCGAGTCCGGCGATCAGCTCGGCCGGTCTCCCCTCGGCGCGGGCGAGCAGCACCGGCCGCTCGTAGGCGTCGGCGGAGGCGCCCCGGGCCAACAACTCCAGGAACGGCGCCTCGGCACTGCTCGGGCGCGCTCCGGCACCGGTGAGGGTGGCGGAGCGCTCGGCGGACTGCGCGTGATCGCTGGACATGGTCACAGGATTCCCCATCGCCGAGCCGGCCGGTCAGGCCTGTGGACAACTCAAGAACGCCTGCGCACCGGGCACATCAGTGCGCGGTCCACCCGCCGTCCAGGACCAGCGAGGTGCCGGTCACGAAGGACGCGTGCGGGCCGCACAGGTGGGCGACGGCCTCGGCTACCTCCTCAGGTTCGATGAGCCGTTTCACCGCGCTGTCCCGCAGGAGCACCTCGGTCAGCACCCGCTCCTCGGAAATGCCGTGCGCCCGTGCCTGGTCGGCGAGTTGCCGCTCGACCAGTGGGGTGCGCACATAGGCGGGGTTCACACAGTTGGAGGTGACTCCATGGGGTGCGCCTTCGAGGGCGGCGGTCTTGGAGAGTCCCTCCAGACCGTGTTTGGCGGCCACATACGCGGACTTGAAGGCGGAGGCGCGCAGCCCATGGACGGAGGACATATTGACGATCCGGCCCCAACCCTGCGCGTACATATGGGGCAGGGCCCCGCGGATGAGCCGGAAGGGTGCCTCCAGCATCACGGTGAGCACCGTGTGGAAGACGTCGGGCGGGAACTCCTCGATGGGGCGCACCAGTTGCAGACCCGCGTTGTTCACCAGGACATCCGTGCCGGCGGCGGCGCGCTCGGCGGCGTCCAGGTCGGTGAGGTCGAGGACATGCGCTTCGACGGTGCCCGCCAGGTCCCGCGCCTGCTCGGCGAGGGCCGCGAGTCCCGGGGCGTCCACGTCGACCGCTCTGACCTTCGCTCCGGCGGCGGCCAGCCGCAGGGTGCAGGCCCGGCCGATACCACCGGCGGCGCCGGTGACGAGTGCGGTACGGCCACCGAGGTCGAAGAGAGGGGTGGTGTGGGGCCCCGGGAGGGGGCTGGGCGCGGTCATGTGTCGAGCCTAGGCAGGCCTGTTGGCCCAACACATATGGGCTGAGCCCATACTTCAGTCAGAAGTCGTGGTGTCGAACCATGTGGGTGCGTCAGCCAGGGTCTGCTTGATCCGGAACAGTTGGTGATCGCTGACCTCGGGCAGCGCGTCCAGCTCGAACCAGCCGACCTCCAGGGACTCGTCGTCGTTCACGGCCGCCTCGCCGCCGACGGCCCGGCACTGCAGGGTGATGTCCATGAACTGGCAGGCGTCACCGTTCGGGTAGCTGATCGGTCCTCCGGCCTTGACCATGACGATCCGCTCGGCCACGCATTCGACGGCCGTCTCCTCGAACACCTCGCGCACCGCGCACACCGCGGGCTGCTCACCGGGCTCGGGAATGCCGGAGGGCAACGCCCACTCGTGGTTGTCCGACCGCTTGCCCAGCAGCACGCGTCCCGCGTCGTCGAAGACCACGGCGCTCACCCCGGGAAGCCACAGCAGTTGGTGCCCGGCGGATTCCCGGATCGTACGAATGAAATCAGGAGTAGCCATGGTCCGACCCTAACGGGACGATCCATGGCTGCTCCACGAACTGCCGTGCGTGCGGCGGGCGTACAGCGGGCGTACGGCTACACGTCGCCCGCGCGCCGCCGGCGCAGACCGGCGCCGATCGCCCAGCCGAGGCCGCCCGCGGCGACGAGGACCAGGGCCATTTCGGGCAGGATGCCGAGCTTGGTGGCCGGTGTCTCCGAGGAGCGCAGCGGCACCTTCTGGACCAGGGAGTCGGCGACGAACATGCCGGTCTTCTGGGTGATCTTCCCGTCCGGCATGATGATCGCGCTGACGCCGCTGGTCACCGGGACCGTGACGGTCCGGCTGTGCTCGACCGCGCGGACCCGGGACATGGCGAGCTGCTGGTAGGTCATCTCGCTGCGGTCGAAGGTCGCGTTGTTGCTGGGCACGGAGATCAGCTGGGCGCCGTCGGTGACCTCGGAGCGCACGGCCCAGTCGAAGGCGGCCTCGTAGCAGGTGACCAGGCCGATCTTGGCGCCGTTCATGGTGAACACGCCCGGCTTGGTGCCCCGGCTGAAGTCCTGGCGGACCATGCTGGTCCAGTTCTTGTTGATCGCCCCGAGGAGCGAGCGCATCGGGAGGTACTCGCCGAACGGCTGGATCTGCCGTTTGTCGTAGGTGTCGGTCGGGCCCTTCACCGGGTCCCAGAGGATCTGCTCGTTGTAGAGCTTGCCGCCCCGCTCGACCACGCCGCCGACCGAGATGGGCGCGCCGATCGCCTTCGCGGCCTCGTCGATGTCCGTGTACGCCTGGGCGTCGGCGAAGGGGTCGACGTCGGAGGAGTTCTCGGGCCACAGGACCACGTCGGGCTTCGCGACCTTGCCTGCCTTGACCTTCGCGGCCAGCCGCAGGGTCTCCTTGACGTGGTAGTCGAGGACGGCACGGCGCTGGGCGTTGAACTCCAGTCCCGCGCGCGGGACGTTGCCCTGGATGACCGCGACGGTCGTGGTGCCGTCCTCGGCCTTGTCGCTCACCAGGGACCGTGCCGCAAGCGCGCCGACGACCGGTACGGCCACGCTCAGCAGGGCCACGGCCGCGGCGGACCGCCGTACCTCATGGGTACGCCGGGTCTCCAGGGCCAGGCGCACGATCTCGTACAGGCCGAAGCCGCACAGGACGACGGCGAAGCCGAGGACCGGGGTGCCGCCCACCGCGGCGAGCGGCAGGAAGACGCCGTCCGCCTGGCCGAACGCGATCTTGCCCCAGGGGAAGCCATGGAAGGGGGCACGCGCGCGTACCGCCTCACCGGCGATCCACAGTGCCGCCGCCCACAGCGGCCAGGCGGGCAGTTTCGACACCGCCGTGATGCCCGCGCCGACCAGCGCGACGAAGATCGCCTCGACCGCGACCAGCGCGAGCCAGGGCCCGGGGCCGACCTCGACGCCGGTCCACACCAGCAGGGGCAGCAGGAATCCGAGGCCGAAGAGGTAGCCGAGGCCGAGGCCCGCCTTCCAGCTGCGGCCGCGCAGCACCCACCCGAAACAGGCGAAGGCGGGCAGCGCCAGCCACCACAGTGTGCGGGGCGGGAAACTGACGTAGAGCAGCACTCCGGAGAGGGCGGCTACGGCGGCCGGGACCAGACGGACGAGCCGGGCGAGGCGCGCTGCGGGCGCGGCCTGGGGCTCCAGCTGGTCCGACTCGTCCACGGAAGTTGCGGTGACGGTCACTCCGGGAGTGTACGGCGGCTGACCTTGGGGCCGACAGCACGGTCCGGATCGCAGCACGGGGCACTGAACAGCCCAGGAGCCGCATCGTTCCTGCGCAACTCGTCCACAAATCGGTCATCAGCCGTTACGGTGTGCCGGAGCCCCTGTCGTGCGGTCGGTCCAGGCCGGCGGCCGGGGTCGGTCACGGGTCGGGGGGCTCGGTTCAGGGGGCGGCGGGGTGGGTTCCACGGGGATGGCGT
>NZ_JAEQAZ010000356.1 GCF_016654115.1 Streptomyces sp. MBT53
CGGATCCGGCGCCGGATCCGTGTGCGGTACGGGGATCTCCACCACGACGATGTCGGCGTGAGGAGACTCCGGTTGAATCTCCTCCACCTCGGCTACATCCACCTCTGCCTCTTCCACTGCGGGGACGTCCTCGGCCAGGTCGTTGAGCAATTTCGCGTACGCCTCCCGTTTCCGGCCGCGTGGTGAGGTGCGGCCGGTCTCCCACGCGCGCACCGTCTCGCGGCTGACGCCGACCCGCGTGGCGAGCTGAGCCTGCGTCAGGGACGCGGCCTCGCGCAGCCGTCGGCGTTCCTTGGGTGGCGGGAGCGGGGTTGCAGGGGTCTGCGTCACCGGATGCCCCTTCGTACGAAAAAGTACATAAATGTATATTGGGCGACACTTCGGAGGTTCGCCTGTTACGACGAGAAAGCGCGTGTCGTTGGGAGCATGGCGGTCGTGATGCCGATGACCCACCGCCGACCGTCGTTGTCGCCCCTCCTCACCCGGATGCGCGACCGATCCCCCGGACTGGCCGCCAGCCTCTTGGGTGGCGCGGTCGCGGCGGGGCTCGGTCTCGGTTCGTTCGCCGTGCTCGTGATGGTGCTGTGGATCAGCTCGCCGTACCCGGACAGCGGACCCGGCGGCGCCCTGCACATGGCCGCCGCGCTCTGGCTCCTGGCGCACGGCGTCGAACTGGTCCGCACCGACACCCTCTCCGGAATCCCCGCCCCCGTGGGCGTGACCCCGCTGCTCCTCCTCGTCCTGCCGGTCTGGCTGCTGCACCGGGCGGCCCGGGACGCGGTGCTGGGCGGCGCGGACGAGGACACCGACATCCCGCCGGTCCCGGCCCGCACCGCCTGGACCGGCGTCGCCCTCGGCTACCTCGCCGTCGGCACCGCCGCCGCGCTCTACGCGTCCGGCGGCGAACTCGCCCCCTCCTGGAGCTGGACGGCGGTGTGCCTCCCGCTGCTCGCGGCGGGCGCGGCCGGCTCCGGCGTGTGGACGGCGTACGGGCGCCCGCGTGAACCCGTGTTGAGCGTGCTGGTCCTGCTGCCTGCCGGGCTACGACGGCTCGTCCTCGGCCCGGAGGCCCGCGAGTCCCGGGACCGGATCGGCACCGCGGCGCGCGCCGCCGGTATCGGCACGGCGGTGTTCGTCGGGGGCGGCGCGCTGCTGCTCACGGCGTCTCTGGTCTGGCACGGCGGCGCGGCCCAGACCTCGTTCCTGCGGCTGACGGAGGCCCTGTCGGGCCGGTTCGCGGTCCTGTTGCTCTGCCTCGCGCTGATCCCGAACGCGGCGGTCTGGTCGGCGGCCTACGCCCTCGGCCCCGGCTTCGCGCTCGGCGCCCACCACACGGTGGACCCCCTCAACTCGGCCCCGGCGCCCCTGCTCCCGCCGTTCCCGCTGCTCGCGGCGGTCCCGGACGCGGGCACCGGAACCCCGCTGAACTGGCTGGCGGGACTGGTGCCGCTGGCCGCCGGGGTGATGGTCGGGTGGTTCGTGGCGCGGGTCGCGGTGGGGCAACGGGCCGACGGCGAGGGCAAGTTGACGAAGTCAGGGGGCACCGGCGGTCCGGCGTCGACACCCTGGCGTCAGGGCCGTACCGCCGCGACCGCGCTGCTCGGCGCCGCCCTGTGCGCCGTAGCGCTGGCGCTGTTCGCGGAGTTGGCCGGCGGTCCGCTCGGGGGTGCCGCGCTCGCCCGGTTCGGGCCGGTGTGGTGGCAGACCGGGGGCGCGGCGCTGGCATGGCTCGCGGTGGTGGCGGTGCCCACGGCGATGGGGCTGCGGGCCTGGCGACTGCGGGAACCCAGGGCGCCGAAGCCGACGACCGGGGCGTCGACCATCGGGAAGCCCCGGGACGGTGCGGCAGAAGCGGAGACGGGAGCGGAGAAGGTGGCGGACCTTACGACGGGCCGCCGCATCCTGAAGTCGTTCACCGCAGCCCGGGGTCGGTTCACCCGCAGACCGAAGGCGGCGCCGACGCTCCCGCTCCCCGTCGAGCAGCCGTACATCGCCTACGACCACGACCCGACGTTCGACCCGTACGACTTCCTGCCCGCCGGTCTCCCGTCGGAGCCCTCGCCCACCCCCTGGTACGACAACGCCTCCCGCGAGGCCCGCTGGGCGGTCCTGAAGGAGGCGTCGACCCCACTGGAACATCCGGAACACCCGGAGCAACTGGAGCACCCGGAACCCACGGACGAGCCCGAGCCCAACTGACCGGCGGTGTCCGTCAGTTGGCGGTGCCCAACAAACCCCGCAGGTCCTTCGGCAGCAGCTGGTTGCAGGACTGCTTCGCCTCGTTCGTCAGGGCGTCGTTCGTGCAGGTGTAGAAGTCCTTGTAGGCCAGCTGCGCGACGAACATCGCGGCGACCAGGGCGATGGCGAGGGACGCGGTGACCAGGCCGCTCACCGCCGCCGTCGTCTGGGGGCGGCCCGCCGCCTCGGGTGCGGGCGGGGTGTCCGGGTCGGTGCTGCGGGGCTTGGCGCGCAGCGCGCTGCCGCCCCAGTAGAGGGCCAGCGCGCCGAGCAGCAGGGCCACGTAAGGCCAGCTGAAGAGGGCGAAGAAGAAGGCCCACATGCCGCTCAGCAGGGCGTAGCGGGCGCGGCGCTGGGCCGGGTCCGTGGGGTCCCAGCGCATGCCCTGGCCGGGACCGGGGCCGCTCGGGCCCTCGGAGCCGCCGCCCGGTCCGCTCTGCCCGCCGGGCCGCTCGCCGAAGCCGCCCTGGGAACGCCCTGGCTGCCGGTCGCTCCACTGACTGCCCCACGGCGAACGGCCGCCGTCGCTCTGCGGGGTGTCGCCGCCTTCGTCACCGTCAGGGCGCCGGGGCTGCCACGGCCGGTCCGGGGTGCCCTCGGGCGGCGGGGCGAACGGATTGTCGTCCTGACCCGCACCGCTCCGTCCCTCCGAGGGCGCGTCGGGCGGCGACGAGGGCCGCTCCCGGAGCAGCACGGTGCCGCGCTCCCCGCCCTGCAACGACTGCGGGGGGAACGTGAGGAGTCGGGGACTGCAGTCCGGCATCAAGTGAGCGTCTTCCCCTTGTTGGATACGTCCCTGTTGGATACGTCTCTGTTGATTGCGTCTTTCCGACATGAGCTGTCACTTCGTGAACGCGTCGCACGACAACCGCGTTCCCGAACCCGCTCTCCCCAGACGCTACCTTCCGGCCACGCCCCCGTCCCGTGGGGGCTGTCCGGTGTGCCGGTATCGTTGCTGACGGTCGGCCGCTTCGTAGACTTCCCCGTATCCCGGGGCGCGAAGCATTCGTATGAATGCACGAACCGGGCCGGCCGCACGCACCCCGCTCCCCCGAGAAAGGGCCCCGCCGTGGCCGCCAAACCCGTGGCCAAGCGCCTTGTCGTGCTGGTCTCCGGTTCCGGTACGAATCTGCAGGCGCTGCTCGACGCCATCGCGACCGAGGGCGAGACGGCGTACGGAGCCGAGATCGTGGCCGTGGGCGCGGACCGCGAGGGCATCGAGGGCCTGGCCCGCGCCGAGCGCGCCGGACTGCCCACCTTCGTGTGCCGGGTGAAGGACTTCGCGACCCGCGAGGAGTGGGACGCGGCCCTCGCGGCGGCGACCGGGGCGTACGAGCCCGATCTGATCGTGTCGGCCGGGTTCATGAAGATCGTGGGCAAGGAGTTCCTCGCCCGCTTCGGCGGCCGGGTCGTGAACACGCACCCCGCCCTGCTGCCCAGTTTTCCGGGGGCCCACGGCGTACGGGACGCGCTCGCGTACGGCGCCCGGGTCACCGGCTGCACCGTCCACTTCGTCGACGACGGCGTCGACACCGGGCCGATCATCGCTCAGGGCGTGGTCGAGATCCGGGACGAGGACGACGAGAGCGCTCTGCACGAGCGCATCAAGGAAGTCGAGCGAAGGCTGCTCGTCGATGTCGTGGGGCGGCTGGCCCGCAACGGCTATCGCATCGAGGGACGAAAGGTAGTTATCCAGTGACCGCCGAGAGCAACAAGCGAGCCATCCGACGGGCGCTCGTCAGCGTCTACGACAAGACCGGTCTCGAAGAGCTGGCGCGCGGCCTGCACGAGGCGGGCGTCGAACTCGTCTCCACGGGCTCCACGGCCGGCCGTATCGCCGCCGCCGGTGTCCCGGTCACCAAGGTCGAGGAGCTGACCGGCTTCCCCGAGTGCCTGGACGGCCGGGTCAAGACGCTGCACCCCAAGGTGCACGCCGGCATCCTCGCCGACCTGCGGCTGGAGAGCCACCGTCAGCAGCTCGACGAGCTGGGCGTGGCCCCCTTCGACCTGGTGGTCGTCAACCTGTACCCGTTCCGGGAGACCGTCGCCTCGGGCGCCTCTCCCGACGAGTGCGTCGAGCAGATCGACATCGGCGGCCCGTCGATGGTCCGCGCCGCCGCCAAGAACCACCCCTCGGTCGCCGTGGTCACCAGCCCGGCCCGCTACGCCGACGTCCTGAACGCCGTACAGACCGGCGGCTTCGACCTCACCACCCGCAAGCGGCTCGCCGCGGAGGCCTTCCAGCACACGGCGTCGTACGACGTGGCGGTGGCGAGCTGGTTCGCGAGCGCGTACGCGCCGGTCGACGACTCTCAGTTCCCCGACTTCCTCGGCGGCACCTGGGAGCGCGAGAACACCCTGCGCTACGGCGAGAACCCGCACCAGCCGGCCGCGCTCTACGTCGACGCCTCGGGCGGCGGTCTCGCCAAGGCCGAGCAGCTGCACGGCAAGGAGATGTCGTACAACAACTACACGGACACGGATGCCGCGCGCCGTGCCGCCTACGACCACGCCGAGCCCTGTGTCGCGATCATCAAGCACGCCAACCCCTGCGGTATCGCGGTCGGTTCGGATGTCGCCGAGGCGCACCGCAAGGCGCACGCGTGTGACCCGCTGTCGGCGTTCGGCGGGGTGATCGCCGTCAACCGGCCGGTCAGCAAGGAGCTGGCCGAGCAGGTCGCCGAGATCTTCACCGAGGTCATCGTCGCGCCGGACTACGAGGAGGGCGCGCTCGAAGCCCTCGCCAAGAAGAAGAACATCCGCGTGCTGAAGGCCCCGGGCGGCCCGTCCAACGCGGTCGAGTTCAAGGCGATCGACGGCGGCGCGCTGCTCCAGGTCACCGACCGGCTCCAGGCCGACGGCGACGACCCGGCCAACTGGACGCTGGCGACGGGCGAGGCGCTCTCCGAGTCCGAGCTGGCCGACCTCGCGTTCGCCTGGAAGGCCTGCCGCGCGGTGAAGTCCAACGCGATCCTGCTCGCCAAGGACGGCGCCTCGGTCGGCGTCGGCATGGGGCAGGTCAACCGCGTGGACTCGGCGAAGCTCGCGGTCGAGCGGGCGGGCGCCGAGCGCGCGCAGGGTTCGTACGCCGCCTCGGACGCGTTCTTCCCGTTCCCGGACGGGCTGGAGATCCTCACCGAGGCCGGCGTCAAGGCCGTTGTGCAGCCGGGCGGTTCGGTCCGTGACGAGCTGGTGGTCGAGGCCGCGAAGAAGGCCGGCGTCACGATGTACTTCACGGGGACGCGGCACTTCTTCCACTGAGGTCGCCCGCTGCGGCCTTGTACACGGCTCAGGGCCGTGCCCCCGTTTCGTCGGGTGGCACGGCCCTGAGCCGTATGGGGACCGTCAGTTCTGGATGACCATCGTGCTCGCGGCCTTGTCGTGCCAGCCCTGCTGGCGGCCGGACTTGTCCCAGAACGGGGACAGGTAGACGACGAGCTGGCCGATGCCGCAGGCGAGGCTGCCGACCAGCGGGATGACCCAGCGGATGATGGACGAGCCCAGGCCCGGCTTCTGGCCGGTGTCGGCCTTCACCACGCGGAGGCCGACGGCCATCTTGCCCAGGGTCGCGCCCACCAGACCGATCATCAGCCACTCGTAGAGCAGGCTGCAGATCGTCAGGGCGCCGATGACCGCGCCGGCCGCGGCCACCACGTGACCGGCCGCGTCGTTCACGCAGGACTGGTAGTCGGCGGCGTTCGGGTCGCAGTCGCTGATGGCGCTGATCGAGCCGGCGACACCCGCCAGGGAGAGCACGAAGTAGACGACGCCGATGATCAGTCCGTCGATCAGGCGGGCGCCGAAACGCCGGCCCATCGAGGCTATGCGCGGGGCGCCGGGCATGCCGGGGCCGCCCGGGTAGCCGGGCTGCTGGGGGAAGCCGTAGCCGGGGCTGGCCGGCCTGCGGATAGCCGTAGCCCTGCTGCGGGGGCTGCTGGGGATAGCCGTAACCGGGCTGGCCCTGCTGGGCGTTCTGGGGCTGCCCGTAGGGGTTGTTCGGATCGCCGAAGCTCATGGCGAGATTCCTCCGTGTGCACTGTCTCAGCTGGGGACGATGCGGGTTGCGCGGAGGAACGTCGTTGCTTGAGCGGTTTTCCCCCCGAACATGAACCGCGGTACTGCGCCGTTCATGTTCGTGGGGGTGATCACTTTTTGTCCAGTTGGAATCCTCATGTGTTGTGTAAGCGAAACATCAATTTCGCGTGGCGACCGAATGTGTTCGCTTGCTTTTTTCGGGCACTTCTCAGTGGCGCGGGCACTTCTCGGTAGTGCCGGCTCTTCTCAGTGGCGCGGACGCGCGAACCAGGCCGTGCCGCTCGCGACCAGCGGGGCCGCCGTGATGACCACGCCGAAACCGACCCACAGCAGCGCGTAGAGGACCGCCGCGGCTGGTCCGCTGTCGATGGCGAAGACCAGGAAGACGAAGCCGACGAGC
Organism: Streptomyces sp. MBT53; assembly: GCF_016654115.1. Lineage (GTDB taxonomy): Bacteria > Actinomycetota > Actinomycetes > Streptomycetales > Streptomycetaceae > Streptomyces. Next base: position 6,674 of record NZ_JAEQAZ010000356.1, read on the forward strand.
GTGCCGAGCGCGCCGTAGACCACCGTGGTCACGCGGATGCCCTGGCCGCCGCGGCCGAACTTGACGCCCAGCGTGATGGACAGGGCGGCGAAGCCGAGGCTGACGAGCCCGATGAACACCAGTAATGCGGCCACCGCGTGACCGGCGTCGTCGACCGACTTCAGCGGGACCACGGAGGTGGCGTCGTCCGTCACATCGCTGACGAAGGCGCCGACGTAGATCCAGGCCAGCCCGGCCAGGATCTGTGGCGCGGAGACGATGAACAGGAAGACGCGGGCCGTCATCAGCAGCCCGGGCATCGTCTGCGCGGGCATCATCGCGCCGCCCGGGTAGCCGTAGCCATAGCCGGCGTACGGCTGTTGCTGGGGATAGCCGTAGGTGTAGCCGGGAGCGGTGGGGGGCTGCTGGGGACGGCCCGCGTC
>NZ_JAEQAZ010000357.1 GCF_016654115.1 Streptomyces sp. MBT53
CGTCGCGGTGGGCGGCGCCGGCACGCTCGCGGTCGGGGAGGGAGCGGGCGCCAGAGTGCTGACGCCGGCGTCCTTGAGCTGCTCGGTGGCGGTTGTCTTCACCTGCGGCTTGTACGCGATCCACAGCATCAGGAAGGTGAGCGAGAGCGCGAGGACGGCCCCGAGGAAGGTCGCCAGCCAGCGCGGCAGGAACCCGCGCTGGAGGTAAGTCCCCTCCACGGGCAGGGGGTTGGCGCCGGACCGCAGTACGTTCAGCGTGTACGGCCGTTGCTCCTTCGGCCCGAACCAGATGATCTTCCGGGGCTTCAGCGACGCCTTGACGAACGCGGCCCGGCCGGGCTCGATCTGCACATTGCCCGGATGGATGTCGTACGACAGCTGGTCGCCGTTGTCGCTGCCGCTGATCGACGCCGTCAGCTTGGTGTTGCCGAGGTTGTCGACGGCCAGTCGGGGGCGGCCCCGGAACCGGCCCTTGACGGTCGGCGGCACCAGCTCCGCCCGCACCTCGGTGAACGGGGTGATCGTCAGATTGCCCTCGGGGACGGTGACCGCCTCCGGGTGCTCGGTCGGCGTGATGCGGACCGCGTAGGGGTTGGGGCCGGCCGTCGCGTCCGGGGTGCGGGGCGGCGCGAACGTCAGGTCGACCGTGCCCGTCGTACCCGGGTAGAGCCGCAGCGTCTGCGGCTCCACGGTGGTCCAGGGCGCGATGCCCCCGACCGGCTCGAAGCGGTACTCGTCCACGACGTCGCCGGTGTTGCGCAGCCGTAGCCGCACTCGGGTACTGCCACCGGGATCGACGGTCGCGGACGCGGGCTCCAGGGAGGTCCACAGACTCATGCGCCGACGCTACGACGGATGGTGAGAGAACGTCAGGAGCCGCCGGGGCAAGGGGGGTTGCCCAAAGGGGCGCCGTCGTAAACGCGGTTGCCGCCCGAGCGGCGAGGACATCCGCCGCGACGGACCGGAAGGGCACCGCCGGGCAGGTCGCGGCAGTCGCCCGGACTGCCCCTGAGGGCACGGAAGTTGCCCCGAGACAGGCACCCGAGGACGTTTCGGCGGCCGGGGGACGCGCGTGAGGGTTAAGAGCGTCTTATCTCGTACCCCGAGGAGAGCAGAGCATGCCGTCCTACCTGTCGCCCGGCGTCTACGTCGAGGAGGTGGCCAGCGGCTCGCGCCCCATCGAGGGAGTGGGCACCTCGGTGGCGGCCTTCGTGGGTCTGGCCCCGACCGGTCCGCTGAACGAGCCGACCCTGGTGACCAACTGGACGCAGTACGTGGCTGCCTTCGGTGAGTTCACCGACGGGTACTTCCTCGCCCACTCCGTCTACGGCTTCTTCAACAACGGCGGTTCGGCCGCCTACGTCGTCCGCGTCGGCGGCACCGCGGAGGGCACCGGCGCCGAGGCCAAGTCCCCGTCCGCCGTGGGAGGTTCCGCGACTCCGGCAGCGCTGCCGCCCGGCGAACCGGCCCAGCTCGGCACCTTCGCCGTGACCGCCGTGGCGTCCGGCGACCTGACCGTCGAGGTGGCCGACGCCGAGGGCGAGGGACCAGCCGAACGGTTCCGGCTGATCGTCAAGGACGCCGGCCGGGACGTCGAGAGCTTCGACGTGACCGCCAAGAAGGGCGGCCGCAACTACGTCGTCACCCAGGTCAAGGAACGGTCCAAGCTCATCGCCGTGACCGAGGCCGCGCCCGCCGCGCAGCTGGCCCGTCCGGACAACCAGACGGTCGCGCTCAGGGCGCCCGCCGCCGCCCCGGCCGCACCCGCCGTACCCGGCAGGGGAAGTGACTCGACGTCACATCCAGGCCCCGCCACCTACCTCGGCGACTCCGCCGACCGCACCGGCTTCGGCGGCCTGGAGGCCGTGGACGAGATCTCCATGGTCGCGGTCCCCGACCTGATGGCCGCCTACCAGCGCGGCGCGATCGACCTGGAGGCCGTCAAGGCGGTCCAGTTGGGCCTGATCGCGCACTGCGAGCTGATGGGCGACCGCGTCGCCGTCATCGACCCGCCGCCGAGCCTGAACGCCCGTCAGATCCGCGTCTGGCGCCAGGAGACCGCGGGCTACGACTCCAAGTACGCGGCCCTGTACTACCCGTGGATCAAGACCTTCGACCCGTCCAGCGGACAGTCCCGGCTGATCCCGCCGAGCGGCCACATCGCCGGCATCTGGGCCCGCAACGACTCCGAGCGCGGTGTGCACAAGGCGCCCGCCAACGAGGTCGTACGCGGCGCGGTCGACCTCGAAACGCAGATCACCCGGGGCGAGCAGGATCTGCTCAACCCCATCGGCGTCAACTGCATCCGCGCCTTCCCCGGCCGCGGCATCCGCGTCTGGGGCGCCCGCACCATGTCCTCCGACCCGGCCTGGCGCTACCTCAACATCCGCCGGTACTTCAACTACCTGGAGGAGTCGATCCTGATCGGCACCCAGTGGGTGGTGTTCGAGCCGAACGACCACGCCCTGTGGGCGCGCATCCGCCGCAACATCTCGGCGTTCCTGGTCAACGAGTGGCGCAGCGGCGCCCTGTTCGGGCAGCGGCCCGAAGAGGCGTACTACGTCAAGTGCGACGAGGAGACCAACCCGCCGGAGTCGGTCGACGTCGGCCGGGTCGTCTGCGAGATCGGCATCGCACCGGTCAAGCCGGCCGAGTTCGTGATCTTCCGGCTGGCTCAATTCTCCAGCGGCAGCGGGGAGTTGGAGGAGTAGGCGCGCCCGGCGAGCCCATCGCCGCTCGCCGCTCGCCGCTCCAGGCAGTTCTCAACACCCCTAGAAGGACAGCGAATTCATGAGTCTCCAGCCGGGTGACGCCCTCACCTCACACAATTTCGGCCTGCAGATCGACGGCGTCATGGTCGAGTACCTCGCCGAGGTCAGCGGCCTCAGCATCGAGCAGGACGTCATCACCTACCAGCAGAACACCCCCAACGGCCAGAACGTGGTCAAGAACCTGCCGGGCGTGAAGAAGAACGGCACCTGCACCGTCATCCGGGGCATGACCCAGTCGGCCTCGTTCACCCAGTGGATCAACGAGTCGATCTCCGGCCAGATGACCACCGCGCGCAAGAACGCGTCGATCATCATGATGGACTTCCAGAACAACCCCGTGAAGCGCTACCACCTGCGCAACGCCTGGTGCAGCAAGATCGACGCGAGCACGGTGAAGGCGGGCGAGGCCGCCGCGCTCACCGAGTCCGTGACCATCGTGTTCGAAGAACTGGTCATCGAATAATGCGGCGTTCGGGGGCGGGGGCGCCGGCTGCGGCGATGCCGGGTGCGGAGTCTTCGGCCGAGGTGGGAGCGGACCCGGTACAGCCCCCGGCCCCGACTGCCGCTCCGGCCGTACGGCAGACGCTGCGGACCGAGTTCCCCTTCCAGTTGCCGCGCGGGTACGTCGACGAGTCCGGCACGGTCCACCAGGACGGTGTGATGCGACTGGCCACCGCGCGCGACGAGTTGGTGCCGCTGCGGGACGTCCGGGTGCAGGAGAACCCGGCGTACCTGTCCGTGGTGCTGCTCGGCCGGGTGATCACAAGGCTCGGGACCGTTCCAATGGTCCACGACGGGATCGTGGAGAACATGTTCGCCTCCGACCTCGCCTTCCTCCAGGACTTCTACCGCCAGATCAACGCGGAGGGCCACACCCGCGCGGCAGTTCAGTGCCCGCACTGCGCGGAACCCTTCGAGGTGGAGCTCGGCGGGAGCCGCCTGGGGGAATCGTGACGTACGCGACCGACCGGCTGCACGAGGAGATCGCGTACGTCGCCTACCACTTCCACTGGAGCCTGGAGGACATCCTGGACCTCGAACACCACGACCGCCGCCGCTACACCGGCGAGATCGCGTCCCTGGTGACGCGAGCCGGGGCGGAGGGCTGAGCGGTGGGGTTCTTGGACCGGTTGCGGGGGCGAGGGGCCGGGGGGTCGGACTCCGACCCCGGCTCCGTAGGTACTACGGGTACTACGGGTTCTACGGGTTCTACGGGTACTACGGGACCTGCTGTGACGGTGGCCGCCTGGCCGGGGCTGGCGCCGATCCAGCGGGCCTCGGCGTCCGGCGGTACCGGGGTGGCCGACGCCGGGTTCGGCGCGCGCCTGCCCACGTGGCAGAACCCGTCCTTCACCGGCACGGGGTTCCGCGCGGTGCTGGACGCGGAGCGCAGCGCCTCGATCGCGGGGTCCGCGCCCACGACGGCGGCTACGGCGCGGGCGGTGCCGAGCCTGGGCCGACCTGCGGGGGAGTTGCCGTTGGCGGGGCGTGCCGCGGGGGCGCCGCCGGAGCGGGTTCCGGCG
>NZ_JAEQAZ010000358.1 GCF_016654115.1 Streptomyces sp. MBT53
TCCTGCACCGGGCCGGCCAGTCCGGCGCCCTGTGCTTCGCCCCCAACCGCGGCCGCAAAGTCACCTACACCCGCCCGCCCCGCTTCACCCCGCTCCCCACGACCGAGGCCCTGCGCACACTCGTCCACCGATATCTGCGCGCCTACGGCCCGGCGACCCCACCGGATTTCGCCAAATGGCTCGCGGCGCCCGGAGGTTGGGCAACGACCCTCTTCGAGACCTGCGCCACCGAGGGCGGAATCGAGGAGGTCGACTTCGAGGGCACGCGCGCCTGGGTGACGGCGGGCGACACGTCCTTCCCCGGGGAACCCGTCCGGGGCGTGCGTCTCCTCCCCTACTTCGACGCCTACGTCATCGCCGCCCAGCCCCGCGAGACGCTGTTCCCGGGTGCCGCGTACCGCCGGGCGCTGGCGGGCGGGCAGGCCGGCAACTACCCCGTGCTGCTGGTCGACGGGGTGGTGGCCGGGGTCTGGCACCAGCGCAGACAGGGCCGGCGTACGACCGTCACCGTGGAGCCGCTGGGACGGCTGACGGCGCGGCAGGAGCGGGAGTTGGGCGAGCGGGCGGAACGGGTGGGCGAAGTACTGGAGGCGCGGGCGGAGTTGGTGATCGGGAAGGTGACCTCAGGACCGCATGCCTGAGCCGGGCGTGGGTCTGGCGCGGTCAGGCAGGGGTCACTTGAGCGGCTTGCGCACGTCGAAGAGGTGCCGGGTGCTGTGGGCCACGAACGGGCCCGTGGCCTCGATCTGCTCGTGCAGCGAACGGAGTTGGGGCTCGTAGGCCTCGACCGTGAAGTCCGGGACCATCCAGATCACCTTGCGCAGGAAGTGCACGACGGCCCCGACGTCGTTGAACTCCATGCGCAACCGCTCGGCCCGCAGGCCGACGACCTCCAGCCCCGCGGCCTCGGCCCCGGCCCGTTCGCGCTCGGGGTCGCGGGCACCGCTCACGTCCTCCGGCTGGGGGCCGAGGAAGTGCTCGACGAGTTCGAACGCGCTGCGGGGGCCCACGTGTTGGGCGAAGTAGGTGCCGCCGGGGCGCAGGACGCGGGCGATCTCGGGCCAGTCGGCGCGGACCGGATGGCGGCTCAGGACGAGGTCGAAGGCCGCGTCCGCGAAAGGCAGTTGAGCCCCCTCGGCCACCGCGACCACCACGACCCCGCGCGAGCGGAGCAGGGCGGTGGCCTTGGCGATGTTGGGCGGCCAGCTCTCGGTGGCGGCGACCATCATCGGAGGCTGGGCGGCGGCCCGGCTCAGCGCGAAGTCGAGAACCTCCCCTCCCCCGGTCTGGATGTCCAGGACGGTGTTCACCCAGATGAGCCGGTCCCCGGCGGACCGCGCGTATCCCCACGAGGGCCGTGCCTCGGTGGCCCGCCCCTCGAACCAGGAGAAGTCCCAGCCGTCGGTGGGGACGGCGGCCCCTTCCGCGACGAGATCCTCGAAACTCCTGCTGTTGCCCATGGGGCGATGGTCGCAGGGCGTCGTCGGTGGGCGCTGCCGATTTCCGAAGCAGTGCGGGGCGGGTCAGGGGACGAGTGCCCTGACCTCCTCCGCCGCGAAGCGTACGAACGCCTCCGGGTCGGGTTCGTCGCCGGTGGGCTGGAGGACGACCGTGTCGGCGCCCGCCTCGACGAGCCGCTGGACGGCCTTCGCGACGGCGCCCGCGTCACCGGCGACACCGAGGTCGGGGACCGACTCCAGGCCCTCTTCGGCGAGTTCGGCGCGGAGTCGGGCGGCGGCACCGGGTCCGGTGGCGGTGAGGAGATAGACGACGACCTGGTGCGCTTCGGTACGGCCCGCCGACTCCCGTCCCTCGTCGATGAGTTGGCGGGCCCGTCGGACGCCGTCCGGTGCGGTGGACGCGGTGAGGACCGTACCGTCGGCGGCGGCGCCGGAGAGGCGGAGGGTGCGGGGGCCGCCGGCGCCGGCGAGGATCTCGACGGGGCCGGCCGGCGGCCAGTCGAGGCCGACGTCGTCGAGCTTGACGTAGCGGCCCTGGACCGTGAGGCGTTCTCCGCGCAACAGGGCGCGCAGCGCGTCGAGGTGCTCGCGGAGCAGGGTCACCGGGGACTCGGCGCGTGCGCCGACCTGGCCCATCCAGTCCTGTACGCCGTGGCCGACGGCGAGGACCGGGCGCCCCGGGAACAGCCGGTACAGGGTCGCGGCCTCCATCGCGGTGATGGCGACGTTCCGCAGCGGGACCGGGAGCAGTCCGACGCCGATCCGTACCCGCTCGCTCCAGGCGAGCGCCGCCGCGGCGGCCGAGATCCCGCCCTCGCGGAAGCAGTCCTCCCACAGCCAGAGCTCTTCGAGCCCGGAGGCGTCGGCGAGTTCGACCACCGCCCGCAGGCGCTCGGGGGGAAGTTGGGGCCGGAACACCGCGCCGAGTCCAGTCATGGTTTCTTCCTATCCGGTGAGTGCACGGCGGACAACGGATTTACGGGGCGACCCGCTCGTGGCGCAGCAGGACGACCCCGTTGCCGAAGGCATGGTTCTCGACGAGACGCAGCGCGGTGTGGGTGTCGGCCTCGGGGAACATCCGCTTCCCGCGGCCGATGAGGACCGGGTGGACGTACACCTTGATCTCGTCGACGAGGCCGAGCCGGAGGAAGGTGGCGGCGAGGTCGGCGCCGCCGAGGCAGAGGTCGCCGCCGGGCTGTTCCTTGAGGGCGCGCAGCTCCTCGGGGACGACCTCGGACACGATGGTCGTGTTCCACTCGGCGGGACCGGCGGGCAGGGTCCGCGAGTACACGGTCTTCGGCTTGTCCCGCCAGATGGCGGCGAACTCGGCGGTGACCGCGGAGGCGTCCGGGTCGGCGTCGGCGGTGGGCCAGTAGGCGGCCATCAGTTCGTGGGTGACGCGGCCGTCGAGGAAGGCGCCCATGGGCCGGAGGGTGTCGTTCATGTGCTGGTGGAGTTCGTCGTCGACCAGGTGCCAGCTGATGTCCCGGTCGGGGCCCTCCAGGAAACCGTCGAGGGACACGGACATCATGTAGGAGATCTTCCGCACGGGTATGTCACCTCGTTCGTCGTCGGCCCCCTGGTTCCCGGGTTCGTCAGCGTCTCACGCCGCCGCCAACGCTCCCAGGACCACACCCGTGAACGCGCCGCCTAGCATGAACGGCCCCAGCGGAATCGCCGTCTTACGGCCCGCCCGGCGCAGCGCGACCATGGCGAAGCCGTACAGCGCGCCGTACAGCACCCCCGCGAAGGCACCGGTGACGAGCACCGGCCAGCCGTACCAGCCGAGGGCCGTGCCGAGGGCGAGGGCGAGTTTCACGTCGCCGAAGCCCATGCCGGCGGGGTTGATCAGATACAGCACCAAGTACCCGGCGCCGAGGGCGAGTCCGCCGAGCAGGGCGGTGAACCAGGAACCGGCGTCGGCGGGCAGCAGGGCCGCGACGCCGAGGAGCGTGAGGGTGGCGGCGGCGAGGGGGAGGGTGAGGACGTCGGGGAGGCGGTGCACCCGGTAGTCGACGAGCGCGAGGAGCACGGCGACGGGGGCGGCGAGCAGCCAGACGGCGAGTTCGGGGTGGGGGCCGGTGACCGCGGCGAGAATCGCGCAGACGAGGGCCGTCACGGCGGACACGACGGGCGTGCTGGGGCCGTAGGAACCGCATCGGTGTGAGCCGCCGGTCCCGTCGCAGCGGGCGCGGCCCAGCCAGCCGTCGAAAGGGCCCTCGATCGGGTGGCCGTCGGGGCAGTGTCCGTTCCAGGGCTCCTCGGCCTCGACGGAGAGGCGGTGGGCGGCGCGGGGCAGCAGGAGGCCCGAGCACGCGCCCCACAGGGCACCCAGGACGATCAGCAGCAGGCGCACACGGGGACGATATCCAGGTGGCGGCGGGCGGGGCATGGGTCCGTGGGCCCATGTGGGGCCCAGGCCCGGGTGGATACCGTCAGTCGGCACCGGATGGATGTGGATATGGATATGGATCCGGGTGGCGTGGGGAAGGTGGCCTGGTATGGGACGACGGTGGAGTGACGGGCAGGGGAAGCTGATCGTGCGGGGGGCCACGGGCGCCGTCACCGTTCCGCTGGAGTTCGCGACCTCCTACCGGGCGCGGACGAAGGGGCTGCTCGGCCGGGACGGGATCGAGGGGGCGATGCTGCTCTCGCCGGCGAGCAGTGTGCACACGTTCCGGATGCGCTTCCCGATCGATGTGGCGTACCTGAACCGGAAGTTGGAGGTCGTCGCCGTCCACACCATGCAGCCGGGACGGCTGGGCCTGCCGCGGCTCCGATCCCGGCATGTGCTGGAGGCGGAGGCGGGGGTCATGGCGGGG
>NZ_JAEQAZ010000359.1 GCF_016654115.1 Streptomyces sp. MBT53
CCCCCAGGAACACGACCAACACCAACAAGAAGGGGTGAGCCATGGCCAAGAAGGACGAGCGCACCCCGCAGGACTATCGGGAGATCCTCGCCAGCTTCCAGTACCCGGACGAGGTCAAGCGCACGAAGGGGCGCCGCGACCGGCGGGCGGCCAAGCGAGAGCACCGCGAGGAGGTCCGACGCACCTCGAAGGCATGGGTCCGCGAACAGCGCCGCCGCGAGCCCATCCGCCCGGCCGCGGCCCTGATCGTCGTTGTGGCGGTCCTGGCCGCGGGTGCCGGCGCCCGCTTCCTGTGGCCCGGCCTCCTCGGGGCCAGTGACCACCAGGCCCCCAGCACGGCGGCCACCGCGACGCCGACCCCCGGCGCCCAGGACGGCGCGCCCGCCTCCTCCCCGAGCGCGCCCTCGGCGACGCCGAGCTCGTCGCCATCCGCGGCCGTCGACCTCAGCGACCCGGACCACGTCGCGGCCGAGGCCCTGCGCCTCTACCTGACCCGCAACCCCCCGCAGGACGGCGACCATTCGGCCTCCGTCCTGCGGGCCGCCGCCTACATGACGCCCGCCCTCGTCGAGAACCTGGCCAGCCAGGATGACCCGTCGTGGGAGAAGCTCGTCAGCCGCGGCGGGGTGGCCACCGTGAGCACCGTCAAGGCCGGGCCGGCAGACAGCAAACTCCCGGTCGACACCCCCGTCCGTGTGTGGCGGAAGGTGACGGCGAAGGTCGACGTCGAGGGATACACCGACTACAGCGAAAACACCGTCGTACAGGCCGAGTTGACCAACAGCGGCAACGGGTGGCACGTGTCCCGAATCGTGGGCCTGTAGTGGAAGGACGCGACGCAGCCCGCGCCCTGTCGACCATGACGAAAGGCACGGTCAAGCTCAAGGCGTACGCCATCGGCGCCGTCGTCTTCGTGCTCTTCCTCTGCATCCTCGGCTTCATGGCCGGTGCCGGCGGAGGGCAGGCGTTCGCCAACTCGTGCGGCGACCGCGGAGAACCGAGCGTCGACTACGGCGACGACGGCGACGGCGACCAAGCCCAGAACAACACGACGGGGGACGTCCGGAAGAACCAGATAGCCAACGCCAAGATCATTGACACCGTTGCCGCAGACGGCGGCCTATCCGGACGCGCAACCCTCATCGCCCTCATGACCGCGCTTCAGGAGTCGAGCCTCCTCAATCTGAATCATGGCCACCTCGATAGCGTCGGGCTCTTCCAGCAACGCCCCTCGCAAGGGTGGGGAACCCTGACGCAGCTCATGAACCCCGAGTACGCCACCCGGATGTTCCTCTTCGGCGCCGACCCGAAATCCACGGTCGGCATCCATGGCCTGACGGACGTCAAGGGCTGGGAAACCATGCCTCTCTGGAAGGCCGCCGCGTCCGTCCAGCACCCGGCCGAGCAGTACGAGCAGCTCTACGCAGGGCAGGAGAGCGCCGCCCGCGACATAGCCAAAGACGCCGGGATCGACCTCGAACGCGCGACGACGAGCGACAGCTCGACCGGCGGGGACCAGGCCGACGACACCAGCACCGACCAGAGCGACAACGGCGAGTGCTACCCCGAGGACAACAGCGGCGGCGGTACCGGCAAGACCGGCGACCCGTTCCACGACGGCGCCGCCGACTGGCCGGCAGTGGTCAAGAACCCGCGCTCGACGGCCGACGCCATCGCGTGGGCCAAGAACGAAGCTGCGAACGGAACCGGCGATTGGTACCGCGCTTGCCTGGCCTTTGTCGCCCGCGCCTACGGCTGGAATTTCTCCGGGGTCAATTACGCAATAGACCACTACAAGGAAATGCCAGCGAGCATGAAACACGACGGCGACCGGATGCCCCCGCCCGGCGCCCTCATGTATTGGGACACCGGAAAACGAGCGGGGCACGTCGCTATATACATCGGTGATGGGAAAATCGCTAGCAATGATGTACTCCGCCCTGGTTATATCGACATCGTCCCGGCGACGTACATTGAGAAGCATTGGCAGGCAACCTATCTCGGGTGGGCGCCGCCGTATTTCCCCAAGGGTGGATAGAGCGGAGAGACAGCACCAATGACCAGCATCGACCCCGACACCGTCCCCGCCACGCCCGTTTACACCATCACCCTCAACGCGAACGGCGCCGCCGCCGTCAACGGCCAGGAGGTCACAGGCCCCGGCCTCGACCCCGACGAGGCCCGCCTCCTGGCCCTCGGCGAGGTCCGCGTCAAGGCCGCGCTACACGGCCGCCCCGTCCGCGTCCTCGCCAAGGACGCGGACGGCACCGCGTGGCCCCTGATCGTGGCCACAGACGGCACTGTGACCACCCTCAACCGCCCGCACCCGGCACCGCCGTCCCAGCCCGCCCCGCCTCCGCCCAGCAGCGGCCGGCACCCGTACCCGGACGCCGACGAGCTCACCGTCGCCATGCGCCGCGAGATGCCCCCGGCCTTGATGGGCCACGGCCAGCAGACGACGGCCGGACAGCCGCCGGCGCCGCGGGCCGCCGCCACCAACGCATGGGGCCACCCCGTCCCCGAGGAGTGGAACAGCCCGCTCCCCGAGGAGTACCGCGCCCCGTGGGAGCAGCTCGCCGCGCACCAGCGCGCCGGCGCCTTCGCCGAGGCCATCGTCACGGCCTACCAGCTCGAAACGGACCTCACCAAGCAGTTCGGCCCGCTGCACCCGCACACGGTCAACGTGCTGACTGTGCGGGCATGGCTGACCCTCACCAGCACCGCACGCACCCACGAATGGGCCGAGACGACCGAGCTCCTCGTCGAGACCGCGCAGCGTCAGCGCGACGCCATGGCGCCCCAGGAGGAGAGCGCCCGCGTCCTCCGCAACGCACACGGGGCGTGGCGGTTGCTGCGGGACCAGGACCCCGAGTCGGCCCGCGAAATCGCCGAGCCGCTCGTGAACCTTCTGGTGGCGTTCCCGAGCGCTGCGCACGCCGAGTCGAACGCGCGGCGCGCCCGCGACGTAATCCGCTGGATTGAAAGCGGCGCAGCGGCATAACGGCGTAGCCACCCCACAAAGGGCCCCTCTCTCATCCGGGAGAGGGGCCCTTTTGCGTTTCCACCCTGGGGCGCAGCACGGAGCAGCAAGGGCGCAGCGAGCCGCTTAACCGCCCTCACGGGCCCTTTTTCCGGGGCGTGGCCCAGGGTGCCACACGGCGCGCCGCGCACCGCCCTGCGGGGCCTGGCGGCCCCTCCGGGCGAATCGGCGGGCGCCTTCGGCGCGTTCACCGCCGATTCGGTCCGCTTCGCGGACCGCCCTTTTGCCTGCGCCTTCGGCGCGCACCGGCAAAAGGGTTTTCGGCCCTGCGCCTTCGGCGCGCACCGGGCCGAAAAGCACGCGGCGCGCCGCGCGGCCTCCTGGGTCACGCCCCGGAAGCACAACGCGAAAGGCGCTATTTCCGTGACCCCAATTACCTGCCCGCAGTGCGGCGGCCTATCGGCCTACCTCATTCGGCCCGACGGCCTGTTCGGCTGCCCCGAATGCGGAAACCTCCTCGACCGCCGCGATATCGACCTCGACGGATTCGAGGTCTGGGCGGTCGACGAGACCGGCACCCTCGGCAAGGTGCAGGACCCGACCGAGGCGCGCGAGCGACTGCACGAGTACCTCGCTGAATACCTCGACGAGCCCCTCGACTCCCATTTCGAGGCAAGCCTCCTCAACTCCTTTGAATGGGCCGCCGCCGACATCCTCGACGCCATGGCCGCCGGGCTCAAAATCCCGGAGCCGACGCAGTGAGGCCCGAGGAAACCGTCACCTGCAACTACTGCAACGAATGGGTTGACTCCGTCCACGACGACGGAATTTGCACGGACTGTCACGTGCATTCCCTCGGCGATATGGACCCCGCCGAATGCGGGTGCTCCGACTGTGAAGAGAACGAACGAGAGGCACAGGAAATGCAGGACACTACCCGCTTCCAGCTCGGCGACGCCGACCAGGAATGCCGATACCCCGTCAACGTCGACGGAAAGAACGTCGGACTCATCTACCGGTGGCACGGCGCTTGGTACGCCGTCCCCGCCGGACAGTCCGACGAATTCCGAGTCGGCGCCGGAAGCACCGGCAGTGAAGCCGCCGCGCGCTACCTCACCGAGGAATTCGACGCGGGCCGCATCACCCCGCAGAAGAACACCGAGACCGGCACCGCCGTCGCCAAGGAGATCGGCGGCGACTTCCTGCCCCTGGACGTCGCCGACCCCAGGGCCGTCGCGGAGGTCGCGGACGAGGT
>NZ_JAEQAZ010000035.1 GCF_016654115.1 Streptomyces sp. MBT53
AAGAGCAGGCGCCCCTTCAGGGGCGCGGGGCTGTATCAACTTGCGGCTCCGCCGCGTGGGCGCGACCGACCCCCACCGGCCCGCAGCCAACAACTCAACCCGAAACGCCCCGCAAAGCCATACTCACCGCAGCCTCTGTAATCACCGAGGGATCCTCCGCAGCCCCCAGCTCGATCCTCCGCACAGCCGCATCGACAACCCCTTGCAGCAACATCGCCGCCAACCGCGGCTCCGCATGGCCCATCTCCGCCAACGCCTCGACGATCATCGCGACCAGCCCACCGTGCGCGGCACGGATCTTCTCCCGCGCCCCGGCGTCCAGTTCACTCGCCGAGATGGCGACCACGGCCCGATGCCGCCGGTCCCCGACCAGGGCCAGCTGCTGCCGCACATACGCCTCGACCTTGCCCTCGGCGGAGCCGGCCCGCTCCATCGCCGCCGACACGTCCGCCGCCCAGACGGGGAAGTCGACCTCGCACAGCTCCTCGACGACGGCGGCCCGCGAGCGGAAGTACTCGTACACGGAGGACCGTGCGAGACCCGTCCGCTCGGCCAGGGCCGGGAAGGTCAGCGCCTCCGTCCCGCCCTCGGACAGCAGGGAACGAGCCGCGTCCAGCAGGGCGGCTCGCTGCATCGACCGGTGCTCGGCCACGGAGGCCGCTCGAATCCTTGGCACGTCAACCACTCTACGGACGGTCCACCCCCGGCGGGAGTGACCTGGGCCATGCAGGCACGATTCTGCGAGGTCGAGAAGGCGGTACGGCTTTCGCTCAACGGCCGAAACTGGCCAGCTTGGCGCGCAGCTGCAGCACGGACTTGGTGTGGATCTGGCTGACCCGGCTCTCGGTCACCCCGAGCACGTTGCCGATCTCGGCGAGGGTCAGCCCCTCGTAGTAGTAGAGCGTGACGACGGTCTTCTCCCGCTCGGGCAACGTGTTGATCGCGCGCGCCAGGAACCGCCGCAACTCCCGCCCCTCGGCCACCTCCACCGGGTTGTCGGCGGCGGTGTCCTCCAGGGTGTCCATCAGGCTGAGCCGGTCGCCGCCCTCGCCGCCGGCGTGCAGCAGCTCCTCCAGCGCCACCACGTTGGCCAGCGACAACTGGCTGAAGACGGCGTGGAGTTCGTCCACCGCGATGCCCATCTCGGCGGCCACCTCGCCCTCGCTGGGGGTGCGCCTGAGCCGCGCCTCCAGCGTGGCGTACGCCCGCTCCACGTTCCGCGCCTTCTGCCGCACCGAGCGCGGGATCCAGTCCAGCGCGCGCAACTCGTCGATCATCGCGCCCCGGATGCGGGTGATCGCGTACGTCTCGAACTTGATCTCCCGCTCGATGTCGAACTTCTCGATGGCATCGATCAGTCCGAACACCCCCGACGACACGAAGTCCGCCTGCTCGACATTGGGCGGCAGCCCGACGCTCACCCGTCCCGCGACGTATTTCACGAGCGGCGAGTAGTGCAGGATCAGCTGCTCCCGCAGCCGCTCGTCGCCCGTCGTCTTGTACGACCGCCACAGCTCGTCGAGCGTCGAGGGAGCGGGCGGCCGGACGCTGCCACCGTCACGGGCGGCTGGGGGGATAGCCGCCCGGTCGGACCCGGAGGTGTGCTGGGGCATTCGTCGCCTTGTGCCGTTCTGCCGTGAAGTGGGGTTGCCTGGGTGAGCTGTCGGAGTGATGGGGAGTTACCGGTCTGTTTGCCGGTCTGTGCCGGAATCCCCGTGAGCGTAGCGTGACTGGAGTGTCGCGGTGTGCGAAGGGAAGGGCTCGGACCGGCCACGGACGCGTTCGACAAGGTGCCGGAACGGGTCACTCCAGTCGCTCTGCGTGATCATCGGAATGCGCCAACTGCGGGAATTCCCAAGGGTGTCGGGGTTCCCCCGGACGGCCGAACACACTCGGTCAGCGGCGCCCCCGATCCGGCCGGACCGAGATCATCGCCTGGCGTGTCAACTTCCAGCCGTCGCCGTGTCGTTCGACGTAACCAAGTGCTCGGAGTTCGTACAGTCTCGCGACCGCGTCGTCCTCCGTGGTCTGCGCACCGCGCGCGATCTCCCGCGCCGCTGCCGCCCTGTTGCCGGGGAGTGCGGCGAGGATGCGGCGGGCGGCCGGTTCCAACAGGTCGCGCGGGAGCACCGGTCCGCGTCGGTCCGGGGCCAGTTCGCCCATGTCGCCGACGAGTTCGACGACTTCGGCCGCGTCGGTGACCAGCACCGCGTCCCCGCGCAGGAGTTCGTGCACACCGGCGGACAGCCCGCTGGTGGCAGGGCCGGGCACCCCTATGGTGTGGCGCCCCAACCGCTGCGCCGCCCGGGCCGTGACGAGCGATCCGCTGCGGTACGCGGCCTCGACCACCACGGTGCCCCTCGTGAGCGCGGCGATCACCCGGTTCCGGAGGATGAACCTGCTCGGTGTCGGGTGCTCGCCGGGCGGCAACTCGCCCACCACGAGCCCCTGTTCGGCGATCCTGCCGATCAACTCGGTGTGGCCGAGCGGGTAGGGCCGGTCCACTCCGCAGGCGAGTACGGCGACGGTGGCACCGCCCGCGCCGAGGGCGCCGCGATGTGCGGCACCGTCGACGCCGTAGGCACCCCCGGACACGACGATCCAGCCGTCCTGCGCGAGGTCGGCGGCGAGGGTGGCCGCCATGTGGGCGCCGTACTCGGTGCAGGCGCGGGCTCCCACGACGGCGACGGACTTGAGCGCCCACACCCGCAGGCTGGGCCGGCCGCGCACCCACAGTCCGACGGGCCGCGCGTCCCCGAGGTCGTCGAGCTGCGCGGGCCACTCGGTGTCGCCGGGGCACACGAACCGCACCCCGGCCTCCTCCGCGGCCTCCAGGTCCCGCCCCGGCTCGACCGACTCGGCCCGCGCGCACAGCCCGGCCCACCGCTTGTCGGTGACCCCGGTGAGCTGTGGCCCTCCGTCCCGCAGCCGGCGGGCCACTTCCACGGCTCCCAGCTGACGGATCCACCGACCGGCCACTTCGTCGCCTGGTTCGACGACCCGGGCGAGGAGGACACGGGCGTGGAACTCGTCGCCCGTGTCCTCGTGCGCGGTCATACCAGCGCCCCGAGGGTCATCGACGCGCCTCGTGAGATGCCGGTGCGCAGTTGCAGGGCGAGGAGCACGTCGGTGTCGTCGGGCCGGTCGTGACCCTTGAGGTCCGCGACCGTCCAGGCGACCCGCAGGACCCGGTCGATCCCGCGCGCGGTCAGCGCGCCCCGCTCCAGACTGCGTTCGGCCTCGTCCATCGCCCCGCGCACGGCGTGCCAGCGGGTGCGCAGTTCACTGCCGGGGACCTCGCTGTTGGTGTGCCAGGGAGTGTCCGCGAGGCGTGCCGCCGCCCGCTCCCTCGCCGCCCGCACCCGGTCCGCGACCGTCGCGGTGGTCTCTCCTCGGGCGCCGTACACGCTGAGCTCTTCCCGCGTGACGCGGTCCACGGTGACCCGCAGGTCCACCCGGTCGAGCAGTGGGCCGGAGAGCCGGGCCTGATAGCGGCGGATCGACATGGGCGGGCAGTCGCAGAGGTCGTCCTTCTGGGAGTAGCGGCCACAGGGGCACGGATTGGCCGCGAGCACCATCTGGAACCGCGCAGGGAACCGCACCACACCCGCGCTGCGGGCGATCACCACGTACCCCGACTCCAGCGGCTGCCGCAGCGCGTCGAGCGCCTGGCCGCTGAACTCCGGAGTCTCGTCGAGGAAGAGAATTCCCCTGTGCGACAGGGACACCGCTCCGGGCCTCGCCATATGCGATCCGCCGCCGACGAGGGCCTGCATCGTGGCCGAGTGGTGCGGGGCGCAGTAGGGGGCGACGTCGATCAGGGGTTTGCCCGGAGGCAGCAGACCCGCCACCGAGTGGACCGCCGTGACCTCCAGGGAGTCCTGCCGGCTGAGGCGGGGCAGGATCGCGGGCATCCGCTCGGCCAGCATGGTCTTGCCGGCACCCGGCGGACCTTCGAGGAAGAGGTGGTGTCCGCCGGCCGCGGCGATCTCCGCCGCTGTGCGGGCCGCGCACTGCCCGACGACATCGGCGAGGTCGTGACCGGCGTCGTACTGTGCCGCTCCCATGCTGTGCATGCCGGTGGCCGCCCCGGTGCCCGGCATGCGCAGGCCGGCGAGGAGCGGATCGGGCCGTCCCAGGTCGTCCGGTTCCTCGTCGGGGACAGGCTCGTCCGCGAGCACGGCGATCAGTTGCCGCAGGCTGCGGACGCCGAGCACGGACACCCCGGGCACGAGGGACGCCTCGGCGGCGGCGCACTCCGGCACCACCACCTGCTCGTACCCCGCGTCCGCCGCCGCCAGCACCGCGGGCAGGATCCCGCGGACCGGGCGGACCCTCCCGTCGAGTCCCAGTTCGCCGATCATCACGATGTCGGCGAGCACGCGGGGGTCGATCCGTTCGGCCGCGCCGAGTACCGCCGCGGCGACGGCCATGTCGAAGCCGCTGCCGCTCTTCGGTACGGACGCCGGGCTCAGGCCCACCGTGAGTTTCTTCTGCGGCCACGCGGCGCCCGAGTTGACGACCGCGGCGCGCACCCGGTCCTTGCTCTCCGTGAGGCTCTTGTCGGGCAGGCCGACCAGGGTGAACGCGGCGACGCCTGGTTCGAGGTCGGCCTGGACCTCGACGACCACACCCTCGACGCCCACCAGCGCCACCGAGCACGTACGAGCGAACCCCATCTCAGACCACCCCCCGCGCGTGCTCGACGACGGCTGCGCCGCGGCCGGTCACCAGCACGCCCACCAGGTCGATGCGGACACCGCCCGGTGGCGCGCCTCCGTGGGCGTGGATCCAGCATGCGGCGAGGCCGCGCAGGCGCTCCGCCTTCTCGGGGGTCACGGCGGCCATCGGGTGCTCATAGGCACCGGCCCGCCGTGTCTTGACCTCGCAGACGACCAGGACGTCGCCGTCCCGCGCCACGATGTCGATCTCGCCGGTCCTGCCCCAGCGCCAGTTGCGCTCCAGGACCGTCATACCGGCCGCGACCAGCCGCCGTGCGGCCACCGTCTCGCCGTACCTGCCGAGTGCACTGCGTGCGTTCATGTCGGCACCACCTCCGGCGCCAACCGTCACGCAGAACGGTCCACCGAGTGGATCTTGGTGGACCGTTCAGTGCTTGTGGAGAACTCCGTCACCCACACGAGCGACGGATGCCCCGCGAAGAGCCGCCGTCAGCCGCCCGGCAGCTCCAGATCGCTCTTGTTCAGCTCCTCGATGTTCACGTCCTTGAATGTGAGCACCCTGACCTGCTTGACGAAGCGAGCCGGTCGATACATGTCCCACACCCAGGCATCCGCCATGGACACCTCGAAGAAAACCTCGCCCTGGACCGAGTGCACCTGCATCTCGTAGTCGTTGGTGAGGTAGAAGCGCCGTTCGGTCTCGATCACGTATTTGAACAGACCGACGACATCGCGGTACTCCCGGTAGAGCTTCAGCTCCATCTCGGTCTCGTACTTTTCGAGGTCCTCGGCGCTCATGGCATGTTCCCCTTCAGCCGTGCGATCCCACCATTGTGCGCCAGTCCCGTGCGCCCCTAGACGATTTCCGTGTCAAGGGTCACCGGCCCGGCCGGGGGCCCTTCGTCGATCAGCCTGCGGAGCAGCTCGGCGAGTCTGGTCGGATACACCGTCTCATGCGCCCGCTCCAGTTCCCGGCACGTCCACCAACGTGCTCCGGAGACGCTGCGCCGCTCCAGCTCGGTGAGGGCCGTGGCGCCGGGCACCCCGTCAGCCGTGGCGGACGTCCTGGCCAGGTAGTACCACTCGTCCTGGTCCCAGCGGCGGCCCGCGAAGGGGAAGGAGCACGTCCGGGTCCACAGCACCGGGCCGAGCTCCACCCGGGTGATCCCGGTCTCCTCCGCGAGTTCCCGCAGCGCGGCCTCCTCGTGGGTCTCGTCGCCCTCCAGGCCACCGCCCGGCGTGAACCACCAGTCGTCGGCCGGATCGTCCGGCTCGTGGCCGTGGAGCAGCAGGATGCGGTCCTGCGGGTCGAGGAGGATCACCCGGGCGACCCTGCGCAGCCCGCCCTCGTACGAGTCGCCGTAGGAGCCCTCCTCGGTGGCCTCAGCGGGCACCGGCGGGCTCCGTACGGGTGCGGGTGCGGCGGCCGGCCAGCAGCTTGGCGACGGGGCCGTAGGCGCCGCCGCCAAGGACGAGCACCGCGCCCGCGACGATGAGGGCGACGACCGTGCGCAGCGGGCCGGGCTGGGAGATGCCACCGAGTTCCTCGAAGCCGGTGGGGCGCTCCAGCATGCCCTTCATGGGCCATACGACGGCGTCCACGCGGGCGTTCACGGCGCTGCTCGCGACGGTGCCGCTGGCCACGTCCGTGAGGTGGGCGCTGGAGTCCAGTGAGCCCTGGCGCTCGTCGCCGAGCAGGAACAGGCGGCCCTTGGGGACTTTCACCGTCGGGATGGTCTTGATCTCGGCCGGGCTGCCCTTGAGGTAACCCTCGGCGATCTGCTTGCCGTTGACGACCAGCTTGCCGTCGGTGCAGCAGGAGACGGTGTCCCCGCCGACCGCGACGACGCGCTTGACCACGGGCGCGTTCGTCACCCAGGTCTTGTCGGTGAAGACGACGACGTCGCCCCGGTGCACCTCGCTGCCGTCGATGCGCTGCGCCAGCACCCGGTCGCCCATGTCGATGGTCGGCGTCATGGAGCTGGTGGGCACCGTGTACGGCCGGTAGACCACCGCTCCCCAGCCGAATCCGCCGAGGAACAGCACAAGGCCCAGTGCGACGGCCAGCCCGGACAACCGCTGTCCGGTCCGGCTGCCCACCGGGCCCTTGCCAGTGCCACCGCCGGTACGCGGGGCCGTACGTGTTGCGCTCTCGCCACCCATGGGTCCGCACCCTACCCGGCGGTACCGAGGGTGGTCAGCCCTTCCTCCGGGACCAAGGTCACAAGCTCTACAAGGCCTTTACCAGGCCTTGGCGGACCGGGACCGCTTGCGGCGCCACAGGGCCAGCGGCAGCACGCCGACGAGGGCGAGGCCCTCCGGAGCGGCCGTCAGCAGCCGGGAGGCCGAGGCCTGGGTGTTGATGCCGGTCTGGTCGAAGGTGTCCGGGATCGGCAGGGTGCCCCAGCGGTTGATGGGCCAGGCCTTGACGATCGCGCGGCCGACGACCTCCTTCACCGGGACCATGCCGTGGTGCTTGTCGGACTGGTTGTAGCGCGAGTCCCGCGAGTTCTGCCGGTGGTCGCCCATCACCCAGATGTCGCCCTTGGGGACCTTGACGGTGAACTGACCGCCCTGGTCGTCGTTGGTGCACGGGGTGTTGCCCGGGTAGACGTACGGCTCGTTCAGCGCCTTGCCGTTGACCATCAGCGGGCCGGTGCCGCTGCAGGAGACCGTGTCGCCGCCGACGCCGATGACCCGCTTGATCAGGTCCTTCTCCTGAGCCGACGGCATCAGGCCGATCCAACTCAGTACCGTCTGCAGGGCGTTGGGGTTCGCCGTCGGCTCGCCCGCCAGCCAGTCGTCCGGGTCGTGGAAGACGACGACCTCACCGCGCTCGGGCTCGGAGCCGAACCACGGGGTGAGCTTGTCGACCAGGACGCGGTCACCCTGCTGGAGGGTGTTCTGCATCGAGTCGGAGGGGATCGAGAACGCCTGCACCAGGAACGTCTTGATCAGCAGCGCCAGGACGAGCGCGATGACGATGAGGATCGGCAGCTCCTTCCAGAAGGAGCGCGGCTTCTTCACCGGTGGGGTCGAGTCGCCCGACCCCGCTTCCTCGGTCCGGGTCGCGTCGCCCGGCGCCGTACCGTCCTCGTCCGCTCCGGCGTCACTCCCGGAGGTCACGGCGCTGTCCGCGGCCGGGACGGGTGCTTCCACGGGATGTCCCTGGTGCTCCTCGCCGTCGTGTCCGGACCGTGCGCCAACCGCCACATCCCCCACGCCAACTCCTTACTCTGTGCCGCCGCCTGCCCCATCCTCGGCGCAGGCCCACCACTCCCATAACGAGCGGGAGTTCCGCAGGGCTCGGGAGTTGGACCGATCCGTTCGGATCGACCGGGGCAACCCTATGCGACAGTTCGGGACCGGCGGTCGTCCCCGACCCGGAGTTGGAAACCGATGCGAAGGTTTTAGGTTCGTTCAGGCTGGTCCAGTGGCCCATCGGCCAGGCGATCACCTTGGCCCGCCCCACCACCGAGGAGAGCGCGACCGTGCCGCCGTAACTGGTGTTCTGGTGTGCCCGGGAGTCGGCCGAGTTGCCGCGGTGGTCGCCCATCACCCACAGCCGGCCCTTGGGGACGGTGATGTCGAACGCCGTCTCGGAGGGCGCGTTCCCGGGATACAGGTAGTCGGCCTCGGTCAGGGGAACCCCGTTGACGGTCACCCGCCCTTCCGAGTCGCAGCACTTGACGTGGTCGCCGCCGACGCCGATGACCCGCTTGATGAGGTCCTTCTCGTTGTCGGACGGCAGCAGGCCGATGAACTGGAGGCCTTCCTTGAACTGCTTGACCACGACGGGGTCGTTCTTCTTGGTGGTCTGCTCGTCCGCGAGCCAGCCGCCCGGGTCGTGGAAGACCACGACGTCGCCGCGCTTGGGCTCGGAGCCGAACCACGGGGTGAACTTGTCGACCAGGACCCGGTCCCCGATGCGGATCGTCTGCTCCATGGAGCCCGACGGGATCACGAACGCCTGGACGAGGAAGGTCTTCAGGACGAGCGCTA
This sequence comes from Streptomyces sp. MBT53, assembly GCF_016654115.1. GTDB lineage: Bacteria > Actinomycetota > Actinomycetes > Streptomycetales > Streptomycetaceae > Streptomyces. Next base: position 8,685 of record NZ_JAEQAZ010000035.1, read on the forward strand.
TGAGGACCGCGACGCCCACCAGGAGCGGTATCTCCCGGACCGCGCCACGCCTGCGCCGCCGCTTGACCTTGCGCTGGAGCTTGCGCCGCTCGGCCCGGCTGCGGCCGGCACCGCCCGCCGGGGCCAGCGCACCCGCGCGCCGGAAGCCGGTGGGCAGCAGGTTCTCGTTTCCGAAGTTGCCGCCCGGCGCCGCGCCGCGCGGTCGGCCGCGGTTACCCATGGGCGCCGTCCGCGGCGGGTACGCGCGCGTAGGCACCGGGTCGGACGAGGTGGGTCCAGTGCCCGGCGGGCCAGATGACCCAATCGGCTCGTCCGATGACGTCACCAACGGGAATCATGCCTCCGCCCGGGTCGCCCAGGTGATCCCGGGAGTCGCTTGAGTCGCTGCGGTGGTCACCGAGGACGAAGAGTGTGCCGGAGGGCACCACCACGTCGAACGGCACGCTGGACGGGGTGTCACCGGGGTACAGGAACGCCGTCTCGTCGACCGACCGCCCGTTCACCTGGAGCCTCCCCTTCTCGTCGCAGCAGACCACGCGGTCTCCCCCCACACCCACAACGCGCTTGATGTAGTCGGCGTCCCCGAAATAGCCGGTGCCGTCGAACACAACGATGTCGCCGCGCCTCGGATGGGCACCAAAACGGTACGCCAACTTATTTACGAGAACGCGGTCGCCGATCCTCAATCCGGATTCCATGGATCCGCTGGGAATCTGGAAAGGCTGGACCAAGAACGTGTTGAGCAGCAGCAGAAACACCAGACAGACCAGGGCAGTCAGGGTGATCCGGCCACCGGGCAGCCACTCGACGGCACGCGACAGCAACGCGAAACGCGACCGTCCCTCCGGTCCTCCGGTGTCCGAGATGTCCTCGGAGTCGGAAGGGCGGGAGGAGCGGTCGCGCTCTGTCGGCTGTGGTTCGGTGTCCATCGGAGCCAGATGCTATCCGGCCCCGATATGAACTCCGCAGGGCGACTACTTGTCGCGCTTCTCCTTGATCTTCGCGGCCTTGCCGCGCAGGTCACGGAGGTAGTACAGCTTCGCGCGACGGACGTCGCCACGGGTCACGAGCTCGATCTTCTCGACGATCGGGGTGTGCACCGGGAAGGTGCGCTCCACGCCGACGGAGAACGAGACCTTGCGGACCGTGAAGGTCTCGCGGACACCAGAACCCTGGCGACGGATGACTACGCCCTTGAACTGCTGCACACGGGAGCGGTTGCCCTCGATGACGCGGACGTGGACGTTGACGGTGTCACCCGGACGGAAGGCCGGGATGTCGGTGCGCAGCGAGGCGCCGTCGACGATGTCGAGCACGTGGGACATTTCGTCTGCTTTCTTCATCGATGCCACAGGTCACCGACGGGAGATAGGTGAGGTGAAGGATGTTGTCCGTGTCGGGGCGGGCGTCGTGTCCCCCTGTGGCAGGGGCGCACGCCGGACGACGCACAACAGCGACCTATTCTTCCACGCCGTCCGGCCTGCGCCAAAATCGGCCGTACGGCTCCCCCGCCGGGTCCGGGGACCAGCCCAGGATCGAGAGCATCTCGCGGTCCTTCTTGTCGAAGGCCTTGGGCTCGCAGCGCTCGATCAGGTCGGGCCGGTGGGCGGCCGTGCGCTTCAGCGCCTCGTCGCGCCGCCAGCGGGCGATCTTTCCGTGGTGGCCGCTGAGCAGCACGTCCGGGATGTCCCGGCCGCGCCAGACGGGCGGCTTGGTGTAGATCGGCCCCTCCAGGAGGTTGGCCATGGCCCCGGGCGCGAAGGAGTCGTCGCGGTGGGACTCGGCGTTGCCCAGGACACCGGGCAGGAGCCGTGCCACGGCCTCCGTGACGACCAGGACGGCCGCCTCGCCGCCGGCGAGCACGTAGTCGCCGATGGACACCTCGTAGACGGGCACACGGGTCGCGTACTCGTCGATCACCCGCCGGTCGATGCCCTCGTAGCGGGCGGGCGTGAAGACCAGCCAGGGGCGCTCGGAGAGCTCCACGGCGAGTTCCTGGGTGAAGGGCCGGCCGCTGGGCGTGGGCACGACGATCGCGGGCGCGCCGGAGCCCGTCTCGTAGCCGTCGGCCAGGACGGAGTCCAGGGCGTCGCCCCAGGGCTCGGTCTTCATGACCATGCCGGGGCCGCCGCCGTAGGGGGTGTCGTCGACCGTGTTGTGGCGGTCGTACGTCCAGGAGCGCAGATCATGCACGTGCACATTCAGCTGTCCACGCGCGCGTGCCTTGCCGACGAGGGAGACGTTCAGCGGTTCGAGGTACTCGGGGAAGATCGTGACGACGTCGAGCCTCATGCGTCCGCGTCCTCCGAGGAGTCGTCCCGGCTCGACGCGATCTCCGCGCGGTCGTCGATCAGCCCGGGCGGCGGGTCGATGACCGCGCGCTGCTCCTCCAGGTCGATCTCGATGACGATCGACTCCACGAAGGGGATCATCACCTCGCTGCCGTCGGGACGCTCGACGATGAAGAGGTCCTGGGAGGGCAGGTGCGAGATCTCGGTGATCCGGCCGACCTCCTCGCCGTCCTTGGTGACGACGTCGAGGTCCATCAGCTGGTGGTCGTAGTACTCGTCCTCTTCCTCGGGCAGCTCCTCCGGGTCGATCTCGGCGATCAGGAGGGTGTTGCGCAGGGCCTCGGCGCCGGTGCGGTCGCTGACGCCCTCGAAGCGCAGCAGGAGCCGGCCGCTGTGGACCCGGCCGGTCTCGATGGTCAGGGGCCCGGTGGCGGCGGGTTCGGTGGCCAGGACGGCTCCGGGGGCGAGCCTGAGTTCCGGCTCGTCGGTGCGTACCTCGACGGTGACCTCGCCCTTGATGCCGTGGGCGCGGCCGATGCGAGCGACTACCAGCTGCACTGTGCTTGCTCTCCTGTTTGCGACGAGTACGACGACCAGTGCGAGGACTGGTTACGACAACGGGCCGGGGACGGCCCGCAGGCCCTCCCCGGCCCGAGCCGGTTTGCGAAATACGTCAGCGGACGTGATCCACGTCGACGAGGTCGACGCGTACACCCCGGCCACCGATTGCGCCCACGACGGTGCGCAGAGCGCGAGCGGTGCGGCCGTTGCGGCCGATCACCTTGCCGAGGTCGTCGGGGTGCACCCGGACCTCCAGCACGCGCCCGCGACGCAGGTCGCGCGAGGCGACCTGCACATCGTCAGGGTTGTCGACGATGCCCTTCACGAGGTGCTCGAGAGCCTCCTCGAGCATGCTCAGGCCTCGGTCGACTCGGACTCGGCGGCAGCCTCGTCCTTCTTGTCGGCCTTCTTCTTCTGGGTGATGGCCTCACCCTTGCTCGCGTCGTCGCCACCGAGGGCGTCGAAGACGGGGCGTGCGGCCTTCGGCGCGGCCACGAGCAGCGGAGCCGGGGCCGGCAGGCCCTTGAACTTCTGCCAGTCGCCGGTGAGCTTCAGGATGGCGAGGACGGGCTCGGTCGGCTGCGCGCCGACACCCAGCCAGTACTGCGCGCGGTCGGTGTCGACCTCGATGCGCGAGGGGTTCTGCACCGGGTGGTACAGACCGATCTCCTCGATGGCCCGGCCGTCACGGCGGGTACGGGAGTCGGCGACGACGATGCGGTAGTGAGGCGAACGGATCTTGCCCAGACGCTTCAGCTTGATCTTGACTGCCACGGGAGTGGGTTCTCCTGGTTTTGACGTGGTTGGGCACGGCGAGATGGCCGCGTGGGGTTGCGGTACCCGAGTGCCCGATGGACGCGTCAGCCGGAGGCGAGAGGGTTCCTGTGCGGCTGTCGAGTACAGCTAGCCATTGTGCCACACCCTGGCGGTTCGCCCGACCGGGGAGCATGCCCCCGCATGCTCCCGGCCATGCGGAAGCGACACCCGGCGCCGGGAGGTGACCGGCGCGGGTGCACGCAACCCGCCCTGCGGGATGCGGCTGCCACGAGCAGCCGCACCCTCAGGCCGCGCCCACGACCTCCGGGATGCGGAAGGGCTTGCCGCAGCCCCCGCACACGATCGGCGCCTGGGCCAGCACCGACGGGACGACCCGTACGTTACGACCGCAGTCGCACACCGCCTTGACGCGAACCCCGCCACCGGACGAACCGTGCCGGGCGGCCGGGCCGCGGAAGGTGCGGGAGGTGTCCGCGGAGGTGGCGACGGTGTGCGCCTTCAGCGCGCGCTGGAGACGCTCCATCGTCGGCCGGTAACGCCGCTTGGCCTCGGGGTTGAGCTGGACCAGCGAGAAACCGCTGCTGGGGTGCGGTTCGTCGGGGTGGTCCAGGCCCAGCTCCTCGGCGATCGCGAGGAATCTGCGGTTGTGGTAGCGGCCGGCACGGGACGTGTCGCGCACGCCGCGCGCGGCGGCGATGCCATGGACTGCCTCATGGAGCAGTCGCTCGAAGGAGAGCTCGTGTCCGCAGGCGGACGACGACTCTCCGATCAGGGACTCGGGCGCGGCCAGATCGGGCAGTTCGGGGTGGTACCGCTGAATGTCGGCCCACGCCTCTGCCAGCTCTGCGGCGAGAACAGGTGGTGTCTGTGTCGTGCTCACGTAATGACAACGAGCCGGAGTGCCCCTGTGTTCCGATTCCGGGCCATCCCAAATAATTTGCACGTACCCGTCAGTTGGCACTGATGCGTCCTGACGAGGGCAGGTGCGCTGATCTGCGGAGAAGCCTCACAGCTCATACCAAGCTGGTGCGTAGTCCGAGATACGACCCGGCGCGTAGACGGTGTCCGCGCGCCGGGGGAGCTGTTGTCCGCCGTTGCGCAAGAGGCCTTTCGGTCGCTCTGCCGCCGGAGCCCGCTGCTTCAGTAAGCGCGCGCGACGACCGCGACGTTACCGGGTGCCTTGTCGGCGTCCGGTACCGACCCGTCCTCGGCGACCAGACACCGTACGGTGACCGCGTGCTCGGCCAGCTCGGCCTCGCCCTCTTCACCCAGTGTCGCCCACGGGATGCGCGCCCAGCCGCCGGCGGTGGCGGCCTCGACGGCCTCCCCGATCGTGGACACCTCGGAGGTGCGGGACTCGCGCAGCTCGCGGGACTGCTTCAGGAGCAGCGCCTGGTCCTCCTCGAGGATGACGGGAAGCAGCTCTACGAGGGAGTCGATCGCCACCGGCTCCTTGCCTCCCGGGATCCGTCGGGCCAGCATCGCGGTGCCGTTCTCCAGGTCACGGGGCCCGATCTCGATCCGTACGGGTACGCCCTTGAGCTCCCAGTCGACGGCCCGGCGCCCGAAGGGAACGTCCGTGCGGTCGTCGACACGGACCCGTACGCCCGCCGCCTTCAGCCGGGCCCCGAGCTCGCGGACCTTGGCCAGAACCGCCTCGTCGCCCTTGATCGCGAGAACGACGACCTGGATGTGCGCGAGACGCGGCGGCACCCTCAGCCCGTCGTCGTCGCCGTGCATCATCACCAGGGCGCCGATCATGCGGGTGGTGGAGCCCCAGGAGGTCTGCCAGACCAGTTCCTGTTTGCCTTCCTTGGACAGGTACTGGGTGTTGAAGGCCTTGGCGAAGTTCTGGCCCAGCTCGTGACTGGTCGCCATCTGCAGCGCCTTGCCGTCGCCCATCATCCCTTCGAGGGTGAGGGTGTTGATCGCGCCCGCGAACCGCTCCTTGGCCGTCTTGCGTCCCGGTACGACGTCCATCGCGAGGACGTTGACCATGAAGTCCTCGTAGACCTTGCGGTGGATGTGCGCGGCGAAGTCGCGCGCCTCCTCGTGGGTCGCGTGCGCCGTGTGGCCCTCCTGCCAGAGGAACTCGCTCGTACGGAGGAAGAGCCGGGGGCGCAGTTCCCAACGGACCACGTTCGCCCACTGGTTGATCAGCAGGGGCAGGTCGCGGTAGCTCTGCACCCACTTCGAGAAGTACTCGTTGATGATCATCTCGGAGGTGGGCCGGACGACCGCGGGCTCCTCCAACTCCTTGCCTCCGCCGTGCGTGACCACGGCCAGCTCGGGCGCGAAGCCCTCGACGTGGTCGGCCTCGCGGGCGAGGTAGGACTGCGGGATCAGCAGCGGGAAGTACGCGTTCTCGGTGCCCGTCTCCTTGATCCGGGCGTCCATCTCGGCCTGCATCCGCTCCCAGAGGCCGTACCCGTACGGTCGGATGACCATGGAGCCGCGCACCGGGCCGTTGTCGGCCAGCTCGGCCTTGCTGATCAGATCCTGGTACCAGCGGGGGAAATCTTCCGCCCGCGGTGTGAGTACGGGTGCCTTCGCCATGGCGCGATGGTACGGGCCCACGTTGCCGTCATGTGAATTCTCGCCACTCCCACAGAGAAGGCACAAGCCGGGCCACACAAACCCTGGACGCCGTAGCGAGCGCGGAGTTTGCTGGCATACGGGGGAAGTGCGAGCGCACATCACGGGGGCCTCGGAAACGGGCACGGCCACAACTCTCGGCGGATTGGGGCGCTTTCGATGACACCTACGCTCGTGCGGCACTACCTGCCTCATGCGGGGCCCGCGCCCCGTGTGGACCTGGGTGCACGCGCGCGTGACTGGTCCGAGATCCAGGAGCGGATGCTGGTACCGCTCTACGAAGCCGTCTACGAGCGACTCGAAGTGGGGCCCGGCACCCGGCTGCTCGGCCTCGGCTGCGGCTCCGGGCTCGCCCTGCTGATGGCGGCCTCCAGAGGCGCGTCGGTCACCGGTGTCGAGCGCTCCTCCCCCGAACGGCTGGCCCTCGCCCGGGAGCGCCTGCTGCCGGACCCGTGGTCCCCACGCGCGCGTGCGCACACCCGGCTCGTCTACGGCTCCTCCAGGGACGCGGCCGACGCGGAGACGCCCGCGTACACCCTGGTGACCGCCTTCGAGCCCATCGGGTGTCTCGCGGGCGACGCGGAGGGACTCGGCGAACTGCTCGCGTCCGCCACGCCGTCGACCGAGCACGGGGCGCCGGTGGTGCTGGCCGGCTGGGGTCCGCCGGAGCGCTGTGCCACGTCGTCCGTGCTGCGGGTGGCGGCCAGGATGGCGGATCCGCTGCGCAGCGCGGGCAGTTGGCGCCCCGCCTTACGTGACGACCTGGAGGAGGTCGCCCAGCGCGCCGGTCTGCGGCCGGACGGCTCCGGGCGGGTGTCGTGCCCCTTCGGGTACGCCGATGTGGAGAGTGCCGTACGAGGGCTGCTGTCGACCGGGCTCTTCGACGCGGCGATCACCGCGACGGACCAGGTGCAGGTGGAGAAGGAGTTGGCGGAGGCGTTGCATCCGTATCGGCGGCAGGACGGCACGGTGTGGATGCCGAACGTCTTCCGGTATGTGATCGCGCGTACGACCTGAGGAATAGAGAACTACGGCTCTAGGAGTCCTCCTTGAAGAGGCGCGTGACGCCCGCGATGCGGTACGCCTCCGTCTCCTCCAGCGTCTCGTTCTCCAGGAGGGCTTCGGCGAGCGAGTCCAACTGGCCGCGGTGGTCGCGGAGTTTGCGGCAGGCCTCGTCGTAGCACTCGTCGACGATGCGGCGCATCTCGTGGTCGATCACGTCGAGGGTTCCCGGGGCCGCCGCGAGGCCGTAGGCCTGCTGGGCGTCGTTCGGGAGGGCGGAGAGGCGGCCGACGCGCTCGCTCATGCCCCAGCGGGCGACCATCCCGCGCGCGATGTTGGTGACCTGTTCGAGGTCGTTCTCGGCGCCGGTGGTGATCACCCCGTAGACGACCTGTTCCGCTGCCATGCCGCCGAGGGCGCCGATGATCCGGCCGCGCAGATACTCCTCGGTGTACGCATACTTGTCCGAATCCGGCGTCGACAACGTGACGCCTAGGGCCCTCCCGCGCGGGACGATGGTGATCTTGCGGACCGGGTCGGCTCCGGGCTGGAGCATGCCGAGGAGGGCGTGGCCGCTCTCGTGGTAGGCGGTGCGCCGGCGCTCCTCCTCGGGCATCACCAGGGGCCGCTCGGCGCCGAGTTGGACCTTCTCCAGGGCTTCGGAGAGGTCGGACTGGGTGACCTCGCTCTGCTTGCGCTTGACGGCGAGGAGGGCGGCCTCGTTGGCGAGGTTGGCGAGTTCGGCGCCGGTCATGCCCGGGGTCGTACGGGCGACCTGGGCGAGGTTCACGTCCTTCGCGAGCGGGATCTCGCGGGTGTGGATCTCCAGGATCGCCTCGCGACCGCCCCGGTCGGGCGGCGAGACCACGACGACCCGGTCGAAGCGGCCGGGGCGGGTCAGCGCCGGGTCCAGGACGTCGGCGCGGTTGGTGGCCGCGATGACGATGACGCCCTCGGAGCCGGAGAAGCCGTCCATCTCGGTGAGGATCTGGTTGAGGGTCTGTTCGCGCTCGTCGTGACCGCCCATGCCCGAACCGCCGCCCCGCGCGCGGCCGATGGTGTCGATCTCGTCGATGAAGATGATCGAGGGTGCCACCTTGCGGGCCTCCGCGAACAGTTCACGCACGCGTGAGGCACCGACACCGACGATCATCTCGATGAACTCCGAGGCCGAGGCCGAGAAGAACGGCACCCCCGCCTCCCCCGCGACCGCCCGCGCGAGCAGCGTCTTGCCGGTGCCGGGCGGACCCGCGAGGAGCACGCCCCGGGGCATCTTGGCGCCCATCTTCCGGTATTCGTCGGGGTTCTTGAGGAAGTCGACGACGTCGTTCAGCTCACCCTCGACCTCGTCGATGCCGGCCACGTCCTCGAAGGTCGTGCGCTGCTTGCCAGGCTCCAGCTCGACCGGTTTAGGCGGGGCCTTGCGGCCGAGCATGCCGCCCGCGCCGCCGAGCCCCGAACTCATCCGCCGCGCGATGAAGAGCCACAGGACGACCAGGAGCAGCATCGGGGCCAGCGAGATCAGCAGATTGGCCAGAAAACTACGGTGTTGTACGACCGGTTCCGCCGTGACCGTGACGTTGTGCTTGGTCAGGTCCTCCCAGAGCTGGTCGTCCGCGAAGGTCGGCCGCTCGGTGTCGAACTTGGTGTACTTGCCGCCGCCGTCCGGGTTGTCCTGGCCCTTCTTCAGCTGGCCCTGGATCGCGTTGCCCTTGGCGTAGATCTTGGTGACGTTGCCCGCGTCGACCTGCTTGCTGAACTCCGTGTAGGAGATCGTCGGCTCGTCGCCCTCGTTGAAGAAGGAGAGGATGAGGTTCGCGACGAGGTACACCACGAGCGCGGTGAGGATGAGGCTCCACCAGCCGCCGCGCATCTTCTTCCCGCCCGGCGACGGCTTCGGGGGCTCGTCGGGGGTGCCCTCGGTACGCCAGGGCTGATCGGGGGACTTGCGCGGCGGCGCAGGGTTGGTCATATCGGGACGTTACGACACGAACCAACCCTCGGCATGTGCACTCGGTGAACTCAGGGCATGGACCCTGTGAAGGCTCAGCCCATGAACTTCTTGAACTCGTCCGGGAGCTCGAAGTCCTGGGCGCCCTGCTGGGGCAGCCCCAGCGGGTTGCCGCCCTGGGCTCCGGCCTCGCGGCGCTGAGCCTCCTCCAGCTCCTGCTGCTTGCGCTTCATCGGGTTGCCGGAACGCTGCTTGCCCTTGGCCTGCTTGGGCTGCTTCTTGGTGCGGCCGGGGCCGCCACCCATGCCCGGCATCCCCGGCATGCCGGGCATCCCGCCACCCTGCGCCATGCGGGACATCATCTTGCGGGCCTCGAAGAACCGCTCGACCAGGCCCTTCACGGCGCTGACCTCGACGCCGGAACCCTTGGCGATACGGGCGCGGCGCGAGCCGTTGATGATGGTCGGCTCGGCGCGCTCGGCCGGGGTCATCGACTTGATGATCGCGGCCGTGCGGTCGACGTCCCGCTCGTCCAGGTTGTTGATCTGGTCCTTGATCTGGCCCATGCCCGGGAGCATGCCGAGCAGCTTGCTGATGCTGCCCATCTTCCGGACCTGTTCCATCTGGGACAGGAAGTCGTCGAGGGTGAAGTCCTGGCCCTTCTTGGACGCCAGCTTGGAGGCCATCTTCTCGGCCTCTTCTTGGCTGAACGTCTTCTCCGCCTGCTCGATCAGGGTGAGCAGGTCACCCATGTCGAGGATGCGGGAGGCCATCCGGTCCGGGTGGAAGGCGTCGAAGTCGTCGAGCTTCTCGCCGTTCGACGCGAACATGATCGGCTTGCCGGTGACCGAGGCGATCGACAGGGCCGCACCACCGCGGGCATCGCCGTCGAGCTTGGAGAGCACCACGCCGTCGAAGCCGACGCCGTCGCGGAAGGCCTCGGCGGTGTTGACCGCGTCCTGGCCGATCATCGCGTCGACGACGAACAGGATCTCGTCCGGGCTGACCGCGTCGCGGATGTCCGCGGCCTGCTGCATCAGTTCCTGGTCGATGCCGAGGCGGCCTGCGGTGTCCACGATCACGATGTCGTGGACCTTGGACTTGGCGAACTCGATGGAGTCCTTGGCGACCTTGACCGGGTCCCCGACGCCGTTGCCCGGCTCGGGCGCGTAGATCGCGACACCGGCGCGCTCGGCGACGACGCTCAGCTGGTTCACCGCGTTGGGGCGCTGAAGGTCGGCGGCGACGAGCAGCGGCGAGTGCCCCTGGTCCTTGAGCCACTTGCCGAGCTTGCCCGCGAGGGTCGTCTTACCGGCACCCTGGAGACCCGCGAGCATGATCACGGTCGGCGGGTTCTTGGCGAACCGCAGGCGCCGGGTCTCGCCGCCGAGGATCGTGACGAGTTCCTCGTTGACGATCTTCACGACCTGCTGGGCCGGGTTGTTCAGCGCCCGGTTGAGATCGGCGCCGAGAGCACGCTCCTTGACGTTCTTGATGAACGTACGGACGACCGGCAGCGCCACGTCCGCTTCCAGCAGCGCGATCCGGATCTCACGCGCGGTGGCGTCGATGTCCGCCTCGGAGAGCCGTCCCTTGCCGCGCAGGTTCTTGAAAGTGGCTGAGAGGCGATCAGAGAGAGTATCGAACACGGCGCTCGCGGTCCTCGGGGTCGGTGGCTATTGGGGAATCGCCCTCCAGGGTATCCCGGTCGCACAAGACCGGGTCACGGGTCAGCCGCGCAGGGTTTCCTCCAGTTTGCGTGCGACCGCCGTGGCCTCCTCCGTCGGCAGGGGGGTGCCCTCGGCTCCGGTGACGTAGAACGCGTCCACCGCGTTCGACCCCAGCGTGCTGACGTGCATGCTCCGCACCCGCACCTTCGCCTCGTCCAGCGCCCGCCCGATCCGGTGCAGCAGCCCAGGTGCGTCGTGCGCCCGCACCTCGATGACCGTGGCGTGCCGGGAGGCTGCCGGGGCGACCGTGACTCGGGCCGCCGGTGCCACGACGCCCCGGCGGCGCGGGTACGCCGCGTCCCGCTCCGCCAGCCGCCCCGCGATGTCCAACGACCCGTCCAGGGCCCGTACGAGATCCGCGCGCAGCCGGGCCGCCTGGGGCAGGGAGCCGTACTCGGCGGCGACCCGCCAGTTCAGCAAGAGGACCGAGCCGTCCACGCCGGCCGGGAGGTCCAGCGCGCGCAACTCCGCCGTACGGACCGTCAGGCGGTGCATCGCCAGGACGCCCGCCACCGCGGGAAGTACGCCCGGCTGGTCCGGTACGGCGATCAGGAGTTCCACGCCGAGGGGTTCGGGGTCGCCGGAGGGCTCGTCCTCGGACGGGGGTTCGGTCTGGGCGCGGAGTGCGAGCACGGGACCGCCCGTCGCCACGGCCTCGATCGCCAGGCGCTCCTGCTCCGCCGTGGCCGCGCCCGCCTCGGGCTCCTCGGGGGCGTCCCCGGAGAGGACCGCGGCGACCCGCTTCACCAGGTCGGCGACGAGGGATGCCCGCCAGGACGACCAGGCGGCCGGGCCGGTGGCCAGCGCGTCCGCCTCGGTCAGGGCGTGCAGCAGCTCCAGCGTGCCCGTCGTACCGACCGCCTCGGCGACCGAGCGGACCGTCGCCGGGTCCTCCAGGTCGCGCCGGGTGGCCGTGTCGATGAGGAGGAGGTGATGGCGTACGAGCGTGGCGAGCACGGCGACGTCCGCTCGGTCGAAGCCGATGCGGGCGGCCACGTCCTTGGCGATGATCTCGCCGGCCACGGAGTGGTCGCCGGGCCAGCCCTTGCCGATGTCGTGCAGCAGCGCGGAGACCAGCAGGAGGTCGGGGCGGCTGACACGACGGGCGAACTCCGAGGCGCGGACGGCCGTTTCGATGAGGTGCCGGTCGACGGTCCAGATGTGCACGGCGTTGCGCTGCGGACGGCAGCGCACCCGCTCCCAGTCCGGGAGGAGCCGCGTGATCAGGCCTTCCGCCTCCAGCGCCTCCCACACGTCCACCGTCGGCTGTCCGGAACCGAGCAGCGTCACGAGCTGTTCGCGCGCCTCGGCGGGCCAGGGCGTGGGCAGCGGGCGCACGGTGGTCGCCATGCGCCGTACGGCGTGCAGGGAGAGCGGGAGTCCGGCCTGCGCGGCGGCAGCGGCGGCGCGCAGCGGGAGGACGGGGTCGCGTTCGGGGCGGGCGGCGCGGGCGAGCACGACCTCGCCGTCCTGCTCCACGACGCCTTCGGCGAGCGGGGAGCGCTCGGCGGTCGGTTTGGCACCGCCCCCGAGCATGGCGCGCAGCCTCGGCCGCACGGCCCGCGACCGCAGCACGCGCCCCACCTCGCGCCAGGTGACATCACTGGCGTACGACACGACGCGTGCCGCTTCGTAGACCTGGCGCAGCAGGGTGTCCGCGTCGAGGAGGCCGAGTTCGGCGGCGACCTGGTCCTGTTCCTGGAGCGCGAGCCGGTCGGTGGCGCGGCCGGTGGTGAGGTGCAGGGCGTCGCGCACGTCGAGGAGGCGGCGTCTGGCGTCGGCGAGGCCCTCGCGCGGGGCGTCGGCGAGCCACGAGGCCGCTACGGCGCGCAGCGCGGTGGCGTCGCGGAGGCCGCCGCGGGCCTCCTTGAGGTCGGGTTCGAGGAGGTACTGCAACTCGCCCTGGCGCTCGGCGCGTTCGGCGCAGAGTTCCTGGAGTTCGGGGAGGCGTTTGGGCGCCTGGTTGCGCCAGTCGGCGAGGACGGCCGTGCGCAGGGAGGCGGTCAGGCCGAGGTCGCCTGCGATGTGGCGGGCGTCCAGGAGGCCGAGCTGGACCTTGAGATCCTCGCCGGCGGTCTTGCGGGCCTCGGCCGGAGTGCGGACCGAGTGGTCCAGGGCGAGGCCGAGGTCCCAGACGGGGTACCAGATGCGGTCGGCCAGGGCGGCCACCGCGCCGGAGTCGGAGCCGTCGTGCAGGAGGAGCAGGTCGAGGTCGCTGCGCGGGGAGAGTTCACCGCGGCCGTAGCCGCCTACGGCGACCAGGGAGACGCCCTTGAGTGCTTCGTTGCCGGCGGCGAAGAGGCCGGTCAGCCAGTCGTCGGTCAGTTCGGCGAGGGCGGCACGGCGCGGCGGCCCGGACCGCGCCCCCTCAGTGAGGAGGCGCAGCCGGGCCGCCGCGTAGCCGCTGGGTCCGGAGTCCTCTGCATCCTTGCGCACGTCCGTACTCGTCACCCAGCGACTCCTGTTCGTTTCTTTTTTAGAGCGCGTCCGGTCCGCGCTCGCCGGTCCTGACCCGGACGGCCGTCTCGACCGGGAGGGACCAGACCTTGCCGTCACCGATCTTGCCGGTGCGGGCGGCCTTGACGATGACGTCGATCAGCTGCTCGGCGTCGTCGTCCTCGGCCAGCACCTCGATGCGGATCTTGGGGACCAGGTCGACCGTGTACTCGGCGCCCCGGTAGACCTCGGTGTGTCCCCGCTGACGACCGTAGCCGCTCGCCTCGGTGACCGTCAGACCGTGGACCCCGAAGGCCTGGAGGGCTTCCTTGATCTCGTCGAGCCGGTGGGGCTTCACGACGGCGGTGATGAGCTTCATGCGTCCACCTTCTTCGTCTCCGTGGCAGCGGTGAGGGTGCCGCCGCTGAGGCCGCCGCCGGCGCCGCTGAAGTCGTATGCGGTCTCGGCGTGCTCGGCCTGGTCGATACCGGAGATCTCCTCGTCCTCGGTGACCCGCATACCGATGGTCTTGTCGAGGAGGAAGGCGAGGATCGCGGAGGCCACCAGGGAGTAGCCGAGGACCGCGCCGACACCGGCGAACTGCTTCCACAGCTGGGTGAAGGAGTGGTCGCCGTAGAAGACGCCGGTCGCGGCGGACTGGCCCTTGCCGGTGGCGAAGAAGCCGATGAGCAGGGAGCCGAGGATACCGCCGACCATGTGGACGCCGACGACGTCGAGGGAGTCGTCGAAGCCGAACTTGTACTTGAGGCCCACGGCCGCGGCACAGCCGACACCGGCGATGGCGCCGACCGCGATCGCGCCGAGCGGGGAGATCGCGCCGCCCGAGGGGGTGATGGCGACCAGACCCGCGACGGCACCGGAGGCGGCACCGAGCGTGGTGAACGCGCCGTGGCGGATCTTCTCGTAGGCGAGCCAGGCGAGCATGGCGGCGGCGGTGGCGACCTGAGTGTTGACGAACATCAGCGCGCCGACGCCGTCGTCGTTGCCGAGCCACGAACCGGCGTTGAAGCCGAACCAGCCGAACCACAGGAGACCGGCGCCGAGCATGACCAGCGGAAGGCTGTGCGGACGCATGGGGTCACGCTTGAAGCCGACGCGCTTGCCGATGACCAGGATGACGCCGAGGGCGCCGGCACCGGCGTTGATGTGGACCGCGGTACCACCGGCGAAGTCGATCACACCGAGCTTGAAGGCCCAGCCGTCGGCGCCCCACACCCAGTGGGCGACGGGGACGTAGACGACGGTCAGCCAGAGGGCGACGAAGAGGCACCAGGCCGAGAACTTCACGCGGTCGGCGATGGCACCGCTTATCAGGGCCGGGGTGATGACGGCGAACATCATCTGGAAGACCATGAACACGAAGATCGGGATGGTGTAGCCGGGCCAGAGGTCCGTCAGTCCGACGTCGCTCATGCCGAGCCAGTGGGAGTCGTAGCCGATGAAGCCGTTACTCGAACCGAAGGCGAGCGAGAAGCCGTAGAGGACCCACAGGATGGTGACGATCCCGATGCTGATGAAGCTCATCATCAGCATGTTGAGGGTGCTCTTGACGCGGACCATGCCGCCGTAGAAGAAGGCGAGTCCCGGTGTCATGAGCAACACCAGGGCGGAACAGATGAGCATGAAGCCTGTGTTCGCGGAGGACAGTTTGGGTGCCTCCGCGGCAAGCGTGATGGCGGCTGATGCCATCGGCGTCTCCTCGTCGGTTGTACGGCCCCGTGCGGGCGAAGCCTGGATGCGGTCCGGTCAAGGCGGGGGGTCCGGTTATGCGCCATGAGATTGGCGCAGCGCGGTTTCGGTCGAAGCCCCACGTTGTTTCGCCGGGGTGACGAAGGCGCCGTGCGTGTTACGCGTCGATGAACTGCCGGATCTCCGGCCGGGCGATCGTTATCGTCGCGCAACCTTCCCCGGCGGCGGGAAACCGGCCGCGGCCGGAGTTCCGGCGGCGGGCGCGGGGGCGCCGGGGCATGGGGTCCTGGCCCCTTCGGCACGCTCCCCGGGCCCTGTCGGGGGTCCCCCGGCGAGGCCGACGATTCCGGCCGGACCACCGGCGCCGCGCACCACCCCGCGGACGGTCTTTCGAATACGAGTCAGGAAGGGCCGGACGGTCCTGTGACCACCCGGCCCGCACCGCCGTACCGGCCGCCGCGCGATCCGCGGACGCACAAGAAACCGGCCGCGGTCGGCCTTCCGATGACCTGGCATGGGGGAGCCGAGTCGGGCTGTTCGGGAAGGCCGGCCGCGGCCGGGGTCTGGGTGGGTCAGACCGCCTCGGCGGTCTCGGGGAGCTCGATGGCGAGCCGGTCGGTGAGGTCGATGACCTCGGCCAGTTCGCCGAAGTCGCGGACCGCCGTGTCGATCGTCTTTCGGATACGAGTGTTCACGCGCTCGGAGCGCACCTTCTTGGCGACGGTCATCGCCTCGGCCGCGAGCACCGCGCCCTGCTCCGGCTCCCGCTGCAGCAGGTGCACGGTGGCCATGCCGATGAGATTGAGCGCGTACGACCGCTTGTGGTCGTCGTCCTTGGCGAAGAGGTCCACCGCCCGCTGCATGACGGGCTCGGCCAGCGAGGCGTAGGCGGGGCTGCGGCCGGCGACGTAGGCGAGGTCGCGATAGGAGTGCGAGTTCTCGCCGTACAGCTCGGCCTCGGAGAAGAAGCGGATCCAGTCCGGGTCCGGGTCGTCCCACTCGTGTACGTCGGCGAAGGTGTCCTCGGCCATCCGGACGGCCCGCTTGCACTTCCCGGGCTGCCCCATGTTGGCGTAGGCGCGGGCCTCCATCGCATACAGCATCGACTGGGTGCGCGGGCTCGCGCAGTCCCGGCTGCCGTACTGCGCGAGGTGGATCAGCTCCAGCGCGTCGTCGGGCCGGCCGAGGTGGATCATCTGACGGCTCATGCTGGACAGCACGTACGACCCGAGCGGCTTGTCACCCGCCTCCTTCGCGGCGTGCAGGGCGAGCACGAAGTACTTCTGCGCGGTGGGCTGGAGCCCCACGTCGTACGACATCCAGCCCGCCAGCTCGGCGAGTTCGCCGGCGACCTTGAACAACTTGCGGTTGGTGGCCTCGGGTTGGGGCTCCTGGAGGAGGTCGGTCACCTCGTGCAGCTGCCCCACGACGGCCTTGCGGCGCAGACCGCCGCCGCACTGGGCGTCCCACTTGCGGAACATCGCCGTGGTGGACTCCAGGAGCTCCAACTCCGGCTTGGAGAGCCGCCCGACGTGCCGGGAGGAACCCGCCGGCTCGGGCTCCGGCGGGAGGGCCGAGGGGCCGGGGACCAGCCAGCGCTGCATGGGCTCGATGAGGGACGGCCCCGCGGACAGGGCCAGCGAGGTTCCGAGGAAGCCGCGCCGCGCCAGCATGAGGTCGCTGCGCGAGAACTCGCTGAGCAGCGCCACCGTCTGCGGGGCCGTCCAGGGCAGGTCGACGCCGGACACGGACGGTGCCTGGCGGGCGGCGCGCAGGCCCAGGTCCTCGACCGAGACGACACAGCCGAAGCGCTCGGAGAACAGCTCCGAGAGGATCCTCGGGATCGGCTCGCGCGGGTTCTCGCCGTCCAGCCAGCGGCGCACGCGGGAAGTGTCCGTGGAGATGTGGTTGGCGCCCAACTGGCGTGCCCGGCGGTTCACTTGGCGCGCCAGTTCGCCCTTGGACCAGCCGCTGCGCACGAACCACGAGCCGAGCAGCTCATTGGGGCGCTTGTCCGTACTGGCCGCGGTCGTCCCGCCTCCGCCGTTGCCGCCCACTGGAACGCCCCCATCCCTGGAACCACTTGTCGCCGCTGTGCGCCAAGCCCTATCAGAATGCCGGTAAATACGGCTTCCCGTCCCGCACTTGTCACCCTTCGAACGAGATGACGAGTTGCCTCCGGCATACCCACGAGTGCATGTGCCCCGAGGACTTGTGCACACAAAGTAATCCTACGATCACGGGTCCAGCCACGGCGATCCCGGAAACGCCACCATTCGCCACCCCTTCGAATGAACCTACGGTTGCCTCCGCACGATTCACTTGACATAGGACGGCCGGAGGTGGGCGTAGCGGTGCACGCAGGGGCGCGTGCCGCCGAGCACACCACCCGGGATGCTCCTGGGCGCCGCCTGGACCCAGCGGCACCGGGTAGGCGTGGACGCAGAGTGACGATCCGCATCCGTCTCGTAACCACCGGTGCGTCGGACCCGTTGGAGGGGGCATGGGCTTCACGATCGGCAGCAGCCGGGGTATCCGCGACATCCGGTCCGGCACGCGCCGTCGCGGCCGCACCTCGGAGTGCACGGCCGTGGCCGAGTTCACCGGGCTGTGGGGCTGGGACGTGGTCGCGGGCGCGCGGGCCGCGGGCGGCGCGTGCTCCTGCGGCGACACCAAGTGCCCCGCGCCGGGCGCGCATCCCCTCGCCTTCGCCCCCGAGGTACGGGCCGGCGCGACCCTCGACGAAGTCACCGAGGCCTGGGCCGAGTTGCCGGGCGCGTCGGTGATGCTGCCGGTGGGCCGCGCCTTCGACGTCATCGAAGTGGCCGAGCCCGCGGGCCGCCGCGCACTGGCCCGCCTGGAGCGCATGGGCCTCCCCCTCGGCCCGGTGGCGGCGACCCCCGACCACCGCGCCCACTTCTTCGTGGCCCCCGGCGCAGCCGCCGAACTCCCCTCCCTCCTCTACCGCATGGGCTGGGACGACCCCACGTCCCGCGACCTACGCGGCCTGGGCCCCGGCACCCACATCACGGCCCCACCCTCCGACCGAGCAGGCCAGGGCCCGGTCCGCTGGCTCCGCTCCCCCGCGCTCGACTCGGCGACGAGGCCGCCTGCGGCCCGCTTGTTGCTGGGCACACTGGCGTACGTGGCACACAGGTCGCGCGCATAGCCGTAGAACGACGAAGTGCCCGTCCCCAACGGCGAGTTGAGGGACGGGCACTTCTTGGAAGAGGGCCGACCAAAGCGCGCCCTTCAGGGGCGCGGGGCTGTGACCTTTGCGGCTCCGCCGCGTGGGCGCGATCAGCCCCCACCGACCCGCAGCCAACAAACAGCCGATCAGTCCCCAATAAGGGCATCGACAAACGCCTCCGGCTCAAAGGGCGCCAAGTCATCCGCCCCCTCACCCAGCCCGATCAACTTCACCGGCACCCCCAACTCCCGCTGCACGGCAACCACGATGCCCCCCTTGGCCGTACCGTCCAGCTTGGTCAGCACAATGCCCGTGATGTCGACGACCTCGGCAAAGACCCGCGCCTGCACCAGCCCGTTCTGCCCAGTGGTCGCGTCAAGAACGAGCAGCACCTCGTCGAGCGGCGCATGCTTCTCCACGACTCGCTTGACCTTGCCCAGCTCATCCATGAGCCCGGTCTTCGTGTGCAACCGCCCGGCCGTGTCGATGAGGACGACGTCGACCCCCATCTCCTTACCCTCCTTCACCGCGTCGAACGCGACGGAGGCAGGGTCACCGGCCTCGGGCCCGCGCACGGTGTGGGCCCCGACCCGCTCACCCCAGGTCTGCAACTGATCGGCCGCGGCGGCCCGGAACGTGTCGGCGGCACCGAGCACGACGGTACGGCCGTCGGCGACAAGCACCCGGGCGAGCTTGCCGGTGGTCGTGGTCTTGCCCGTGCCGTTGACCCCGACGACCATCACGATGCCGGGCTTGCGGTCCTCGGGCTCGGTCTTCACGGTCCGGTCGACATCCGTGCCGACCAGCTTGAGCAGTTCCTCGCGGAGCAGCGCGCGCAGCTCCTGCGGGGTCCGGGTGCCGAGCACCTTGACCCGCTCGCGGAGCGCGTCGACCAGCTCCTGGGTGGGCGCGACGCCGACGTCCGCGGTGAGGAGGGTCTCCTCGATCTCCTCCCACGTGTCCTCGTCGAGGTGCTCGCGGGACAGCAGCGTGAGCAGCCCCTGGCCGAGCGCGTTCTGCGAGCGGGAGAGCCGGGCGCGCAGCCGGACGAGGCGTCCGGCGGTCGGCTCGGGGACCTCCAGTACGGGGGCTTCCGGTGCGGGCGGTTCCTCGACGGCGACCGGGGCCGACCCGTCGGGGAGATCCACCTCCTCTATGGTCCGGCGCGCTTCGTCGCGCGGCGTCTCGGCCTCGTCGCCGATGTGCGGCTCGGCCGGCGGGGCGGTGATGTCGGGCACGGAGGTGGGCGGCGGGGGCAGCGGCTTCTTGCGCCGACTGCCGACGACGAGCCCGCCGAGCGCACCGAGCACGACCACGGCGATGACTACAGCAAGGATGACGGTTTCCATAACCCACCCAGTATCAGCCATGGGCCTGGCCGGGGCCCAGCGCGGGCGCGCGGCCGAGTGGTCACCGTCGGTGTCGCCACGCCCTGGGCCGGCCCCGAACCGCTGCGGTCATGCCCATGGCCATCTGACATACCGTCAGCTAACGTCCCCCACCACACACGGAAGGGGGACCTCCCATGCCCGTCTCGGTCGTCCGCTTCAACCTCGTCGAACCCGGCGCCACCCCCGCCTCGCTGAGCGCCCGCTACCGGGCCGCCCTGGAGATGACCGCGTACGCCGACGAGCACGGGATCACCACCGTGCAGACGGAGGAGCACCACGGCGTCGCCAACAACTGGATGCCGTCGCCGTTCGCCTTCGCGGGCGCGGTCTTCGGCGCGACCCGGCACATCGCGGTGACCGTCTCCGCGGTCATCGGCCCGCTGCACGACCCGCTCCGGCTGGCCGAAGACATCGCCGTACTGGACCTGTTGAGCGGCGGCCGACTGGTGACCGTGGCCGGGATCGGCTACCGCCCGGAGGAATACGCCCAGTTCGACGTGGAGTGGAAGCAACGCGGCAGGCTCCAGGACGAGTTGCTGGAGACGGTCCTCAAAGCGTGGTCCGGCGAGGAGTTCGAGTACCGGGGCCGTACGGTACGGGTCACCCCGCGCCCCTTCTCCGACCCGCACCCCCTGCTGCTGGTCGGCGGCTCCTCCAAGGCCGCCGCGCGCCGGGCCGCCCGGCTGGGTCTGCCGTTCTTCCCCAGCGCGCATCTGCCCGACCTGGAGGCGTACTACAAGGACCGGCTCGTGGAGTACGGCACCGAGGGCTGGACGATGATGCCGGGCGCGGAGACCCCGCTGCTGCACATCGCCGAGGACCCGGACCGGGCGTGGGCCGAGTACGGCGCACACTTCCTGCACGAGGCGCGGACCTACGCCTCCTGGCAGTCCGGGGAGATCCGCTCGGCGGTGAAGTCGGGGGCCACCACCGTGGCCGAGCTGCGCGCGGAGGGCGTCTACCGGATCCTCACGCCGGACCAGTGCGTGGCGCTGGGTCTCGACAATCTCGTACTGCATCCGCTGGCGGGCGGAATGCCGGTCGACGAGGGATGGCGCAGCCTGCGGCTGTTCGCGGAGCGGGTGCTGCCGGTGCTCGGGGAGTGAGCACCGAGTGACTCTTACCCGTAACCGGTGGACCGGCCGGTCCACCGGTGGTCCACTGCGGTCATGACCTTGGCAGTGGATGTGTTCCTGCGTGACGCGGACGGCCAGTGGAACGTGCTCGACGTTCCCGAGGGGTGCAACGACTCGGCCGGCTTCGAGAACTGGCGCGAGACCGTGTGGGGTTCCCCGGCCGTACGGTCGCTCGGCGCCACGTATCTTCCCGTGCTGGCCAGCAGCGACCTGTACGTCGAGGCCTCGGACGTACCGGAGTTCCTGCGCGAGGTCGCGCTGCTGCGGGCGCATCTCGAAGCCGTCGCCGCGGCCGTGGGAGAGGCTCCCGACCTGGTCGGGAGCCGCCTGGACAACATCGAGTCGGCCGCCCTGCGCGCCCGGGAGATCGGCGGCGGCGTCCTGATCTGGTGAGCTCATCGCCGTAGGACGGAAAGGGATTCGGGGAGACGGGCGGCGGGGGATGGAGCCCGTCTCCCCGAGCTTGTGGGAGGGCTTGGTCAGCCCATGTCCTCCAGCTTCTTGCCCTTCGTCTCCTTCACGAACTTCAGGACGAACGGGATGGAGAGCGCGGCGAAGACCGTGTAGATCACATAGGTCGCGGAGAGGTTCCAGTCGGCCAGCGACGGGAAGCTCGCGGTGATGGCCCAGTTGGCGATCCACTGCGCGGAGGCGGCGACACCGAGGGCGGCGGCGCGGATCTTGTTCGGGAACATCTCGCCGAGGAAGACCCAGACCACGACACCCCAGGACAGGGCGAAGAAGAGGACGAAGACGTGGGCCGCGATCAGCGCGGTCCAGCCCTGCGCGGAGGGCAGCTTGCCGTCGACCAGGTCGTAGGAGAAGGCCCAGGCCTCCAGCGCGAGACCGACGACCATGCCGACCGACCCGATGAGGGCCAGCGGCTTACGGCCGATGCGGTCCACGAAGATCATGGCGATCACGGTGCCGATGATGTTCACGATCGACGTCGTGAAGGAGTAGAAGAACGACTCCGTGGGGTCGACGCCGACGGACTGCCACAGCGTCGAGGAGTAGTAGAACGCGACGTTGATGCCGACGAGCTGCTGGAAGGCCGAGAGGCCGATGCCGACCCAGACGATCGGCTTGAAGTAGAAGCCGCCACCGCCGAGCAGATCCTTGAAGGTCGACTTGTGCTCGCTCTTCATCGCGTGCTCGATCTCGGCGACGCGGGCGTCCAGGTCGATGTCGTCGCCCTCGACCTCACGCAGCACCGCGTGGGCGCGGTCCAGCTTGCCCGCCGAGATCAGGAAGCGCGGGGACTCGGGGATCGCGAACGAGAGCAGGCCGTAGAGGACGGCCGGGATCACCATGACGCCGAGCATGACCTGCCAGGCCTCCAGGCCCATGAGCTTGCCGCGCTGGTCGCCGTCGGCGGCGTTCAGCAGACCCCAGTTGACCAGCTGCGAGATCGCGATGCCGATGACGATCGCGGCCTGCTGGAAGGAGCCGAGCCGGCCGCGGTACGCGGGCGGGGAGACCTCGGCGATGTAGGCGGGGCCGATGACGGAGGCCATGCCGATGGCGAAGCCGCCGATGATCCGCCAGAAGGCGAGGTCCCAGAGCGCGAAGGGCAGCGCGGAGCCGACGGCGCTGATCGTGAACATCACCGCGGAGATCTGCATACAGCGGATACGGCCGATGCGGTCGGCGATACGGCCGGCGGTCGCGGCGCCGATCGCACAGCCGATCAGGGCGATCGCGATGACCTGGGCGAGGGCCGCGGAGCCGATGTCGTAGCGACTGCGGATCGCCTCGACGGCGCCGTTGATCACGGAGCTGTCGTAGCCGAAGAGGAAGCCGCCCATCGCGGCCGCCGCCGCGATGAAGATGACGTGCCCGAGATGTTCGGGATGAGCCGACCCGGCTCCTGACTGAGGTGCCTGCGCAGTGCTGGTCACGTGTAACTCCTGAGGCCACCGGCGTCGCTGCCGGGGTGCGGGGGGCGACCCTTCCAGTGGCGCACAGCTTCCCGCTGCCCACCACCTGAAGGTAAAAGCAACGCTGAAGAGACTATGCCTTCAAGTTTCGAAGTCAACAGGGGGTCTCTTGTGAACTTCAGCGCCACAGATAGCCGCAGGCGATGGCTCTGAATTCAAGACTTGAATGATTGGTGGAGGTCTAGCGAAGGCGCTGGGAGATGACCTTCGACACCCCGTCGCCCTGCATGGAGACGCCGTACAACGCGTCGGCGACCTCCATGGTGCGCTTCTGGTGGGTGATCACGATCAGCTGCGAGGCCTCCTGCAGCTCCTGCATGATCCGGATCAGCCGCTGCAGGTTGGTGTCGTCGAGCGCGGCCTCGACCTCGTCCATCACATAGAACGGACTGGGCCGCGCCTTGAAGATCGACACCAGCAGCGCCACGGCGGTGAGGGACCGCTCCCCACCGGACAGCAGGGAGAGCCGCTTGACCTTCTTGCCCGGCGGACGGGCCTCCACATCGACACCCGTGGTCAGCATGTTGTCGGGATCGGTCAGGATCAACCGCCCCTCACCACCCGGGAACAGCCGGCTGAACACACCCTCGAACTGGATCGCCGTGTCCCGATACGCCTCGGTGAAGACCTGCTCGACGCGCTCGTCGACCTCCTTCACCACTTGAAGCAGGTCGGCGCGGGTCTTCTTCAGGTCCTCCAGCTGCTCGCTGAGGAACTTGTGCCGCTCCTCCAGCGCCGCGAACTCCTCCAGCGCGAGGGGGTTCACCTTTCCCAGCTGCTGGTACGCCCGTTCGGCCGACTTGAGCCGCTTCTCCTGCTCCGCGCGGTGGAACGTACGGGGCTGGTTGCGCGGGTCCTCCGGATCCTCCGGCAGCACCTCGCCCTCGGCGGCGAGCGAGGGCGGCACGAGCTGATGCGGCCCGTACTCCTCGATCAGCCCCGCCGGCTCCACCCCCAACTCCTCCAGCGCCTTGGTCTCCAGCTGCTCGATCCGCATCCGCTTCTCGGCACCGAGCACCTCACCCCGGTGCACCGAGTCCGTCAGCTTGTCGAGCTCGCCCTTGAGGTCACGCCCCTGGTTACGGGCGGCGGTCAGCTCCTGCTCCCGGCGCGCCTTGGCGGCATCGGCGGCGGTCCGCTCCGCGTCGGCACGGCCGAGGGACACCTCGACGTGCGCGAGGAGTTGCCGTGCCCCGAAGGCAACGGCCTCGGCGACGGCGGCCTCGTGCCGCAACCTCGCGAGCCGCTGCTCCGCCCGCGCCCGCGCCTCGCGCTCCGCTCGGGCGGCGCGGTCGAGCGAATCGGCCCGCCCGGCAAGCCCCTTGACCCGCTCCTCATGCGTACGGACCTGAAGCCGCGCCTCCATCTCGGTCTGCCGAGCGTTGGCACCGTCAGCCGCGAGCCGGTCCCGCACGGAGGTGTCGGGCTCCTCCTCGACCGGCATCTCCTCAGCCACAGCCAGCCGTTCGGCCAGCACTTCGGCCTCTTCTACGGCCTTGTCGAGCGCGTCCTGGGCCCGTGCGGCGGCAGCGGTCGACCGCTCGGCCTCGCCTGCCGCGCCGCGTGCCTGCCCTGCCAGTCGGCCCAACTGCTGTGCCACGGCCGACTTTTCACGCTCGGCGGCCCTGCGCCGGTCCCCCAACTCCTCGACCAGCGCGGCACATTCCTTGCGGCGCTCGACTGCGGTCTGCTGCGCGCCGGTCAACTCCTCGCAGCGGACGGCGAGTTCTTCGAGTTCGGCGGCGGCTTCGTCGACGGAGGCCTGGACTTCGAGGAGGCTGGGGGCGCCTGCGGAGCCGCCGTGGGCGAAGTGGGCGCCGAGCAGGTCGCCTTCGGCGGTTACCGCGGTCAACTCGGGGTGCGTATATACGAGTTGCTCGGCGTCTTCGAGGGTGTCCACTACGACGATGTTGTGGAGGAGGCGGCGGACTGCGGGCAAGAGGTCGGCGGGGGCGCGGACCAGATCCGCCGCGAAAGGTTGGTGGGCGGGTGCGGGTGAGTCGTGGCTGGGCGCGCCCCGCGGCGGAGCCGCAAATGGATGCTGCCCCGCGCCCCTTTGGGGCGCCTCAGCGGGCGGAGTTGAATCTGCGGCCAGTAGCAAAGCAGCCCTGCCCCCGTCCTGCTTGCGCAGCAGGCGGATCGCGTCGGCCGCCGATGACGGGGTCGTCACCGCGATCGCGTCCGCCGCCGCCCCGAAGGCTGCCGCCAGGGCGACCTCGTGGCCCGGCGTGACCGTCAGCAGTTCCGCCGCCGGGCCCAGCAGGCCCGTGAGGCGGTCCCGGGCGCCGAGCAGTATCCCCGTGCCGTCCTTGCGCCGTAGGCCCAGTGCCAGGGCGTCGCGGCGGGCCTGGGTGGCGGCGCGTTGGCGTTCCGCGGCGGTGGACGCCTCGCGGGCTGCGGACTGGGCGGCCTCCGCCTCCGCCAGTGCGGTCCGGGCCGCCTTGTGCTGTTCGGAGAGTTCCTCGTCGCCCGCGTCGAGGCCGTCGACCTCGGCCTGGAGCGTCTCGTACTCCTCCTGTGCGGCCGTGGCCCGTTCCTGGGCCTCGTCGCGGGCGGAGGCGAGGCGGTCGATCTCGGCCTGGGCGGAGGCGGCGCGTGAACGGGCCGCGTTGACCTGGCCGTTGAGCCGGGCGAGCCCCTCTCGGCGGTCGGCGATGGAACGGGCCAGATCCTTCAACCGCCGTTCCTCGGCGGTGAGTTCACGCTCCAGTTCGGAGCGGTGGGCGACCGTGTCCTCCAGCGCGTGCTCGGCCGCCTCCAGGGCCGCTTCCAACTCGGCCTCCTGCTCGCGGATCCGGGCGGCCTCGCGCTCCATGTCCTCGGGGTCACGACCGCGCCGTTCCTCGGGGGGAGCGGAGGTCGCGCTCTTCACGCGGGCGTCGGCCAGTGAGATCGTGCCGCGTACCCGCTCGGCCAGCTGGGACAGCTCGTACCAGGTCTGCTGGGCGCGCTGGAGGCGCGGGGTGAGCTGCCGTACCTCGTCCTCCAGGAGTCCCTCGCGCTGGAGCGCCTTGCGCAGCTCCAGTTCGGCGGCTTCCTTGCGTTCCTTGAGCGCGGCCTCGTCGGCGATCTCGGTGTTCAGCGCCTGGCGGAGTCGTACGAGATCGTCGGCGAGCAGGCGGAGGCGGGCGTCTCGGAGGTCCGCCTGGATGACGGCGGCGCGGCGGGCGACCGCGGCCTGGCGGCCCAAGGGCTTGAGCTGGCGGCGGAGTTCGTCCGTGAGGTCCTGCACGCGGGCGAGGTTGGCCTGCATCGCGTCCAGCTTGCGGAGCGCCTTCTCCTTGCGCTTGCGGTGCTTGAGGACGCCGGCCGCCTCCTCGATGAAGGCGCGGCGGCCCATGGGGTCGGCGTGCAGGACGGAGTCGAGCTGGCCCTGGCCGACGATGACGTGCATCTCGCGGCCGATGCCGGAGTCGGAGAGGAGTTCCTGGATGTCGAGGAGGCGACACGTGTCGCCGTTGATCTGGTACTCGCTGCCGCCGTTGCGGAACATGATCCGCGTGATGGTGACCTCGGCGTACTCGATGGGCAGCGCGCCGTCGGAGTTGTCGATGGTCAGGGACACCTCGGCGCGGCCCAGCGGGGGGCGGCCGGTGGTGCCGGCGAAGATGACGTCCTCCATCTTGCCGCCGCGCAGCGACTTGGCGCCCTGTTCGCCCATGACCCAGCTGAGCGCGTCCACGACATTGGACTTGCCCGAGCCGTTCGGACCGACGACGCACGTGATCCCCGGTTCGAACCGGAGCGTGGTCGCCGAGGCGAACGACTTGAACCCGCGCAGGGTCAGGGCCTTGAGGTGCACGGCGCTGGACTCTACCTTCCGCTGCTCGCTCTCTCCATGAACGTCCGGTTCCCCGCGGTTTCGCCCTTGAACGTGCAGGGCACACCAAACGTTAAAGAGGGTGGAGGCTTGCGGGGGAAAGAAAGAAGGGACGCCGAAGCGTCCCTTGCAAACTCTGACAACTTAGCGGTTGATACAGGCCGCCCAACCACTGCTTGTCATGATGCGGTGCAGTGATCAGGTGAGCGCGGGCTCCGCCTGGCGTGCGTCGAGCTCGAGAAGCGAATCGTGAGTTGCGGCAGCCGTCAGCGCGTCGTTCTCTTCCTGGATCCGAACGAGCTCGGATTCCAGGTCCTGGACGCGCTGCTGGAGCCGTCGCATCTCGGCGAGGAGTCGCGGGTCGGAGCCGCCGACGTAACCGAGAAGCGCCTTTGCCATGATGGATGGTCCTCCACACTGAGTGACCGACCGAAGCGGTGTGGGTCGTGAGGGAATCGCACCCGCGATGCTTGACACACTCAAGGGTTGCTCTGCTGTTCTTCCATGCCAAACAGCTAAGGTGCGCGGGGTTTTCAGCGTCTCACCAAAATGTTTGACGGTCAACACGATCACGCCCCGTATTGGCGGGCGACCCGGGGGCGCGCGGCCCTGACCGGGCGGCGCTGCGGCTCCTGCGGGGCCTGACGGGACTGGCGATCATCCTTAGGTGCGGAGCCTGCCAGAGCGAGCCGTTCTTGGCAACCACCAGGTCGTTTCCGCTGTGGGCAGGTGCGGGTGGCATGTCCCGGCGCTTCCGCCAGGGCCGCTTTACACCTTTTCGCAGAATGTGCTCAGCGGATCGCGAAGCCGTCGTAGCCGCCGCGAGGTGTGTCCCAGATCTCGGTGACGCCGTCCACGCGCCCGGGCGTGTCGTATCCCTGGAGCCAGTCGAGGAGTCCTTCGCAGCCCGCGCGCGATCCCTCCGCGACCACTTGTACGCGTCCGTCGCCCAAATTGAGAGCAAAACCACTCAGGCCCCCGATCTCCAGGGCCTTGGCACGGGTAAACCACCGAAAACCCACACCTTGCACACGCCCTCGCACCCAGGCGACCAACCGCACATCCTCGCTCATGGCTGCAACCTAACCGGCCAATGTCTCTCCGGACACTTGCTCCCCTCGCGCCATGCGGTACCGTCCGCCCCAATGAATCTCATATGAAACTCACTCGATCGAGTGAGCTGGGTCACCGCACGGACGAGTTGACCGCAAGGACGAAAGGCAAGGACATGGGACGCCACCGACGCTCCGCCGCCGGCCGCGCCGCCACGAGCCGCGCCACGGGGGTCACAGAGACGCACGGCTCATACACGAGCGGCTACGACCCGCACGACTCGTACGACTGGAACGACCACGCCGACGGTTCCGGCTGGAACGCCGCCGACGGCTCGACGATCGGCATGGCGCCCTATCTGCACCCGGAGGGCCCCGCCGAGTTCCACCCGAACCGCCAGGCCCACACCGACCACCAGATGCACCCCGACAGCCAGGTCCGCGCGAACCGCGGGGGCGAGGCCGGCTACGAGGCCCCTCCGAAGTCGGAGGCCCGGCTGCGGGCCGAGAGCCGGCTGAAGTCCGACTCCCGGCTGAAGAGCGAGGCCTACCTCTTCGCCACGGAGGAGGACTACGCCGTGGTCTTCCCCGAGGCGGCCGCCTCCCGGGGCGACGGCTCACGCCCGGGCAACGGCCGTGGACGCCGCCGTAAGCGCAAGAGCGTGACACCTGTCAAGACGGGCCTGATCGGGGTCTCCGCCGCCGTCGCCATCGGTACGGTCGCGGTCGCCGCGGGCGCGATGCCGGGGCTGGACAACTACAAGCTCGGCGGCGGCAACAAGAGCGACAACGTGCAGGCCGCCGGCTCCCCGTCCAACTCGGCGACCGAGCAGGGCGGTACCTCCGGCAGCGCGGAGTCCCGCGACTCCGGCTCGTCCACGAGCCGCGACGCGAACCGCGCGGCCTCCCCGTCGGCGGCTCCGACCAAGTCCGCCACCGCTCCCGCCACCAAGGCCCCGGCGAAGAAGCCGGCGGCCACCCCGACCGAGGAGCCGACGACGTCGACTCCCTCGGCGAAGCCCACCCCGACGCCGACGCAGTCCGCCGACACTCCGGTGACGGTCTCCGCGGAGGCCGCCGCCGAGGCCGAGGTGCTGAAGCTCGTCAACGAGCAGCGCGCGATCGCCGGCTGCAGCCCGGTGGCCGCCAACAGCTCGCTGACCACGCTGGCCGAGAACTTCAGCCAGCAGATGGCCGACGAGGACTTCTTCGACCACACCGACCCCAGCGGGGCCACCCCGTGGGACCGGGCGGAGAAGCTCGGCATCACCAACCTCGGCGGCGAGAACATCGCCCGCGGCCAGGCGGACGCCGCCGCGGTCATGGACGCCTGGATGAACAGCCCCGGCCACAAGGCCAACATCCTGAACTGCGATTTCAAGACCCTGGGCGTCGGTGTGCACTTGGGCACCGGCGGTCCGTGGTGGACGCAGGACTTCGGGTACTAGTCCGACGCCGACAGGCACCGACAGGCACCGACAGGCACCGACAGGGAGCGCTAACCAACGGTTAGTGCTCCCTTCTGGTTAGCGCTGCGTTCGCGTACGCTGAAGAAATGGACAGCACCCAGGAGCGTACGGAGGAGCAGAACTACCCGTACAGCGTGTTCGCCAAGGCCTGCCCCTCCCGAGCCACCCTGGAGCACATCACGGGCCGCTGGGGCGGACTCACCCTGTGCGCGCTGCAGGGGGGCTCGCTGCGCTTCAACGAGCTGCGGCGGCGCATCGACGGCGTGAGCGAGAAGATGCTCTCGCAGACCCTGCACCAGCTGGAGCGCGACGGCCTGGTGCTCCGCGACGCCCAGCCGACGAACCCGCCCCGCGTGGACTACGAACTGACCCCGCTCGGACGCGCCGTCGCCGAACACCTCAAGGGACTCGTCGACTTCATGGAGAGCCGTATGGACGACGTCCTCGCCGCCCGCACGCGCTACGACGAGACACGGGACGGCCGCTAACTCCTCGGCGCCCGCTGGCACTTCGGGCAGAAGTAGCTCGACCGGTTCATCCACGCCTGCCGCTTCATCGGCGTACCGCAGCGCCGGCACGGCAGGCCCTCGCGGCCGTACGCGTCGAGCGAGCGGTCGAAGTAGCCCGACTCCCCGTTCACGTTGACGTACAGGCTGTCGAAGCTGGTGCCGCCCACGTCGAGGGCCGCGGTCATCACATCCCGTGCGTGGCCCAGGAGTTCGGCGGTGCGCGGGCGGGTGAAGGCCGCGGTCGGGCGTTCGTAGTGGACGCGGGCCCGCCAAAGGGCCTCGTCCGCATAGATGTTGCCGACTCCGCTGATCAACGACTGGTCGAGCAAGGCCCGTTTGATGGTCGTGCGCTTGCGGCGCAGCGCCTGGTGGAACAACTCGTCGTCGAACAGCGGGTCCAGGGGGTCACGGGCGATGTGCGCGATGACGTCCGGTAGCCCGTCCGGGGTGGTGTCGTGCAACGACAGCCCGCCGAAGGTGCGTTGGTCGACGAAGCGGAGTTCGGTACCGAGGGTGTCGGCGAACCGGACCCGGATGCGCAGGTGCTTCTCGTCGGGGAACTCGTGCTGCTGGACGAGGAGTTGACCGCTCATCCCGAGGTGGGCCAGTACCGCCTGGTGGGTGTCCTCGAGCGGCAGCCACAGGTACTTGCCGCGGCGGCTCGGGGTGCCGATGCGATGCCCCTTGAGCCGGTGCGCGAAGTCGTCGGCGCCGGCGACATGGCGTCGTACCGCACGCGGATGCAGCACCTCGGTGTCGGTGACGGTGCGCTGGGCGACCCACCGCTCCAGACCGCGCCGGACGACCTCGACCTCGGGCAACTCGGGCATGGCATCCCCTGCTGGTCACGGGTGTGAATGAACCGAGCGCCCGCCCCACTCGGGGACGGGCGCTCGGGTCGCGCTGTTCGGTCAGGCGGACGCCGACGACTGGTCGGCGCTCTCCTCGGCAGGCTGCTCAGCGGCCTCGGCGACGACCTCGACGGCCTGCTCGGCCGCCTCCTTCGCCTTCTTGGCGCGCTCGTCCGCGTCGGCCCGGATGGACCGCCAGGCGGACTCGGCGGCCTGCTGCTCCGCCTCCTTCTTGCTGCGGCCGGTGCCGGTGCCGTACGAGACGCCTCCGACGCGGGCGGCAGCAGTGAAGGTCTTCTCGTGATCGGGGCCGGTCTCCGTGACCAGGTACTCGGGAACACCGAGTCCTTCGGTCGCGGTGAGCTCCTGGAGACTGGTCTTCCAGTCCAGGCCGGCACCGAGGTTCGAGGACTTCTCGATGAGCGGGTCGAACAGGCGGTGCACCAGTTCGGAGGCCGCGTCGAGGCCCTGGTCGAGATAGACCGCGCCGATCACCGCTTCAAGGGTGTCGGCGAGGATGGACGCCTTGTCCCGGCCACCCGTGCCCTCTTCGCCCCGGCCGAGCCGGATGAAGGAGCCGAGTTCCAGACCGCGACCGACCTCCGCCAGCGCACGAGAATTGACCACCGCGGCCCGCAGCTTGGCCAGTTGGCCTTCGGGCAGGTCGGGGTGGGTCGTGTACAGCGTGTCCGTGACGACGAGGCCGAGCACGGAGTCCCCGAGGAACTCCAGCCGCTCGTTCGTCGGCAGACCGCCGTTCTCGTACGCGTACGAACGGTGGGTCAGCGCACGCACCAGAAGGGCGGACTCGAGGTGATACCCGAGCCGCCCTTCCAACAGCGTGGGGGACGAGGCCGTGTCCGCCTGGTTCTTGGCGACTGAGTCCGCCTTGACGTCAGACATGGAGCCTCTCACCAGCCGCTCAGACCTCGAGAACCTGGCGCTTGTTGTACGTGCCGCAAGAAGGGCACGCGATGTGCTGCTGCTTGGGCTCGTGGCAGCGCTCGCACGCAACCAGAGGGGTGACCGCAGCCTTCCACTGCGACCGGCGGTGGCGCGTGTTGCTGCGCGACATCTTCCGCTTCGGAACAGCCACGGCTACTTCTCCTGCTTCTCGTTGGCGCGCGCCGGTCGGGGCGCTTCGCCACTGATCTCGTCCTTCTCGCCGTCTTCGAGTGAACCGGCGAGTCCCTGCAGTGCCGCCCAACGGATGTCGACGGCGTCATGGTGGTGGTCCGGGTCGTCCGCGAGCCGCGCTCCGCACTCGGAGCACAGGCCCGGACAGTCGTCCTGGCACACCGGCTGCATCGGCAGTGCGAGCACCACCGCATCGCGCAGCACGGGTTCGAGGTCGAACAGGCCGTCCTCGATGAAGAGCCTGTCCTCGTCTTCCTCGGCGTCGTCGACCGGTTCCGCTTTCACACGGCCACGGTCGTCGGCGTCAGGGTACGAGAACATCTCCTGGAATTCCGCTTCGAGCGACAGCTCGAGCGGCTCCAGACACCTTACGCACTCCCCCTTGGCCTGTGCACGGGCGGTGCCTGTGACAAGCACCCCTTCCATGACCGACTCAAGGCGGAGGTCGAGCTTCACCGGGGCGCCTTCCGGCACTCCGATGACTCCCTGGATCCCGAGATCCTTGGGAGCGTCGATCGAACGGGTCAGGCGCTGCAGCGCACCAGGACGCCGCCCCAGCTCGTGAGTGTCGAACACGAGAGGGTTGCGGTGGTCAAGGCGGGCGTTCAGGGCCATTCCTGTCTTTCGGGTTGCTGAGCTCAAGGAGCGCTGCCCTTCGGTGCTTCCGGGCAGCGTGGATCGCGGACGTACACGCGACCGAAGAGCCAGGATACTGGACCTTTCGCTCACGGCCCAATCCGGTGGTCCCTTACAGGCCTCGGCCCTGCTCGTACGCCCGCAGCTGCTCGGCGCTGATCATGCCGGTGTCGAAGAGGCTGGTCTCGTCGAGCGCGTAGCCCTGCTGCGCCTGCTGCGCCTGCTGGTCGAGCTGGGCCTGCTGCATCTGGTTCGGGTCGTACACGGGCTGCTGGCCGGTGTCGTAGCCCTGGTAGGCGTAGGGGTCGGCCTGCTGGTACCCGTACGGGTCCTGCTGCTGGGGCTGCTGGGCGTACTGCTGCTGATAGCCGTACTGGTCCTGCTGCTGGCCCGGCTGCTGGTAGTCGTAGGCCGCCTGCGGCGCGTAGTCCTGCTGCTCGGGCTGGACCGGGGTGTTCGAGACCGGGGTGTCCGTGACGGTCGCGAGGTCGGCGAGGTAGTCGGCGTCGCTGGTGTGCTGGACCTGGCTGCCGTCGGCGTCGAAGGCGAGGGCGCCGAGGTCGTCGCTGGCGATCCGGCCGTGCAGCTTCTGCCGGCCCTTGCCCACGGCCTCCAGGGTCTTGGCGAGGACAGCCTCGAAGGCGCCGAGCTTGACGTCCACGTACGCGTCGGCGTCGCGGCGCAGGGTCTCCGGGTCGTGGCTGCGCTCGGGGGCGTCCTCGTCCTCGTAGCCCTGGTCGTCGATGCCGGGACCGGTGCCGAGCAGCTTCTCTCGGCCGCGGCCGACCGACCCGAGGGTCTTGGTGAGGACGACCTCGAAGTTGGCGAGCTTGGAGTCGACGTAGTCGTCGGCCTCCGCGCGGACCTCCTCGGCCTCCTGGCGGGCCTCGGCGAGGATACGGTCCGCCTCGTTCTGCGAGCGGCGGGCGACCTCGGTGTCGGAGATCAGCGAGCCGCGCTCGGCGTGCGCGGTCTGGATGATCCGCTCGGCCTCCTGACGGGCCTGCTCGACCATCTCGTGCCGGCCGCCGATCAGCTCCTGCGCCTCGGCCAGCGAGTCCGGCAGTGCCGCGCGCACCTCTTCGAGCAGCGTGAGCAGCTCGGCGCGGTTGACCACGCAGGAGGCCGACATGGGCATGGACCGGGCGCTGGAGACCGAGGCGACGATCTCGTCGAGCTTCTTCTGCACGTCCACCGTGTGCTCGCCACTCTCTACCGACGTGTTGGAGACGGACGGGTCGACTGTACGACCCCTCCCGTCCCGCCCGACACCGGGTGACGCACAGTCAGTCCCTCAGGCCTTGCCGATCCGGCCCTTGAGCGCGTCCAGGACCACCGGCGGCACCAGGTGGGAGATGTCGCCGCCCCAGGTCGCGACCTCCTTGACCAGCGAGGACGACAGGAAGCTGTAGGTGGGGCTGGTCGGGATGAACAGGGTTTCGACGCCCGAGAGTCCGTTGTTCATCTGGGCCATCTGCAACTCGTAGTCGAAGTCGCTGACCGCGCGCAGGCCCTTGACGATGGCCGGGATGTCGCGCTGCTTGCAGTAGTCGACGAGGAGGCCGTGGTAGGCCTCGACCTGGACGTTGCCGAACTCGGCGGTGACCTCGCGGATCAGTTCGATCCGCTCGTCGACGGTGAACAGGCCCTTCTTCGACTGGTTGATCATCACGACGACGTGCACGACGTCGTACAGCCGGGAGGCACGGGCGATGATGTCGAGGTGGCCATTGGTGATGGGGTCGAAGGACCCCGGACAAACAGCGCGGCGCACTTGATTTCCCTCGCTCTCCGGTCCGGTCATCGTGCGTCTTCGCACGTAGAGGCGGCGCGACCGTACCAAAAGGTCCCCTCGCCGTAACGACGGGCCCGGATCCCCTCGAAACCGTCCGGCCACCCGAATTCGCCGCCTCTGGTGCTGCGCTCCACGGTGACGAGCGCGTCCGGCGCGAGCCAGCCCCCCGACCGGAGTGTGAGGAGAATCTCCCGAAGATCGTGATCTGCGACAACATAGGGCGGATCGAGAAAGACGATGTCGTACGGCTCTGCTGGCGCCGGTGTCTGGACGACCTGTTCGGCCTTGCCCGCCCTGACCTCGGCGCCGGGGAGGCCGACGTTCTTGACGTTCTCCCTGATGACCCGGGCGGCCTTGGCGTCGGCCTCGACGAGGAGGGTGTGGCCGGCTCCTCGGGACAGGGCCTCCAGTCCTACGGCTCCTGAGCCCGCGTAGAGGTCGAGGACCCGTTCGCCGTTCAGGGGGGCGCCCAGGAGGGACTGCCAGGTGGAGAAGAGGCCCTCGCGTGCGCGGTCGGAGGTGGGGCGGGTGCCTGTGCCTGGCGGCACGGCGAGTCGACGTCCGCCGGCTTCGCCGGCGATCACGCGGGTCATGTGGGGTCCTTGATCGTGGGTGAGTGCAGGTCCATTGTGGCTGGTCGCGCTCACGCGGCGGTAGCCGCATATGGAGTACAGCCCCGCGCCCCTAGGTTCATCACCCTCAGCCCTTTTCCAAGTACTGCTCCCTCTCCTCGTCCAGCAGCGCGTCCAGCGCCACACGCAGGCCCGGGAGGCGCTCCAACTCGGGATCGGCCTCGACGACTGCCGTCGCCTCCTCCCTCGCCTCCGCGATGACCTCCTCGTCCTCGATGACCGACAGCACGCGCAGGGACGTACGGGCACCGGACTGCGCCTGTCCCAACACATCGCCCTCTCTGCGCTGTTCGAGGTCGATACGGGAGAGCGCGAAGCCGTCGAGGGTCGAGGCGACGGAGTTGAGGCGTTGGCGGGCGGGGCTGGCCTCGGGCATCTCGGAGACCAGGAGACAGAGGCCGGCCGCGGAACCGCGCCCCACCCGGCCGCGCAGCTGGTGGAGTTGGGAGACGCCGAAGCGGTCGGCGTCCATGATCACCATGGCGGTGGCGTTGGGCACGTTGACGCCGACCTCGATGACCGTGGTGGCGACCAGGACGTCGGTGTCGCCGGCGGCGAAGCGGCGCATCACCGCGTCCTTGTCGTCGGGGTGCATACGGCCGTGCAGCACCTCGATCCTGAGGCCCTGGAGGGGGCCCTTCGCGAGCTGGGCGGCGACGTCGAGGACGGCGAGCGGTGGGCGCTTCTCGGCCTCGTCCTCGGCGGACTTCTTCTTGCCGGCCTTCTTGGGGTCGTCCTCCTCGTCGCCGATGCGCGGGCAGACGACATAGGCCTGATGGCCGTTGCCCACCTCCTCGCGCACGCGCTCCCAGGCGCGGGCCAGGAAGTGGGGTTTGTCGGCGGCGGGGACGACATGGCTGGCGATGGGTGAGCGGCCGGCCGGGAGTTGGTCGAGGACCGAGGTCTCCAGGTCGCCGAAGACCGTCATGGCGACCGTGCGCGGGATGGGGGTGGCGGTCATGACGAGGAGGTGCGGGGGTTGTTTGCCTTTTCCGCGCAGGGCGTCGCGCTGCTCGACGCCGAAGCGGTGCTGTTCGTCGACGACGACCAGGCCCAGGTCATGGAACTGGACCTTGTCCTCGATCAACGCGTGCGTGCCGATCACGATCCCGGCCTCGCCGGTGACGAGGTCGAGGAGCGCCTGTCGCCGGGCGGCCGTCCCCATGGATCCGGTGAGCAGCGTGACCTTCGTGGCCCGCTCGGCCCCGCCCAGCATCCCGCCCTCGGCCAGCTCCCCCATCATCTCGGTGATGGACCGGTGATGCTGCTGCGCGAGCACTTCGGTGGGCGCGAGCATCGCGGCCTGCCCGCCCGCGTCGACGACGGCGAGCATGGCTCGAAGGGCCACCATGGTCTTCCCACTACCCACCTCCCCCTGCAACAACCGATGCATCGGATGCTCGGTCGCCAGGTCGTCGAAGATCTCCTTGGAGACCTTCAACTGCCCGTCCGTGAGGGTGAACGGCAGGCGGTCGTCGAAGGCCGTGAGGAGGCCGTCGGTCGATGGTTTGCGGGCCACCGCCGGGAGTTGGGCGTCGGTGTGGCGGCGGCGGGCCAGGGCCACCTGGAGGACGAAGGCCTCGTCCCACTTGAGGCGGTCGCGGGCGGCGGCGATGTCCGCCTTGGTGTGGGGGCGGTGGATCTTGAGGAGGGCTTCCGGGAGGGAGACCAGGCCGCGGCCCTCGCGGAGGGAGTCCGGGAGGGGGTCGACGGCCTCCTGGGCGCTGGGCAGGGCCGTCTGGAGGGCCTTGCCGATCTTCCAGGACTCCAGTTTGGCGGTGGCGGGGTAGATGGGGATCAGGGTGCCCGCCCAGGTCTCGACCGTCTCCTCGGCGTCGCCCTTCAGCAACTCGTATGCCGGGTGGGCGAGTTGCAGTCGGCGGTTGAAGACGGAGACCTTGCCGGCGAACATCGCGCTGGTGCCTGGCAGGAGTTCCTTGTGGGGTTTGTGAACTCCCGAGCCGAAGAAGACGAGTTGGAGCCGGCCGCTGCCGTCCGTGATCGTGACTTCGAGTCGCTGGCCCTTGCCCCGGGGGGCCTTGCTGGACGCGAAGGTGTGCAGCCGGGCGTCGGCGACCTGGGCGACCACGGTGACGTGCTCGTCCATCGGCAGGTCGGCGAGGTGCGTGAGCTGGCCGCGCTCCTCGTATCTGCGCGGGTAGTGGTGCAGGAGGTCGCCTACTGTGTGCAGGCCGAGATGCTCGGCCATCACCTTCGCGGTGGCGGGGCCGAGCACCTTTTTCAGCGGTTCTTCCAGTGCGGGCACGAGATCCATTCCACACCACGCCACTGACAATGCCGTATACGTCTCCCGAAACCCCTGGTCAGGCGGGTCGTTCGGGCCTAGGATGACGCGCTCCGGCCATCCCCCGCGGTCACCGCCTCACAGGGACCGCCCGACCCTCGCGCCGTTCGCACCTTCCCCCACCTCGGCGCTGCGACGATGGATTCCCAGACCTCACAGTCATCCCAGGCATCACAGTCACCTCACACGTTCCAGGTCGACCTGCGCGGTCTGGTGGACCTGCTCTCCCATCACCTCTACTCCAGCCCCAAGGTCTATCTGCGCGAACTGCTGCAGAACGCCGTGGACGCGATCACCGCCCGCCGGGCCGAACAGCCCGACTCCCCTGCTCTGGTGCGGCTGTACGCCGACGGGGGCACCCTGCGCGTCGAGGACTCCGGCGTCGGGCTCACCGAGGCGGACGTGCACAACCTCCTCGCGACGATCGGCCGCAGCTCCAAGCGGGCCGAGGGGCTCCAGGAGGTCCGCTCCGATTTCCTCGGGCAGTTCGGCATCGGGCTGCTGGCCTGTTTCGTGGTCGCCGAGCGGATCCGGGTCGTCAGCCGCAGCGCCCGTACGCCCGACGCGCCGCCCGTGGAGTGGACGGCGACCGACGACGGGTCGTACACCGTGCGGACCCTGCCCGACACCGAGCACCCCGAACCGGGCACCACCGTGCACCTGGTGGCGCGTGCCGGGGCCGGCGAGTGGCTCACCAAGGAGCGGGTCCTCGCGCTGGCGCGGGACTTCGGGGCGCTGCTGCCGTACGACGTGCGGGTGGACGGTGAGGCGATCACCGATCTGCCGGCGCCCTGGGACCGGTCGTATCCGAGCCCCGGTGCGCGCAGGGTGGCGCTGGCTCGGCACTGTCACGAGTTGTTCGGGTTCACGCCGTTGGACTCGATCGAGCTGTCCGTGCCGCTCGCCGGGATCCGCGGGGTCGCCTATGTGCTGCCGTCGGCGGTGAGCCCGGCGCAGCGTGCCACGCACCGGGTGCATCTCAAGGGCATGCTGCTGACCGAGCGGGCCGAACAGCTGCTGCCGGACTGGGCGTTCTTCGTGCGCTGTGTGCTGGACACGGACAGTCTGCGGCCCACGGCCTCGCGCGAGTCGCTGTACGAGGACGAGACGCTGGCCGCCGTACGGGAGGCCCTGGGGGAAAGGATTCGCTCCTGGCTGACCGGGCTGGCGGGCGGTGATCCGGAGCGGCTGGCCGCGTTCCTGTCGGTGCACCACCTGGGGGTGAAGTCGCTGGCGCGGCACGACCCGGAGATGTTGCGCACGATGCTGCCGTGGCTGCCCTTCGAGACGACCGACGGGCGGGTCTCCCTGGAGGAGTTCGCGCAGCGGCACCCGGTGGTGCACTTCACGCGGACCGTCGAGGAGTACCGGCAGGTCGCCCCGATCGCGTCGGCGCAGGGCATCGGGGTGATCAACGGCGGTTACACCTACGACGGCGAGCTGGTCGAGGCGCTGCCGTCGGTGCGCCCGGGGACGGTGGTCGCCGAGCTGGACTCGGACACCGTGACCGCGCACCTGGACTCGGTCGACCCGGCCGAGGAGCTGGCGCTGGCGGACTTCCTGGCCGCCGCACGGGCCAAGCTGGACCTCCTGGGGTGTGATGTCGTCCTCCGGGCGTTCCATCCGCTGTCGGTGCCCGCGCTGCATCTGGACGACCGCTCGGCCCGGCACGAGCAGGCCCGCGCGGAGGCCGAGGAGCAGGCCGACGACCTGTGGGCGGGCATCCTGGGCTCGCTGCGGGGCAGCGCTCCGCGCGCGCGTCTCGTGCTCAACCATCTCAACCCGCTGATCCGGCGCATCAGTTCACTCAGGGACCGGGACCTGATCGGGACGGCCACGGAGTCGCTCTACGGGCAGGCACTCCTGATGGCGCAGCGACCACTGCGCCCCGCCGACTCGGCACTGCTGAACCGGGCGTTCATCGGCCTCCTGGAGTGGGCCACACACGGGGAGGGCGACCACTGATGACAGGGATCACGGACTTCGACGCGCTGCGCCGGGCGATGGCCGAGAACTCCGAGGAGCCGGAGGGACCGGCCCGCAACGCGCGCGCGGAGCAGCTGCTCGCCGAGGCCGAGAAGCTGGACATCCCGCTCGCGGTGATCGAGGCGCTCGGGCACCAGCTGAAGGTCTACAACTACAGCTCCGAGAAGGACAAGATGTTCGTCCCCTTCGCGCGCCTGCTGCGCATGTGGGACGAACGGCCCGAGGACTTCGACGAGTACGAGATCCACTCGCTGCACTGGGTCTTCAAGTGGATGTCGTCCGGAATGCTCGGCCAGCCGCACATCCCGCTCGCGTCGATCGAGAAGTGGCTCGCCGAGATGGAGCACCGCTACCGGCTGGCCGGACACTCCGAACGGGCGGTGCGCAGCGCCGAGTTCAGTGTCGCCTCGCACATCGGGGACCTGGCGCGGGCCGAGCGGGCGTACACCGCGTGGCTGGCCGCCGACCGGGACACCATGGCCGACTGCCACGCGTGCGAGCTGCACGGCCAGGGCGCGTGGCAGGTCGAGCGGGGGCGGGACGCCGAGGCCCTCGACCTGTGGAGTCCGGTCCTGGAGGGCGAGTTCAGCTGCGCCCACGAACCGCACACCGTCCTCGCGTCCTCCCTGGCCCCCCTGCTGCGCCTGGGGCGGGCCGACGAGGCGCGCGCCCACCACCTGCGGGGCTTCCGGCTCGTACGGCCCATGGAGAGCATGCGGGGCGCGTACGCGGACCATGTGGAGTTCTGCGCGCTGAGCGGCAACGAGGCGCGCGGTCTGGAGCTGCTGGCGGAGCGTCCGGCGTACTTCACGGACTCCGGGAACCCGCGCAGCGGGCTGGAGTTCCTGTCCGCGGTGACACTGCTGATGGACCGGCTGACGGAGCTGGGGCTCGGCGACCAGCGGGTGCCGGGACCGGCCGGCCGGCCCTGGACGGCACGTGAACTCGCCGCCCACGCGCGCGTGGAGACCCTCGCGCTGGCCGCCCGCTTCGACGAGCGCAACGGCACGACCCATGTCGGCGACCGGGCACGCGCGCGGATGGATCAGCGTCCCCTGGTGGAACGGCTTCCCCTGGGAGTGCGTTCGGCGGGCCGACCGACCGCGGCACCGGTGACCGTCCCCGCCCCCGAACCGGCCTCGGAGAAGGACCTCTCCGCGCTGCTCGCGGAGGCGCGACGGCTGTCGGACACCCTGCAACCGCACGCCGTGGAGGCCTGGTTGACGGTCGCGCGGGCCGCCGAGGGCGTCGAGCTGGCCGCCCTCGACCGCGCGGAGATCGCCGACCACCAGGCGATGGACCGGGGCCCCGAGGGCCTCGCCCTCTTCGAGCGCGCGGCCGAGCTGTACGCCGAGGCGGGCGATCCCGGGGAGGCGTGGGCGGCACGCGCGCGTGGGGCGTACGTACGCGCTCTCACGGGCGAGCTCGACGAGGCCCTCGCGGCGATCGCCGAGCCGTACGACGGGGTGCTCGCGCTGTACGCCGAGGGCGCCACGGGCGTACGGCAGACGGCGGGCGTGCTGATGAGCCGGGCGCGCGTCCTGATGCGGGGCGTGCACGAGGACCCCTCGGGCGACTCCCCCGACGGCGAGGTCCTGGCCGCCGCCGAGGCCGCGGTCCGGGAGGTGCTGGCCCTGGTCGAGGGGCACACCGGGGACGATGTCCGGCTGGCCGCGCGGGCCGCCGAGGGGCAGGCCATGCTCGCCGAACTCGCCCTGCGGGGCGGGGACCCGGTGACCGCCGCCCGGCTGTTCGCGAAGGCGTCGACGGCGTTCGTGGGCGCGGGGCTGCCGTGGTTCGCGGTGGAGTACGAGGCCCGGCTGGCCGGGCTCGCCCATCAGCTCGGCGACATCGCGGAGACGGAGCGGGCGCTGCGGGCCGCCCTGGAGCACGGCGGGCCGTATCTGGAGGCGCCCGGACGGGCGCAGCTGCACCTTCAGCTCGCCGAGGTGCTCGGCGGCCGGGGCCGGTCCCAGGAGGCGGCTGAGCACGCCCTGGAGGCCGCGCACTGGTCCGACGAGGCGGGCGAGGGCCCGACGCTGGGCGCCTGGGCCCGGCACCAGCTGGGCGGCTTCCTGCTGCGTCAGGGCCGGTGGGCC
The DNA here is from genome assembly GCF_016654115.1 of Streptomyces sp. MBT53. Classification (GTDB taxonomy): domain Bacteria; phylum Actinomycetota; class Actinomycetes; order Streptomycetales; family Streptomycetaceae; genus Streptomyces. Next base: position 49,686 of record NZ_JAEQAZ010000035.1, read on the forward strand.
GAGGCCGCGGAGGTGCTGGAGTCGGCGCTGCCCGACCTGACCGCCGAGACGCACGGCGACGGCGCGGTCGTCCAGACGAAGTGGTGGCTCGGGGACTGTCTCAGCGAGCTGGGCGAGCACCGCGCGGCGGCCGAACGGCGGTTGCAGGCGGCCGAGATCGCCCGGCACTGGCCCGAGCAGCACGACCACGCGACGCTCGCCCATCTCGCCGCCGAGTCCCTGGGGCACGCGGAACTGCACACCGAGGCGGACCAGGCGTACACGCGCGCGGGCGACCTGTGGCGGTCCCTGGGGAACGTGCACGGGCTCGTGCGGTCGCTGCGTGCACGGGCCTGGCTGGCGTTGCGCGCCGACCAAGGGCTCGACAGCGCGCGGGAGTTGATGTCGGCCGCGATCGAGGAGTGCGAGGCGGCGCTGCTGGTGACGGACGACGAGGAGGCGCGGCAGCGGCTCACCGGTGAACTCGGCCACACACACCGGCAGTTCGGCGAGCTGCTGGCGCGTTCGGTCGCCGAGGAGGCCGAGGACACCGCGATCCAGGGCGCGTTCGAGGACGCCCTGACGCAGACCGCGGAGGCCGTCGCCGTTTTCGCGGCCCTCGGGGAGGGCGCCGTGCACACCCGTACCGCCGCCGAACTCGCCGCGGGCTGGCTGGAGGCGGACCTCAGCCGTCCCGCCGACGCGGCGGCACGCGCGCGTGGCGTGCTGAAGGCCTACGAGGGTGCCGACGACGGCGACGAGACGGTACGGGCCCGTCGCGCCGAGGCGGAGCAGCTGCTCCAGCTGATGGAGGAGCAGAACGACAACAAGTAGTCCCCTACTCGACGCCGATGAGCAGCAGGGCGCCCTGGCGGCCGCCCCGGTACACGACCGTGTCGACGGCGAGGTACGACTCGCGGACGTGGACTTCCAGGACGTCGGCGACGCTCTCTGGGGCCTCGTCGCCCAGGACGAGGGTGACGAGTTCGCCGCCGGCCGCGAGCATGCGGTCGAGGACGGCCCGGGCGGTGGCCGTGACATCGGCGCCGATCACCGCCACGTCGCCGTCGACGAGGCCCAGGACGTCCCCGGCCTGGCAGATGCCGGCCATGGTCCAGGACTGGCGTTCGGCGACGGCGACCTCGGCGTAGCGGGTCGCGCCCGCCGCCGAGGTCATGGAGACGACGTCCTCGTCGAAGCGGCGCTCGGGCTCGTGCACGGCGAGCGCGGCGATCCCCTGGACCGCGGAGCGCGTCGGGATCAGCGCGACCCGGATGCCCTCGGCACGGGCCTGCTCGGCGGCGGCAGCGGCCGTGTGCCGCAGATCGGCGTCGTTGGGCAGCAGCACGACCTCACGCGCGTGCGCCCGCCGCAGGGCCGCGACCAACTCCCCGCTGGCGGGCGGCTCCCCGGGGCGCGCGAGCACGGTGGTCGCGCCGGCCTCGCCGTAGAGCCCCGCAAGGCCCTCGCCGGGGACGACGGCGACGACGGCCCGCTGGGCGCGCTCCCTGGGCGGCCGTTCGGCACCGGTGGTGTGGACGTCGCCGAGCCCGAAGTGGGTGATCCGGATGCGGTACGGCCGCCCGGCCTCGACGCCCGCCTCGACGGCGGCGCCCGCGTCGTCGACGTGCACATGGACGTTCCACAGGCCGTCGCCGCCGACCACGACGAGCGAGTCGCCGAGCGCGTCGAGCCGGTCCCGCAGCCGCGTCACGGCCGTGTCCTCGGCCTCCAGGAGGTAGATCACCTCGTAGGCGGGCCCGCCCTCCTGGGGCGCCGTCGGGTCATCCTCACAGAGGAGGACGTCGTCGACCCCGGGAGCACCGGAAGCCGAAACAACCTCCACGCGCGCGTGCCCCCCGAAGACCGGCGCCTCCCGTGTGAACGTCTCCACCAGCGCGGCCAGCACCGCCACCAGCCCCCGGCCGCCCGCGTCGACCACTCCCGCGCGCTCCAGGACGGCCAGCTGCCCCGGGGTCGCGGCCAGCGCCGCGCACGCCCCGTCGTAGGCGGCCCGTGCCACCGTCCCGCAGTCGCCGTCGGTGTCGCCGGCCGCGTCGGCCGCCGCCGAGGCGACCGAGAGGACCGTGCCCTCGACCGGGTGGGCCACGGCCTGCCGGGCGGAGTCGGCCGCGTGCCGCAGCGCGAGCCGCAGCCCGTCCCCGTCCGTGTGAGCCGTCTCACCGTCGGCGGCGAGCACCTGGGCCATACCGCGCAGCAGCTGCGCGAGGATCGTCCCGGAGTTGCCGCGCGCCCCTATGAGGGCCCCGTGGGCCATCGCCCCGGCGGCGTCGGCCAGCGGCGGCTGCTGCCCGGTCAGGGTGCCGTGTCCGGCGAACACCGCCTCGACGGCCGTGACGGCGGACTCCATGGTCAGGTAGAGGTTGGTGCCGGTGTCCCCGTCGGCCACGGGATACACGTTGATGGCGTCGATCTCCTCGCGCGCACGCCCCAGCGCGCGCAGCGCGAGACCGCACCAGGTACGCACCGCGAGAGCATCGAAGAATGTCTGCGGCACCTGCGGCACCTGCGCCTCCTTGAGCTGCTGGACTGGCACGCAGCGTAGACCCCGGAGGGGGCCGGGCCCGAGGAGGGCCGGAGCAGGCCCTCGACCAGGCATGGTAGTTTCGTTGAACCGGCGCAGTCGTTGTATGCTGCTCCGGTTGCCCGATCCCGATCGGGCCATCCCCCCTGGCAGCGCCACATCAGATCCTAGATCCTGATCCCGGCATGCCGGGATCATCCGTAAGTGCATCTGTGCATCTGAAGTCTTTGGAGTGACCCGTGGCTGCCAACTGCGACGTCTGCGGCAAGGGGCCGGGCTTCGGCAACAACATCTCGCACTCGCACCGCCGTACGCCGCGTCGCTGGAACCCGAACATCCAGCGCGTTCGTACCGTGGTCGGCGGGACGCCGAAGCGCGTGAACGCTTGCACCTCGTGCATCAAGGCCGGCAAGGTCTCGCGCTGACGTACTGCTAGCGCGCGGCCACTGCTGGTTCGCTGCATCGAGCCGGTCCACCTCATGTGGGCCGGCTTTTTGCCGTGCCCGCTCAGACGTCCTCGCGCCGCAGCGCCCACCCGTGATCCACGGGTCCGATGCCCCCGCCGAGCGCGAACCCCGCCGCGATCGCCCCGGTGACGTACGCCTTCGCCGCCGTCACCGCCTCCGGCACCGACCGCCCCATCGCGAGGTGCGCGGCGATCGCCGAGGCGAGCGTGCAGCCCGTGCCGTGGGTGTGCCGGTTGTCGTACCGGGGCGCGCGCAGCCAGTGCTCCTCGGTGCCGTCGGAGAGCAGGTCCACGGCGTCGCCTGACAGATGCCCGCCCTTGACGAGCACCCACCGCGGCCCGTACGCCAGCACGGCCGCCGCGGCCTCCCGCAACCGCTCCTCCGAGTCGACCCGCACACCGGTCAGCTGCTCCACCTCGTCGAGGTTCGGTGTCGCCACGGTCGCCACCGGAAGCAGCTTCGTGCGTACGGCGTCCAGCGCGGAGTCCGCCAGCAGCGAGTCCCCGTGCTTGGAGATGCCGACCGGGTCGACGACCGCCGGGGCGTCCGTCCCCGCGAGCAACTCCGCGACGGTCTCGACGAGTTCGGCCGACGCCAGCATGCCGGTCTTCACGGCCTGTACGCCGATGTCGTCGACGACGCTGCGGTACTGGGCGCGCACCGCCTCCGCGGGAAGTTCCCAAGCGCCTTGCACACCAAGGGAGTTCTGCGCGGTGACCGCCGTGACGACGCTCATGCCGTGCACGCCGAGCGCGAGCATGGTCTTCAAGTCGGCCTGGATTCCCGCCCCTCCACCGGAGTCGGAGCCGGCCACCGTCAGCACCAGAGGCTTCACGACTCGATGTCCCCGAAGTGGTCCCAGCCGCCCTTGCTGGTCCACGGTGCCCCGTCGACCGTCACCTGGGGCAGCGCCGAGGGGTTGAGAACCTCGCCGATCACCTTCCAGCGGGCCGGCAGCTTCACGTCCGGGGCGAAGGTCGCCACGATGGCGTGGTCCTCTCCCCCGGTGAGCACCCACTGGATGGGGTCGACGCCGACGGCCTGCCCGATGTCGTGCATCTGGGTCGGGATGTCGATCGCGCCCGATCGGATGTCGATCCGGACCTTGCTCGACTCGGCGATGTGCCCGAGGTCGGCGATCAGTCCGTCGCTGACGTCACACATGGAGGTCGCGCCGAGCCCGGCCGCCGCCGGACCCGCGTGGTACGGCGGCTCGGGGCGCCGGTGCGCCTCGACGAACGCGCGCGGCGAGCGGAAGCCCCGCGACAGCACCGCGTACCCGGCCGCGGACCAGCCCAGCCAGCCGGTCACCGCGACCACGTCACCGGGCTGCGCGCCGGCCCGGGTGACCGGCTCCCGGCCGCGCAGATCACCGAGCGCGGTGATCGACACCATGATCGTGTCGCCTCGTACGACATCGCCGCCGACCACCGAGGCTCCCGCGACCTGGCACTCGTCGCGCAGGCCGTCCATCAGCTCCATGGGCCAGGTGACCGGGAGTTCGGCCGGCACGACCAGGCCCAGGAGCAGCGCGGTCGGTACGGCGCCCATCGCGGCGATGTCCGCGAGGTTCTGTGCGGCGGCCTTGCGTCCGACGTCGTAGGCGGTGGACCAGTCGCGGCGGAAGTGCCGGCCCTCCAGCAGGATGTCGGTGCTCGCCACGACCCTGCGGTCGGGCGCGGCGACGACCGCGGCGTCGTCGCCGGGGCCGACCCGGACCGAGGGAGTGGTGGTGAGCCGGGAAGTGAGCTCCCTGATGAGCCCGAACTCGCCCAACTCACCGACGGTGCCCTTCATCGTTCGTCCTCTTCTCGTGACGGCAGCGCCCGGTCGCGGGCCGTCGGTGTGCTCGGTACGGTCGAGGTGACCGTCGACTTCAGTCGTGCCCACGTCACGGCACGAGGGGAAGGGCTTCCGCGGGTCTCCCCGCGGTGAGCGGCGACGCGATACCGTGGCGTTCCTTTTCCCCACATGATCCTCGTGGCCGCCCTGGAGGTTCCGTGGTACAGGCGTACATCCTGATCCAGACGGAGGTCGGCAAGGCGTCGACCGTCGCCGACACGATCAGCAAGATTCCCGGAGTGATCCAGGCCGAGGACGTGACAGGACCGTACGACGTGATCGTGCGCGCCCAGGCCGACACCGTCGACGATCTCGGCCGCATGGTGGTCGCCAAGGTCCAGCAAGTGGACGGCATCACCCGCACCCTGACCTGCCCGGTGGTGCATCTGTAGCCCCCGTCTACCCTTGGCCGGTGAACTCTCTCCGTCACCGGCGCCGTTCTGTCATCGGGCTGTCCGTGCTCGCCCCGCTGATCGCCCTCGCGGGCTGCTCCTCGGCAGACGACAGCGCGTCGGCGGCGGTTCCCTCACCGGGCGCGAAGGTCACCGGGCTGTGCCGGAATCTGGACAAGGTGCTGCCGTCGAAGGTCGACGGCCGGGGCCGCCGGGATCCCGAGCCCGCGTCCGCGCTGACCGCGGGCTGGGGGAACCCGGCGATCATACTGCGCTGCGGTGTCGTGAGACCCGCGAAGATGAACGACCCGGAGGCCGACGGCGTCGAGGTGAACGGCGTCGGCTGGCTGCTGCAGAAGCAGGACGACGGGTCCTTCAGGTTCACCACGACGCTGCGGAAGGCGTACGTCGAGGTGACCATCCCGAAGGACCGCACCGGAGACGGTCTGGCGCCCCTGGTCGACCTGGCGAAATCCGTGCAGAAGGCGATCCCCGCGGGGATCGCCGACTAGCTCGACCGGACCGGCCCGGTCAGCGCAGTCCCGTGGACCTGCGCAGCGCGGCCTGCACCAGGAGGTCGACCAGCTCCCCGTAGGGGACGCCGCCGGCCTCCCACATCTTCGGGTACATCGAGATCGGCGTGAATCCGGGCATCGTGTTGATCTCGTTGATGACGAACTCGCCGTCCTCCGTGAGGAAGAAGTCCGCCCGCACCAGCCCCTCGCAGGAGGCCGCGTCGAAGGCGTCCACCGCGAGCTTCTGCACCTCGGCGGTCTCCTCCGGCGTCAGCGGGGCGGGCACGATCCCCGGAGTCGAGTCGATGTACTTCGCCTCGAAGTCGTAGTACGCGTGCTCCTGGGGCGGCGGGATCTCGGCCGGCACACTCGCGCGCGGCCCGTCCTCGAACTCCAGCACCCCGCACTCGATCTCGCGTCCGCGCAGCGCGGCCTCCACGAGGATCTTCGGGTCGTGCCGCTGCGCCTCCTCGATCGCCTCGTCGAGTCCGGACAGGTCGTCGACCTTGGTGATGCCGATCGACGAACCCGCGCGCGCGGGCTTCACGAACAGCGGCCAGCCGTGCTCACCGGCGAAGTCGACGATCTTCTTACGGGCGACGGACTGGTCCCGCGCCCACTCGCGCGGCCGGATCACCACGTAGGGGCCGACCTTGAGGCCGAACGAGGTGAACACCCGCTTCATGTACTCCTTGTCCTGGCCGACGGCCGAGGCGAGCACACCCGCGCCCACGTACGGCACCCCGGACAGCTCCAGGAGTCCCTGGAGGGTGCCGTCCTCGCCGTAGGGGCCGTGCAGGACGGGGAAGACGACGTCGACCTCGCCGAGGGCCTTGGGCACGGATCCCGGCTCGCTGATGACGACTTCGCGGTTTCCGGGGTCGAGCGGGAGCACCACTCCGCCCTCGCTCGACTCGGTGAGCTCGTCGACGTCCGGGGTACGGCGGTCGGTGATCGCCATGCGTTCCGGCGCGTCGGCGGTGAGGGCCCAGCGGCCTTCGCGGGTGATGCCGATCGGCAGGACGTCGTACTTGGTCCGGTCGATGGCCGCGAGGACGGCGCCGGCGGTGACCACGGAGATCCCGTGTTCGGAGCTGCGACCGCCGAACACGACGGCCACACGCGGCTTGCGAGGCGGCTGCTCAGGGCTCTGGGAGAGGTTCTCGGTGCTCATATCGCGATGAGCGTACCCGGTGGTACTGCCCTGAGTCAGCGTCCGTTGACCCGCGTTGCTCAGCGTCGCTCGGGCTTCGCGCTCCGCGACATCAGCTCCTTGACCGCCACCACAGGCGACTTCCCCTCGTGCACGATCTCGAACACCGTCTCCGTGATCGGCATGTCGACCCCGTGCCTGCGGGCCAAGTCCAGTACGGACTCACAGGACTTGACGCCCTCCGCGGTCTGCTTGGTGACCGCGATGGTCTCCTGGAGGGTCATGCCCTTGCCGAGGTTGGTGCCGAAGGTGTGGTTGCGGGACAGCGGCGAGGAGCAGGTCGCCACCAGGTCGCCGAGGCCGGCGAGCCCGGAGAAGGTCAGCGGGTCGGCGCCCATCGCGATGCCGAGCCGGGTCGTCTCGACGAGCCCGCGCGTGATGAGCGAGCCCTTCGCGTTGTCCCCGAGCCCCATGCCGTCCGCGATGCCGACGGCGAGCCCGATCACGTTCTTCACCGCGCCGCCGAGCTCGCAGCCCACGACGTCGGTGATGGTGTACGGCCTGAAGTACGGGGTGTGGCAGGCGGCTTGGAGCCGGCGGGCCACGGCCTCGTCGGTGCAGGCGACCACCGCGGCGGCCGGCATCCGGGAGGCGATCTCGCGCGCGAGGTTGGGTCCGGAGACCACGGCGATCCGGTCCCGGCCGACCTTGGCGACGTCCTCGATGACCTCGCTCATCCGCATGACGGAGCCGAGCTCGACGCCCTTCATGAGGGAGACGAGGACCGTGTCGGGCGCCAACAGGGGTGCCCAGTCGGCCAAGTTGGCGCGCAGTGTCTGCGAAGGGACCGACAGGACGGTGAAGTCGGCGTCGGCGGCGGCCTCGGCGGGGTCGGTGGTGGCCCGCAGGTTCTCCGGGAGTTCGACGCCCGGGAAGTAATCGGGGTTCGTACGCGTGGAGTTGATGGCCTCGACGACCTCCGTGCGACGCCCCCACAGCGTGACCTCGCACCCCGCGTCGGCGAGCACCATGCCGAAGGCCGTGCCCCATGAACCGGCGCTGAAAACGGCCGCCTTGACCGGCTTGCTCACGTGCCCTGCCCCTCTTGCTGCTCGACCTTCGGCTCGGTCGCCGACTCGGCCCTGGACTCCAACTGCTCGGTCTCCGCGGCCGTCCGGCGCCGCTGCTCGATCCGCTCGCGGCGCGGATCGTAGGGCGTCTCGGGTGCCTTGGCGCCTCGGATCTGCTCCAACAGGCGTGTGATGTCGGCCATGATGACCTCGGTCGCCTCCTTGAGGAGGTCCGGGCTCATGTCCTTGCCGTAGAAACGCGTGAGGTCCACCGGCGGGCCCGCGAGCACATGGCTGGTCTTGCGCGGGAAGACGTGCAGCTTCTTGGCGTACGGCGGCAGCAGCTCGTTGGCGCCCCACTGGGCGACGGGAATCACCGGGCACTTGGTCTGCAGGGCCACACGCGCGGCACCGGTCTTGCCGGTCATGGGCCACTGGTCGGGGTCCCGGGTGATGGTGCCCTCGGGATAGAACGCGACGCATTCCCCGCGCTCCACGGCGTCGATCGCGGCGCGGAAGGCGCTCAGCGCGTCCGTGGTCTCGCGATAGACGGGGATCTGTCCGGTGCCGCGCATCGCGGCGCCGACGAATCCCTTGCGGAAAAGCCCGCTCTTCGCCAGGAATCGCGGAACGCGCCCGGTGTTGTACTGAAAGTGAGCGTACGCGAGGGGATCTACGTGTGAATTGTGGTTCACCGCGGTGATAAATCCGCCCTCGGCCGGAATGTGTTCCATTCCACGCCAGTCCCGCTTGATCAGAACCAGCAGCGGCGGTTTGCAGAGGACCGCTGCGAAGCGGTACCAGAACCCGATTCTGCGGCGGGGCACGCGAACACCTTCCTCTAGGACCTGGGGGGCCGCACAAGTGTCGCCCCAGGCCGTCGGTCTGTCGAGAACACCGTACGCCCCGCCACCGACAACGCCAGGGGCCCCGGGTGACAATGGCCGCGACAAGAGAGGGACGGAACCCGCGTGCAGTGGACCTTGGTCATACCCCTGAAGTCTCTGGCGCGAGCCAAGACCAGGCTCTCGGACACGGCCGGCGACGGGCTGCGGCCGGGGCTCGCCCTCGCCTTCGCGCAGGACACCGTGGCGGCCGCGCTGGCCTGCCCGGCGGTCCGCGATGTGGCGGTCGTCACGGGCGACGCCCTGGCCGGGCGCGAACTGGCCGCGCTGGGCGCCCGTATCGTCGCGGACGAGCCGGGAGACGGCCTGAACGCCGCTCTGCGGCACGCGGCGACGGTCGTGCGGGTTTCCCGACCCGAAAGCGCGGTGGCGGCCCTGAACGCCGATCTGCCGGCTCTGCGCCCCTTGGAATTGGCCCGGGTCCTGGACGCGGCGGCGGAATTCCCGCGCGCTTTTCTCCCGGACGCCGCCACAATCGGCACGACCTTGCTCACCGCGCGCGCGGGCCGTGAATTGCGCCCGGCATTCGGCACCGATTCCCGCGCCCGCCATCGCGCTTCCGGCGCGGCCGAACTCGCCCTGGACGCGGTGGATTCCGTACGGCAGGACGTGGACACGGGCGAGGATCTGCGGGCGGCGCTGGCCCTGGGCGTGGGGCCGCGCACGGCGGCGGCGGCCGCGGGGCTGCTGATTCCGGGACGGCCGGGGGCGGTGGGCGGGCAGTAGGCTGCGGCCATGCAGGCGACCGCTTTCACCTACGACGCCGGGACCCGTAGCGGCAGTGGGCTGCTCGGCGACGGCACCCCGGTTCC
>NZ_JAEQAZ010000360.1 GCF_016654115.1 Streptomyces sp. MBT53
ACCCCGAACCCCCCGTGCCCACAGCGGAATCGAGAGGTACCCCGATGCGTACATCCATCGCCACCGTCTCCCTCGGCGGCTCCCTCACCGAGAAGCTCACGGCCGCTGCCCGGGCCGGCTTCGACGGGGTCGAGATCTTCGAGAACGATCTCCTCGGCAGCCCCCTCACCCCCGAGGAGATCCGGGCCCGCTGTGCCGATCTCGGTCTGACCATCGACCTCTATCAACCCCTGCGGGACATCGAGGCGGTCCCCGAGGCCGAGTTCGCGCGGAATCTGCACCGTGCCCGGCACAAGTTCGAGCTGATGCGCAGGCTCGGCACCGACACCGTCCTCGTCTGTTCCAGCGTCTCGCCGCTCGCCGCGGACGACGACGCCCTCGCCGCCGCACAGCTCGCCCAACTGGCCGACCTCGCCCAGGAGTTCGGCGTCCGCGTCGCCTACGAGGCGCTCGCCTGGGGGCGGCACGTCAGCACGTACGACCATGCCTGGCGCATCGTCGAGACGGCCGGCCACCCGGCACTCGGTACCTGCCTCGACAGTTTCCACATCCTCTCCCGGGGCTCCGATCCCAAGGGCATCGAGGACATCCCCGGCGAGAAGATCTTCTTCCTCCAGCTCGCCGACGCCCCGTTGCTCGCGATGGACGTCCTCCAGTGGAGCCGCCACTACCGCTGCTTCCCCGGCCAGGGTGGCTTCGACGTCGCCGGACTCGTCCGGCACGTCCTGAGCGCGGGTTACGACGGCCCGCTGTCGCTGGAGGTCTTCAACGACGTGTTCCGGCAGGCGGACGCGGGCCCGACGGCGATCGACGCCCACCGTTCGCTGCTGGTTCTCCAGGAGGCGGTCGGTCTCGCGCGGCCCCCCGCCCCCGTCGTCCCCACGGGCATCGCCTTCGCCGAACTCGTCACGCCCGACGCGGAACCCGTCTCGGCGCTCCTCGGCGCCCTCGGCTTCGCCCGCACCGCCCGCCACCGCGGCAAGCCGGTGGACCTGTGGCAGCAGGGCGAGGCCCGGATCCTGGTCAACACCGGCCCCGCCGTACGACGCGACGGCACCGCGCTCGCGGCGATCGGCCTGGAGTCGCCCGACCCGGAGGGCGCCGCCCGCCGCGCCGAGGCCCTCCTCGCCCCCGTCCTGCCCCGCCGCCGCACCCCCGAGGACGCCCAACTCGACGCCGTGGCCGCACCCGACGGCACGGAACTCTTCTTCTGCGCCGGGACCAGTCCCCAACACCCCAGTTGGCGGGCTGACTTCATCGACACCCCCGGTCAACTCCCGTCAGGAACGGGCATCCTGCGCATCGACCACCTCGCCCTCACCCAGCCCTGCCACCAGTTCGACGAGGCGGCCCTCTTCCATTGCAGCGTCCTCGGACTGCACGCCCAGGAGAGCGTCGACGTCGCCGACCCCTACGGCCTGCTGCGCAGCCGTGCGGTCACCACTCCGGACGGCAGCGTCCGTATCGCCCTGAGTGTCGGCCCGGCCCCCACCGAGGACGGCGCCCACGCCCAGCACATCGCCCTCGCCGTCGCGGACGTGGTCGCCGCGGCCCGCCGCTTTCGCGAGGCGGGCGGCCGACTGCTGCCGATACCCGCGAACCACTACGACGACCTCGCGGCCCGATTCGACTTCGCCGAGGGCGAGTTGGAGACGTACCGCGAGCTCGGCATCCTCTACGACCGGGACGCCGGTGGCGAGTTCCGGCACTGCTACACCCGTACCGTCGGCCGGGTCTTCTTCGAACTGGTCCAGCGCGACGGCGACTACCGGGGCTACGGCGCCCCGAACGCGCCGGTGCGGCTGGCCGCCCAGCACACCGCGAAGCGGCTCACTGGCGGCTGACGGTCCTGGTCACACCGGTGACGACCGTCGTGGCCAGGATCCAGCCGGTGATGATCAGGGCGTAGCCGAGGTACTGATACCAGCCGGTCGGCGCGAACGCCTCCTCCTGGCCGAAGGAGATCACCGGCAGCAGCAGATCGAGGGTGTAGAACACCGGGTTGAAGTGCGGGGCCTCGGACGCCTTGAGGGCGTGCGGGTGGTGCAGGCCGTAGGCGATCGAGCCGATGGCCAGCAGCGACAGCAGCCAGGCGCAGGCGCGCAGCGGGCGGAAGCCGTAGCCGACGGTGACGTCCTGGACGTAGCCCCAGATCCGGTTGTACCGGGGGAGGGTGGCGCGCAGGCGGCGCTGCTTGGCGAGTTGGACGCGGCGGGCGGCGTAGTCGTCGCCTGTGCGGCGGTAGGCGCCGGCCAACTGCTCGTAGGCGTGCGGGACATAGCCGTCGCCGTCCTGCTCCAGCATGGCGAGGCGGCGCTCGGCGGGCTCGTGGGGGATGAGCGAGGTGTAGACGAGGCTGTTCAGGTGGACCCGGCCCGGCACCACCTGCGGTTCCAGCAGCAGGACGTCGATCTGGGCGCTGCTCAGCACGACACCGCCCTCGACGGGCGGGCTCTGCCGCAGCCAGAGTTCCCCGATGGCGGCGCTGCTCGCCAGCACCACGGAGCTGCCGGGGTTCGACAGAGTGCTGTACGACAGGTCGAGGCGGCCCGCGATCCGGGCGCCGCGCAGTCCGACCCAGCCCTCCACCTGGGCGTGGCGGAAGAGGATGTTGCCCGCGACGACGAGCACCTCGGCGTCGATGGCGGAGTTCCCGGGGTGGGAGAGGTGCGCGGTGTTGAGGTTGACCGACCCGGCGACACTCGCGCCGCTGAGCCGGATCTGCCCCTGGGTGCGCAGTCCGGCCGCGCGGAGGTCGTCGCCGACGGAGGCCTGGTTGAGCTGGAGGACCGGTTCCTCGGCGTCCGGGGCGATGATCTCCGAGCCCTCCATGAAGAGGCTCCCGGCGACCTTGACCTCCGCGAGCCGCACCACACCGCGGAACTTGGCCCGGGTCAGCCGCAGTACGCCGTCCACCCGCATCGCGTGCGCGGTCAGCCCGGGCAGGAAGGAGTCGCCGAGATTGAGTTCGCGCAGCCGGGCCGCGTAGCAGCGGGGCACTTCCTCGAAGTGGCAGTAGCGCAGCCGCACGGGGTGGTCGATCGTCGCGTACTGCAGGTCGAGCCGGCCGGTGATCCGGGCGCCCGCCAGGCTGAGGGACGCTATCTCACCTGCTTCCTGCGGCCCGTTGAGCAGCAGCGCCCGCAACACCGCGGCGCGCACGGTCCGTTCGGGACCCCAGTCGCCGCCGAGGGCGATGTCCTCGTCGTCCGCCGTGCGGAAGTCCACGGACTCGCCCAACGGGAAGGCCCGCCACACCTGTTCCTCGGCCGGTGTCAGATCGTTGATCTCCATCGAGAGGGACTCTAGCCCGGCGTCTGTCGCGGGCACAGAGGACGACCGCGGCCCGGACCGCGCGTCAAAGCGCGGTCCGGGCCGGGGAGTTGTGCCGTTACGGTCGGGTGTTCCACTCCGCGATGACGGGGCGGTCGTGCTCGGTGGACAGGCGGCTGACGGTACCGGTCGCCAGCTGGAACAGTCGGCCGTCCGCCGCCGGCAGGCCCAGCCTGCGCGCCGTGAGGACACGCAGGAAGTGGGCGTGCGCCACCAGGACCACATCACCGTCGGCGAGCGCGGAGTCCACCCGCTTCAGCACCCGGTCGGCGCGGGCGCCGATCTCGTCCGGGGACTCGCCCGGGTGTCCGGCGGGGCCCGGCGGCACGCCGTCGGTCCACAGGTACCAGTCGGGGCGGGTGCGGTGGATGTCGACGGTGGTGACGCCCTCGTAGCCGCCGTAGTCCCACTCGTGCAGGTCGGGGTCGGGTGCGGCCCCGGTGATGCCCGCGAGTTCGGCGGTGCGTATGGCACGGTCCAACGGGCTGGTCAGAGCGAGTGCGAAGGTCCGGCCGGCCAGGAGCGGGGCGAGGGACTTGGCCTCCTCCTCGCCGTGCCGGGTGAGGGGCAGGTCGGTCCAGCTGGTGTGCCGGCCCGACACGCTCCACTCCGTCTCGCCGTGGCGGACCAGCAGAAGATCCCCCACGGCGCGCCTACTTGGTCTCGACGGCGTGGCCGCCGAACTGGTTGCGCAGGGCCGCGACCATCTTCATCTGCGGCGAGTCCTCCTGACGGGAGGCGAACCGCGCGAAGAGCGAGGCCGTGATCGCGGGCAGCGGCACGGCGTTGTCGATGGCCGCCTCGACGGTCCAGCGGCCCTCGCCGGAGTCCTCCGCGTAGCCCTTGAGCTTGTCCAAGTGCTCATCGCTGTCAAGGGCGTTGACGGCGAGGTCG
>NZ_JAEQAZ010000361.1 GCF_016654115.1 Streptomyces sp. MBT53
CTTCATCTGCGCCACGCCGTACGCCGTCCCGCCCCCGGTCGGCAAGGACCGTCGGGTTCTGCGGGCCGTTCTGCGGTGGGCTGCCGCTGTTGTCGTGTTCGCGGTGGCCGGGGGCGGGACGGCGTACGGCGTGGCGCAGATGAAGCGGTCCGACGTGCCGGGGCTCGCCACCGCTTCCGACGGGCGCTGGGAGTACCCGGAGATCACCCGGCCACCTCTGCCCTCGGGCAGCCCGGGGCCGTTCGCCGGGGGCAACAGGGCGAACGCCCACTTCGCGGACCTGCGCGCGCTGGTGCTGCCGGCGCCGAAGGGAGCCGAGGCCGACGCGTCGCTGCGCGGTACGGACGGCTGGCTGCCGGCGAAGAGCTTCCTCGCGCAGTACGCCGACGCGGACGACCGCAAGGAGCTGGGGCAGAAGCTCACCGACGACGGGCTGCGGCACATCGCCGCGCGCGGCTGGACCACTCCGGACGGCACGCACACCCGGATCTACCTGCTCCAGTTCGACTCGGCGGTCGTCGCGGACGAACTGTTCTCGACCGACCTCACCTCCTTCGACACCCCGGTCTACGCCCTGGACGGTGCCCCGGACACCGTCTACGACGGCGCGGTCAACCAGGGGACCCTCGCCGACAACGTCTCGGCGTCGGCGTACACCGAGGAAAAACCGTCCGGCGCCGAGGACGTACGTCAGGCGTACCTCAAGGCCGGCGACACCCTCGCGCTGGTCGTGCAGTCCCGCAAGGGCGCCGCGAAGAAGGTCCCGTTCCTGCAGACGGTCGCCCTGCAGAGCCAGCTGCTCGGCTGACACCCGCCCGAGCCGTACCTCGCAGCGAGCACCGGGCCCCGGCCGTCTAAGCTGGGGCCCGGCCCTGATTACGCGCACCGCTCAAGGAGCACCCGTGGAGATCTTCTTCGAAACCCTGCTGGTCCTGGTCTGCGTCGGCGTCCTCGCCTTCGCCGGGCTGACCGTGAAGAAGCTGTACCAGGGCCAGCGCTGACACCCACCGAGGAACTGCTGACGTCATGATCGAGATCCCCTCCGACCTCCACAAGGACCTGGTCCCCCTCGTCTTCCTGCTCGGCGAGTGGGCCGGCGCGGGTGTGCACGACTTCCCGGGCTCCGAGAAGTGCAACTTCGGCCAGGAGGTCTCCTTCACGCACGACGGCCGCGACTTCCTGGAGTACCGCTCCCACACCTGGGTCCTGGACAACGACGGCAACAAGGTCCGCCCCCTGGAGACCGAGTCCGGCTTCTGGCGCATCGACGCGGACCGCAAGGTCGAGGTCACGATGACCCGCGACGACGGCGTGGTCGAGATCTGGTACGGCGAGCTCGCCAAGCAGAAGCCCCAGATCGACCTCGTCACGGACGCCGTCGCCCGCACCGCCGCCTCCGGCCCCTACACCGGCGGCAAGCGCCTCTACGGCTACGTCAAGAGCGACCTCATGTGGGTCGGCGAGAAGCAGACCCCCGAGGTCGAACTCCGCCCCTACATGTCCGCCCACCTGAAGAAGGTCGTCACCCCCGAGGACGTCGAGAGGTGGGCCAAGGCCCTTCCCGACGACATGCCGGACGACGGGATCGCATTCTTCAAGTAGGCCTAGACTCGTGGGTGTGGTGAGCACCCAAGGCACGGACCAAGGCACTGACCAAGGCACGGACTGGAAGAGTGATCTGCGGCAGCGCGGTTACCGGCTGACCCCGCAGCGGCAGCTTGTGCTCGAAGCCGTGGACACCCTTGAGCACGCGACCCCCGACGACATCCTCATCGAGGTGAGGAAGACGGCGTCGGGGGTCAACATCTCGACCGTGTACCGGACCCTGGAGCTGCTCGAAGAGCTTCAGCTGGTCAGCCACGCCCACCTCGGGCACGGTGCGCCGACGTACCACCTCGCCGACCGCCACCACCACATACACCTCGTCTGCCGCGACTGCACGAACGTCATCGAGGCCGATGTCGAGGTCGCCGCCGAGTTCCGGGCCAAGCTGCGGGACACCTTCGGCTTCGAGACCGACATGAAGCACTTCGCGATCTTCGGGCGGTGCAAGGACTGCGCGGCCAGGAAAGCGACCGGCACGACTTCGGCCGAGTCTTCAATTACCGAGTCGTAGGCTTACCCGTATGAAGAGCCCCCTGCTGTCCCTGCCCGGCGCCGTCTCCGCCGAAGGAGTGGACGAAGGCGTCGCCGCCCACTACGGCGACCTGTTCCGCGAGCAGCGCGCCCTCGCCGACGGCACCGGTTTCGTGGACCTCTCGCACCGCGGTGTGGTCGCCGTCACCGGCGACGACCGGCTGAGCTGGCTGCACCTCCTGCTCACCCAGCACGTCACCGACCTCCCCGTGGGCGTCGCCACCGAGGCGCTGATCCTCTCCGCGCACGGCCACATCGAGCACGCCCTGTATCTCGTCGACGACGGCACCACGGTGTGGATGCACACCGAACCCGACACCCAGGACGCGCTGATCGCCTACCTGGAGTCGATGAAGTTCTTCTACCGCGTCGAAGTCGCCGACCGGACAGGGGAGTTCGCGGTCGTCCACCTCCCCGCCGGGTCCATCGCCCCGGTGCCCGACGGCGTCGTCGTACGCGAGACCGCGTACGGCCGTGATCTCTTCCTCCCGCGCGCCGACCTGGAGTCGTACGCGGAGAAGGCGGGCCCGGCGGCCGGGCTCCTCGCCTACGAGGCGCTGCGTGTCGAACACCACCGCCCCCGCCTCGGTTTCGAGACCGACCACCGCACCATCCCGCACGAACTGGGCTGGATCGGCACGGCGGTTCACCTTCAGAAGGGCTGCTACCGGGGCCAGGAGACGGTCGCGCGCGTGCAGAACCTCGGCAAGCCCCCGCGCCGCCTCGTCTTCCTCCACCTCGACGGCAGCGAGGTCCATCTCCCGGGCCACGGCACGGAGTTGAGGCTCGCGGAGGAGGGAGAGGACGGCCGGAAGATCGGCTTCATCACGACGTCCGTACGGCACCACGAACTCGGCCCGATCGCCCTGGCCCTGGTGAAGCGGAACGTGCCCCTGGACGCGCCCCTGCTCGCCGACTCGACGGCCGCGGCCCAGGAAGTCGTCGTGGAACCCTAGAACCCTAGAGGTCGACCACGACCGTGAACGGGCCGTCGTTCGTCAGCGCTACGCGCATCTGCGCGCCGAAGCGGCCCGTCGCCACCGTGGCGCCCAGGGCGCGGAGTTGGGCCACGACCTCGTCGACGAGCGGTTCGGCGACATCGCCGGGGGCGGCGGCGTTCCAGGTGGGCCGACGCCCCTTGCGGGCGTCGCCGTAGAGCGTGAACTGGCTGATGACGAGCAGAGGCGCATCAATGTCACTGCACGACTTCTCGTCGTGCAGCATGCGGATCGACCAGAGTTTGCGGGCCAGTTGGGCCGCCTTCTCCTTGGTGTCCTCGTGGGTGACCCCGACGAGGACACACAGCCCCTCGCCCTCGATCGCCCCGACCGTCTCGCCGTCCACGACGACACTCGCGCCGTCCACCCGCTGCACCACTGCTCGCATGGGTCCCATGATGCCGTGCGGGTGGGAAGTGGCTGCGGCGGGCCTATTTTTGTTCCTTAACCCCCCATCTGGGGCCGTTCGGGGGCACTCGGTCACATAGCGGCCACTTGGGGTGGCACGATGCTGTCACCACGCCGGTCGAGGGGACGGGTAGAGGCACATGAGCACACCGAGTACCGGGCAGTCCCCCGGGACTGTCTCGCTGATCCGTACGGGAGGAACGGCCACGCGCCGTCCGCCCGTGCAGCGCGTCGACAGCCCGCTGCTGCCCGCCGAACCGGCCGCACCCGACCTGACCGCACTGCGCCTCACGGAACTGCGCGCCCTGCGCCGCGACGCCCAGCGCGACGAGGCCGACCTGAGCTACGTACGACGGCTCCTCCAGGGCCGTATCGACATCCTGCGCGCCGAACTGGCCCGCCGCTCCCCGGCGGGCGCGGCCTCCGTCGTCGACCGCCTCTCGGAGATCCTGACCGACGCGCCCGCACGCCACCGTTCCTCGGCCCGGCACGTCACGCTCGGCACCCCGCACAGCGAGGAGTACCGGCTGCTCGCCGCCGAGATGCTCGCCGAGGTCGAACTCTCCGACCTGGAGGCCCGCACCGACCTCGAACTGACCACCGCGATGGGCCGCCTCGTACGGTACGAACAGCAGGTGTCCCGCCGCCGTCAGGTCCTCCAACACACGGCCGACGGCTGCAGCGCGGAGATCGCCCGCAGGTACCGTGAGGGCGAGGCGCAGGTCGACGACCTGCTCGTGTGACTCGTGTGAGGGGTGCGCATGACGGCCGAGGTTCCCTTCATCGCACCCCCGGTGCTCGCCGAGGTGGTCCGCTCCGGCTTCGTCGAGAGCCGCCACCGGGGCAGCCTGGTGATACTGGCGCAGGACGGCTCGGTGGAACTCTCCCTGGGTGACCCGCGCACCCCCGTCTTCCCCCGCTCCTCCAACAAGCCCCTGCAGGCGGCCGGAGTCCTCCACGCGGGCCTCGACCTCAACGGCGAACGCCTCGCCCTCGCCGCCGCGAGCCACTCCGGCGAACTCTTCCACCGAGATCTCGTACGCCAGCTCCTCGCCGAACACGGCCTGGACGCAAGCCAGTTGCAGTGCCCACCGGACCTCCCCCTCGACCCCGTCGAGCAGGAGACGTACCTCGCCTCGGGCGCCGTACGCGACCGGATCACCATGAACTGCTCCGGCAAACACACCGCGATGCTGGCGGCGAGCGCGCTGCGCGGCTGGCCGTTGGAGTCGTACCTCGACCCGGACCACCCGCTCCAAAAACTTATCCACAGGGTTGTGGAAGAAGCGGCGGGCGAGCCGGTCGCCGCCGTCGGGACGGACGGTTGCGGCGCCCCGCTGATGGCGATCAGCCTCACCGGCCTGGCCCGCGCGTTCCGCTCCTTCGTCCTGGCCGACCCGGGTTCCCCGGAACGCCGAGTCGCCGACGCGATGCGCGCCCACCCCGAGTACGTGGCCGGCACCCGCCGCCCCGACACCCTCCTGATGCGCGCGGTACCCGGCCTCCTGTCGAAGATGGGCGCGGAGGCGGTACAGGCGGTAGCCCTCCCGGACGGCCGGGTACCGCGCGCATCA
>NZ_JAEQAZ010000362.1 GCF_016654115.1 Streptomyces sp. MBT53
TCAGGGTTGGCCGCTGAGCCGACGCGAGGGACCGGCACGCCCCGGCGGCCCCACGGCAAGAACTCACTCGCAGGCCCAGTACACCCCCCGCTAGCGTGCAGTACATGACCACGAACGGCAGCGAAACCCCCCAGGCCCCAGACTCCGGCGCCAACCCCCGTTTCGCCGAAGCGGTAAGGGAGTTGGGACTCGGGGACCTCCTCACCGGCATCCGCCGCTTCCCGGACGCGACCCGCACCGCCGCAGAGGCCGCCGCCGCGATCGGCTGCGAGCTGAGCGAGATCTGCAAGTCCCTGATCTTCGCGGCGGACGGCGTACACGTACTGGTGCTGATGGACGGAGCCTCACGCGTCGACCTGGAACGGGTCCGTGACGAACTCGGCGCCGAGAAAGTAACCCGGGCCAAGGCAGACGTCGTACGCGAGACGACCGGCTACGCCATCGGAGGCGTCCCGCCCTTCGGACACCGTACGAAAACCCGCGTACTCGCCGATCGTTCACTGCTCGCGCACGACGTCGTGTGGGCCGCCGCAGGCAACCCGCACGCCGTGTTTCCCATGGAACCCAAGGAACTCGTCGCGTACGCCGGTGCCACCTTGGTGGACGTGCGCGAGCAGACCCCGTGACCCCACTGGTCGCAGCCGCCGTCCTGCTCGCCGCCGTCACCCACGCCTGCTGGAACGCCCTCGCGCACCAGATCACCGACAAACTGCTGGGCTTCACGCTCATCACAGGCGGCGGGACGCTCATCGGACTCGCCCTCGTACCGTTCACGGCCATCCCAAAGGCCGCCGCGTGGCCCTACCTATTGACCTCCGCCCTCATCCATCTCGCCTACACACTCCTCCTGATGAAGTCGTTCAGGCTCGGAGACTTCGGTCAGGCCTACCCGATCGCGCGCGGCACCGCACCCCTCGTCGTCACCGCCTTCGCCGCCGTCTTCGCGCACGAGGTGCCCGACGGCTGGGCGGCGGCCGGCATCGCACTCTCGTGCACGGGCCTGACCGGCGTCGCACTGTGGGGGATGCGCGGACGGCGGCCCAACTGGGCGGCGATCGGTGCCGCGTTGGCGACGGGGCTGTCGATCGCCGCGTACACCGTCGTGGACGGACTCGGGGTACGCGCCTCGGGATCGTCACTCGGCTACATCGCCTGGCTGATGGCGGCGGAGGGCTGGATGATCCCGGCCTACACGCTCTACCTCCGACGCGGTCAACTCCTCACGCAGCTACGCCCGTTCGCCGCCGTAGGCTTCCTCGGCGCCGCCCTGTCCGTGCTGGCGTACGGACTCGTCCTCTGGGCCCAGACCCGCGCGGAACTCGCCCCCATCGCCGCCCTGCGCGAGTCGTCGATCATCGTCGGCGCGGCCATCGGAGCGGTCTTCTTCAAGGAGCGGTTCGGGGCGCCCCGGATCGCCGCCGCCGTGCTGCTGGTGGCCGGGATCGGGCTGATGCTGCGCGCGGGTTGACCGTTCGGGCTGACCGTTCGGGTTGACCGTTCCTTCACCCGGCTTGCCGACGACTTGACGATCCGTTCCATGGGCGTTCAGACGGCCGCCTGTGTGTGTGATGTGTGGTGCCCCTAGGTTCCCTGAGGATTCAGGAGAGAAGGGGCTCATGGAGACACTCCACGCGGTCCGGGCGGGCGCGATCACCAAGTGCTTCGGCGAGGTCGTCGCGCTCGACGCCGTAGATCTGGATGTGACGCAGGGCCAGATCCATGGTCTGGTCGGGCCGAACGGCGCGGGCAAGACCACCTTGCTCGGTCTGCTGCTGGGGCTGGCCGTCGCCGACAGCGGGCGCCTGGAGATCCTCGGCCGGCAGGTCGGACGGGCGTTCGCCGCCCCCGACGGCGTGGCCGGTTTCGTGGACGGCCCCGGCCTCTACCCCTCCCTCACCGCCCGGCAGAACCTCGCCGCGCTGGCCGCACTGCGCGGCGGCGACGCACGGACGTCGGGCATCGACGACGTACTCGACCAGGTCGGCCTCACCGATGTCGCCGACGACCGGACCCGAGGCTTCTCACTCGGCATGCGCCAACGGCTCGGCCTCGCCGCCGCACTGCTCACCAGACCCCGGCTGCTCGTGCTCGACGAACCGTCCAACGGCCTTGATCCGGCGGGCAAGAGACATGTGCACAGGGTGCTCAGCAGACTCGCCGCCGACGGAACAGCCGTGGTGCTCTCCAGCCACCGCATGGACGACCTGGAGGCGCTGTGCTCGGAGGTCACCATCCTCGCCACCGGACGGGTGGTGTTCTCCGGCCCGTTGAGCAAACTCGCCGCCGAGAGCCGTGAACTCGACTACAGATTGCGGACGTCCGACGCACAGGCCGCGCGCGTGCTCGCCGCAGACACAGCCGGCATCCACATCGTCGACGACGCGGGCATACGACAGGACACCGAAGTACTCATCGTCCGCGCGCTCACCCCCGCCCTCGACGAACTGGTGGCGGGACTCGTCCGGTCGGGCGTCGCGGTCCGCGAACTCGCCCCCGTGGTATCGCCGTTGGAGGCCGCGTTCCTCGCGCTCACCGATCAGGAGACGGGCCGATGACCACCGCAACCGCGACCGCAGTTGCCGAACACACCGCCGCGGCCCCCCGCGTCTCCGTGGCCTGCGGCTACCGCTTCGAACTCGTCAAGCTCGTCTCGCAATGGCGGATCCGACTGCTGGTCCTCGCCTGTTGGATCGCTCCCGCGCTCTTCGTAGCCGGAGTGAGCGGACAGAGCACCCTCCCCTCCGACACCCTCTTCGGCCGCTGGATGCACGCCACGGGATGGGCCGGACCGCTGGTCATGCTGGGTTTCGCGGGCAGTTGGGCTCTCCCCCTCCTCACCTCGCTCGTCGCGGGCGACGTGTTCGCGGCGGAGGACCGGCTCGGCACCTGGCGGCATCTGCTGGTGGCGGTCCGTTCGCCCGCGCGGATCTTCGCGGCGAAGGCGCTGGCCAGCGTCACCGTCATCCTGGCATTGGTGGCGGGACTGGTCGTCTCCAGCACGGTCGGCGGCCTCCTGGCCGTGGGCAACCAGCCACTGGTCGGCCTCGACGGCCACCTGCTGTCGCCCGGGGACGCGGCCGGCCGGGTCCTGCTCGCCTGGCTCTCCGCCCTCGCCCCGACGCTCGCCCTCGCCGCGATCGGCCTCCTCGGCTCGGTCGCGCTGGGCCGGTCCTCGATGGGACTGCTGTTGCCCGTCCTCGTCGCCCTCGCGATGCAGGTCGCCCAGATGCTGCCGCTGCCCGTCGCCGTGCGCCTCGCCCTCCCCGGCTACGCCTTCATCGCCTGGAACGGCCTGTTCACCAGCCCGGCCCAGCTCACCCCGTCTTCGCCCATCTCCTCTTCGTACGGCGGGACTTCACCAACCCGGCCTACGACGGCTCCGGGCGCCGCGCGTTCACCTTCGGCGTGCTGCCGCTGGCCGCGCTGACCGCCGTCACCGTGGGGGCGGTCGCCGTGGCGACACCGTCGACGGGCTCGGGGATCGAGCAGGAGAAGGTGCAGAAGTCCCTCGCCACCGTCTTCGGCCATCTCTACCGCCAACAGACCCAGCAACTGCACCGGCCCGCCGTCACCGAGGCCCAGCTCCGGACCTCGGCGGCCTGTACCAAGAGCGACGGCCAGGCCGCCCAGGAGGGCGCGGGCAACGACTGGCGCTGCGTCGTGAGCTGGCATCTCCCCGGGGTCGCGGTCACGGGGTCGGCGATCTACCAGCTCGACATCACCTCGGACGGGCGGTTCGTGGCGGACGGCGACGGTCCCAAGGAAGTCAACGGCTACTTCCTGGTGCGGACTTCGACCGGTGACGCCCCGAATCCGCTGTGGCAGTTCGACGGCAACGTCGAGCTGCTCGACACCCAGTGAAGGGAACAGTTCCGTGCAGGTAATCCGCCAGCGTCGGATCAGTGAGAAGAAACAGGTCAACCTCTTCGGCAGACACGTCGGCCGCCGGGCACTGCTGGTGACGACGGGTATCGCCGTCGCCCTCGGTGTCACGGGCACGGCGGTCGCCTCGACATACCAGTTCGGCACCCAGCAGGTCGGCCAGACCACGGCCAACGGCCAGGTCATCTCCAGCGACCAGTACATCAAGCCGTACGGCAGCCGCACCGTCATCAACGACGGCAAGATCATGTCGTCCACGGTCAGCCCGGACGGCACCCACTTCGCCGCCTCGATCGCCGACGGCGACGCCTCGTTGGTGGTCATGGACCTGGCCACCGGGCAGATCAAGCAGAAGATCGGCACCAGCACGGCGGACGACCTGCGCATCAGCAGCGGCGCGGTCGGCCAGGAGGGCCCGACCTACTCGCCGGACGGCAAGCAGCTGTGGCTCGGCCAGGCAGGCGGCTACACCAAGTTCACCGTCAACGCCGACGGCACCCTCGCGAGCCCCACCGCCGTCCCGATCCCGGCCGACGGCGCCAAGCAGGCACTGGTCGGCGCGGCCGTCTTCTCCCCCGACGGCTCCACCGTCTACTCGGCGGTCAACGGCCAGAACAAGGTGGTCGCCATCGACGCGGCGACCGGAACCATCAACCAAACCTGGTCAGTTGGCACCGCCCCGCGCGGAATCGCCCTGGTCGGCGGCACGTTGTACGTCAGCAACGAGGGCGGGCGCCCGGCGAAGCCCGGCGACACCACCATCAACTCCTACGGCACCGACGTCCCGGCGAACCCGAAGACGGGCGCCAGCACCACCGGCACGGTCAGCGTCATCGACACCGCGGACCCGTCCGCCGCCGTGGGCACCATCGCCGTAGGACTGCACCCGACCGCCGTGTACGCCAAGAAGGGCGCGGTGTTCGTCACCAACACCGCCGACAACAGCGTGTCGGTCATCGACACCCGCAAGGGCAAGGTCGTCCAGACGATCGCCACCCAGCCGTGGCCGGAGGCGTCCGTCGGCTACGAGCCGAACGCGGTGACGCTCACCGACGACGGCCGGCTGCTGGTCACGCTCGGCCGCGCCAACGCGGTCGCCGTCTACCGCTACAACTCCCCGCAGCAGCCCGCCCGTTACGTCGGCCTGCTCCCCACCGACTACTTCCCCTCGGGCATCACGGCCGACGGCAAGCAGGTCGTGGTCGCCAACACCCGGGGCGTGGACGCGCTCCGCCCCGACGCCGCCGGCCACAACACGCACGACACGACGTCGAGCCTCACGCAGTTCACGCTGCCCAGCGACCAGACCGTCAGGTCCCAGACGGCCAAGGTCTTCAAGCAGAACGGCTGGACGCCCGGCTCGGTCACCACGACCAAGGGCAAGAGCCGCGCGAAGGCGATCCCGGTTCCCGCCCGCCTCGGCGACCCCTCGACGATCAAGCACGTCTTCCTGCTCGTCAAGGAGAACCGCACCTACGACCAGGTCTTCGGCGACCTCCCGCAGGGCGACGGCAACGCCTCGCTCACCCAGTTCGGCGAGAACGTGACGCCCAACCAGCACGCGCTGGCCGAGCAGTTCGGGCTCTACGACAACTTCTACGACATCGGCACCAACTCCGCCGAGGGCCACAACTGGCTGATGCAGTCGGACAACCCGGAGTACACCGAGTCCTCGGCCGGCGAGTACACGCGCAGCTACGACACCGAGAACGACGTCCTGGGCCACCAGAAGTCCGGGTTCATCTGGACCGGCGCGCAGGCGGCCGGCAAGTCGGTCAAGGACTTCGGCGAGTTCCAGTCGCTGGAGACGAAACCCTCCGGCGCGACCTGGCAGAACCTGTACTGCGACAGCAAGAACATGGCCGCCACCGGCGCCCAGACCGCCTACCCCATCAAGACGGGTTCGGCGATCCCCTCCCTCAACGACGTGTCGGTGCAGGGCTTCCCGCTGTTCGACCTCGACGTCCCGGACATCTACAAAGAGCAGATCTGGCAGCAGGACTTCGACAAGAGCGGTCCCGCGAACCTGAACATGTTCTGGTTCTCCAACGACCACACCGGCGGCCCGGCCAACGCCGCCGCCGAGGTCGCCGACAACGACCTCGCGGTCGGCCGCATGGTCGACAAGATCACGCACAGCAAGTACTGGAAGGACTCGGCGATCTTCGTCGTGGAGGACGACTCCCAGGCAGGCCTCGACCACGTCGACGGCCACCGCGCCCCGGTCCAGGTGATCAGCCCCTACGCCAACCACGCCACGGTCGACGCCCACTACTACTCACAGATCACCATGGTCCGCACGATCGAGCAGATCCTCGGCATCCACCCGATGAACCAGCTCGACAGCGCGGCCACCCCCATGTACGGCGCCTTCACGAACAAGCCCGACAACACCCCGTTCACGGCGGTCCCGAACCGCACCTCGCTCACCCTGGGCGTGAGCCCCCAGCCGTCCTGCGGCTCGGACACCCCGGCGGCCCAGGACAAGAACGCCCTGGCCGCACCGACAACGGTCGCGGTCCCCCCGGCCGAGAAAACACTCGCGGCGGAGTGGAAGACCTGGGCGTCCCACCAGCGCCTCACGGGCCCCCACGCGGTCCCCGACTACGCCAACCCCACCCAGATGAACCGCTACACCTGGTACCAGACCCACAACTGGACCAAGCCCTACCCCGGCGACAAAAAGCTCTACACGCCGGACGAGGTCCCAGGCGCGTACCTCCCGTCGCCGGAGTCCGACGGCTGAGCGGAGCCCCGGCCCGTCAACGGTCCCTGACCGGCGTCACCGCCGGTCAGGGGCGTACCGCCACCGCGTCCACCTCGAACAGCATCCCGGGCAGCGCGAGCGAGGCGACCCCGCTCAGCGTCTGGGCCGGCAGCCGGTCACCGAAGTGCGCGTGCAGCGCCTTGCCCAGGGTCTCCAGCTTGACGAGGTCGTGCTCGACGACGAACGTCCCCAGCCGCACCACGTGCTCGAACCCGAGCCCCACTCCCTCCAGCGCCGACCGGAGTCGCGCAAAGGCCACGTCCACCTGAGCCGCGAAGTCCCCCACCACAGGCGCACCCGTCTCGTCGGACGCGTACTGCCCGCCGATAAAGACAAGTTCACCGGGCGCCGACACGGCATGGCTGTACCCGAAGGGGGTGGGGTCGTGAAGCGCGGGCGGGTTGGTGATCGTGCGGGCGTCAGCGCTGTCGTTCTTGGGCGTCATGGACGGGCAACCTCCTGAGCACTCCGCCCATTCCGTTAAAACGGCCCGAAGGGCCAGTTTTAGGGGCGCGGGGAACTGCGCGCCCAGCCCCAACGGCGCAGCACCC
>NZ_JAEQAZ010000363.1 GCF_016654115.1 Streptomyces sp. MBT53
GCGTACGAGCGGCCGGTGACCTTCTGGACGACCATGCCGGCGAGCACGTAGTTCGTGTTGGAGTAGTGCCACGACGTGCCCGGCGCGAAGTCCGGCTTGTGGGACATGGCGATCGCCACCAGGTCGGCCGGGGTCTTCGTGTCGTAACGGTGCTGGAAGAAGCCGTCCTTGGTGAAGTACGCGCGGCCGAAGTCGTCGTCCTGCGTGTAGTTGTAGATGCCGCTGGTGTGGTTCAGGAGCTGGCGCACGGTGATGTGCGCGCCGTCGTTGCCGTTGCCCTGGACCACGCCCGGCAGCCACTTCTCCACCGTGTCGTCGAGCGACAGGCGGCCCTCCGCCTCCAGTTGGAGCAGCACCGTCGACACGAAGGCCTTGGTGATGCTGCCGATCCGGTAGCGGTCGTCGGCCGAACGCGGGGCCCCGGTACGGAGGTTGCCGACTCCCGCCGTCGTCGACCAGGTGGTGCCGCCGTCCCGCACGGTGGCCGTCACGCCGGGGACGCCGTCCTGCACGGCCGCCACGAGCGCCTCCCGTGTCGCCGTGTGGTCCTTCCCGGCCTTCCCGGCCTTCCCGGCGGGGTCCGCCGCCAGCGCGGGTCCCGCCAGTGCGACCGACAGCGCCACCGCCGTCGCACCCATCACTACCGCACGAACTGCCATGTCTTCCCCCTTCGTTGAGCCCTGTCGAAGGCTCGGTCGGGGGAAGGGACACAGCCGCGCGATACGAGGGTTGCTCCGCTGTACGCCAGTTGAGTGAGTTTCGGCCGTTCTCCGAAGGGCTCAGCCCTTCTTGAGGATCAGCTCGGTGTTGCGGTCCTTCGCGTCGCCGCCCAGCACCGTGCTGGATCCCGGTGCGTTGTACGACAGTTCGCGGTAGAGGGCCGCGAGGCCGGTCTGGGTGAGGTCGGAGAAGTCGGTGCGGTGCGGGGCCGCGGACTCGATGAGCGTGGTGAAGAGCGACAGTGTGCCGTCCTTGTTGTCCACCAGCTCGATGACGCGGGCGAGTTGGGGATAGTCAACGTGCGAGGCGGTGGAGATCTCCCAGAAGCTGCGGCCGCCGGGCGCCGAGTGCGGGGTGATGACGTTGCGGTGGATGTGGCCGTTGACCCAGGCCAGCACGTTCGGGTGGCTGCCGAGGAGGGAGACGACCGCCGAGCCCTCGTAGCGGCGCTCGGTGGGGTGCGCCGGGTCGGGGCGGGTGTTGTCCATCGTCTTGCTGGTGTGGTGGCTGAAGATCACCGCGTACGAGTCCTTGTTGTCGCTCAGGGTCTTGTCCAGCCACCTCAACTGCGTTGCCCCGATGGACCCTTCGTAGTGGCCGCCCGCGTCCGTGGTGTCGAGGCTGATGCCGATCACGTCGTCGGCGATGCGGAACGCGTAGTACTGCGTGCCCGCGTCGACGTTCGCGGAGGAGTAGCCGTGCCCGACCGGGCCGAGGCCCTGGTAGGCCGGGTCGAGGTGGGCCTTGAGGTACTCGGCGGAGGTGTACGGGGCGCGCTTCTCGTCCGGCGTGATCGAGCGCGCGGAGCGGGCGTGCGCCTTGAGGAAGTCGCGGTAGCCGGAGCCCTTGGGGTCCTTGGCGTCCCGGATCGAGTTCTGCAGCTTCTTCGCCTCGGCGGCCGTCGCGGTCATCAACTTCTTGCCGCCGATGGCGAGTTCGGTGAGGTACGGGTCCGCGTGGGAGCCGAAGCAGCCGAGCGGGAGCGCGTCGTGGTTGCCGACGGTCGAGTACCAGGGCAGGTTGAGGCCGGGGCTGCGGACCTCGCGGATCGCGGCGGCCAGGAAGCCCTGGAGGTGCGGGAAGCCGAGCTGCTTGTCGCCGTCGCGCACGGTGGAGTCGGGCTGCCAGTACAGCTTGAGGCCGCTGTTCTGGACGCCCTCGTAGTGGCGCGGGTCACCGGTGTTGGGGGTGAACCGGCCGCCGCTCATGATCTTCATGAACCATTCCAGCTCGGACTTGGCGTTGTTGTCCGTGTTGTCGCCGGTGGTCATCACGAAGTGCAGCGGGGAGCCGGTGACCGGCGCGCCGCGCAGCGCGTTGACCCGCTCGACCAGCGAGATCCCGCCCTGCACGGTCAGCGCCTCGTGCGGGCGCCAGGCGTGCTTGTCGGTCGAGCGCAGGTACTCCAGGCGCAGCGGGTGCTGGCTGTCCATCAGGTGCAGGTCGGTGAACTGCACGAACGACGCGAGCGCCGTACGGCGGCCCGCGCGCCCGGACTTGGCGGCGGCGAGGTCGGCGCGCACGACGCGCTTCCAGCCGGCGCCGTCGCCGAGGCGGCGGTAGCCGGAGTGGGTGCGCGGGGCGGCGACCGTGGCGAGGGTGGTGCCCTTGGTGTACGGGGCCAGGGGTGCGGCCGGTGCCACGCGGGAGTGCGCCACGGGCGCCTCGGCGGCGGCGTTGGTGCCCTCGACGCCGGTGGTTGCGGCCTGGCTGTCGGTGGGCCGTAGGGCGTAACCCACGCCTGCGGAGACGGACACGGCCGCGGTGGCGGCGAGGACGGTACGGCGGTTGACCCCCAGCGCGGAGCTGGCGACAGAGCGTGTGCGCGACATGGCGCGATCTCCCCGAGTACGAACTGCGTCGGCAGTGGTCGCGGGCGTTCGCGTCGACCGGTTTTCGATCGCGGTCGCGAACTTCCCGCTCGTACTGGATGCTTGGCATCGGGGATGACCTGCGCGTAAACGAGACGGCAACGTGTAGCGCCGATCACCGTACGTGGATCTTGGCGCCCCCTGTGCGTTCGTGAACGCTCGTCGAGCCGCCGGGAGGCGGCTACTCAGCGTTCATCTGCCGGGGTACTGAAGCTATTCCGGGACCCGTTCGACCCGTCCTACGGCCGGCCGCTCGCGCCACAGCCGCAGTGCCACGTCGATCAGTCCGACCCGGCGGAGGCCGGACACGTCGTCCAGCGGATGCCAGGCGGCCATGTCGGTGGAGCCGCCGATCTCGTTGCGCAGCTCGCCGCCGACGATCCGGCCCTCGTACACCAGCCGGAGGCCCTGGTGGTCGACCTTGCCTCGGTAGCGCCACCGGACGACCCGGCGGTTTGAGTCCATACCGAGGAATCCGGTGACCTCGATGCGGTAGCCGGTCTCCTCCTCCAACTCCCTGACCACCGTGTCGTTCGGGTGCTCGCCGTGGTCCATGCCGCCGCCGGGCAGCACCCACTCGTACCCGCCGCCGTCGGCCGGTGAACGGGCGAGCAGGAGCTGTCCGTCCCGGACGCAGACGGCGTAGGCGGCGACTCTCAGCTTCTTGCGCATCCGGAGACGTTAACGCCCGGGCTCCGGGTTGGCAGGTGAGTATTCGGGCGCGGACCAGCGCAGAGGGAGCGCGGC
Organism: Streptomyces sp. MBT53; assembly: GCF_016654115.1. Taxonomy (GTDB): domain Bacteria; phylum Actinomycetota; class Actinomycetes; order Streptomycetales; family Streptomycetaceae; genus Streptomyces. Next base: position 3,339 of record NZ_JAEQAZ010000363.1, read on the forward strand.
GGCGCTCTCGACGACCTCGGTGAGGGTGAAGCGCACCCTGCGCTCCCCGTCCTCCCCGAACTCCGTCCTTGCCTCGCCGGTGAGTTGGAGGGCGGTGCCCGTGTCCCAGTCGAGGAAGAGGAGTCCCGCGCGCGGGTCGGCGAGCAGGTTGCCCAGGCTCAGGAACATGGCGTTGCCCGCGTAGTCCGGCCAGGTCAGTTCGTGGGGCGAAATCGCTTGTACGAAGCCGGGGTTGCCGCCGCGGTGGCTGGCGTCGGCGCCGTGGTCGTGGACCGTGGCGAGGAAGAAGGTGTCGGCCGCCGCGATGAACTCGGCCTGGGCGGGGGTCAGTTCGCCGCCGTGGCGGGCGGCTGCGGGCACGCGGTCCACGACCGTCTCGTAGGACTGCCTCCGCTGGATGTACTTGGGGCAGTTGGAGAACACCCGCTCCGCCTCGATCGTGAACCCCCTTGCCGTGGCGCGGAGTTGGCCGTCGACTCGCATACGGCGGCGGGTGCGGGGGTCGAGGGCGATCGTGCCGACCGGCAGGTCCCGTGCGGCGGTGAGGGCCGGGGTGAGGGGG
>NZ_JAEQAZ010000364.1 GCF_016654115.1 Streptomyces sp. MBT53
GCGTGTAACCGGGTGCCGGGTGCGACGTACGCCCGGCGGCCGCCTTCGGTGTGCGCCCCGTCTTCAGGAAGGCGCGCAGCATCCGCTCGGCCTCCGCCGCCACCAGCCGTCGTTCCGGATCGCGTTCGAGCAGTCCCCGTACGACGGGCAGCAGCGGCCGGGCCTCCTCGGGTGGCCGGATCTCGTCGAAGACGACCGCGTGCAGGATGCCGCCCAACGAGTCGCGCCGGAAGGGCGATTCACCGCTCAGCACCGTGCACAGCAGCGCGCCCAGGGACCACAGGTCGGACGCGGGACCGGTCCGCACCCCCGACATCCGCTCCGGCGCGGTGTACTCGGGCGAGCCGACGAACGCGCCGTTCTCGGTGAGCGTCGTGGCGCCCGCGACCTGCGCAATGCCGAAGTCGGTCAGGACGACCCGGGCGGCCTCGTCGGAGGCGGTCCGGTCGGGGTCCGGTCCGTCCGCCGTGGTGTCCAGCAGCACGTTCGCCGGTTTGATGTCCCGGTGCAGGACGCCCGCCGCGTGCGCCGTGCGCAGCGCGCCGAGGAGGGCGATGCCGATCCGGGCGGCCTCGGCGGCGTCGACCGGGCCGTGCGTGGAGATCCGGTCGGCGAGCGAGCCGCCGTCGATCAACTCCATGACGATGTACGGCCGTTCGTCCTGCTCGACGACGTCGTGCACGACGATGATGTGCGGATGCCGCAACTGCGCGACCGCCCGCGCCTCGCGCAGCGTCCGGTCGCGGTGCTGCCGGGCCTCCTCCTCGGAGAGCGAGTCGTCCTGGGCGATCTCCTTGACGGCGACCTGCCGGCCCAGCAGTTGGTCCGTCGCCCGCCACACGACGCCCATGCCGCCGCGCCCGAGCCGCTTCTCCAGTCGGTAACGCCCGGCGATCACCCGGACGCTGTCCCCCTCGGTCCCCATGCGCACCATCATGACGCAACCGGAAGCGGTCAGCCCGAGTTGGGACTCCAGCTCTGCAGGACCGACTTGAACTGTTTACTGGTCGTCGCCCAGTCCGCGGCCGGCGAGGACATGTAGATCGCGTACTCGATCCCGTCACGGGACGTGTACGTCTCCTCGATGGCCCGCCGCGGCCCCGGGAAGGGCGTGTCCTTCGCCTGCGCGGTCCAGGTGTAGTCCCACACGGAGCCCGGACGGTCGCGGAAGATGTTCGCCTGCAGGGTCACCCTGTTGTAGTCGACCAGCCGCTGGAGCTGTACTTCCAGGTCCAGTTGGTGGGCGTTCGCGGTGGGGAAGTCCGGGGTGGGGTCGATGGCGATACGGACGAAGTGCTCGCCGTTGTCGGGCGTGTAGTCGACCTGCTGGATGTCGGTGGTCTCGCCGCTCTTGTTGTCGGAGACATAGAGCTTCCGCACCCAGCCCTTGGGGAGCGATATCTCGAAGCCCAATGGGTCGGTGTAGGTCTGCCAGTTGGCGGGATTCGAGTTCTGCGGCGAGGTCGAGGCGCCCCCTGTGGGGCTCTGCGAGGCCGACGCTCCCGGGGTGCCGCCCTGGTCCTGGTCCTGGTGCCACTTCTGCAGCCCCAGCGCCGTACCGCCGCCGACGAGCGCGGCGAGGACGACCACCAGGACGACCGAACGGGCCCGGCGGCGCTTCGGCGGAGCGGGCGCGGCGGCACCGGGTCCCACGAGGGAGACGGGGGGCGTCTGTTGGTACGTGGCCCCCGTCGCGGACGCGTACGACGGCGCGCCCGTACCGGCGTACGACGTCGGGCCGGTGCCCGCGTACGACGGCGCCCCGGTGCCGGGGTACGGCGTCGCGCCCGTGCCGGGCGTGTCCGTGAAGCTCTCGGCCCGCGAGCCCACCCGCTGCGTCGGCAGCCACTCCTCCGCCGACCGCGGCCGTCGTCCCTCGGCGGCCTCCGCGAGCATCTGCTCGGTCTGGTCCGCGTTCGGCCGCAGGTCGGGGTCCTTGTTCAGCAGCGCGGCGATGACGGGGGCGAGCGGACCGGCGTACCGCAGTTCGCCGACCTCCTCCTCGACGACGGCCTGCATGGTGGACAGCGGCGAGGTACGGCGGAACGGTGACCGGCCCTCAACTGCCGTGTAGAGCGTGGCGCCCAGCGCCCACAGGTCGGAGGACGGTCCCGGGTCGGCACCCCGGACGCGCTCGGGGGCGAGGTAGTCGACGGACCCGACGACCTCGCCGGTCCGTGTGATGGTGCTGTCGCCCTCGATCTGCGCGATCCCGAAGTCGGTGAGCAGCACCCGGCCGTCCTGCCCGAGCAGTACGTTGCCGGGCTTGACGTCACGGTGCAGGACACCGGCGGCGTGCGCGGCGCGCAGGGCGCGGAGCACCCACATGCCGATGCGCGCGACCTCGGCCGGCTCGATGCGGCCCTGCTCCTTGACCTCGTCGGCCAGCGAGTTGCCCTCGACCAGCTCCATGACGATCCATGGGCGGCCGTCGTGTTCGAGGACGTCGTGGACGGTGACGACGGCGGAGTGGTTGATGCGCGCGGCGGCGCGCGCCTCGGCGCGGGTGCGCGCCAGAAGTCTCGGCTGGTCGCTCTCGGACACGTAGAGCGCGGCCGTCAACTCCTTGATGGCGACGGCCCGGTGCAGCACCTCATCGTGCGCACGCCACACCCGGCCCATGCCTCCGCTGCCGATCGATTCGGCGAGCCGATAGCGCCCCGCGAGGAGCAGGCCCTGCATCTGATTCACGTTGCCCCGCAATGCTCTTGACAGGCTCAGCGTAAGGACCGGCCCTCCGACAGGGAACCAGCGGGGTACCAAGGAGACCGCACTGTGACGGTTGTCGCTTCTGCGCCCGAACGGGAACCATTTGGCTCCGGCGCGCCGCCTCCGCGGGTCAGCCGGTGTACTGGTAGGTCGACGACGCCTGCTCGTACAGCCGTGTCACCTCGTCCCGTTGGGCCTCCGGGCCGCGCACCTGCACGATGTGGTAGCGGCCGTCGATGAGGAACGCCATGTTGCGTACGAACAGGTCACCGCCCTGGCTGTCCGTCCAGGTGAACTGCCCCTCGGCCATGGTCTTTCCGCCGACCGTGATGGTCCGCAGGCCGGTCGCGGTGGCCCAGCTGGAGTCGCGGTAGGGCTGCAACTCGCGCTCCGTGTCCCGCTGGTAGACCATCGGGTCGCTGCCGTACTTCGCCGCGCTGTCCCGTCCCGCCACCACGATCAGCTCGAAGTCGCCGTGCGAGTAGACCACTTGGCCGCTGCCGTTCTTCGGCGTACGGGTCCAGCCCTTGGCGACGGCGACCTGGAACCCCACGGAGTCCTTGCGCAGCTCGAAGCCGGCGGCGACGGTCGAACCGGCGGGCTGCGAAGGGGTGTTGGAGGCGGAGGAGGAGGCAGAAGAGGAGGCGGAGGCATCGGGTGAGGTCTGGTCGGGCTGCGGCTGACTGCTCGCCTGGGCCGAGGACTGCCCCGGCGCCGGACTGACATCTCCCGCCGTTCCCGTCCTGTCCCCCTGCCCCGCGCCGGTGTCCTCCCCGGACTTGGGCAGGAAGAGCATGGCGTAGGCGACCGCGCCGGCCAGCAGCAGGAAGATGAGCACCAGCAGGGTCCGCCCCAGTCTGCGCGGCGACCCGCCGACCTCCTCCTTGGCCCGCTTGTGCCGCCCGTGCGGACTGGTCGCGGGCAGCCCGGCCCGCCGCCTGCGCACCAACTCGCCGCGCCTGCGCACGATCGGCAGCCGCCGCGGGTCGGTCGGCGGAGTGGCGACGACATGCGCACCGGCCTCGGGCTCGGGCGCCGAACGCACCAACGACCGCAGCCAGCCCCGCAGTTCCTCGAAGTCCAGCCGCTCGGTCGGGTCCTGCCGCAGCAGCGACTCCACGACCGGGCGCAGCGGCCCGCACTCCTCCGCGAAGGCGGGCGGCTCCGCGCACACGAGCTGCACCAGCTCGGCGGTCGCCTCCTCCGGATAGGGCGCGTGCCCCTGTACGGCCCGGAAGAGCAGCGCGCCGAGCGCCCACAGGTCGGTGGCCGGACCGATCGGCGCGGCCAACTGCCAGTTCTCGTGCACCGGTACGGCCTGCTCGGGCGCCCACCGCTCGGTGACGGGCCCCACCACGGTCATCCGCACCTGCCGAGCCCGCTCGGCCGCCAACGCGGTCGCGGGCCCCCGCCGGACGAGAGCACCGGCGGCGGCCAACTCGTCCCAGCGGGCCGGGGCTTGGGCGTGAGGCTGGGAGTAGGGGTGAGGTTGGGGCTGGGGGGAGTTGTCGGGAGCGGGGACGGGGACCGCGGTGGGAGGGACGGGCTTGCCGAGGCCCGGGGCGTGCGGGTTGCCGGTGCCGACCG
>NZ_JAEQAZ010000365.1 GCF_016654115.1 Streptomyces sp. MBT53
AGGTCGATCAGCCAGGCCCGCTGCGGGCCTGGCTGATCGACCTGGGCATACGCCCGGAGAAGCCGGTACGCCTCGTCTGAGGTCGCGGTCCGCCACCCCTCACACGCTTCACGCGTATCGGAACCCCGAGCTCCACTTTTGGTCAATTCGCAACGACCAGTGACAGAGTGAGTGCTTAATGTGATGTGCTGGGGCCGATCCCGTACGCCGTCCGGTGCCTGGCAAAGGCTTGCGGCATACGACAGTTGGGCGAAGAACGACCACGGGGGCACGAGGGAGGGGAGCGACATGGGGTCGGAGCAGATCCGCCGCTGGGAGTCGGGAGCGCTGGCGCACGCCGTGACGGACCCCTTCGGACAGGGCCCCGTCCCCTGGCTCCGCGGCAGCGAGACCTACTTCGACGACACCGGTCACGTGGTCCCCTGGTACGTGGACCCGGCCCCCGCCCAGCCCCCGGCGCACGCACCCGGCAGGAACACCTCCGGCAGGAACACCCCCAAGGTCCCCGCCCCGCGCGCCTCCGCGTCCGGCGGCGGCCCGCGCTCCGCCGACGACGTGCGCCGCCAGATCAAGGGGTTCACCAACGCGAGCGCGGTCGCCCCCGGCGAGGCCCTCGACTTCCACGTCACCGTCGACCCGCCCCAGGAGTTCGGCGTCGACATCTACCGCATCGGCCACTACGGCGGTGACGGCGCCGCCAAGATCACCACCAGCCCCCGCCTCTCCGGCATCGTCCAGCCCCCGCCGCTCACCGCCGACCGCACGGTCTCCTGCCATCACTGGTGGCTGTCCTGGCGGCTGCAGATCCCGAGCTACTGGAGCATCGGCGCCTACGTGGCCGTCCTCACCACCGCCGACGGCTACCGCTCCCACATCCCCTTCACGGTCCGCGACAACCACCCCGCCGACCTGCTCCTCCTGCTGCCCGACATCACCTGGCAGGCGTACAACCTCTACCCGGAGGACGGCCACACCGGCGCGAGCCTCTACCACGCGTGGGACGCCGACGGCCGGCTGCTCGGCGAGTCCGAGGCCGCGACGACCGTCTCCTTCGACCGCCCGTACGCGGGCGCGGGCCTGCCCCTGCACGTGGGCCACGCCTACGACTTCATCCGCTGGGCCGAGCGCTACGGCTACGACCTCGCCTACGCCGACGCCCGCGACCTGCACTCGGGCCGCGTGGACCCCACCCGTTACCGGGGGCTGGTCTTCCCGGGCCACGACGAGTACTGGTCGACCCCCATGCGCCGTACCGTCGAACTGGCCCGCGAGCACGGCACGTCCCTCGTCTTCCTCTCCGCCAACACCATGTACTGGCAAGTGGAGTTGGCCCCTTCGCCGTCCGGCGTCCCCGACCGGCTGCTCACCTGCCGCAAGCGCCGCGGCCCCGGCCGCCCGGTGCTGTGGCGCGAAGTCGACCGCCCCGAGCAGCAGTTGGTGGGGATCCAGTACGCGGGCCGGGTCCCCGAGCCGCATCCCCTGATCGTGCGCAACGCCGACCACTGGCTGTGGGAGGCGACCGGCACCGCCGAGGGCGAGGGCATCGAGGGCCTGGTCGCGGGCGAGGCCGACCGGTACTTCCCGCGCACCCAGCTCCCCCCGCACGACGAGCGCATCCTGCTCGCCCACTCCCCGTACACGGACAGCGAGGGCGCCCTCCGCCACCAGGAGACGTCCCTCTACCGGGCGCCCTCCGGCTCCCTCGTCTTCGCCTCCGGCACCTTCGCCTGGTCACCGGCCCTGGACCGCCCCGGCCACGTCGACGCCCGCGTCCAGCGCGCCACCGCCAACCTCCTGGACCGCATCTGCAAGCACGACTGAACCCCGCTCGCGAGGTCACCTCACCCCCTGTCCGGAGGCGGCCTCGCATACGGGACAATCGAGCCAGTTGGAGAGACCCACTGGAGGAACCGTGTCCGGATTCGTAGAAAAGCCCGAGCCGCTCCAGGTCCCGGGCCTGACGCACCTCCACACCGGCAAGGTGCGGGAGCTGTACCAGAACGAGGCGGGCGAGCTCGTGATGGTCGCCAGCGACCGCATGTCCGCGTACGACTGGGTACTGCCCACCGAGATCCCGGACAAGGGCCGTGTCCTCACCCAGCTCTCCCTCTGGTGGTTCGACCAGCTCGCCGACCTGATCCCCAACCACGTCCTCGGCACTGACCTCCCGCCCGGCGCCCCCGCCGACTGGGCCGGCCGCACCCTCGTCTGCAAGTCCCTCCGCATGGTCCCGGTGGAGTGCGTGGCCCGCGGCTACCTCACCGGCTCCGGCCTGCTGGAGTACAACGCGTCCCGCACGGTCTGTGGCCTCGCCCTCCCCGAGGGCCTGGTCGACGGCAGCGAACTTCCGGCCCCGATCTTCACCCCGGCCACGAAGGCCGCCGTAGGGGAGCACGACGAGAACGTGTCGTACGAGGAGGTCGCCCGGCAGGTCGGCGCGGACACCGCCGCGCAGCTGCGGCAGGCGACGCTCGCCGTCTACGGCCGGGCCCGGGACATCGCGCGCGACCGGGGCGTCATCCTCGCGGACACCAAGTTCGAGTTCGGCTTCGAGGGCGAGACGCTGATCGCCGCCGACGAGGTGCTCACCCCGGACTCCTCCCGGTTCTGGCCGGCCGAGGAGTGGGAGCCGGGCCGCGCGCAGCCGTCGTACGACAAGCAGTTCGTGCGCGACTGGCTGACCGGGCCGGAGTCCGGCTGGGACCGCAGGAGCGAGCAGCCTCCGCCGCCGCTGCCGCAGCAGGTCGTGGACGCGACGCGGGCGAAGTACATCGAGGCGTACGAGCGCCTGACGGGCCAGAGCTGGAGCTAGCGGGCAGCGGATACGCAAAAACCCCGGTCCACCCGGACCGGGGTTCTTGTTCGGAGCGGACGACCAGGTTCGAACTGGCGACCTCAACCTTGGCAAGGTTGCGCTCTACCAACTGAGCTACGTCCGCGCTGCGCCGTGGCGCGAGAGCAACTATACCCAACCTCGCTCGCGTGCGAGACGCACTGCCGTATGACGGTTCTCGGCACCGAGTTTCGAGGCGGCCGAGGAGAGATAGTTCCGTACGGTCCCTTGGGACAGCGCGGCCCGTTCGGCGATCTCCGCGACCGGCGCACCGTCGGCGGCGAGTTCCAGAACCTCGGCCTCGCGCGCGGTCAGCGGCGAGTCCCCGGCGGAGATGGCGTCGGCGGCCAACTCCGGGTCGACGTACCGCTGTCCGGCATGCACGGTGCGAATGATCTCCGCGAGCCGCTGCGCACTGACCGTCTTCGGCACGAACCCCCGCACGCCGGCCGCGAGCGCCCGCTTCAGATGGCCCGGCCGACCGTGCCCGGTGACGATCAGAACCTGACAATCAGGCAGTTCGGCCCGCAGAGATGTGGCGACCTTCACACCGTCGGCCCCCGGCATCTGCAGATCCAGCACGGCCACATCGGGCCGGTGCGCCCGCGCCATGGCCAACGCCTCGGGCCCGGTCGCCGCCTCCGCGACCACCAACAGATCGTCCTCAAGCCCGAGCAACGCGGCCAGCGCCCCCCGGATCAGATGCTCATCATCGGCAAGCAGCAGCCGTACGACGTCGACGGTCATGACACGACTCCGGTGACTGGGGTGGCGGCGGGCAGCGGGTGTGCGGTCAGGCGTGTGGTGACTCCGCGCACGGCGGATGGCGGACGGATGTCGCCCCGGCCCGCGGCGGACAGCGGGCCGGCCGTGACTCCGCTCGCGTGCGCTGCCGGCCGCCCGGCGATTCCGCTCACGATGCGGAACCTCCCGCCTCCGCGGGCAGCGGCACCGTCGCCCTCGCCCGGAACCGGTCGCCGTCCACAGCCCTCGCCTCCAGTTGTGGGCGCCGTCGGCCGCCCGGCGATTCCGCTCACGA
>NZ_JAEQAZ010000366.1 GCF_016654115.1 Streptomyces sp. MBT53
GCACCCGCTCCCGCGCCGCCTCTCCCTCCTCCCACAACTCCGCGTCTCCCTTGACCACACCCACCCCGAACACCCGCACCAAGTCATGCAATCGCCACCGCCCACGCCCACTCCCCCGCTCAACAAGATGAGCGCGGCACAACGCATCGAGCACACGTACCGGCGCAGCATCCGCCCCGTCCAACACGGCGACGACCTCGGCGGTCACCTCGGGCCCTGGAGCCAAGGCCAACAGCCGTAGTAACCGGGCCTGTTCAGCCGGCAGGCGCCTGTACGACAGGTCAAAGGCAGCCCGAACACTGCGCTCACCGTCGTCGAGGTGCATGAGCCGGTCACCGGACTCGGCGAGTTCCACCACGAGTTCGGCCACGGTCTTGTCCCTGTCGAAGACGAGCAAAGCCGCAGCGATCTGAAGGGCGAGGGGCAAATGCCCACAGAGCAAGGCGAGTTCAGCAGCAGCCTCACTCTCATCCACCACCCGCGCATCCCCCGGAGCGGCAATCCGCAACGCCCGGTCCAGAAGGTCGTATGCCTCCCCCGGACTCAGCTCCCCCAACGGCAGTAACCGCGCCCCGAGTTGGGGCAACTTGCTCCGCGAGGTGGCAAGCAGCCGGTGCCGCGCACCCCCGGGGCGCAAGGGACTCACCTGCTCCGCAGAGGACGCGTTGTCGGCCAGGACCAGCACCGCCCCCAACTCCCGCTCCCGCTCGGCGAGTACCGAGCGATACAACGCGGCCCGCGCGTCCACCCCGTTAGGAATGTGCTCCGGAGGCGTCCCCAGCCCCCTCAGCAGAGTCTCCAGCGCCTGTTCCGCCGTAACGCGATCATCGTCGTACCCATGCAGATTGACGAAGAGGACTCCACCCGGGAACCACCCCTTGCCGCAGGCCGCGTGAGCCGCCTCCACCGCGAGCGCGGTCTTGCCGATCCCGCCGAGCCCGGACACTGCGGCGACCAACACAGCCCCCGACGCTTCACCCCCATCCGGGTCGAACGCACCGAGCAGCTCGTCGAGTTGGTCACTACGACCGGTGAATCCGGCCACCTTCGGAGGCAGGGCATCCAGTGCGGTGGGCGCCGGCCCGTGCTGGTGGTACTCCGCCTTCGCGGTGAAGGGGCCGTTGAACTTCCCGCCCCGAAAATCCTGGTGATCCCCGCCGTACTGCTCGCCCATCGCGCCGTCCCCGTGCCGCTGCCCCCGAATCGCGTGCCAACACGGTACGCCCACGACCCCGCTCACAGTCGCCGCCCTAACCGCACAGCCACTCGAATACTCGACAGCAGGGGCGTTGATCATCCGGGGGAACAGCGGCAGGGCTGGCGCGAAGTCCCGAGCACCGTCCGTGCCATCGATGGGGTGACGGTCATGAACATCTCCTACTGCCGAGAAGGGCTCGGCCCCGATGTGTCGGAGCTGTGGCAGGAGCAGCCGCAACGGGACTGGAGCAGGATGCGGGTGATCCCCGGTAGCGGAATGTCCTTGGTCTCACGGCACTCGCCGTGAAGCCCTTCGTAGTGGGGGCGTTGGGCGAGCGTGCATTCCGCCGACAGGTGCGGAGCCTCGGCGGTGGACGCGTTCAAGACTCGTCCTCGCTTGCCAGGGAGTGGCCCAGCTGCACCAAGGCCAGCACGTCGGCGGCCGTGCACAGACCGTTCGGCCGGGACATCGGGACCGACCAGTACGAGGTCCTCGCTCCGTCGTCCAATTCCACCCGGTCGGCTCGGGGTACGCCCAAGTAGGTGCCCGCGGTGATGCATTCCGCGACCGGGGCACGCCAGAACTCGGCGGTGCCAGGGGGTACGAGTGCGTAGTAGCGGTGGAATCCGGGGTCGCGGATGACCGGGCCGCCGTTGAGGCTCTCGGCGAGGCGGGCGCTCACCGTGGCAGGGTCGTCGCTTCCCACAAAGCCGTGCACAATGTCGTCGGGAATGCGGACGGCCTCGAAGCCGCGTCCGAGAGGGATCAGTGCGAGCTGCGCAATGCTGCCCCATTCTTCGCACACCGAACTCGGCGACGGGTGGGCCGAGGCCAGCCACTCTTCGACAGTCCCGCAGCCTTGAAGCCCCCTGGTCTCGGCCATGTCAGTGTTCCTCGGCGGCATGCACGTTTCCCATCTGCCGGTTTCTGCGCGTGCGACAGATGGTGAGGGCGCGAGAAGGCCACAAGTACCCCGGGGAGGGGTAGTTGGGGTGGTTCGCTCAGGTGGCGGCGCACCATTCGGCGAAATTGGTGAGGGTCTCCGAGTCGGCTCGCTTCAACCGGCGCAACGTCGCGGCGTCTTCACGGACCCAGGGGTGCTCGCGGGTATGTTGCGGCGCGATCCGCCGAGCGGTCTGCAACGACTCGAAGGCGTCGTCGGCGAGGCCGGACCAGAGTTGGGCGCGGGCGAGTTCGATGTAGAAACCGGAACGTCGTTCGGCAGGCAGATCGAGCGGCGGTTTCCATTCGTTGGCGATGTCGAGAGCGCGGCCTACATAGCCGTCACCGAGGCTGACCGCGACGGACACCTCGTGGATGCGAACGGAGTCGGGACCGAACGCGGTGCCGTAGCGCACGCCCTCGGTGACCTGGTCCCCGAGCGCGCGGGCTTCTCTCAGGTGGCTGGTCGCCCCTGCGGCATCGCGCGCTCGGCCTGCGATGACCGCGGCCCTCATATGGAGCGCACCGCGGGTCGCGATCTCTGGCGGCTCATTGGGTGCAGGTGCGGAGTCCAGCGCGTGTTCCAGGGCGCGCAGTCCGGCGGCGTAGGCGTGGGCGGCGAAGAACGTCTCGGTACGTACGTAGGCGACGGACGCCGACAGCAGCGCGTCTCCAGCCCCGGGAGCGGCCCACCGCATCAGTTCGACCAGGCGCGCGGACAGGTCGCGGGCACCGTACTTGTAGGCGACGGCGTCGGCGGAGCGGTAGGCACTGACCAGGAGGGCGGCCAGTTCGGACCGCTCGTGGGTGGTGGATCGGTGGTAGGCGCGCGTGAGTTCGGCGATCAGGTCGGGGAACGTGCGGACGATACGCGTGTATTGGGCTCCCAGTCGCCAGTCGACGGCCTCGTCCACGGCCGCACGCAGGCTGCGCAGGGAACGTGTCGGGCCGTCCTCGGGCACGTCGTAGGCGGCGATCGCGGCGGAAAGCGTGGGCAGCGCGTCATGGACGGCCCTCTGTGCGGGGCGTCGATCGGCCCGCAGCCGGGTCGGATCGACGCCCAGCGCGTGCGCGATGGCCTCGAGGGTGGTGTCTGTGACGCCGCGTTCACCACGTTCGACCTTGCGGATGGTTCCCAGAGCGACGCCTGCCGCGTCGGCGAGTTGTCGCTGCGTCATCTTCGGACGGACGACACTGCGGTAGTAGGCGATCCGCCTGCCGACTCCGTCGCTCGCGAACACGGTCATACGGGCTCCACTTGAGGGCGTCTGCTCCGAACCGTACCGACACCGATACGCCACGTGCATGCGAACGGCCCCACCGGCCACAGCCGGTGGGGGCGAGCCGTTTCCGTCAGTCCGCCACGATCGACGTGAGCTTGCCGAGACCGTCGATACGCCAGTCCGCCGCCGCTACGACCTTCGCGTCGTCCGCCCACAGATGCCCCCACGGGCCGCGGCGCATGTGTGCGACGCGCAGCCCGGCTGACTTGGCGGGGAAGACGTCGTTGGCCGGGTGGTCGCCGACGTAGACCGTCCGGTCCGGCGCTGCCTGAGCCACCCCCAGTACGCGCTCGAAAAACTCCGGCTGAGGCTTCGCCACGCCCCACTCCCCCGACGTGACGACGAGATCCGCGGGCAGATCGAGGGCGCGCAGCAACTCACCGGCGCGGGCAGTCTGGTTCCCGGCGACGATGACCCGCACTCCGAGTGCGCGCAGCGCGGACAGG
>NZ_JAEQAZ010000367.1 GCF_016654115.1 Streptomyces sp. MBT53
CCCCCGACCCCTCCCCCGGCGGCAACGGCCTCCTCCTCACCGAACTCTCCGTCCCGCACCGCCCCAAGGGCTCCCCGTACACCGTGAACGACCAACTCATGGTCACGACGGCCCTGATGATCACCCACTGGAACCGCGAACACGGCGCACACCCCCGACCCCTGCGCATCACGATGCCTGTGGACGACCGCCCCCGGGGCACGGACATGCCCATCGGCAACGGCACGCGACTCGTCGAAGTCACCTTCGCCCTGGACGAGTTGACCACCGACCCGGCCAGGATGGGCGAACTGCTCCACCGCACGGCGACCCGTACCCGCGCGCTGAAAGCCCTCTCCCGCCCCCAACTGGGGCACGGGGCAGCCCTGTTGACGGCCCCCGTCGTCCCCGTCGCCTGGCGGGCCACCCTCACCCGGGGCCTGCGCAGAGCAGCCGCGCCCTGGACCTCGACGACCCTCCTGAGCAACATCGGCCGTATCCCGTACACGCTGGACTTCGGCGGCACCGCCGGCCGCGCGCACGCCGTGTGGTTCTCGGCCCCGGCCCGCATGCCCCGCGGCTTCACCGTGACCACCGCCTCCACCGCGGGAAAGCTGCACGTGGCCCTGCGCTGGTCGCGCACTCTCCTCGGCCCGGGCGACGGCGCCCACCTCCGCGACCTGTTCGAGCACTACCTGCACACGACGGAGGAGCACGAGGCATGACGACCACCGCCCCGCACCACCCCGGCCTCCGCGACTTCTACGAGAACCCGGCCGTCCCGGTCGCCTCCGGTCCCTCCCGCACCCTCCGCCAGGCCCGCGTCCTGGCCACCGCGCTGGGCCCGGCCACCGAGCACCCCCGCACGATCCTCGACATCGGCTGCGGCGACGGGACGGCGGCGGCCACCGCCGCGCCCCTCCTCACCGGCCACCGCGTCATCGGCGTCGACTGGTCCCAGGACGCCCTGTCCCGCGCCCGAACTCGCCTGCCGTACACGGTCCGTGGGGAACTGACCGCGCTGCCGCTGAAGACGGCCGTCGCCGACGCCGTGCTGTTCAGCGAGGTGGTCGAGCATCTCGTCGACCCGGACACGGCGCTCGCCGAGATCCGCCGTGTGCTGCGCCCGGGAGGCCATCTCATGCTGTCCACACCGAACTTGGCCGCCTGGTACAACCGCGCCCTGCTGCTCGCCGGCGTCCAGCCCGTGTTCTCGGAGGTGAGCCTGCGCGCGATCCACGGCCGCCCGGGCAAGGAGGTCGTAGGGCATCTGCGGCTCTACACCCCGCGCGCGCTGCGGGAGTTCGTGACGGCGGCCGGTTTCGAGGTCGTGGGGCTCAAGGGCGCCCCGTTCCACGGTGTACCGCGACCGCTGCGCCCGCTCGACCGACTGGCCTGTGCCAGACCGCAGTTGGCGTCGATCCTGCTGCTGCACGCGCGGAAGACGTAGGGGGCGCGGCCGTGTGGTGGGGAGTGGCCGCGGCCCTGTTGGCGAACGTGCTGTACAGCACCGGTTTCGTGCTGGAGAAACGGGCGCTCACGGCCCTGCCCGAGGTGACGGTCCGTCAACCGGCCAGGCTGCTGCGGCTGGTGCTCGGCAGCCCGCTGTGGATCGGCGGGTCCCTCGCGCTCGCCGCCGGGTTCGGCGCGCAGCTCGCCGTGTACCGGACGCTGCCGATCGCCGCCGCGCAGGGCATCTTCGTGTCGGGCCTGGTGCTGCTGGTGCTGCTGTCGGCGCGGATGCTCGGCGAGCGGACCAGCGGCCGGGAACGGTACGCGCTCGGCGCGATCCTCGCCGCCCTGCTGATGGTCGTCCTGTCACTGAAGGAGGGCTCGGACCACGTCAGCCGGGCCGCGCCCTATCCGCTGATCCTGCTGGTGTGCGTGCCCTCGCTGGCGGCCGGCGTCTGGCTGTACCGGTCCACCGAGCGCCGCGCGGCCCACCGGCACCGGCTGCCCACCACGGGTGTCGAATACGGCGTGGCGGTGGGCCTGTTGTACGGGGTCAGCTCGCTCGCCATCAAGGGGGTGTCGAGCTTCCTGACCACAAGTGACCTGGGCGGGGCGGTGGTCGACCTGCTGCGGTCCCCGTATCCGTATCTCCTGCTCTGCACGGGCGCGTTCGGCCTGGTGATGTCCCAGGCGGCGCTGCAACGGTGCCGGGCCTCGCTGATCGTGCCGGTCTGCACGACGGTGACGAGCCTGTTCACCGCGGTGCTCGGCACGCTCGCGTTCGGCGAGGCGCTGCCGCACGACCCGGTGCGCCTGGCCCTGCGGATCGGGGGCACGACCCTGGCGGTCACCGTCCTGCTGACCATGCCGAAGCACGACAACGCGCCTCAACCACCGGTCGAGGCCAAGGAGTTGACTCCCCCATGAACCCGGACGACCCGCTGCTGAAGATCCTGGCCTGCCCGCTCGACAAGGGCCCACTGCACCTGCTGCCCACGGACGCCCTCTACAACCCGCGCCTGCGCCGCCGTTACCCCATCGTCGACGGCATCCCCCAGCTGCTCCCCTCGTCCGGAGAGCAAGTGACGGACGACGACGAGCACTTGGAACTCCTCCAACGGATGACCCCATGACAACCACTCTCACCGCCCGCCTCGCGCCCTTCCTCCCCACCCGCCTGGTCGCCGCCACCGCCCGCGCCCTCTACCCCCGCTTCGAACCCGAACTGGCCCGCCTGGACGACCTGTTGCCGCCCGACTGCGGCACGGCGGTCGACGTCGGCGGCTGGTACGGCCCCTGGACGCACCGCCTGTGGAGACGCGCGCGCCAGGTCGTGACCGTCGAACCGGTCCCCCACCTGGCGCGACTGCTCGCCGCTGCCGCCCCCGCGCACGCCCGGGTGATCCCGGCCGCCGCCTCCGACCGCCCCGGCACCGCCCGCCTGTGGCTGCCGCCGGACGACGAGGGCGACCGGGGGGTGTCCTCGCTGGTCCGCCGGGACATCCACGCCCGTGCCGTGCACGTCCCCTGCGTCACGCTCGACGGGCTCGGCCTCAAGGACGTCGGCTTCATCAAGATCGACGTGGACGGCAGCGAACTGGCCGTCCTGCACGGCGCGACCGGCCTCCTGACCCGCGACCGCCCCGCGCTCTTCGTCGAACTGGAGTCACGCATCCAGCCGATCGCGCCGATCGTCACCTACCTGTCGCTGCTGGGCTACGCGGGCTGGGTCCTGCCGGACACCACCTGGACGAGGCTGTCGGCCTTCCCCCTGGAGGAGCACCAGGCCCGCACCTCGTACGTCGTCTCCCAGGGCCTGCTGCGCCGGGTCCTGCCGTTCGCGCGCGGCCCCCGTTACGTCAACTCGGTCCTGTTCCTGCCGGACGGCCGCAGTCCCGGTGGCCGCAGCCCCGATGTCAGTGCCGTGCGCGACGATGGATCGCATGCCCGACGCGAAACGCCCCGCGAGCCCCTTCAGCCCCCTCGACTTCCAACTCGTCCTGCTGCGCCGCATGGCGGACCACAACCCGGACCTGGTCGAGGACGCCCGTCATGAGCTGGGCGTCTCGATCGCCGACATGCGCGAGGCCAACAAGCGTTGGCAGGCCATGCTGCACTCCCCGAGAGGCCGGGCCGCCGCCTCCCGGTACCGCTCGATCCTCGGTACCCCGGAGTCCACCGTGGACAGAAAGATCGGCGACCTGGAGTGCGAGGCCCGGCAGTGGCCGCTCCCCCTCTGGCCCGACCTCCGCTTCGAGGTGCTCACGGCCCCGAACGGCGTCGTATGGAACGAATGGCTGGTCCGCGCCCCCGGCGCCACGCCCCCGCCCCTCCACACCCTCGACGACCTGACCCCGTGGTCCTGCACGGTCGACGAGGCGGCCCGGGCCTTCGCCA
>NZ_JAEQAZ010000368.1 GCF_016654115.1 Streptomyces sp. MBT53
GAGTCGCGGTCACGACCTTCGACACGCTGCACACCCTGCCGACGCCGGAGAGCCGGAAGCCGGAGAGCCGGAAACCGACGCGCCGGCAGCCCAAGGGCGAGGCCCCGCCCGGCCCCACCCCGGGGATGCTCGTCGTGGACGAGGCCCACTACGTGAAGAACCCGGACACCCGCCGCACCAAGTCGGTCGCCCTGTGGACCGAGCGCTGCGACCGCGTGCTCTTCCTGACGGGCACGCCCATGGAGAACCACGTCGACGAGTTCCGCACCCTCGTCCGCCACCTGCGCCCCGAACTGCTGCCGACGGTCCGCAACGGCACGGCGGCTGCCGGACCGCAGGCCTTCCGCAAGTCCGTCGCCCCCGCCTACCTCCGCCGCAACCAGGTGGACGTCCTCACCGAACTGCCCGCCCTGGTCGAGGTCGACGAGTGGGTGGAGCTCGGCGCCGCCGACCGCGAGGCCTACGACCGCGCGGTCGGCGCCGGGAACTTCATGGCGATGCGCCGGGCGGCCTACGCCGACGCCGAGAAGTCGGCGAAGCTCCAGCGCCTGCGGGAACTGGTCGCCGAGGCCGCGGAGAACGGCGTGAAGGTGGTGGTCTTCTCCTACTTCCGGGATGTGCTGACCACGGTCCGCAGCGCACTGGACGGGCCCGGCACGCGGGTGACCGGGACGATCTCCGGGAGCGTCCCGGCCCTCCGCCGGCAGCAACTGGTCGACGACTTCACCCAGGCCGGGGGGCACGCCGTGCTGCTCGCCCAGATCAGCGCGGGCGGGGTCGGCCTCAACCTCCAGGCCGCCTCCCTGGTCATCCTCTGCGAACCCCAGGTCAAGCCGACGGTGGAGCACCAGGCCGTGGCCCGCGTCCACCGCATGGGCCAGATACGCACGGTCCAGGTGCACCGCATGCTCGCCACCGACAGCGTGGACGACCGGCTCCTGACCATCCTCAAGAACAAGGACCGCCTCTTCGACCGGTTCGCCCGCCGCAGCGACCTCGCGGACGCCACGCCGGACGCGGTCGACATATCGGACGCCACCCTGGCCCGCCGCATCGTCGAGGAGGAACAGCAACGGCTGGCGGCCGAGGCCAACTGACCTTGCCTGTCAGGTCAGTTGGCCGTCACGGGCACTCGGCCTCACGAGCGCACGTCGAGCTCGGCAAGTGCGGCACCCGTGCCGCCGCGCACGGTGACACGGACGTACCGGGCGGGCGTCCCGTTCGGGGCGTGCCATGCGCGGCCGTCCGCCGAGACCTCGACCGTGTAAGACCCGGGGCGCTTCGTCCACGTGGGCCGGACCGTCCCGAGCCGTACCGGGCGGCCCAGGTCGACGGTGAGCGAGGCGCGGTCGGCGCCCGGGGACCAGGCGGTCGCGGGGCTGCCGTCCACGGCGGCCTCCGGGTAGCGGCCGGACTCCGAGGAGGTCGCCGTCGCGGGGCGGCAGCGGGCCAGGTCGGTGGTCGGGGTGAGGTCGGGGCGCCGGGTCTTCAGGGTGACCGTGCCGGAGAGGGTGCGGCGGCCCTCGGGGGTGTCCAGCACGAAGGGCGCCCCGGAGCGCAGCCGTACGGTCGTCGTCCTCGCACCGATCGCGATGTCGTACGTACGACCGCGCCAGCGCAGGCCCGACAGGCGTACCCCGTCGGCGAGTTGGGGCGGCAGGCTCGGGTCCAGGTGGAGGGTGTCGGGGCGCAGCCGGAGGCCGGTCAGGCCGTGGGTGAAGACCTGGAGGTAGCCGCCCTTGCCGGTGAGGAAGTCCTGCGCGGGGGAGCCGGCGAGCGGGTCGGACGCACCGGCCTTGTCGCCGCGCGACTCCGAGAAGAGGGCGAACGGGCCGCGGGCGAACGGCTGGTAGGCCCGCCGGAGGTAGGTGTACGCGGCACAGCCGGGTTCGCCGACGGCCGCCGCGTCGATCGCGTGGACGGCGTCGGTCATGGCGGGGCCGTCCGGATCGGTGCGCTGGGCGTAGTAGTCGAGGGTGGAAGCCCCGGCACCGGCCGGCATCGGCCACTCCAGCGGGTAGACCAGCAGCACGGTGTCGGCCTGCTTGATCCCCGAGCCGTCGTAGCCGTCGTACTGGAGGAAGATCTTGCGTTTCGGGTCGTAGGGGATGCGGAGGTGGTTGGCGATGGTGAGCCAGTCGGCGGGGGCGGGCCGGCCCAGGGTGCGGGCCGCGTCGGTGGCGGCGCGGAGGGCGGTGGCGGCGACGGCGTTGGTGTAGACGGCGTCGTTCACGCCGTTGCTGTACTCGTCCGGGCCCGCGACCTCCTTGATGGAGTAGGAGCCGTCGGTGTTCTTCGTGACCCGTGAAGTCCAGTACTGGGCAAGGCCGTTGAGGAGTGGCCAGCCCTCGGTGCGGAGCCAGGCGCGGTCGCCGGTGGCGAGGTAGTACTGGCGGGCGGCGAGGGCGATGTCGCCCTGGAGGTGGTTCTGGGTGAGGCAGTGCGGGGGCTGCCAGCTCTGGCACTCGTTCCACAGCAGACCGTGGCTCGCGCTGGTCCACGGGAAGAACAGGCCCTTCACCGCGGTCTTCGCCGCGTTCTCGGCGGCGGCCGCGCGGGTGCGGAAGCGGTAGTCGAGGACCGGGCGGGCGAGGTCGGGGTGGGTGGTGAGCAGCGACGGGAACATCCAGGTCTCGGCGTCCCAGAAGATCATGCCCGCGTAGTTGTCGCTGGTCAGACCGGCGGGCGCGATGCTGTTCCGGGCGCCGGGGCGCAGCGCGGACAGCAGCCCGTACTGGGCGGAACGGGCCCAGAGTTGCAGATCCGGATGGCCAGGCACCTCGATGTCGGACGACCACAGCGCCCGCCACGCGGCGGTGTGCGTGGCGAGCAGCGCGTCCCACCCGCGCCGAGCGGCCCGCCCGGCGGCGTCCTGGGCGGCGGCCCGGGGATCGCGCGAGGTGAGGGTGGTGTCGACGCCGACGTACTTGGTCGCGGTGTAGGTACGACCGGAGCGGACCGGCAGGACGGTCGTCTGACTGGCGCTCAACTTCCTGCTTCGGACGGCACGTTGGGGAGTGCCGGGCGCGTCCAGCACGGAGGCCAGCGCGCCGTCGACCCCGGTCCCGTCCGTGCGGAACGCGACGCCGATGGTGTGCGCGCCGACCGGGCCGCCCGCCGTCGGCGTTACACGGCGGGCGCCGCGGCCGTCGAGGCGGTCGGTGAGGGTGAGTTCGCCGTCCCAGTGCGGGGTCACGCGCAGGTGCACGGCGCCGGTGTGCTCGCTGTCGCGGGAGGTGAGGACGTCGTAGACCAGGTCGGTGCGGCGGCCGTCCTTCGTCGTCCAGGTGAGGGACGTACGGACGTAGCCGCAGCGGAGGTCCAGGGTCTGGCGGTACCCGGTGATCCGGCTGCCGCTGCCGTACGTCTCGGCGCCCGCCGTCACATCGAGGCCGGTCCAGGTCGGGAGGGCGGCGAGGGCCTCGCGGCCCGCGGTGTTCGCGGGGCCCCGGGCATAGAGGCCGGAGACGAACGCGCCGTCGTAGCGCGGTGTGTAGAGCGGCCAGCCGGTCTTCTCGCCGGACGCCGCGTAACCCGCGCCGACGGGCGGGACCCGGGTGCCGAGGTAACCGTTGCCGACGTACGGGTGGTAGGTGTCGGCCGGGTCGATCCGGGTGGCCGAGGGCGCCCAGCCGGACGCCCCGCAGTCGTCGCGGGGGAGGGGCGCGGCCGAGGCCGGGGTCAGCGGGAGCAGCAGGGCGGCGGCGAGGAGCGGGAGCAGCAGACGGGGTGGCTTGGTCACCGTTCGACGATGGGCTGCGGGGAGGGAC
>NZ_JAEQAZ010000369.1 GCF_016654115.1 Streptomyces sp. MBT53
GGGTGGGCGTCGGGGTCGGCGTGGGCCGGGGAGTCGGTGTCGGAGTCGGGGTCGGCGTGGCCTTGGGGGTCGGTGTCGGATGGGGTGTGGGCGACGGCGTCGGGCTCGGAGTGGGGGTCGGTTCGGGGGCCAACACCGCCGGTTCCTGGGCGGGTTGCTTCTTCGGGGGAGTCGGTGTCGGCGGCTCGGGCTTGACGACGGGGGAGGAGGAAGGGGCCGGCGCGGCGGCATGGTGCTTCGCGGGACTGTCGTGGTTGGCCAGCGCGAATGCCACCGCCGCCACCACACCCACCGCGACCACACCGGCCGCGATGCCCGCCTTCACCGGCGCCCCGAGCCCCTCGGAGGCCGCCGCGCCACCGGCACCGGCCCCGCCCGACGAACTGCCGCCGGCCGCCGCCGACGCACCGGCGGCACCCGCACCGCCGGACNTT
>NZ_JAEQAZ010000370.1 GCF_016654115.1 Streptomyces sp. MBT53
ACTCGACCTCGGTGTGCCACAGCACGGCCTGCCACCGCTCGGGCAGCGACCGGAAGGCCTGCATGGCCATCGACTGCTCGGCCACGTGCATCGCCCGGACGTCGGCGCCCAGGTCCAGTGTGTCGTCGTCGGACACTTCCGAGACCCGTGCGGACTGCGCGGCGAACACCGCGAAGTCGTCGACGAGTTGCTCGCGCTTCGCCGACTTCGTCCAGTTCGCGGCGACACGCCGGACGGAGGTCAGCAGATAGGCGCGTACGGCGTGCTCGGGCCCGGAGCCGCCGCGCACCGCCTGGAGCATGCGGGCGAAGACCTCGGCGGTCAGGTCGTCGGCGGTGTGCGCGTCCCGGCAGCAGGTGCGGGCGTAGCGGCGCACGGCGTCCGCGTGGCGCCGGTACAGCTCCTCGTACGCCGTGTCGTCACCGGCGCGCATCCGCTCGATGAGCGAGGCGTCGGCGGTCGGCATCTCCAGCGGCGGCGGCAGGACGCTGCCCTCGCGCTGCGGGGGGACGCTGCCCTCGCCGGGATCGGCGTCCTGGGGGACGCCACTCGGCCGCCCGCCCTGGCTCGGCACCTGTGGTGAGGTCAGCCCACCGGCCTCCGGGTCACCGTCACCCAGTGACTCGTCCCGCCCGTCAACGCTCATCGCGGAAAGCCCCCGCCGCCTGCCGAACCAGTCCCGAACACCGGGTCAGCGTAGCCATATTGGCTTTTGTTCAGGACCCCGTCGTACGGACCATCCACTCGTCCGTGGGGACTTCCCGCAACGCAGTACTAGCGTTCACCCCTCCGGGGAAGGTTCAACTCTCGCCCCTGGAACGGCAGTTGACACCGATGACCGAAATGCCCGGAACGCTCCCGGGCATCACTCGGCGCGCGGACCGCACAGCGCCCACGCATCACAGTCACCTATTCGAGTCACCCGCGAACGGGCCTCCCGACCCCGAAGAGCCGACCCCGAAGAGCCGACCCGAAAGAGCCGACCCCGGGGAGCCGGCCTCACAACGGCCGCGACCGCAACCCCTCCAGCAGAATGTCCAGCAACCGCGCCGACGCCGCCGCCTGCTGCGCGGCATCCGGCAGCGAGGGCGCCGCAGTGGCGATCACCAGCAGTACGTCCGACACCGACACGTCCGGCCGCAGCTGACCCGCCGCCCGCGCCCGGTCCACGAGCTGCCCCACGACCTCCAGCAGCGCCGCCGCCCCGGCGTCGTCGACCACCGAGCCCAGGGACCCCGCCGACTCCTCCGGCACCAGCCGCAGTTCACCCGTGCCCGGCTGCGTCCGCTGCTGCGGCACCCGCGCCTCGTCCAGCAGCGCGCCCTCGCCCTCGTCGGCGACGCCCACCCGCAGCACCTGCGGCGGCAGCAGCCGCCCGGCGCCCGAGGCCACCGACGTCCGCAGGAAGCGCGACAGCGCCGACCACGGCTCGTCCTCCTGGCCGAGCGCCGAACGCGCCTGGTCGGTCAGCCGGGAGGTCTCCTCCTCGGCTATCCGCCGGACCAGGACGTCCTTGCTGGGGAAGCGCCGGTACACCGTGCCGACACCGACCCGCGCGCGCCGCGCCACGTCCTCCATCGGCGCGCCGTAGCCCAGCTCGCCGAAGACCTCACGCGCCGCCCGCAGCACGTGCTCCAGATTGCGCTGTGCGTCCACGCGCAACGGCGTCGTGCGCGAGGTGTCCCCGCGTCCGTTTCCCGTCGCACCGACCGCGGCGCCGGATGCGACGGCAGACGCGGATGTCCAATGAGAATCCTGAATATGCATACACGTTCCCCCGGTTAATGACGTCTCCCCCCGGAGACTCCCCGCCATTGGCAGCCGGAGCATCGTGAGACAAGCCCGGTTCACGAACCACGCTTCTCGCGGGCTCGTTGAGCGCATCCCCCTTCACCCCGTCGACACACGAACATAGTTGAGAGGGGGTCAATTCAGAAGGGGCAGGTTCCGCACGGAGCGCCCCCCGATCGGAGTACGGGTCGCATACATCCCGATTGCGCCCCCGAGCGCCACCCCGATCACCCCCACTGACCTGCGCACCTGCCCCGTACTCCGGCAATTCCGGCGCCCGCGCGCGCCCTCCCTCGCCGGTCACACAATTTGTCGAGCCTGTGGACAAACTCCAGCGCCGGGTGCGTCATGGGATGGTGAAGGAACGCGCGCGCATTCTCGTTGTCGGTGGCGGCTACGTCGGGATGTACACAGCCCTGCGCCTTCAGAAGAAGTTGAAACGTGAAATCAGGCGCGGGCAGGTCGAGATCACCGTCGTCTCCCCCGACCCTTACATGACGTATCAGCCGTTTCTTCCCGAGGCCGCCGCCGGTTCGATCTCCCCCCGCCATGTCGTCGTCCCGCTGCGCCGTGTCCTCGACAAGTGCCGGGTCGTCATCGGCGAGGCCACCGCCATCGACCACAACAAGCGCACCGCGACCCTCAGCACCCTCGCCACCGAGGAGGAGGGCACGGGCACCGAAGAGCTGTCGTACGACGAACTCGTCCTGGCCCCCGGCTCGATCTCGCGCACCCTGCCCATCCCCGGTCTCGCCGAGCACGGCATCGGCTTCAAGACCGTCGAGGAGGCCATCGGCCTGCGCAACCACGTCATCGAGCAACTCGACATCGCCTCCTCCACCCGCGACCCCGCGATCCGCGACGCGGCCCTGACCTTCGTCTTCGTAGGGGGCGGTTACGCCGGCGTGGAGGCGCTCGGCGAGCTGGAGGACATGGCCCGCTACGCCGTGCGCTACTACCACAACGTCCAGGCCGACGACATGAAGTGGATCCTCGTGGAGGCCTCGAACCGCATCCTCCCCGAGGTCGGCGAGGAGATGGGCACCTACACCGTCACCCAGCTCCGTAGACGCAACATCCAGGTCCTCCTGGAGACCCGCCTCGCCTCCTGCGCCGACCGCGTCGCCGTACTCGACGACGGCCAGCGCTTCCCCACCCGCACACTCGTGTGGACGGCCGGCGTCAAACCGCACCCCGTCCTCGCCGCCACCGACCTCCCGCTCACCGCGCACGGCCGCCTCAGGTGCACCGCCGAGCTGACGATCGAGGGCGCCACGCACGCGTGGGCAGCGGGAGACGCGGCGGCCGTCCCCGACGTGACCGCCGACGCGCCCGGCACGGAGACCGCCCCCAACGCCCAGCACGCGGTACGCCAGGCCAAGGTGCTCGGCGACAACATCGCGCACTCCCTGCGGGGCGAACCCCTCCAGACGTACGCCCACAAGTACGTCGGCTCGGTCGCCTCCCTGGGACTCCACAAAGGTGTCGCGCAGGTCTACGGACGGAAGCTGAAGGGCTACCCTGCCTGGTTCATGCACCGCGTCTACCACCTCAGCAGGGTGCCCACCTTCAACCGCAAGGCCCGCGTGCTCGCCGAATGGACCCTGGCGGGGCTCTTCAAACGCGAGATCGTCTCTCTCGGTTCACTCGAACACCCGCGAGCCGAGTTCGAACTCGCGGCCGGTGGGAAGCCTCCGCACGACCCGAAGGGGTCGAACTGACCGGACCGAGGAACTCCACCGGCGGCCGGGGCGTCTGACGAATATCGGCCCGGTCCGCCACACTGCCAGACTGGTCCCCGACTTTCGGACGGGCCCGCGCCCGCCCGTCCCACCCAAGAGGCTCTCCCCACTGTGCTG
>NZ_JAEQAZ010000036.1 GCF_016654115.1 Streptomyces sp. MBT53
TACTGACCTTTTCGGGTTGCCTTCGGGTGGTGACGTTGGGTGATTCCTGCGGTATGCCGGTGTTATGCGGTACGCGGATGGTGGGGGCCTGACTGCTGAGCGGCGGGCTGTGCGTGAAGGGATCCGGCTGGAGGCCGGGCAGAGGTTCGCACGAGGTGACAGGACTTCGGACATCGCCAAGGACCTGCGGGTGAGCGAGCGTTCGGTGGAGCAATGGCGCCGGGCCTGGCGTGAGGGCGGCATGGAGGGTCTGAAGTCGAAGGGACCCGCGAAACTGCCGAAGCTGTCGGATGAGCGGTTCGCCCTGCTGGAAAAGGAGCTGGCCAAAGGGCCGGCCGCGCATGGCTGGGAAGATCAGCGGTGGACCCTGGAACGCGTCAGAACGCTGATCGGCCGCCAGTTCAAGGTCAGTTGCTCGATCGCGGGAGTGTGGCGGCTCCTGCACCGCCACGGCTGGTCCTGGCAGAGCCCTGCCCGTCGTGCACTGGAACGTGACGAACGCGCGGTCGAGCTCTGGAAGAAGGATGTGTGGCCGCAGGTGGAAGGACCGCGGCGGCGCTCGATGCCTGGATCGTCTTCGAGGACGAGGCCGGGTTCGCGATGACGCCGCCACGAGCCCGCACGTGGGGCCGACGCGGGCAGACGCCCGTGGTGAGAGTGCGGGGACGGTCGCGGCGACGGATCTCGATCGCCGCGATGTGCTGCTACCGGCCCGGGGAAAGGTCCCGGATGTTCTACCGGCCCCGCTTCCACCTGCTACTCAAAGGAGCACGCAAGAGTTTTGCCTGGCAGGACTACCGTGACCTCCTGGTCCGCGCGCACCTGCAACTCGGCGCCCCGATCGTCGTCGTCTGGGACAACTTGAACACCCATCGTGCCGCCGGAATGAGGAAGTACGCGGCCGACCATGAATGGCTCACCATCATCCAACTTCCCTCCTACAGCCCGGACTTGAATCCCGTGGAGGGCATCTGGTCGTGGTTACGGCGCGGACCGATGGCCAACACCGCGTTCACCGACCCCGACCACCTCACCCGCACCCTCCGCCGAGGACTCGCCCACATCCAGCGCCATCCCGAGCTCATCGACGGCTGCCTCACCGAAACCGGACTGACCCTCACTTCAGACCCGCCGAAGCCAACCCGAAAAGGTCAGTAACTCCTGGGCGCCGTCTCATTTCCCTTTGGGAACCGCGGACTTGACGTTGGATGTGGTTTTCGCGTTTCTCCCTTGAGGGGTTCGGGTTCGGCGGTTCCGCCGAGGGAGCAGCAACATATGCAGACGGCGGTCAACACTCCAGCGGGCAGCGGGTGCTGAGCGGATTCGACGCCAACTCGACATATATCGCTGGACTGGTGGGCTTCAGGACACGTGCCTAGACCGAACTCGGCAGCCGCGCCCGGTTTCTAAGCTGTCGCAGTGCGTGAGGATCAGCGGGTGCGCGGCGCTGACGCACGACGGAATCTCTGCAGGCACCGGGCATTCGATCTGAACGGCTTTATCCATGACCGTTCGATGAAGCAGAGACATACGACACTCCTAACGCGACAGCCACCCGCGCGTACCGTTCAAGGGCAAGGAGTGACCGAAGTACGACCTCGCGCCTCTCCGGGCCGAAGCCGCGCACTTTCTGGCGCCCGAGAGACGAACTCCCCGGCACCGATTCCTTCCGAGAGCGCTCCGCGCACAGGACACCGCGGCCGCACCCCGCTCACCCCCTCCCTCAGCCCGAGAGCCTCGACAGAGCGCGAAGACGAAGATCGAGCAAGGGTGCAACCCCGCTCGCTCTTCGCTAAGCTGAAGCTATTCCCGCCTGAAGAAAAAGTCAACACACTGGATCTACTCCAGCTTCCATAAAAAACGAGGGTCCGATGCCTGCTCGTCACTTCGACCGAAGCCGTCTGCGCGCGGTGCGGCGAGCCGCCGAGATCTACCAGGCCGCCGTGGGCGAGGCTCTGGGCGTGTCGGACTCGGCGGTCGCCAGTTGGGAGGGCGGTGCCCAGACTCCCGATCCGGAGAAACTGTCCGCGCTGGCGCGCGCTCTCGGAAGCGATGTCGACGTACTGTTCCCCCGGTCCGGGCCGCCCGATCTCACCGATCTGCGTTGCGATGCCGGCTACTACCAGTACGAGACAGCCGCGTTGATCGGAACCAAGAGCGCCGGACCAGTCGCGGCGGCCGAACGCGGAGAGCGACAGCTCAAGGACAAGTACGTCCCGGCCTTGGCGACGGCGTACGGGGTCAGCGAGGAGGACCTGCGGCGGGCGGAAGCCCGGTCGATCGCCAAGACACAGGGTGTGCAGGTTGAAGAACCCGCACCATCGGGAGCGGGGAGGACCTCCGTTCCTGGAGCCCCTCCCGAATCACTGGCCGAGAAGATCACTCTGCTCCTGGACAGCTCGTATCCCGGCCCCCAAGGTCCGCCCTCGGACGCGGAGATGGCGAACGCGGTGAACGCCCATGCCGGGGCGCCGATCCTCACCGAAGAGGACTTCCGGGATCTCCGCACAGGCGTTACCGAGACCGCGTCCCCCGCGGTCCTGGACGCACTGGCTGCGGTCGTCGGCGTCTCCCGGATGTACTTCGAGCCGGACGACGCCGTGGCCGCTCAGGTCTATGAAGGACTCCAGCTCCTGGCAGCCGCCAAGAAGGGGGCCGTGGGCCGGGTGAAGGCCCGTGGCATGGGCTCGCAGGGCCTGTCGCCGAAGGCGATGGAACTCGTCAACGAGCTGGTGGCGGAGCTGGAGGAGAAGCAAACGGACGCGAACGAGTAGCACCTGTCCGCAGCTCACGGGCTGCGGACAGGGGATATGGCTACCGCTGCTCCGCTGTCGTGCCCGGCTCGTGGAGGCGACCGGCGGCGACCACAGCCCGGATCGTCTTCAGGACGCTGAGATCTTCCAGGGGGTCTCCGTCGATCACCAGCAGGTCCGCACGGAATCCCGGAGCGATCCGGCCCGTCGTCCCGCCCAGCCCGAGCGCGTCGGCCGCGTCGGTGGTCGCCATGTCGAGGATCCTGCTGTTCGGCAGGCCAAGGTGAGCGTAGAAGGAAAGAGCCGGGACCAGGCCGTCGAACCCGGCGCGCTGGACGCCGGCGTCAGTGCCGGCGATGAGCTTGGCGCCGGCGTCGGCCATCTGCCGTACGAGATCGAACATGGCCGCCGCCCGCTCCTCGCCGAAGAAGCGGGGAAGCATCTCCCAGTGGGGGCTGACCGCGGGACAGACAGCGATGCCCCGGTCGATGATCTGCTTCAGGACGTCCTGGCGGAGGTCGAAGCCGTCGTTCGTCATCCACGTGCAGTGCTCGATCGTGTCGACGCCGGCTTCCACGGCCGCGGTGATGCCGTCCGTGCCGTGCGCGTGGGCGGCCACCGGTAGGCCGGCCTGGTGGGCCTCGTCCACGAGAGCCTGGAGTTCCTCCGGGGTGAACTGGCTCTGCCAGCTCTTCGGCCCGTCCTTGGTCAGGCCGCCTCCGGTGACCATCGCCTTGATCACACCGGCACCCGCCGAGACGTTGCGTCGTACGAGATCACGGACCTCGGTCACGCCGGAGACCTCGCCCCCGAGGAAGTGGCAGTGTCCCCCGGGCGGGGTCGCTGGCGTCCCCGCCGAGACGACCCGAGGGCCCGGGGTCGTGCCGCCGGCGATCTCCTCGTCCAGGCGCAGGGCGAGGCCGTTGCGGTCGCCCAGGTCTCGGACCGTCGTCACGCCACTGCACAGGAGTTGCTCCGCACGGCGCCGCATGTCCTTCAACAGGGTCTCGTCGCTGGACTCGTGGAGCGCGGCCACGGGGTCCACGCCTCCGTCGAACGCGAGGTGGACGTGCGCGTCGATAAGGCCGGCCACGACTGTCCCCCCAGGGAACGCGACGTGCTCAACGTCCGTGTCCGCCTGCTCCTCGATCCGCGCACGCGGTCCCACCGCCGTGATCGAGTCACCCTTGATGAGGACCGCGCCGTCGTCCAGGTACGTTCCGGAGTCGACGAGGACTCGGCCTGCGGTGATGAGCATCTGATCTCCTTGACTTCGGTGGTTACGCGGACAGGCGCAGTGCGTCCGACACCGCGATCAGCTGACGGACATCCGCTTCCCGGTTGTCCTCCTTGGGCACGGCCAGCGGTACCGCCGGACGTGTCGCGAGGGCTCCCTTTCCGATCATCTCCACGGCGTGCCGAAGGCGGTCCGCCAACACGGCAGGGGGGAGGTCGAGCACTTCGGTATCCTCCGATGCATCGGCCAGGTATGGGCTGACATCAACCAGTCCGTCACGGCATTCCACTATCCGTCGGTGGTAGCGGCGGTGCACGCCACGCGCCCGCCACCGGTCCCATAGCCCGGAGGAGGCTGGCCGCAGCACGTTCTCCGGATAGGCCTCGGCGAGCAGTCGCCACAGCGGGGCCAGCCTCCGGTGGTGACGGCGGCGCCGCAGCCAGAGCCGCACCGACGTGACCCTCGAGCGGGCCCCCGGATATGTGACCCCCACGAAGAACAGCAGAATGGACACCACAAGAAGGAACGCGACACCCGTCATGAGCGCCTGCGGCACGGTGCCGCCACTCCACCGGATGGCGACGAAGACCGCGCGGACGGCGCAGGCCAGCGCCATCACGCCGAGGCCGATGGCGGCCATCCACAGACCCGTGGCGTGTGGGCGCCGCGACATGCGGGCATAGCGGTGAGTCCACCGACCGGCGACGCCGAGGGCGTACATGAGGTACAGACCGGCGCCGCCGTAGAAGAAGGCGATCTGCGGGATCGTCATGTCCGCCGTGCTGAAAGAACCGGCGAACACGTCGTGCGGAACCGACAGCGCGGCGACCGTGATCGCCACCGCCACGGCTGCCACGACGAGGGCTTCCCTCCTGGCGCGGAGCCGCCCGGCCCGTTCGTCGGCCGAATACAGGTAGAAGCACATGAGGAAGTAGACCGTGAGCAGGAGCAGCACGTTCTGGATCAGTTTCGCGGTGCCGTGCCCGGCCACGGTGTCGACGCCCGAGGCTCCGCCGGGCATGGCCAGCGGATAGGACAGCGCGGCGCTCAACAGACAGAGCGTGACGGAGCGGAGTGGCGCGTCACGGGGTGCTCTCGACCACTGGTACAGCTTCCAGACGACGGCGGCGGCAAGGCCCAGGAGAATTACTCCGGTCACTGGTCAGAGCCACCCTCGCCGGTCGCCCAGCGCCGCCTGAACACGTCGGACCGAGGGGTCCTCGGACAGCGGGGTGACGTGGTCAAGCACCGACGACCATTCCAGGATGATCGTGGCCGCGAGCTCGACCTGGCACTCCTCCCCGTCCTCGTAGGAGCACCGGCGGGCGACCCGGCGGATCAACTTGGGGTCGAGTACGGGGATCAGGGTCGCCCAGCCCTCGACGAAGTCGTCCGGCGCCTCCTGCTTCTCGCCGTCCTCCCACTCGGCTACGAGGATGTGGAAGAGCTCATGCAGGATGATGTGCATCTGATGCAGACGGGTCGTCTCCTGCTGGTAGAGGATCACGTCCATCTGCGGCGTGTCGATACACAGCCCGGAGGGGCCCGGCTTCTCCAGCGGGAAGGCTCGAAGCACGATCGGGCGCCCGCGCCTCTCGCCGACCAGTCGGCACAGCTCTTCCACGTCAAGCGGAGGTTGGACGCCGAGGTCCTGAAGCTCTCGCCGTAGGCGACGGTGCAGGTCCCGCTCCACCGTCCGCTTCTGAGCGGTACGCCACCGACCCAAGCGTCGGCGGCTCACCCCGCCCTGCGCGGAGACGTTGGGTTCAGCCGCGTCGCGGTCACTTCTTCCCGAACACATCAGTAATCCCCTTCGTACCAGCCATGGGTGGCTCGTCCACGAAGCCAGGCGACGACCGCGCCCGTTTCGAATCAGGTCCAGTCTCCGTTGCACGACGCAGCCGAAAAGGTGATCACGGGCATCGAGGGCGGTGGGTTGATCCAGACCGCGAACACCCCGGACCAGGGCGCGCGGCGGTGCGCACCCAAGGCTCTCCGTAATCGAAAGGTCGCTAGCGCGAACGAGCAATGCGCTACATCGAGCACCTTCGACGGGCTCCGGGAACTTCAGCGGACACTACGCGAAGCCCCCATAAGGATCTGGCTGGAAGTCACCCCACGGGCCACCACGGCACCCAAGCAATAAAACGCACCAAATCATCCCTTCGAGATGTCGATCATGTCCTTGAGCTGGCACTTCTCGCACCTGACGCGCCCACGCCAAACTTCATAAGGGGCGCTAAGTTCGTTATCAAGCCGAGATATTTTCACCATGAATACATGGGGCAAACTTCGCGATCACTGCCAAATTCTGTGACCTCTGTACCGATGGGCGAGGTGTGGCCCTGACCACTTTCGGACAGCCTGGACATCATTCGCGATTAGGCTTCCCGGCCATGAGTACCGAGATAAGCCGCCAAGGTGACGGCTACCTGGAGTTCTGGAACGAGTACCATCTGTGCACTCTGACAACACTTCGGCCGGACGGCCGCCCACACGTCGTGCCCGTCGGGGTCACCGTGGACGCCGAAGCTGGAATCGCTCGGGTTATCACTCGCAAATCGAGCAGGAAAGTCGCCAACCTTCAGACGGCACCGCCCGGCCAAGCGCGCGTCGCCGTCTGCCAAGTGGACGGGGGACGCTGGGCGACGCTGGAGGGCACGGCTGAGGTCCGCATGCACCCAGACGCGGTGGACGACGCCGTGACGCGCTATGGGCAGCGGTACGGGCGAACCCCGGCTCCGGACCCGGAGCGTGTGGTCATCGAGATCACGATCGACCGGGCCATGGGGCATGTCGATATACCCAAGTCCATGACCGCGAATGCTGCGGCCTGACGAACTTCTGGACTCGCTGTGGGGCCTGGCCACCCTGAAGGTCGGCCGAGGCCAGTCGTCGAGGGTCAGCCTCGATCAGTTACGCCGGCAGCGCTCGCACCCCGTCGACCAGGGACGTGGCGCGCACATCGCGGGGCCCTCGATGATGTGGCTCATCACGTAGCCGAACGCGATGCCCTGCTCCGGGTCGAAAGCCGAGAGAGCCACCGTGACGGCGTCGCCTGCAAGGGCGAGAGCATGTTCGGCGTGGCCAACAGGAGCGGAAGCGGCGATAGACCTGAACTGGAGTGGCAGAGCATGAAATCTGCACCCATGTCCCCCGCACGATTGGGATGAGGATCCGGACGTCATTGCGGGTGCCCGGCCTGGTTGTTAGCCTCGGATTGATCTTCACGTGGTGTAGGCATTCAACTACGGCTTGGGGCTGGGGAGATGGCGATAGGTCGCCCGTGGGAAGCGGATGCCGACGCCGGGTTCGTACGTCGCCTCGGTCGGTCCCCACAGGAGTTGGGACTGACGAGCGGCTCGGAGAGTTGTCCGGACATCTGGGAGATGGACAACGGCGACGTCGCGGTGATCGGCCGTGACGTGACCGCGCTCGTGGCCGAGCGTCTCCCCGAGGGGGTCTCCGTCGGTGCCGACGAGCGCCTTGTGATCATTCCGAGGAGCCTTCTCGCCGCCGCGAAGCCGGACATGCCCGATGCCTGATATGAGCAGGGCCGAGACACCTGGCGTCCGCGCGCCCAGCATCAGCGCGCTCGTCGCGTCGCCACCCGAGGCTCGAAGCCCGTTCCTGACTGTCAAGGAATACCTTCAGGCATTCCGCGCGGACTACGCCCGTCCCGAGGTGACGGCCTTCGACAAGTTGGAGTGTGGGCAGCACTTCCAGGAACCTGGCTTCTCGTCGTGGGAGGCATTCAACCGAGGGGCCTGGCGAGAGTCCGTCGACCTGGTCCAAGAGGCACAGCCCGCGATCAAGCGCCAGTTCGACGACGCCGAGTCCCGTGGTCTGGTGCTGCGGCGAGCCCGCTATGTCGAGCTGCCGCCGTCGGACTACCTCGTGTGGGAGATGGCCGTGCTCCGCGAGCGGGTCAGCCGGGGCGAGCGGATCCGCGTCGTGGTCGGCCAGGGCCGACCCAGCTTCCAGGCACCCCCCCCCGATGGTTTTCCGAACTCGTCATTCTCGGGACCATCCGTCTCTATGAACTGAGGTACACACCAGACGGCGTGCTGGCCGGCGCGTATCAGCATGACGACGCCCAGTTGATCGAGGCCTGCCGCGCGGACTTCGAGCAGCTCTACGGCGCGGGTGAAGACTTCTCGTCGTTCCACGACCGAGTCACCGGACCGCTGTTGCGTACCCGTTGCGCGGAGGCGTCAGCATGACACCACCTCCGGAACCCACCCCCTCGGCCGCCTCCCGCACCGGGCGCAGCCCGCACGGACGCCCCTGGTACCGCTCACACGCGGCGACGCTGGCGCTGTCCGTGCTCGCCATCGTGTGTGCGATGGGACTCGTCGTCGTGTCTCCCCTCGCTCTTCCCGCGCTGGACGGCAACGGGGAGGACTGGGAGCGGATCGGCGACATCGCCCAGGCGTACGGCGCCGTGTCCGCGCTCCTGTCCGGCCTGGCCGTCGTCGGCGTGGCGGCTTCGCTGGTGCTTCAGGCTCGCGAGGCGAAGGCTGCCCGAGTGCAGAACACCCGCACGATGCACATGGAGTTCACCCAGCTGGCCATGGAGAACTCCGAGTACCTCGACTGCTGGGGTGGCCCGGACGCTTCCCGGACGGTTCTGCTCCGCCGCCAGCACATGTACGTCAACCTGGTGGTGTCGCACTGGGAGATGTGGTTCGAGCTCGGAGACCTCACGGAGCACTGGCTGGCGTCCATGTGCGACGAGATCTTCGCCGGTGACATCGGCCGCTCTTTCTGGGCGCGGACCCGTGAAGCACGTATCTCGACCGCCTCCACACGACGGATGAAGCACTTCAACCAGATCATCGACACCCGGTACGAGGCGGCGCTCGACACCCCGCCCCGCACGGAGCCGGCGTTGCCGGATCTCGGGGTGCCCGGAGTCGTGCCCCCGCGCGCGGCTGATCAAGACCAGTCCTGAACTCGTCGCGTAACAGGCGGACATGCGGAATGAGGTGTCCGGCTCTCGAATCTGCCTGCTCACCGGGTCGGGCCACGCCAATGGAGCGCCGGGGTGGGCGGTAGCCTCCACTGAGCGGTGGGCCAGGGGACGAGACGGGGCCTTATCCACCGATCCCGAAGAGCAGCCCCTTGTGATCATTGCTCAGTGAGCGCCGTATGGCGTTGACGAGCCTCACCTGTGCCTGGGCGGGGGCCTGCCGGGCTTGTTCGAACTCCTCCGGGCTCAGTGGGTTGCGCACGGGAGTGCGCTCCCCTCGTTCCACTTGGTCCAGGAAGGAGTCGATGGCGCGACCGAAAACGTCGACCTCCACAGCAACTTCCGTGGGGGCGACCAGGCTTACGTGCATCAGGGCCGCGCTCCACTCACCCCAGTCGTAGTCCCAGCCGCGCCGTTCGCCATGCGCTCGCCTGAGCTCCATCGTGAACTTGGCGTAATGGCTGAACAGCTCCTGATAGGCGGCAAGCTGCTGGTCACGTATCCACTGGCGATCCTGAGCACGGCGTGTAACGATCCCGCCGACCAGCACGCCCGCTGTGGCGGCAAGCGCACCAGCGGCCGTTGTCACGAGCGTGTCCAGCACCAGTCCCCCTGAAGCCCCCGACGTCCCAGCCCTCGGCGAGACGAACATACTGATCATCAGCCGTCGGCGGCAATGATCAGTCCTCCACAGGTTCAGGGAGTGGACGGCAAAGGCGGCACCTGTTGAGGACGGGGCCGCAGTGATCGTCAGTCAGCAGCCGGCCCGGGCCCGCGCACAAGGCTGCGGCGAGTCCGGCTGCGCGCCTGCTGGCCGAGTATCCCCGAACAGGATCTGTGACCGCTGCCACCTCAGGCGTTGCGGCGGATGAGAGCCTTTGGGCTTCGTTCTCCTGCTCAGGCGGGTGATTGGGCAAGTGCGGCGTACCGGTCGGCGACCCGCATCCACGCTGCCTCGCCATCCATGCCCTCGTACGACGTCTCCAACTCCGAGAGGATGGCGGCGCCTTCCGTGCACCGGCCGACCGCGACGTCCAACCACACGAGGCTGAGCCGCTCGTCCATGATCGCATCGCGCGCACCGGCCACGGTGTACGCCGCCCACGCGGCCTTCGGCAGATCGGCGTCGGCAGCCGGGAAGACCCCGCCGACCGCGTGGAACAGGGCTCCGGCACGATGCACTGCTGCGAGGGAGGCGGCGTCGGCGAGCGCGGCAGGCATCGCAGCCTGTACAGCCCTGATGTTGGCTTCGTCGATTTCATGCCACAGCCGCCACTGCGTACGCACCGCCTCGCCTGGGTCCGGGGACGCGACGCCCGGGATGCAACCGTGGGCGAGGAAGAGATGGACCGTCTCACGAGGCAGTGCTCGGCGCTGTTGATCCTCAGCTGGTCCAGCACGTTCGGGATGCCGTCGCTCACTGGGACAGCCGACCTGCCACCCGCCTCATTGAACTCCTGCCCCTGCTGGACCAGTTGGAAGCCATGGCCGGGGCCTCCCTCCCACCCCTGTTGCCGCCCGCCTCGTGAACTGGCCGAGGCCGTCCCGACCTCACTGCCGAGGACGCGGCGTCGTCCCATCCCGGGCCGCCAGTGTCGCGTGGATCCGGCCTCCGTACGCCCGGTGAGCTGTCAGTGTTGTGCCGGGACGCCGAGGTCGTCGAGGAGGCCGCGGACGCGGCGTTCGATGTCGTCGCGGATGGGGCGGACGTTGTCGACGGTCTGGCCTGCGGGGTCGTCCAGGGTCCAGTCGAGGTACTGCTTGCCGGGGAAGACGGGGCAGGCGTCGCCGCAGCCCATGCTGACGACGACGTCGGCGGCGCGGACGACCTCGTCGGTCCAGGGCTTGGCGAACTCGCGGGAGATGTCGATGCCGCGCTCGCTCATCGCGGCGATGGCCGAGGGGTTGACCTCGAATCCGGGTTCGGAGCCGCCGGACCAGGCGACGGCGTTGTCCCCGGCCAGGTGCTGGAAGAAGCCCATGGCCATCTGGCTGCGGCCGGCGTTGTGGACGCAGAGGAAGAGCACGACGGGCTTGCCGTCGGTGTGGTGGCCTTCGACCTTGGCGAGGGCGCGCAGGCGCTGGCGGGCGAAGCGTTCGGCGATGAGCGGGAGGAAGTTGGGGATGGTGCTGCGGCCGGCGAACTGGTCGTAACTGCTGTGGAGAAAGCGTTCGATGGTCTCCTGGCCGAAGATCCCGTCGAACTCGCGGCTGAGGTGGGTGGCGGCGGTGCGCAGGGCGAGTTGCTGGTCGATGCTCAGGTTGCGGTGCGGGGTGGGCGCGGTCTCAGTCATCGGTGCCTCCTGGAGGGCGGACGGCGGGTGCCAGCCGGTCGATCCGGTCGGCGAGATCGCTCAGGGCGTCGGCGAAGGCGTCGTCGGTGCCGGTGCCGGTGCCGGTGCGGGTGCGGGTGGGGTCGGGGACCGACCAGTGCAAGCGGTCGGGGACCCGGGGGCCGAGCTGTTCGTGGGCGTTGTCGCAGACGGCGACCACGAGGTCGTCGGGGCGCAAGGTCTCGTCGATGTGGGAGGTGCGGGCGTGGGCCAGGGAGAGGCCGTGTTTGCGTGCGGTCGCGACGGCGCGGGGGTGGACGCACTGTGCGGGCTCGGTTCCCGCCGAGGCGGCCGGGATGGTGCTGTGGCGCTTCCAGAGGGCTGCGGCGAGGTGGGAGCGGGCGGAGTTGTGGGTGCAGACGAACACCACGCGGGGAGCCGTCCGCAGGGGTGCCGGCATGGTGTCGGCCAGGGTTTCCACGCGTAGACGCAGGTAGGTGCGCCTGCGGTCTCCTTCGGAGCGGGACCGCTCGATCAGGCCGACCTGTTCGAGCAGCTTGAGGTGATGGGCCAGGAGATTGCTGGGCAGGCCCAGCTCCTGGCCGAGTTCGCCGGGCGAGGCATCGCCCAGCAGCAGCCGGTCGATGATCGCCAGGCGCGCGGGTTCCCCCAGCGCCGCGTGCCGTTGCGCTCGCGCCATCACCGATGCAGACCACTCAGTGTTCATTAAGTCAATTTTCATTGAGGCAATGTCGCCTGTCAATGCCGATGCCCGTGCCGCCGTGCGGCACGGGCATCGGTTTCGGAGGAATACGACCTCGGCGGAGCCCCCTGCGGGTGCCCCACCCGCATCGCGTCGTCAGGCGAGGTGGTCGGCGAGTTCGCGTTCGAGGGCAGCCTTGGGCTTGGCGCCCACGATGGTCTGGACGACCTCGCCAGCCTGGTAGAGGTGCAGCGTTGGGATGGACATCACGCCGTACTTCGCGGCCGTATCCGGGTTCTCGTCGATGTTGAGCTTGACGATGTCGATCTTGTCGCCGTGCTCGGCGGCGATCGCCTCCAGCGAGGGGGCGAGCTGGCGGCAGGGGCCGCACCAGGCGGCCCAGAAGTCGACTAGGACCGGCTTGTCGCTGGCCAGGACGTCCTGCGCGAAGGAGTCGTCGGTGACGTTCTTGAGAGCCATGGTCTTCCTCCGGGCGTCAGACGGCGGCTACGGCCGGTTCGTCTGCGGTGTGGGTGTCACTGAGGGCGGCGAGGTACTTCTCGGCGTCGAGGGCTGCCGCGCAGCCGGAGCCGGCTGCGGTGATCGCCTGCCGGTAGGTGTGGTCGACGACATCGCCGGCGCCGAAGACGCCGGGGATGTTCGTGCGGGTGGAGGGGGCAGCGACCTTGAGGTAGCCCTCGTCGTCCAGGTCGAGCTGGCCGGTGACCAGGTCGGTGCGCGGGTCGTGGCCGATGGCGACGAAGAGGCCGGTGGCGGGGAGGTGGGAGGTCTCGCCGGTGACGGTGTCGCGCAGGGTGAGAGCGGCGAGTTTGCCGCCGTCCTCGTGGATCTCGGCGACCTCACGGTGGAAGGCGAAGGAGATCTTCGGGTCCGCGAGCGCGCGGTCCTGCATGGTCTTGGAAGCCCGCAGGGTGTCACGCCGGTGGACGATCGTCACGGAGCGGGCGAAGCGGGAGAGGAAGGTGGCTTCCTCCATCGCCGTGTCGCCGCCGCCGACCACCACGATGTCGTGCTCGCGGAAGAAGAAGCCGTCGCAGGTCGCGCAGTACGACACGCCCCGGCCGGAGAGTTCGTCCTCGCCGGGCAGGCCGAGCTTGCGGTGCTGGGAGCCGGTCGCCACGATGACGGCCTTCGCCCGGTGGACGGTGCCCGCGCTGTCGGTGACGGTCTTGACCGTGCCGGTGAGGTCGACCTCGATGATGTCGTCGGGGATCAGCTCGGCGCCGAAGCGTTCGGCCTGGGCCCGCATGTTGTCCATCAGGTCCGGGCCCATGATGCCGCCCGGGAAGCCGGGGAAGTTCTCCACCTCGGTCGTCTGCACCAGCGCGCCGCCGGCGGTGACCGCGCCCTCGAAGACCAGCGGCTTCAGCGAGGCGCGGGCGGTGTAGAGGGCTGCGGTGTATCCGGCGGGGCCGGAGCCGATGACGATGACGTTGCGCATGTCCCCGGTCGTGCCGGTCGCGGTGCTCATGCCTGGGGCTCCGGCGCGATCTCCTTGATCAGGCCCTCGATGAGCACCTTGATCTCGTCGCGGATCGGGCGGACGGCCTCGACGCCCTGGCCCGCCGGGTCCTCCAGCTGCCAGTCCAGGTACCGCTTGCCGGGGAAGACGGGGCAGGTGTCGCCGCAGCCCATGGTGATGCAGACGTCGGACTCCTTGACGGCGTCGACGGTGAGCATCTTCGGGACCTCGGCGGAGATGTCGATGCCGACCTCGGCCATGGCCTCGACGGCGGCGGGGTTGACGCCGGCGCCCGGGTTGGAGCCGGCGGAGCGGACCTCGACGCGGTCCCCGGCCAGGTGGGTCAGCCACGCGGCGGCCATCTGGGAACGGCCGGCGTTGTGGACACAGACGAACAGCACGGAGGGCTTGTCGGACATCAGAGGTCTCTCTTGTCTCACGACGGCATCAGGTGCGATTGATGTCAGCACCTGGTGGTGTCAGCCACCACTGATGTGACAGTATCAGTCCATGATGACGTCAGTCGACACTGATCTGATCCGGGTTCTGGCCGATCCGCTCAGGCTCCGGATCGTGACCCTGCTCGCCAAAGAGACGCTGTGCACCACCCACCTGGTGGAGGAGACCGGCGCTCGGCAGACCAACCTCTCCAACCATCTGAAGGTGCTGCGCGAGGCCGGGGTCGTCGAGACGGAGCCGTGCGGCCGGTACATCTACTACCGGCTCAAGCCCGAGGTCATCGCCTCACTCGCCGGCCAGTTCGCCGACCTGGCCGAGTCCGCCCGCGCCGCCGCCGAGAACAAGAGGGCCTGCCCATGACCGCCGCCGAAGCCGCCCCGACCGCGGAGTCCGCGACAACCGCTCCAGCACCCGGCTCCGTCGGGTCCGCGCCGGGTGCCACCCCGCCACGTACTCCCCTGGTCGCCCGGGCCGCCGCCGAACTCATAGGCACCGCCCTGCTGGTGGCGATCGTGGTCGGCTCCGGCATCCA
This sequence comes from Streptomyces sp. MBT53, assembly GCF_016654115.1. Classification (GTDB taxonomy): domain Bacteria; phylum Actinomycetota; class Actinomycetes; order Streptomycetales; family Streptomycetaceae; genus Streptomyces. The sequence goes on from NZ_JAEQAZ010000036.1 coordinate 14,413, forward strand.
GGCCACCGAACTGACGAAGGACGTCGGCCTGCAACTGCTGGCCAACTCCACGGCCACCGTCTTCGGCCTCGGCATCCTGATCCTCCTGCTCGGCCCGGTCTCCGGCGCGCACTTCAACCCGGTCGTCACGCTGGCCGAGTGGTGGACAGCGCGACGCGGCGGTCCCGGGGTCACCCCGCGCGAGGTGGCCGTGTACGTACCCGCGCAGATCATCGGCGCGATCGCGGGCGCGATCCTCGCGGACGCGATGTTCGCCGAGCCCCTCGTGAAGTGGTCCACCCACGACCGCTCCGCCGGACACCTGCTCCTCGGCGAAGTCGTCGCCACCGCGGGTCTGATCCTGCTGATCTTCGGCCTGGCCCGCGCCAACCGCCTGCAGTACGCGCCCGTGGCCGTCGCCTCCTACATCGGCGCCGCCTACTGGTTCACCTCGTCGACGTCCTTCGCCAACCCGGCCGTGACCATCGGCCGTGCCTTCACCGACACCTTCGCCGGCATCGCACCCGGCTCGGTCCTGGGTTTCATCGGAATGCAGATCGTCGGCGGCGTGGTCGGGCTGGCTCTGGTCGCGCTCATCTTCATGCCCGGACGATCGGCCGAGTGACCGACAGGACCAAGCCGTGTGGGAGGACGTCCTGGCCGGGCAGAGCTTGGACGTGCCCGTCGAGGAGCACGTGGCCGCGCTGGTCGGCGCGTTGGACGCGGCGCGGAAGCAGATGACGCAGCGGCTGGAGAGCACCGGGCAGGACACGAAGATTACTGCGCGTGGCTGGATGCGACAGCGCCCCGGCCAGGGGCGGGTCAGTCTTCGAGTTCGTGGCGGACGCGTCGGGACGGGCTGAACGTGTAGAGGTCGAGGATGCCGGGCGCCTCGGCGAGGCCGGGGCCGCCGTCCCTGACCCAGGCAGCGATGTCGGCAGCGGCGCCGGGGTCGTTCACCTGCCCGAGCCATACCGGGCGTCCGCCGGCCTTGCGGCCTTCGGCCGAGGGCTGGATGACGATGACGTTGGCACGCTCGCACGCGTCGAGGCAGTCGGTTCGCCGGACCATCGCGACTGCGGCCAGCTGGCTGCGCGGGTCGGTGAGCTGGGCTTCGTGGTCGAGGCGCGGCACCTTGGCCGGGGTGCCGCAGCAGCAGCCGCGGCAGACGGTGACGGTCGGCCGGGCCGCCCCCGGGCTGGGGGCGGCCTTCTTGGCGCGGCGGCTCACTGCACGTCCTTCGCTGCGCGGTTCCAGGCTGCGTCGCGCAGCAGCCGCAGGCCGTTGAGGCCGACGATGACGGTCGAGCCCTCGTGGCCGAGCACACCGAGCGGCAGCGGCAGGTGTCCCACCAGGTCCCAGATGACCAGGCCGGAGATGAACACTGCGGCGATGACCAGGTTCTGCACCACCAGGCGCCGGGCGGCCCGCGACAGGCTCACGACGGTGGGCATGGTGGCGAGTTCGTCGCGGACGATGACGGCGTCGGCGGTCTCCAGGGCGAGGTCGGAGCCGGCGCGGCCCATGGCGATGCCGGTGTGGGCGGCGGCCAGCGCGGGGGCGTCGTTGACACCGTCGCCGATGACCAGCACCTTGCGCCCTCGGGCCTCCAGGCGGCGTACCGCCTCGACTTTGTCCTGCGGCAGGAGGCCGGCGTGGACGTCGTCCGCGGTGATGCCGACCTCAGCGGCGAGACGGGTGGCGGCGCGGGGGTTGTCGCCGGTGACCAGTATCGGGGTACTGCCGGTCAGCGCGGTCAGGGAAGCGACCGTGGTGGCGGCGTCGGGACGCAGCCGGTCGGCGATGCCCAACACCCCGACCGGGATGCTGTCGCGCAGGACCAGGACGGCGGTGTGGCCGCCGTCCTCCAGCTCGGCCGCGACCTCTGCGGCGCGAGCCGAGCCGCTGCCGAGGTCGCGGCCGTCGAGGAGGCGGCCGGGGGCGCCGACCGCAACCGTGTGGCCGCCGACGGTGGCGGTGACACCGATGCCGGGAGTGGAGGTGAAGTCCCGTATGTCGGCGATGGCCAGGCCCCGGGCGCGGGCGACGTCGACGACAGCGCGGGCCAGGGGGTGTTCGCTGGGGTGTTCGGCGGCAGCCGCGAGCATAAGCAGGGTGCCCTCGTCCAGCCCGGAGCCGTCCAGGGGGCGGATGTCGGTGACGCGGGGAGTGCCCTCGGTGAGGGTGCCGGTCTTGTCCAGGGCGACCGCGTCGACCTGCCCGAGACGCTCCATGACGACGGCGGACTTCACCAGGACGCCGTGGCGTCCTGCGTTGGCGATGGCCGAGAGCAGCGGCGGCATCGTCGCCAGGACCACCGCGCACGGCGAGGCCACGATCATGAAGGTCATCGCCCGCAGCAACGAGCCAGTGAGATCTCCGCCGAATGCCAGGGGGATCAGGAAGACGGCCAGGGTCGCGACGACCATGCCCAGGCTGTACCGCTGCTCGACCTTCTCGATGAACAGCTGGGTGGGCGCCTTGGTAGCGGAAGCCTCCTCGACCATCGCCACGATACGGGCGATCACCGAGTCCGAAGCGTCCCGCTCGACCTTGACCCGCACGGCACCGGTGCCGTTCAGCGTCCCGGCGAAGACCTCGTCCCCCATCTCCTTCGCGACCGGCAGGGGCTCGCCGGTGATGGTGGCTTGGTCGACGTCGCTGGCCCCGTCCAGTACCCGGCCGTCCGCACCGACCCGCTCCCCGGGCCGGACCAGGATCATGTCGCCGACCACCAGGTCCCCGGTCGCGACGCTCTCCTCGCTCCCGTCATCGGCCAGCCGGGTCGCGGTGGCGGGGGCGAGGTCGAGCAGCCCGCGCACCGCGTCCTGGGTGCGGGCGGTCGCCAGCGCCTCCAGGGCGCCGGAGGTGGCGAAGATGACGATCAGCAGCGCACCGTCCATCACCTGCCCGATCGAGGCCGCCCCGATCGCGGCCACGATCATCAGCAGGTCCACATCCAGGGTCTTCTCCCGCAGCGCCGTCAGCCCCGCCCAGGCCGGCTCCCACCCGCCGGTGACGTACGCGGCGGCGTACAGCGGACCCCACGCCCAGGCGGGTGCGCCGGCCAGCTGGAGCGGCAGCGCGATCAGGAACAGCACCAGCGCCGCGGCAGCCCAGCGCGCCTCGGCCAGCGCGAACACCCGGGTACGGCGCTTCGGCGCTGTACGCGAGGCGGCCGGAGCGGCCCGTTCGGGGCGCTGGAGCAGGTCAGAAGACATGACAAAACAACCCTTCAGGGGCGGAAGGCGGCGACACATCCACCGTACAGGAATATCTGAACAGGTCTTCACATGTGGTCGGTAGGATGGGCGGCATGGGTCACGGAGCCGACGACAAGAACCACGCCACCCCCCGCGAACGCCTGGACGCGGCGGGCGCCACCGACGTCGCCGCCACCCTCCAGGCCCTGGCCACCCCCTCGCGGCTGTACATCCTGGCCCGCCTCCAGGAAGGGCCCTGCGCGGTCGGCGACCTCGCCGAGGCCGTGGGCATGGAAGCCTCCGCCTGCTCCCACCAGCTCCGCCTGCTGCGCAACCTCGGACTCGTCACCGGAGAACGCCACGGCCGTTCCATCGTCTACGCCCTCTACGACAACCACGTCGCCGAGCTGTTGGAACAGGCCCTCTTCCACGTCGAGCACCTACGACTCGGCCTGCGCGACGCCCCCGCGGCCGAAGCGGCGCCGGCCGCGGTCCGGCAGTAAGCGGTCATGTTCCGCGACTCCCGGGACGGGACGGGCGCGCGGGCCCCGGAGTGATCACGTTTCCACAGGTCGCCGTTCGCGGAAGTCCTCTCGAAACCGGATCGGATACGCCTCGACCGCCCGCCAGGAGCTGGCGAGCCGGTTCGAAGCCCTCCACCGCGCGGAGTGCGGCTGGTGTCTTTCCCTGAAAGGTGAGTAGGCGCCGTAGCGGGCAGGGGTCGCTGCCAGCAAAGATGCCCATCATGACCACCGGCAGGGATCTCGCTCCCGCACGTTCGATACACGCGACGCCCTTGGTGTTCGGCGCGGGAGCAGGCATCGGCGTGCTGGGCGGGATGATCGGTCTGGGCGGCGCGGAGTTCCGCCTGCCGCTGCTGATCGGCTTGTTCGGGTTCGCCGCGCTCGCCGCGGTCATCCTGAACAAGGCGATGAGCCTGGTCGTGGTCCTGGCCGCGCTGCCCGCCCGCCTGGCAGCCGTCTCCGCCTCTGAAGTGGCCGCGCACTGGTCCGTCGCGGTCAACTTGCTGGCCGGGAGTCTGCTGGGCGCCTGGGCCGGGGCCTCGTGGGCGGTGCGGATGCGCAGCTCCACCCTGTACAAGGTGCTGGCGGCGTTGATGGTGCTCATGGCTGCCGCCCTGATGGCCACGCACCTCACGACCGTGGAGACGCTCGTGCTGCCGCTGCGGGCCCGGGTGCCCTGCGGGGTCGTGGCGGGCTTCGGGATCGGGGTGGTCGCGGCGGTCATGGGTGTGGCCGGGGGTGAGCTGCTGATCCCGACGATCGTGCTGCTGTTCGCGGTGGACATCAAGACCGCGGGCAGCCTGTCCCTGCTGGTGTCGTTGCCGACGATGCTGGTGGCCTTCGCCCGCTACAGCCGTGACGGCAGCTTCGCCGTGCTGGGTGCCAACCGCCGCTTCACCGGGGTCATGGCCGCGGGTTCGGTCGCCGGTGCGATGCTGGGCGTCCTGCTGATCGGCGTCCTCTCGGACCTGGTGCTCATTCCAGTACTGGCCCTGATCTTGCTTGTTTCCGCGGTCAAGCTCGCCCGCCACGACTGATCCCACGCACCGGCAAGCTGTGGAATCTCAGGATGCGGGCGAGCTGATCCACGCAGGTCAGGTGGCTGGCGCGGCCTTGGTCAGCAGCTGACCCATCGCAGCGAGGACCGCCGGCTCCACCCGGTAGTACACCCACGTGCCACGCCGCTCCGAGGAGAGCAGCCCGGCCTCCTTGAGCTTCTTCAAGTGGTGGGAGACGGTCGGCTGGGACACCCCGACGTCGGAGATGTCGCACACGCACGCCTCACCGCCCTCGTGCGAGGCCACCGACGAGAACAGCCGCAGCCGCACCGGGTCGCCGAGCGCCTTGAACATCCGCGCGGCCGTCTCGGCCTCACCGGCCGTGAAGGGGCGCTCGGTCAGCGGAGGGCAGCACGGCACCACGGTCTGGGAGACCTCGGGCTCCAGCAGTGGCAGCAGTTTCGTATTCGACATGCATCTATGTTGACATACATCGAACCAGCCTGGCGAGAGCGTGTCGCCCATTCAGATTCGATGAATGTCTATGTTGACTGCCATCTAATCAGGTGTCACCCTGGGCGGAGAAGACATCGACAAACGTCAAAACAAAGGGGAACCTCGTGAACGCGCCCACCATCGACCAGCTGCCCGTCGTGGTCATCGGGGCCGGCCCCGTCGGTCTGGCCGCCGCCGCCCGCCTTGTCGAGCGCGGGCTCGAACCGCTCGTCCTGGAGTCCGGGCCGGCCGCCGGCACCGCGGTGCGGGCCTGGTCGCATGTGCGCCTGTTCTCTCCCTGGGCCGAGGTCGTCGACCCGGCCGCCGAGAAGCTCCTCGCCCCGACCGGCTGGGTCCGCCCCGACTCCGCCACCTACCCCACCGGCGGCGACTGGGCCGGGAAGTACCTGCAGCCGCTTGCCGACGTCCTCGGTGACAGGGTCCGCTACGGCGCCACGGTCACCGGTATCGCCCGCGCGGGCCGGGACCGGATCGTGGACTCCGGCCGCGACGAGCAGCCCTTCACCGTCCACCTCCAGTCCGCCGACGGCCGCGAGGAACTGCTCACCGCCCGCGCCGTCATCGACGCCTCCGGCACCTGGTCCACCCCCAGCCCCGCCGGCGCGGACGGCCTGCCCGCCCTCGGCGAGAAGACAGCCGCCGACCGCATCTCCTACCAGGTCCCGAACCTGAGCGACCCAGCCGTACGCTCCCGCTACGCGGGCAAGCGCACCGCCGTCATCGGCTCGGGCGCCTCCGCTTTCACCGCCCTCGCCTACCTCGCCGACCTGGCCAAGGAGGCGGACGGGACCCACGCCGCGTGGATCCTGCGCCGGGGCATCGGCGCGAGCACCTACGGCGGTGGCGAGGCGGACGAACTGCCCGCACGCGGCGCACTGGGTCTGCGCGCGAAGGAAGCAGTCGAGGCCGGCCACGCGAGCGCGGTCACCGGTTTCCGTACACAGGCTGTGGAGCGCGACGGCGACCAGCTGGTTCTCGTCGCCGAGGACAGGCGCCGCCTGGACCCGGTCGACGAGGTCATCGTGCTGACCGGCTTCCGCCCCGACCTGTCCTTCCTCTCCGAACTCCGCCTCGGCCTCGACGACCGCCTCCAGGCCCCCACCGCCCTCGCCCCGCTCATCGACCCGAACGTCCACTCCTGCGGCACGGTCTACCCACACGGCGTAAACGAGCTTTCTCATCCGGAGCAGGGCGTCTACCTGGTCGGCATGAAGTCCTACGGCCGCGCGCCCACGTTCCTCGCCATGACCGGCTACGAGCAGGTCCGCTCCATCGCCGCCGCACTCGCCGGCGACCAGGAAGCCGCCGAGCGCGTGGAGCTGACCCTCCCGGAGACGGGCGTGTGCGGTGGCGCGGGCCTGTTCGACGACCCCGACGCCGCCCAGAGCAGTGAAGGCGGCGGCTGCTGCGCCGCCCCGGCCACCCTGCAGATCGGCATCGGCACCCCCGCAACCGCGTCCGGCGGCTGCTGAACTCCCCACCTTTCCAAGGAGGTTCGCCATGTCCCGCGTACAACTCGCCCTGCGCGTCCCCGACCTCGCCGCATCCGTGGCCTTCTACAGCAAGCTGTTCGGCACCGAGCCCGCCAAACTCCGCGACGGCTACGCCAACTTCGCCATCGCCGAACCCCCGCTCAAGCTCGTTCTGATCGAAGGCGCCGCGGGCGAGGCGACCCGCATGGACCACCTCGGGGTGGAGGTCGAGACGACCGAGGCGGTCCACGCCGCCACCGCCCGCCTGGGCGAGGCGGGCCTGGTCACCGACGTCGAGGACGACACCACCTGTTGCTACGCCGTCCAGGACAAGGTCTGGGTCCACGGCCCTGGCCAGGAACCCTGGGAGGTGTACGTCGTCAAGGCCGACGCCGACTCCCTGGCCAAGCAGCAGGGCAGCACCTGCTGCGCCGGCCCGGTCGAGGCCGGCACCGGCGCGAAGGAACCGGTTGCTGCGGGCGGCTGCTGCTGATCCGCCGATGACCGACCTCTGTGCCAGCGAGGCCGTGACCGGAGCAGGGGACCGGTCACGGCCTCGCGGCGCTCTGCCCGCCCTGTGCGCCACCCAGATCACCAGTTGGGGCGTCGTCTACTACGCCTTCCCCGTTCTGAATCCGCAGATCACTGCGGCCACGGGCTGGTCAGCCACCGCTACCACGGCCGCCTTCTCGGGCGCGCTCCTGGTCTCCGCCCTCACCGGCATCCCCGTCGGGCGGATCCTCGACCGCCGCGGCCCGCGCGCCGTGATGACCACCGGCTCCGTGCTGGGCGTCGTCGCCGTGCTGGCCATCGCCTACGCGCACAGCCTCGCGGCCTTCACCGCCGCCTGGCTGCTGGCCGGCGTGGCCATGGCCGCCACCTTCTACCAGCCCGCCTTCGCTGCCCTCACTCGCTGGTGGGGAAGAGACCGCATCCGCGCCCTCACCATCGTCACGCTCGCCGGCGGCCTGGCCTCCACCGTCTTCGCCCCGCTGACCGCCACGCTCGCCGAGTACCTGAGCTGGCGAAGCACGTACGTCGTACTCGCGCTGATCCTGGCCGTCGTAACCGTCCCCGCTCACGCCTTGGCGCTTCGAGGACCCTGGCCGCCCGCGCCGAAGCCGCCCTCCCAACGGCACACCCCCAGTGGCTCGGTGACCCGCAGTCGACCGTTCCTGATGCTCGCCACCGCGCTCACGCTGAACAGCTTCGCCATGTACGCCGTCGTCATCGCCCTCGTGCCCCTGCTGATCACGCGCGGCGCCAGCCCCACCGCCGCAGCCTGGGCCCTCGGCCTGGGCGGCGCAGGACAGACCCTCGGCCGCACCCTGTACGCCACTCTCGCCCGTCGCACCGGCGCCAGGACCCGCACCGTCATGCTCATCGCCGTGGGTGGGGCCACCACCGCTACGTTCGCGGTGTTCTCCGGCCCGTTCCTGCTCCTGGTGGGCGTCGCGATCGCGGCCGGCATGGTGCGCGGCAATCTCACCCTGCTCCAAGCCACCGCCGTCACCGACCGGTGGGGCGCGACGCACTACGGTCGCCTGTCCGGACTGCTGGCCGCCCCGGCCACCATCGCTGCTGCCCTGGCGCCGTTCGCGGGAGCCGCGTTGGCCGGACCTCTCGGCGGCTTTCCGGGCCTGTTCGTTGTGCTCGCGCTGGTGTCCGCCGCAGCGGCCCTGTTCGCGCTGGGAAGCTGACGAAGTTCACTGAGAGTTGGGGGGCCTCTCGCGGTCAGCCACGTCCCTCCTCTGGGTTTCTCCGGACGGTCAGTTGCAGCAATCGCAGTCTGGGCGGCAGCCGCACGTGCCGTCCGCCTCGGTGTCGACGGTCGGGGCCGCCACTGCGGAGGGCGCGCAGCAGCCCTTTCCCTGCCAGGCGTTGCGGCCTTCCTTGACGGCGATGACTGCGATGACGAGGGCGGCAATGGGATCGGCCCAGGACCAGCCGAGGGTGGCGTTGAGGACCAGGCCGACCAGGAGCACAACGGAGAGGTACGTGCACAGCAGGGTCTGCTTGGAGTCGGCGACCGCGCTGGCGGAGCCGAGTTCACGGCCCGCGCGGCGTTGCGCCGCCGAGAGGAACGGCATGACCGCGAGGGAGAATGCGGCGAGCACGATGCCGGGGATGGAGCTCTTGGCCTCCGCCGTGCCCATGAGCGCGCGGACGGCGTCGACAGCGACGTAGGCGGCGAGCGCGAAGAACGACAGCGCGATGATCCGCAGCGTTGTCTTCTCTCGCGCCTCGCGCACGGCGTGCTCACGGGCGGAGAACTGCCAGGCCACCGCAGCGCCGGAGGAGACCTCGATGACCGAGTCCAGGCCGAAGCCGATCAGAGCGGTGGAGGAGGCGAGGGTGCCGGCAGTGAGGGCGACGGCCGCCTCGATGACGTTATAGGTGATGGTCGCCGCGACCAGCAGACGTATCCGGCGGGCGAGCACGTCTCGACGGGCTGCGGAGGGGCCGAGGGATATCGCGGTCATCAGCAGCATCCCTTCTCGTCGGCTTCGGCGCAGGTGCGGTCGGTCTCAACAGCCACCACAGCGGCACGCAGGTCGTCCAGCGCGTGCCCGAGGCGATCGTCCGCCAGTTCGTAACGGGTGCGGCGGCCGTCGGGCACGGTGACGACCAGGCCGCAGTCGCGCAGACATGCGAGGTGGTTGGAGAGCCGGGTGCGCGAGATGCCGAGCGTGTCGGCAAGATCGGCTGGATAGGCCGGGGCCTCGCGCAGCGCGAGCAGGATGCGGCAGCGGATCGGGTCGGCGAGCGCGCGGCCGAACCGGGCCAGCACGTCGATGTCGGAGGCAGCAGTCAGCACACCGCGACAGTACAGGAAATCCTGAATTCAGGAAATCATGGACCTTCAACGTGCCGATAACGGGGCGCAGGACTCTCAAGTGACGTCTTTCTGAGAGCGCAAGCCGACTCAAAGCACCCTTAGTTCAGAGAAGTCCGGCGTCGCGACGTACGGGTAGGCGACGGTCTCGTACCGCTTCGTCGACCGTGAGCCGGATACGGCCCTGCGGTCCGCCCGCGAAGAGCACCCGGCTGCCCCGCCGTTGCCAGCGGTTGTCGCTTCCCATGCCGATGACCCTACTGTCCATCAGCCCGGAGACATTCACGTGTCTCGTTGCACCAGGACGACGACGCCGGCTGTGTTCCGAGCGACGGGTGGCGGCCCAATAACGTGGACTCCGTACGGGAGTTGATCCCCGTACGGAATCTGTTGATCAAAGTGTTGCGGCCGTTGCCGAGCGGATACCTTGCGCATATGGAAGCGAGTCTGCGGCGGACGATCGACCAGGTAACGGCGTGCGGTGAGGGCGATCCCGTATGGGACGCTGCCGTACGCCGGGCTGCGCGGCTCATCGCCCGAAGGTGGCCAGCCGAGGACCCTACTGCGGTTCCTACCTGGTCCCTCCAGACCTTGGCGCTGTTCCTCTACGTGCTCGACCGCGAGGAGCGGCTTGATGATCTAGCGGCCCGCGATGCGGTCACGCCGTACGTGCGAACCACGGGCGCCGATTACCTGCATACCAAGGACGCCGCCACTGCCGCGTGCGAGCTGTTCGCCGAGCGGCTGCCCCCTCACGAGGGCAGCCCGCTCAACCGTCTGATCGCCTCGCTGACGACGACCCCCGAGTCCTTCGAGGTGCCGGACCTGCCAGCGATGTGGACCCCGGACTTCCGGATGCCGCTGATGCTCGCTCTGGAGTGGCTGGGGTACCTCGGCCTCCGGGAACGCACACAACCGGTATAGATGGTGCTTCAGTGCCTGGTGCAGCATCAGGAGGACGGCTACTGGCCGCGGGCCTGTGCGGTACCCGTGCCGAGCGTCGGCAGAACGGTTCCCGTTTCGTCCTGGTAGGCCGCCTCCATCAGCGCGTGGAAGCGACGACCGCGTTCATCGCCGGCCGCGCGAGCCCGTTCTTCCCTCACTCGGACCCACCACTCCAGGCCCTCTGGCGCGGCGAACAGGGCACACGCCGCACCATGCACACCGTCGGCCGACAACGCACCGACGCGGTACAGCGCCTCCCAGGCGGAGACCCATGCGTTGCGGTGCACGTGGAGGCGGCGTTCGCCGGGGTCGAGCGGTGTCAGGCTGCCCCAGATCGCTCGGAGTCCGGGACGCTCGACCTGGGCGGCGAGCAGCTGCTGGTGTATCCGCGCGCTTTCCAGCACGGTTCGGTCCCGATGTCGTCGCTCGCTGAGGACCAGGTGGGCGATGCCCGTGCCCGCGATGGTGAGCAACGCGGCGGTCGTCACGCGGTTGCCGCGCATGGGAGATCACTTCCTTCCCTGATGTCGGTCCGGCCCGCGGGCGTGGGTTCGAGTGTGCTCAGGAGCCCGGCCAGGTGTTGAGAGGCCGGGCATCCGGTGATGGCGAGTCGATGGAGACGGGCGAACGCGGCGGTGTAACGGGACGTCTGCTCACGGTGCTCAAGGACGAGTGGCACCGGGGTGACAGGGAGGACGACCTGGCGGCTGTCGATGATCACGAAGGGCTCCATGGGGAGTTCCTCCGGCGTGCGGGCCGCGTGCAAGGGAATCAGCGACACGGAGTGGTTCGTCGCTGGGTGGACGACTCCCAGCAGATGGCTGATCTGGGCACACATCACGTCGTGCCCTCCGACCTGGTGGTGGAGCACCGATTCCTCAAGCACGAACGTGACGGGTAAGCCGCTCGGAAGAACGGCCTCGTCATGACCGCACTCCCGGGCGAGCGGATAGGAACGAACGGCCTCCCGGTACCCGTAGACCTGCAAGGGCCCCGGTACCAGAGTGGAGGCGTAAATCTGGATGCGCCGTGCCCCATGCCATGGCACTCCCCAGGTGGTGGGCAGGCCCGAAGCTGACGACGGCCTCGCCACGCTCGTGCTCCGGCGGTTCCCGTGTCGCGCGCTGGCTGTCATCGCGACCGCTGTCCGTCAGGGCCAGGCGGGCCGGGCTTCCACTTGTCTCGTACGACGTCGTCTCTGCTCATCTCTGGAGCCTTCTCGGTGGTGGGGAATCGTTCAGAACAGGGCTGGCTGGTTCAGCGGCACGTTCTCTTCGGAGTCGGCCGGGGCGGGTACGCGGCCGGCGCGTTCGTTTTGTAGATCCCACAGTTCTCGGAACAAGCCGTCGTGCTGGGCCAGCAGTTCGTCGGGGGTGCCCTGCTGGATCACACGCCCCTTGTCCAAGACAACGACGCGGTCCGCGACGGTGACGTTGGTGAGCCTGTGCGTGACCAGGACGACCGCGCGGTCGGCAGCGAGGCGGCGCAGGCCGGTGAAGATGCGGTGCTCGGCCCTGGGGTCGAGGGCGGCGGTCGGTTCGTCCAGGACGAGCAGTCCGGCTGGTCTGTGGAAGGCGCGGGCGAGTGCGATCCTCTGCCACTGCCCGCCGGACAGTTCCTGTCCTCCCCACCATTCCTTGGCCAGCAGGGTGTTGAGGCCGCTACGCAGCTCGTCGATGACCTCGTCCGCGCCTGCGGCATGCGCTGCGGCATGCACCGCGACGTCCCCGTCCTCGGTGGCCTGGCCGAGGTTAATATTCTCCCTCGCTGACAGGGGCCAGTTCGCGTAGGACTGCGGTACGACGGCGACACGTGCCCAGGTGGCGTGCGCGTCCAGGTCCCTGGTGTCGGTGCCGTCCCAGGTGACGGCTCCTCCGTGATCGGGAAGGTAGAGAGCCGAAAGGATCTTGCTGAGGGTGGTCTTGCCGGATCCGTTCTCGCCCACCAGTGCGACGACTTCGCCGCGCCGGACTTCCAGGGAGACGTCGTCGAGGGCGGGGCGGTCGGCACTCGGGTACTGGAAGGTGATGTTCTCGGCGCGTACGACGGTTGGCGCGGCCGGCGCCTGAGGGCCTCGGCCGATGCGGTGTCCGCCGGCCTCGTCGATGAAGTCCGCCCAGTCGTCCAAGTACATGCCGGTACGGAAGAGTTGGGCTCCGTAGCCGACGATCCCGTCCAGTCCGGCGCTGACTCGGCTCAGCGCGAGGAACGCGGTGCCGAGAGCGGCGACCGAGATCTGCCCGGCGGACACGAGCAGCGCCAGGGCCACCCACACGACGGCGTGGGCGAGGCCTCCCGCGGCCCCACCCACGAGGGAGATTCTCGCGGAGCGCCAGGTGGCCTGGTCGGTCATCGCGTCGATCCGCGCTCCGGCCGTGCGGTACTTGTCGAGCAGGAACGGTGCCATGGTGCCGGAGCGGATCTGGTCGGCGGTCGTCTTGTCGACCATGTACCAGCGCAGCATGCCCAGCAGCCGCCGATCCTTCGACGTGGCGAGCGACGCGATGTAGCTGATACGCGCCCCCCTCACGCTGGCCAGGCCCTTCGGCAGGGCCGCCAGGAGGAGAAGCGGCAGAAGGATCGGGTGCACGGCAGTCAAAACACATGCCGAGGCGATCAACGATGCCGATGCCGCGAGGATGTACTGGGCTTGGGTGAGAAGGTCCCTGGAGACCTCTACACCTCGGTCGGCGGCGTCCCAGCGGTCGTTGTATCCGGGGTTGTCGTACGCGGCCAGTTCCGCCTTGGTCGCCGCGTCGAGGAGTTCGAGTTCGGCCTCCCGGGCGATACGCGGTGCGAGTCGGGCCGACAGCGCGCTGGAGGCGATGCCGAGCAGGGCACGCAGACCGATGGCGACCGACAGGACGACAAGCGACGGTACGGCGGATCGGAGTTGGTCGCTGCTGATGTTCTGGGAGGCGATCAGGGGCTTGATCACACCGGTGGTGGCCATCAGCCCGAACGCTTCCAGCACCCCCGAGAGGAGCTGGACGCCGAGCAGGGCAATGACTGCGGAGCGGTCGACCTGCCAACCCAAGGCAAGGGATCGGCGGATCAGTTGGGGCAGGCGCTGGGCCATCGAGCGGGTGGTGATCGCGTTGGCGGCCTCGATGCGGCGGTCGCCGGGGATGACGAACCTCAGTTCCTCATCCGACGCCTCCGCCTCGTCGGCCGGCGCGGTCGTGGCAGCGGGCTTCGGAATGGCGGTCATCAACTCCAGCCCTCCACCGACACGCGGTGCCTAGCCCGAATATCGTCGATGCTGATCACTGTTCGATACGCCAAGATGTCCCCCTGTATGCCGTACGCGGTTGAGGTTGGCGCTCAACGCCCTTTGGATGCATCACAGTTGAAAGCAGCGGGTTGTTCATGAGGTGCCTCCGCTCGCCCCAAGGGCGGCGAGTTCGTCTTCGAGGCCCTCAAGGTCACCGAGCAGGCGGCTGATGGCGGTCTGACGCTCGCTCCAGTACCGCTTCAGATCCACCTCCGCCTCCCGAGGCAGGTCGTACTCGGCGGTGGTGGCGCCGTAGAAGCTGAACAGCATGTACAGCAGCGCGATCCGGGCACAGGCCCGGACCTCTTGAATCGGGAGGCTGGGGTGCTCCGAGTGGTAGGCGCTCACCATGGCCAAAGCGCAGGCGGTCCACTCGGTGCTGGTCGCGACCGTGCGTGGGTCGAACGCCGCTCGCCCCAGCTCCCAGGCCGGCGTCGCGCTGGCGCAGCGGAAGTCGATGATGCCCGTGACGGCATCGGCGAGGGTAATCACGTTGGTGCGGGTGAGATCCGCGTGCAGCGCCTGTTCCACCAGTGTCTCGGGCAGATGCCCCCGTAGCCCGGCAGCGTGGGTGCGCAGGTCAGCACGCCGCTGGTCGAGGTCGACACGCAGTTGGTCAAGACGGTCGTGACCTTGCCGTATGGCCCTGGCCATCACGGTGTCGCACTTCGCTACCGCGCTCTCGACGGATGCCGTCCGCCAGCGGGTGTGCTGCACGCGCTTGGGCAGCGGGTACGCGGCGAGCGCACGGTGCATGCGCCCCATGACGACGCCGAGGTTTTCGGCGAGAGGGACCGTCATCGCCGATGTAGCCACCCGGCCGGGAGCTTCGTCGACCACGGCCCACGCGTTGTTTTCCGCGATGGTGAGCAGCTTGTCGTCGACGTCGGGCCACACACGTGGAACGGGGAGTTTCGCGGCCCGGCAGTACTCCGCCATGTCCCACGCGTTGCGCACTTCGTCCAGGTCGGCCATCGCCGGGTACTGCTTGACGAACAACCGCAGCCCGTCGACGGTGAGGACCCGCCTGTTGATCGTGTCCGTGCCCATGTGCACCGGCTCGACGACATCGGCGACGAGCCCGTACCGGTCCTCCAGCACGTTAGCGGTTAGCTGCTCGCCCCATCCTGCTCCGTTCATCTGGATCACCAGCTTTCGTGTGCGGAGGGGCGGCCGGCCGTGAGGACGCTGAACGTGTTGTCCACCGTGAGCACTCCGCTGCGGGTGAGGGGGGTGACTGCGTTGGTGACGGCCAGCTCGAAGGCGTCGCGGTGATCACCGTGACGGAGTTGCGGCCTGTGGGCGGTGTCGAGCGGAGGGTTGAACATTGCTTCGGCCTCGGTACGCCTCCCTGGCTCGACACCGACCCCGAGCAGTTCGTCGAAGGACGGCAGCGGCGCGCGACCAACTCGTCCCGGCCCGCTGTCGATGTCCACGAGGCGGCGCACACTGCCTGTGGGCGCCGCCTGATCGAAAAGGGCGACAGGGATACCTGGGCGAGTCCATCGGTAATAGGCGGAGGTGCTGGCGAAGGCGTTCACGCACGCCACCCGCCCCACACACGCTTGCCGCTCTCCAGGCGCAGGTTCTCCAACATTGTCTGCGCTTCGTCGATCAGGCCGATGTCACGGTGCTGGCTCCCCCAGGACAGCGAGTCCAGAGCGTCCAGCGCGGCGTACGCCCGGCACGCGGCCTGTTCCTCCTCGGTCAGGCGACGGCCGTACCCGTGGTGGAAAGCGGCGTCGAGGTCGGGATGGTGGTGCAGGATCCGATATCGCAAACGGCTCATGTCCCGATAGGCGGCAGGTCGGAGTTCGGCTCGCTCGAAGTCGATGACCCGCAGCAGTTGTTCGGTCTCCTCCCACATCCAGTTCTTGGGCATGTAGTCGCCGTGGCTGGCCACCCGGGGCAGGCGCGGCGGCGTGTGTCGGGTGAGCGAGCGCACCAGCGCGACGTCGTGTTCCGGTGCGTACGCCGCGGTGCGGTCCAGGAGATCGTTGACCGCCTGCCCCCACTCCTCCTCTGCCGATTCCGATGTCGGCCCGTCGCCTGCCGCGGCGTGAAGCCGGGCGAGCAGTTCACCGGCCTGTGCGTACGCCTTGCGTTGCTGCTCAGTCGGCAGACGCAGTCGGTCGAGAGTGAGCCCGGCGACGGCGGTGACCAGGATGGTGCGCGCCTCCCCGTTCGCCGCGACCAGTTCCGGAGCGCGGCCCGCGCCGAGGGCTACCGTCCATTTCCGGTACGCGTCGACCTCGCGCCTGTGAAGTTTGGGGCCCACGTGCTGCTTGGCGAACCACCGTTCGCCGCCAGTGCCGTTGACCTCCCACAGGGACGGCCGCATATCGCCGGGCCGAGGGTGTTCCGCGACCACGTCGTACGTGTCGGCCACTGACCCCACCAACTGGCGGAGTGCGCTGGGCATGTCGGTCACGTTGGTGCGCCCTTCCGTTCGCCGAGCCATCCAGCCGTGCCACAAGAAGTGACCACTTGGATACGTTCGGTGGTGTGCATGTGCGGGTGGGTAGCTTGCCAAGAGCCACTGACAATGCGTTCTGACCTGGACGTCTGCACGCCGTGACGAGATGGACCGTGCCTGAAGCCCTCTCGGTGAGGGGCTCGCCGGGCACCCCGCACCTCCAACCGAGCGTCACGAGGTGCGGGTCTTTGCCCATCGAAGGCTGTAGATCCTTTGGGGAAAGAGGAGGGCTCAGGCGTGCGTCAGCCACCGCTGCCGCTCTCCGTCGGTGACCACACGCTGGTCGTGGTCGAGTTCCAGTTGGGCCAGGCGGGCATAGTGCTCGACCACATCCATGCCGAAGGCCCTTTCCGCGAAGGCGCCGCCTTGGAAGGCCGCGAGGGCATGGGCGAGTGTCGGCGGCACAGGCGCGCCGCCTCCGCTGTAGGCGTTTCCGGTCTCCCCCGGGCCGAGGGTGAGCTTCTGTTCGATGCCGTGGTCGATGGCCGCCAGGACAGCGGCGAGGGCCAGATACGGGTTGGCGTCCGCGCCCGGCACGCGGATCTCCAAGTGCAGGCCGTCACCGTGGCCGACGACGCGAATAGCGCATGTCCGGTTGTCGTGGCCCCAGCTGAACGTGGTCGGCGCGCATGCGCTGGGCGTGAACCGCTTGTAGGAGTTGACGTTCGGCGCGTACATCGGACCCAGCTCCGGCAATCCGTCGAGCAGGCCCGCGATGGCATACCGACCCACCTGGGACAGTCCGCCGTTGGGCTCGTTCAGTTGGCTGATGCCCTTCGACCACAGCGATACATGCAGGTGCAGGCCATTGGCCCAACCCGTCTCCGGGGCTGCCATGAACGTGGGCGCCAGACCCGTTCGTGACCCCAGGGTGCGCACCGCGTGCTTGAACAGCGGGTGCCGGTCGCAGGCGGTGAGCGCGGACCCGTACGGGAAGGTCACCTCGACCTGGCCAGGTCCCGCCTCGGTCTTGATCGCTTCCACCGGCATCCCTGCGCCGGCGAGCGCACGTTGAAGGCGACGGAAGAACCGGGCGGATACCGGATCATGATCGAGGGCGTAGTCCAGGTTCTCCGTCGTCAACGGATGCAGGCCCTGGAAGCCAGCCTGTTCCGCGTCCGCGTACGTGCCCTTGTAGAGGACGAACTCGGTCTCGATCCCCAGCTTGGGGTGCAGGCCGTGCCGGGCCAGCCGGGTCAGCTGTTCGTGGAGGATCTGGCGGGGCGCGATGTCGATGGGTGTTCCGTCCTGGTGCACGGCGTCGCCGAGCACGATGGCGGTGCGCGCCAGCCACGGCACCACGCGCAGGGTCGACAGCGCCGGTTGCACGGACAGGTCCTGATAGCCGGCGTCCCACGAGGTCAGCGCGAAGCCTTCCACCGGGCTCATGTCGACATCGGTAGCCAGGACGTACGCGCACACCTCGGCGCCGTGATGCGCGACACGCCTGAGGAAGTGATCAGCGTCGTACCGCTTCCCCTTCAACCGTCCCTGCAGATCGGGGACGGCCAGCAGCACCGTGTCTATCGCGCCCGCCTTGACGAGGTTCCGCAGGTCAGTCAGCGAGAAGGCCTTTCCGGAGTGCCCATCCGAAGCGGAAGTGGACGCCGTAGCGAGGCGTGCCACGGTGCCGTTGCCGATCACGCTCCCCGTCATCAGACGACCTCGTCTTCGTACGTGCTCGCCGAGCGATCGAAGTTCTGGACCGGCACCTCGTACGAGCGTCGCCCCTTGAAACGCCACGAGATCCAGGCCAGGGCCAGAACCGACACCAGCGCGATCGACGCGTAGTTGAACGTGTCGACGGACACCAACCCACCGCCCTCCGGCCGGTTCTGCGGCAGGCAGAACAGCACGGTCACGAAGCCGACCCAGCCCACTGCTGTCCAGCCAATCGGCTTGCTCCACTTGCCCAGGTGCCAGGGGCCGCGCACGAACCGCCGACCGGCGCGCAACCGCAGGTAGACCGGGATGGCGTAGGCGGGGGTGATCCCGATGACGTTGATGGACGTGATCGCGGTGTAGGCGGTGGTGGAGTACAGCGAGGGCAGGGCGAGGACGAAGGGGACAACGACTGCGAGCCAGACGGCCGGGACGGGCGTCTTGGTACGAGGGCTCAGGCGCCTCCAGGTGTTGGAAAAGGGCAGGGCGCCGTCCCGCGAGAACGCGAACACCATCCTCGACGCGGACGCGAGCCCCGCGTTCGCGCAGAACAGCTGCGCCACGATGACAACCAGCAGCAGGGCCTTGGCGGCGGTGGGTCCGAGCGCGTCGAGGAAGATCTGGGCCGGGGGGACGCCGGTCGCACTGCCCACGGTGCCGGCGTAGTCCTGGATCGCGAAGAGCATCCCAGCGAGCAGCACGAAGCCGACGACCCACGACCAGAAGATCGAGCGGACGATGCCGCGGGCTGCACTTACCTGCGCGTGCACCGTCTCCTCCGACAGGTGCGCGGAGGCGTCGTAGCCGCTGAAGGTGTACTGCGCCAACAGCAGGCCCAGCAGCCCGACATAGAGCGGGTTGCTCCAGCCGGTGTGATTGCTGAACTCACCGAACACGAAGCCGGGAGACTGGTGGTGGGAGGGTACGAGGGCGAGCGCGCCGACGATCACCGCGACACCGGTGACGTGCCACCACACGCTGATCGAGTTCAGGATGCTGACCAGGCGTACGCCGAAGAGGTTGAGCGTGGCGAGCAGCAGCAGGATGACCGCGAAGATGCCCAGAGTCCGCTCCGGGGTGGGGGTGAAGCCCCACTGCAGGTTGAGCCAGGCCCCGGTGAACAAGGCGATCCCGTAGCAGCCGCCGGCCATGCCGCCAAGCAGACCAAGCAGGTTGAGCCAGCCGGTGACGTAACCCCAGCGGGGGCCGCCGAGCTTGCTGGCCATGAAGTACAGGGCACCGCTGACGGGGTAGGCGGAGGTGACCTCGGCGAGTGCGGCGCCGACGGCCAGCACCATCAGACCGACCACCACCCAGCCCCACAACATGACGGCCGGTCCACCGGTGATGAGCCCAAATCCGAAGAGCGTCATGCAGCCCGACAGGACGCTGATGATGGAGAAACTGAGCGCGAAGTTCCCGAACGGTCCCATGCGCCGGGTCAGGGCGGGCTCATAGCCGAGCTCCCGCAGGTAGGCGTCATCAGACTTCCGATGTGTGGCACGACGGGTTGGATCTGAGCGGGTCACTGAACTACCTCCAGGCGATTGAGGAGAGGAGTAATGGCAGGGGCATGCCAATTTGAGGTTATGGACACCTGCTGACGATCACGGATGCGGTCCAGCGCGCGCCCTGTGATTGCGGGCGAAGGAGAGGGACTCCGCGCGTGCTCGAAGGAGAGTTGCCTCGCCGGGGTCTGCGGCTGCGGCACCGTCGTGTACCGACGCCCAGGGTTCGCGCGCCGCGTACGGACCCATCGCCTCGAAGACCTCGGCCGCCTCCAGGTACTGGTGGCCCGCCCACAGCGCATAGGCCAGGTGGTTCAGATCGGCCACCGAACGCGGCCCAGGTGGCGCCTTCTGGAACCAGTCATGGAAGGCGTTGAGCGTGTAGTTGAGCGCGGGTTCCTCCGCCCACTGTCTCCGCCACAGCGGATCCACGCGGGCCCGACGCTGCTCGATCAGGGCGTACACCGGCAGAAGCAGCAGCGGCGATCCGACAGGCCGCTGCCCCGCCACCGACCAACCGAAGTCGACGACCGAGGCCAGGGAGGCGGCCCGTAGGCCATCGAGGGCGAGCATGAACTGCAGTACCCGGTGGTAGGCCTCGCGGTTGTACGGATCGCGCTGGTTGACTTCGTAGAGAAGTCCCCACGGGCCACTCGGCAGCATCGGTTCGGCGGACACCAGGCGGTGTTCACGCCGCAGTTGCCGTGTGTCGATCTGCGCCAAAGCCACCAGACACACCCACGGCACGGGATCGTGCGGCGCGCGACGAATTGCCAGCAAGGCATCGCGTCGCGCCTTGATCTCGAACTCCAGGGTCTGCGGATGTTGTTGGCGGTGCGCGCGCAGCGCCCGCTCGACCGCGACGCGCACGCTCATGAGTTGCGCGTCGTAGCTGTCAGGCTCTTCTTCGAGCCAGACGCCGACCACATCCGATCGGGCGGCCGCCACCGCGAGCAACTGAGTGCGTGACGTTCGCAGAGCCCAATGCCCGGCCGTCTGTAACAGCAGCTCCCGGGCCGTTTTCCAGCGCCCCGCCTCCAGTTCGACAAGGGCCACGCGCAGGTCGTCGTCATGGCCGGCCGGGTGATACACGAGACGCATCAGAGACCTTCACCAGGGACGATGCGACGCTCGGGCTCGGGGCCGTTGTTCTGACGCGCTCGGACCGTACGAGGTGGCGCGCCCTCTGGGACGGATGTGAATGTCATCGGGGGCCTTAGGCAGGTGGGGGGATGGGGCTCAGCGAAGGGCACGGGCGAACCGCTGTCTGAACGGCGGGAACCTCGGTACCGAGTCGGCCGCCCTAGAAACGGATCTGGCCGATCATGTCCGCGACGCCGGTAACGAAGCGGGTGATGTTCGGGGCCACGGACGTGCTCGCAAGGAAGAACCCGAAGAGCACGCAGACGATCGCGGGCCCGGCCTTCACGGATTTCCCACGGATCAGAACGACCACGAGGATGCCGAACACCAGGACGAGGGAGATGCTCAGGGCCATCAGGAGGTCGCTTCCTCCGCGGACCTTCGCCGTTCCCTGCGCGCCTGACTCAGCGCACGGCGGAGCGCGTCGGGCGGGGTCAGCGATCGAGGGCCGCTCGGGAGGACATGCCAGTGCATCCCCGGAGGTGTCGTGCTCTCGGTAGGCGGGACGACGACGTGGCACTTCTTTCCCAGCGCGACAGTCCCCGGCTCCTCCCAGCGGGTGGCGGTGCCCACGGGGACCAGGAAGTACAACCGAGGCTCCGGCCCGCCGGCGTCCAGGATCACCGGGCCGACCGGCTGGTCACCCTCGTTGAGGATCTCGATCGCGCGCTGGCCCACGGCCTCCACGGCGCGTACGGCATCCCACCATTCGCCCGCGGAGCACAGCTCGGGCTCTTCACCGATGGGCATCCAGCGCGGCGGTATCGCACGAGCTGCTGGATTGGCGTCGGACATGGAAACGGCCTCCTCACCACTATGTGTAAGGAGACCATTCCACTCAGCAAGTTCTGTGCGCGGACAGCTTGTCCGTGGGGTTTACTCGCCAACCCCCTTGACAGAAGCTCAAGTTGTGCTTATGCCAGCCCAACTACCGAACGCAGAAAGCTCGTTGGAGGGGTGGGCATCCACCCTGAGCAATGCCGCAGTGGTCTCGCGCACGGACGGGTGGAACCGCGTGTGGTTCGGAGCGACCTTCCGAGCACGCTTGAGATCGTTGAACGCACCAGCCCGGTCGCCCACAGCGAGCTTCGCGGTAGCCACGTCGATGAAGTGGTGACTCGACCGCTCGCCGACGGTCGTGGCCGGCGGCGTCCACTCGCCGCCAGGAGCCGGAGACCACTCGGTGAGGCGGGCGAGAGCCTGCTCGGTGTCTCCCATGTCGATCATCGCGTGTATCTCGTGGATGCGGATGTTCGTCGGACCGAACGACATCTCGTACGCCAGTGAGTCACGGTTGCCCGCCATGCCTGCCACCTGCTCGGCCTCCCGCAGGTACGCGTCCGCACGGTCGGCGTTGTTCTCACGGGCTTCCATGACGGCCAGCTTCAACAGCAGCGCGCCATCGACAGCGAGCGCGTCGTCCGTGAAGGAACGCTCCGGCTGCAATCTCTCCAACTCGGTCCGCAGGGCGAGGAGCCTGCGCCGAGCAGGCAAGTAGGCGCCTTGGCGGAGCATCGCCCCCGCCACCAGGTAGCCGGCCGTGAACTGCATCAGCGGGTCGCCGGAGCGATCAGCCGCCCAGCGGACCCGCTCCAGCGCCGTGTTCGACAGATCGTGGTGGCCCATCTTGTGTGCCAGCGAGTTCACGGCTCGATAGGCGCGCGCCAGATGCCAGAACGCCTTGCTCTGGTCGCCGTTGCCACCACCGAGCGCCACATGCGTCAACTCGGTGATGATCGGTGGCAGCAAGGGGCCCATCGGCGCGTAGCGGGCGTCGCGGCGCAGAGCCGCTACTTGGTCAACCTCCGAGGCGAGCACCGGAAGCGCCCTGGGGGCGATCTCCAGGTCGTCAGGGCTGTCGTAGCAGAGCAGGAGGCGGCGGAGCTCAGGGATGACAGCGTGGACGCCGTCCTCGGCCTCCGGCTCACCGTAGTACGGCTGGCCGGTCAGAACCTCGGGGCCGAAGCGCAGCGCCTTGGCGAGCGCCAGCACCAGGGACGGAGAAGCCTTCCGTGCGCCGGACTCCAGCTTCTGCACGTAGCTCGGGGAGACGGCGACCTTCTGTGCCAGTTGCGCGGCAGACAGTTTCCGTGTCCTGCGAGCGATACGGAGACGGTCTCCCAGCGTCGTGTTTTCACTCATCGGTGGAACTGTCCCTTCGCGATGAAGCACTTCGATCAGAGTACGGATAATGTCCAAGCCTGCGCCCATGGTCGCCAACTGTTAACAGAGCCGATGGCATCGCGCACGCGACGAGAAGGCACCGAACGGGTCTGCGGTACATAGCAGTTCCCTCACCGAACCTCGGGCCGAGCGGTTAAAGCGGGACTTTTTGTCACAATGCGGACGCCGATTGAGTAGGGCCTTCACTCCCCAGTCAAGAGGTAGACGTCGAACTACCTACGGACAGATTGTCCGCGCGATTCCTGCACGTACTGCAAACCCGTGCCTGCCGGCCGATCGCGGAAAGTAGCCGAGCGCTTGCGTCACCATGATGGATTGGTGCGGACCCACTACGTTCGAAGCCACAGGGCGGTGCCGCCCTAGCCGCAGGCAAGGAGTCGGGAGTGGCTGAAGCCGAACGGTCCCTCGTGCTGTGGGACATCGACCGCACGCTGCTGTACGTCGGTGAGATCGATCGGCAGGTCTACCGCGAGACCTTCGCCGAGATCGTTGGGCGCCCCGTAGTGCGACTTCCGGCCCGGGGAACCGGCGTCACTATGCCCCTCGCGACCCGATCCCTGCTCCTGGACAACGGCGTGCCGGCATCGGATGTCCCCCAACTACTTCCACGCATGGTTGAACTCCTACCGCAGCGGCTCGCCGCGCACGAGGAAGACCTGCGTGAGCAGGGTGTCCTCATGCCCGGTGCGCTGTCAGCCTTGAAGGCCGTGCACGAGCAGACGCACTGCGTGGCGACCGTCGTCACGGGGAACCTCAAGCCCAACGCACTGTTGAAGCTCGCAGCGTTCGACCTCGACGCCTTCCTGGACACAGAAATCGGTGGGTACGCCTCCGACGACGAGCACCGTCCTGCCCTCGTCGCCGTCGCACAAAAGCGAGCTCAGGCCAAGCTCGGGGCAGCCTTCACTCGCTCCAACACCGTCATCATCGGAGACTCCCTCGAAGATGTCCGCACCGGCGTCGAAGGCGGCGCTTCAGTGATTGGAATCGCTTCCGGCAAGACCACCGCTCGCGAACTGGCCTCAGCAGGAGCCGACGTCGTGCTCGACAGTCTTGAGGACGTACCGCGGCTCTTGGACGAGATCACGACAGTGATGCGTTCTTCCATCAGGAGCTGACAGCCAAGCAATCAGTGGTACGACTCCCCGCGTTGTCCTGTGCTCCCCTCTCGCTGCCGGCCCACGGCCGCTCCACCGGAGCCCGCTTGGCCGAGGAGCGTTCGTGGTCGGGCCTCGGGCCGATGTGCGGGGTGCCCGAGGGAGTTGCGCAGCCTGATACCGTTGAAACCGCAGGTGCTGGAGGTGATGGTCTCCCAGTACGGCCACAGGATGTCCAGAACCCGCAGTTGGATGCCAGCCTCGGCGTGCAGGGCAAGAAGATCGCCGACGAGCTCGGGTGGACCCAGCGGCTCGACGGGTTCCTCCGCGACGTGGGCGCGCGGGACGGGCTCCCCGATGGGGCGGAAGAACGTGGATTCGAACCGGTAGACGTAGAGGCGAACATTTCGGATCTCCTCCAACCAGTCGTACTCGATCGCGTGTACTCGATCACCCCCGCCTGGGCCGATGATCCGCTCGCGGTCTGACGGGGAAGTGTCGGGTGTCACCCATGCCATGGCCCGGGGACACTGCTTCGGGAACCAGTAGTCGGGGGCGCGGACCGCGTCGACGGCCCAGACAAAGGCTCCTGGGTCTTTCGACGTCGGGGAAACCCTCGGGACGAAGCGGGTGATCGTTGGATCCTCGGAGAAGTGCAGTACCTGTCCAGGTTCTGGCCGCATCGGGGCATGCTAAGCCCACATGCGCAGTGCTCGCCTTCCGCATTTTTCCGGGCCCAGGTCGGAGTTGGCTTGATCTTGAGGGTTGCTGTTCGGGCTTGCCACGTCTGGGCGCGTCCGTTCTGCAACTGCCTCCCACTGGCGACGCCGCCACCAGCA
The DNA here is from genome assembly GCF_016654115.1 of Streptomyces sp. MBT53. Lineage (GTDB taxonomy): Bacteria > Actinomycetota > Actinomycetes > Streptomycetales > Streptomycetaceae > Streptomyces. The sequence continues at coordinate 39,069 of NZ_JAEQAZ010000036.1, forward strand.
CCGAGCCGCCGCCTGCCATCGCCTCTGAAACGAGGTCACCGCCGCACCATGATCACGAACTATAGCTGCCGTGACTGTCCGATCGAGATTCGTTGATGGTGAGGCGGAAGGTGCTTGCCAGGCATCGCAACGAAGAGGAGTGTGGGGCCCTAGGAGAATCTAACCTTAGCCGCTGATAGCTGGGATCTGAAGGCATCGGAGTGACGCCGATGGACGCACGGGATCTGCTTATCCTCAAGGCGCCGGAAATCACAGAACGACTGTCCGCACTTAACGACCGTTTAGCCGCCGATCGAGGGCTTCGCGAACTCTACATTAGGAACCCAACCGAGGTGATTGTTGCCATTGCGTTTCCTGGGGCAAACGTAAAAGCGGCGGAAGCGAGCCGCGGGAACAGGTTACTGTTCTCGCTTCTGACGAACGAACGATTTGTGGCGTGGGCGAGACAATACCACCAACAACTCCTTGATGAGGCAACGTCAGCAGGTTTGAGCGAAGATCCAGATGAGGCATTACGAACGTACGTAGCGCTCAGCGGCCGTTCCGGCATGCTTGAAGATTTGGTAGTGGAGGTGGCAAGAGTCGCCGATCCTGCCATTGTGGCCTCGTTGCACTGGAGGGACGATCGCGACCATGACCGCCACCCCGATGGACCTGACATCAGCGACTGGGTCTGCGTCGAGATCGCCCTCGTTGTGTACGCCGTTGCAGTCTTCGCTGTATTTGTCGGGTTGCCGCTCTCTACGGGCCTGCCCACTGGATTCAGCCGCCTCGATGTGAGTAGCGTCGCGTTGCAACTAACCAACGATCTGCGGCGTAGAGGAGCCACTCTCCGAGAATCTGGCACCTTGACGAAACTACCCCCTACCGTTGGAGAGTAAGGGGCATCGTGACTCTCGGACCGGTTGAACGCCATCGAGTCTTGTCCATCATGCCAACTAACAGATGTACCGCTGCGTGCAAACATTGCGGCACACTCTCCAGTCCGAGGGCTACAGACAGCCTCACATCCGAACAGATTCACGCAGCTATCCGCGAAGGCGCCGACCTGGGGATACGCATTGCGGTTTTCACGGGTGGCGAACCAACGTTGGCGCTGGACATCCTTTTATCTTCGATCGACCTCGCCGCCTCTCTCGGCATGTTGACTCGCGTCGTCACCAATTGCCACTGGGCAATGGGTGACGAAATATCGTTGGCGACTTTGCGGTCCCTGCGTGAGGCGGGCCTCACCGAGATCAACTTTAGTACGGGAGACCAGCACACTCGCTTCGTCCCAATTATTCGCGTCCTGCGTGCCATTCGGGCGGCCCTCAAGTTTGACTACTCGCCAGCTGTCATGGTCGAGATGATCGAAGGCTGTAATGTTTCGCGGGAAACCGTTGAACAGCATCCCTACTATCGGGAAACGCTTAGCTTGTTCCCAAACCAAATGGTGACGATCACGGAAAGCCCGTGGATGCCACTCAATACAAAAAGAAGGCATGAGTATCCGCCTGGGGTTGCTGTCGACAACAACAACGTGGCCGCCCGCCGCGGCTGCGACAGCGTCCTTCAAACATTGACTGTTCAGGCTGATGGCAAAATGGGCGCATGCTGCGGTTTGGGGCTAAGTCTGATACCCGAACTAAACCTCGGGCAGATCGGCCGGATCCCAATGGCCGATGCTATCCGCACCGCCGAGGAGGACTTGCTCAAACGATGGATTCGAGCCGAAGGTCCTGAACGAATAATTGCCTGGGCTGCTGGCCATGATGAGTCCATTTCTTGGGAGGGCATGTACGCTCACCGGTGCCAGGCTTGCCTGCGACTGTACAAGGACGAAGCGATACGCAAGGTCATCCGAGAGAGATACATGGAAAAGATTCCGGATGTACTCTTCACTGAATGGCTGATCCACGAGATGAGGACACCGTCCAGCGATGCCGCGCCATTACATAAGAAGGTAAGCAAGAAAAATGGGTGCTAACTCGATCAAATTCGAGGCAAGGAGTACTGCAAAAGAATTCTCCGAGGGTTCTGGCTTACCGTGGGTAGGCCGACACCGGCTACGGCGACTTCGTGAGGCTCCACCGGGGCGACTCCAATAGGCCCTCATTCGCGGCCCAGCCTTGCCTTACCTGCATTGGCCCCACTAATAAGCAGCCGTAAGGCCCAGGTGTGGTCAGCGCAGTCCGTCTCAGCCAGCGGCGATCTTCACAGATCGGGGCCGCTTCGAGGCGCCTCGGTGGTCCCAAAATGGCGCCGCCACAGCCACAAGCGCCAACTTCAGGACGGCAAAAGCCCGACCATCTCGCGCGCGCAGCCCCATGAGAGGGTGACGCCGCTCCCACCATGGCCGTAGTTGTGGATCAGCGGGACCCCATCTCCGCGGACATCTGCCTCGACACGGACCTCGGAGCGCGTTGGCCGCGCTCCCACTCGGTGCGCGACGATGGCGGCCTTCGCCAGCCGCGGATCGATCGCCGCACATCGCTCGACGATCGCTCTCGCCGCGACCGGATCCTCCCGGAGACTCGCCTCGCCGTCGATCGCCGTGCCCCCGAGAACCACCGTTTCGCCGTGCGGGTAGATGCAGACGAGGTCCGGCGACAGACCCGTGTCCTCGGAGAAGAACTCCGTGATGCCCGGGTTCTCCACGACCACGTGCTGGCCGCGAATCGGTCGCACACCGTCATCCGCGGCGAGATCGCCGGCGCCCAGCCCGGCGCAGTTAACAACCACGGACGCGTCGTCGATCTCGTCGAGCGAACTGACGAACCGCCGCCGCATCGTGCCGCCGGCCTCCCGGAACCGCCGCAGAAGGTACTGGAGGTAGACGGGCATGTCGATGAGGGGAACCGTAAAGCGATAGCCGCCCTCGAATCCGGCTGGCAGTTCGCCAGGAGAGCACTCACGGAAGTCGGGCAGCAAGGTGCTCCACTCCGGGGCGGACACCGCGTTTCGAGCGACCTCGACGCCGCTGACCATCCGAACGCCGCTCGCGGGGTCGCCTGACAACCCTCGAAAGACGTCGAGCGAGACAAGGCTCCACCGCCGTACCTTCGACCACGGTTCGACCAGATATGGGCCCCACATCGCGCCCGCGGCGACCGACGTCGGGCCGGGGATCTCCGCTGCCACCAGCTCTACGGGCAAGCCTGCTTCCAGTAGTGCCACCCCTGTGGTCAGACCCGTGACGCCTCCGCCAACAATGACGATCTTGCCGGTTGTGGTCATACTCTGACCGTATCCGGAGGTCCCGCAGCCGAACCCGCGTATTTCGCCAACTGCTCCTCAAGCTCGGGCAGGAAAGTGCCGACGTGTGGGTTTCTCTGCTTGCGGCGCAGTTCGACGGCCAGTTGCCGAAGGAGCGCGGTACTTCGCGGCGAGCGCACGGTCGCGAGCCTGGAAGCGGCCGTTCTGGCGATCTCGCAGGCACGTTCCAGTTCGCCTGAGGCGCTGTACCCCAGAGCGAGCCACGCCCCTTCGAAGAGCGCCCTGCGTTGGCTTGGATCTCCTCTCTCCACGGCATACGCTCCTGTCTCCAGAAGCGCCTCGCCCCGGCGTACGAAGCCCCGCCCGGCAGAGCGGCCTCCCTGGTGCAGGCTGGAGCGGCCCAGGCCGATCAACGAGTATCCGGCCTGACACTCCAGGTGGTTGGGAGTCAGGAAGTACATCCACCGGGGCTCGGGTGTGGTGTCCGACCGCCGCTCGATCAGCTCACGGGCCAGTTCGCTTGTCCGCTCGAAGTCCGCACCGCGGCCGGCCGTCGCATATCCGTGGGCCAGGCGCGAGAGCACCGAAGCACGCACGCCTGCCGTCCCTCCATCGCTCGCACGACGAGCAGCCTCGCCGAGGGCGATCGCGTCAGCGGGATGCTGGCGGGTAGCCGCCTGGAAGGACATGTCGGCCAGGATGTGGGCGCACAGCGCACGGTCGTTGACCTGGTGTGCGGCGCGCAGTGCGGTGACGAAGTACCGCTGGGCGAGACCGTGGTCCGCCGAGTCGAACGCCATCCAGCCGGCGAGCTGTCCGATCTCGGCCAGGGCGCGAATGAGTCGTGTGGTGGCTGTGCCCGAGTGAGCGCCTTCGTGAAGCAGGAGCCCGACCGCTCTGAACTGGGCTCCGACGTAGGGAAGATGACGAGCGCCGCCGTTCTCGTCGTCGAGGAGCTGCAGCAGGGGGAGATTCTGCTCGACCAGCGTGACGAGCGGGTCCGCATGCCCCGCGTCGGCGATTCTGGGGCTGAACGCCCCGCGGCCGGCCGTTCCGTCCAGGTAGTGGGAAACAGCGGCGAGCAGCCCGGAGCCCGAGATGGCCAGAAAGCGGCGTCGATCGAGCAACCCACCGATCACCCAGTCCTCCACGATGTGACCGAGCCCTTGGACGTTCCAGGAGTGTCCCAGACTCGCGTCCGCGGCTATCAACATGGGCGTATCCGCGGCTTTTCCCTGCCAGAGCTGTTCGACGGAGATGACGCGACCCAGTTCCTGCGACAGGACGTACGCCGCCATCGTCGGCAGGGGAGGACGAGGAACGCCTCCCGCGTCCCGCCAGTGGTACGGCGCGGACTCGGCGACGGTCCCCACCCCGAACACGCGGTTCAGCTTGCGCGCGAGCAGCTTGGGACTCCAGCCGAGTTCGTCCAGACAGCCCGACAGGACCTCGTTGCGCCTCTCGGGTGCCTTCGGCATGCCGTACCACTCCTGGGTTGGCCTACTCGCGGTCCGTACCTCACACTCAGGCATTCCCAGGCTTCACCAAGATCGTGCAACACCCTTCCCAGTTGACCCAGTTGACCGATCTATCGCCTCCTCCGGACACCGGTGCGTGCGGTGTTCTGGAGGTCGGAGGGGTCACCGTTCGGGCCCCACGACCGGAGGAGCGTGTGCCGTGAGAGCTCGGGCCCGGGTACAGCGGCGCCGCAAGAACGGCCCAGGCGCGACCACTGGTGACGTGACCCGACGCCCAGACAACTTCCCCCTCAACTTGCCTTACAGGAACGGCCGTTGCTGTCAAGGATCTGTCGTCGAATTCCTACGGACACTTTGTCCGCGCCCCGCACTCTCCCAGTGGAATCGTCTCTTCACGCTCCGTTGCACGAGCTTCCGATAGACCACGCCGCTCAGACGCGATCCAGGCAACTCCCCCTGCCCTAGCCACCGCTCCCCCACTGGAGGTGTCCCCCCATGGCAGCGCATCAACGCAGCTCGCAGGACGTGATTCACGTTCCGACCGGCGACGCGATCACCCTCCAACGGCAAAGCGACACAGGGGAATTCGTCGGGCACGCCTTAGGCACGACTCAGCCGAAGATCGCCGTCGCGCTGCACGACGGCTACTACGGCTGCACGTCAGGCACGGGATTCAGCAACCGCGCGTTCCTCGAGGTACTCACACGGACATTGCCCCCGGGGCGCCTCCTGGTCATGCCCGTTCGCATCCCACGCTCCGATCCCAGCTACGACCCGGCATGGGTGGCGGAGACGGAGAGGATCGTGCGGCGGGCTGAGGCCGAGGTCGTTCCGGTGCCGGGCGGTCGCGCGGCGACCGCTACCGTCTCGGGCTGCGAAACCCTGTGTGAGCGCGTGATGGAAGTGGCCCGGGACCGCCTTGCCCGTGCGCCCATGGCTCAACTGATCGGCCTGGACATCCCCTTCCTTGGCCTCGGTCCGCATCAAGGCACTGACGATCCGTTCGGTCTCCTTCTCGTCCCCCGGTCAACGAGCGAACTCGCTTCACCCGAGGACCGGCGGCGCATCCGCTGGGAGCACAGGGGGCTGGCCGGCGCGGTGAATGGCGGCGCACGGGTTGCCGCCATCTCGCACCACATGCGCGGCCACCTTGAGCAGGTCTACGACATCCCACGGCATGCCGTCGTCGACCTCCCCAACGGGTTGCTCCTGAGCGACCACGAAGACGTTCCCCCTGCTCCGCTCCCACTACCGGCCAGAGCCGGCTTCCTGCTGGCCATGGGCCGGGCGGTGGAGAGCAAGGGCTTCGAAGACCTACTGGAAGCCCTCCACCTCCTCAAGAGGCGTGGAACACGGTTGCCGCACCTTGTGCTCGCGCCCACAACGCACACGGAAGATCTCACCGACTACCAGCGGCGGCTCCAGGCGATGGTCCGTGACTACGCGATCGACGCGACGCTTCTGTCGCGGTTCTCACCCGATTACCGTTCTTGGCTGCGCAGTCCAGCCCTCCGTGCCGTGGTGGTGCCCTCCCGTGCCGAACCGTTCGGAAGGATCCCTCTCGAAGCATTCGTCTCAGGGGCGGCGCCGGTGGTCGCGACGCGGGCGGGCGGACTCACGGAGACCGTCGTCGACGGGCTGACCGGATTCACGGCAGAGGCCCGTGACCCCATGGGCCTCGCCCATGCGATCAGACGAGCGCTTCACATCGGTGGCCGAGAGCGTGAGCAGATGCGTGCTCGCGGCAGGGCGCTGCTCATGGCGCGGCACGACTACGAGGCAACGATCCGCTCCTACCTGTGCCAGTACACCCCTTGGGCGATGACGCTCAGCGCCGCTGAGAGGAGTTGAGCATGACGACCACCGCGCTGATATCGCTCAACTCGCCGTACTCCTTCTGGCAGTTCTCCAACCGGCATGCGGAACAACTACAGTCCGCGTTCCCGGACATCCGCTTCCGCATCACGACGGAGCGCGACGTCCCTGTCGAGATCCGTGCCGCTGATGTCTACTTCGGCTGGGCCTTCGACACGGAATGGCTGAAGGCCCCGACACGGCTGCGCTGGACGGCCACCCCGTCCGCAGGCGTCGACCACTGGCCGGTCGCCGCCCTCGATGCAGCGGGCATCATGCTCACGCGTGGTTACGGCTACCACGGTCAACCGATGACAGAGCACGCGATCGGGCTGCTCCTCGGCTTCTCGCGTGGCCTGTTCGAAAGCAGCAGACTTCAGGCCCGGTCGGTCTGGTGGAAGGACGACCTCGCCGACAGCTTCTTCGACCTGTACGGACAGACCCTCACGATCGTCGGGTGCGGCTCTGTCGGTATCCGCCTCGCCGAGGTCGCACAAGCCCTCGGCATGCACGTCATCGGCGTGCGACGCAGACCCCCTCACTCTGAACCCGGCGGGATCGAATGGTTGCCCGCGCATCGTGTTCACGAAGCACTCGCGCGCTCACGCGCCATCGTCAACCTGCTCCCCGCCACCAACGAGACGCGCGGGTTCTTCGATAAGACCGCCTTCAAGACATGCGGTCCTGGAGCGGTCTTCATCAACCTGGGGCGGGCCAGCACCGTCGACCACGACGCGCTCCTCGACGCCCTGGACCAGGACGAACTGGCCAGCGCCGCACTCGACGTACAGCCGCACAAGCCACCTGAGCTCGACGACCCGCTCCGCCACCATCCACGGATCGTGCTCACGCCGAAGACCGCGGTCTTCAGCCACGCGTACATGGACCAGGCGGTCGCCTTCTTCCGCGACAACCTTCGGCTTTTCCTCGCCGGCCAGCCCCTCAACGGTGCTGTAACCCCAACTCACGGAGGGCCGCATGACTCCCACTGACCAGCAGTTGTCCAGGACCGACCTGCTGCGGCAGTTCACCGAGACCGGTCGGAACCACCCCTACCTGGCGTTCACGCTGAACTCGATCTGCAACCTCGACTGCGTCTTCTGCAAGCCGCGGTGCATGCCCGACTACGGGCACAAGGACAAGACGCTCACCGTCTCCGACTACGCGGGCATCGCGAACGAGGCCGGGCTCTGGGGCATCCGCAAAGCGCACTGCTCGGGCGGGGAGCCGACGCTGCGTGCCGACATCCTCGACATCATCGGGGCGCTCTCCGAAGGTCTGGGCGACACGGCGACCGTCGGCATGACCAGCCACGGCAACCTGCGCCGCGGCCTGACCGTGGACACACTGCGCGACGCCGGACTCACGTACCTGAACATCAGCCTTCACAGCCTCGACCCCTCACGATCCTCCGAGATCATGGGCGGCGGCGATCCGCGCGTCTCCCGTGCCACGATCGACCGAGCACTGGAACTCGGCCTCAAGGTCAAGATCAACTGTGTGCTCCAGCGGTCCTACCTGGACGACGCCTTCGGCGTCGCCGAACTCGCCAAACAACTCCCCATCGCTGTCAGGCTGATCGAGTTGCAGCGCATAGGACCGGCGGAAGCGCTGTTCCCCACCGAGTTCGTGCCCGAAGCAGAGGTCCGCGAACGCCTCCACGCTTGGTTCGAGAAGGCCGGCGAGATCTCCCGAACCGAGCTGGGCGTGCGAAGCCCGGGACGCTACCTCCAACCGCCCGGCTGGGCCGGCTCCATCGGGTTCATCTCCAACTCCTCCTGCGCCACCTGCTCTGACGCCAACCGCATCAAGATCACGCCCACCGGTATCGCCCGGCCATGCATCCTCCACAACCGCGACATCCCCCTGAAGCCGCACCTCGCGGACGGCACCATGGCTGACGCCTACGCCCACCTCTTCCGCGCCATGCTCGAACGCGACGGCAACGAAGCCTGGCAGGGCTTCCACTACGTCGACTACGACCTGCGGTGGGACCGCATGGAGCGGCCGCAGGGTGTGCCGGTACTTCCCCTTCTGCCCGTGGGCAGCGGTACGGGCGGTGCCTGCTCGCTCCGCGGACCCGATGGGGAGAGCGAGTGACCACGACCCGCTCCACCACGTCGTACGCGCGACTCGGTGTCGTCTACGCCGATCAGCTGGCCGCCCAAGGTGTCGCGGCAGGCATGCTCACGCACAAGTGGCAGGCCGGCGACCTCATCGCACCGCACTCGGACATCGACATCCGCGTCATCCTCGACCAGGCCCCCGACTCGTGGTGGGCGTGGAACGAGCGGCTGGCCACCGCCCATCACCAGGCGGTGCTCCTGGACCCGGCCCACAGTCGACTGCTCGAACATCCTCCTGGATTCGCCTTCACCGTCAGTGAGCTCGACCAAAACCTCGTCTCGCCGGCTGAAATCTCCACCTGGAGCCTGGCCACGGGCAACGCGACCACTCTCCAGCGGTGGAAATCCCGTGCGCAGATGATGTCGTGGACTCGTGCGGACGAGAGGTTCTATCGCGGAATCCTCGACGCACGGATCGGAGGCCGCTACCAGCTCGACAAGGACAGTACCGACAACGTCCACCACGACCTCGACGGCTACCGGAGGCACTGCGTCGCCTGGCACTACGTGGCACCGTGCTGGTTCGCGTCCGCGGCCCTCGCCACACGTACCCGCTGCCCCGGAAAATCCGCGGCCCTCAACCAGTGGCACCCCGGCGAACTCGAAGCCCATGCAGAGGAGTTCCTCCGGCTGTCCGCCGCCACCTCGGATCCGGGACCTTCTCCCACGCAGGTACTGCGCACGGCCCATGCGACCGTGGACGCCGTGCTGCGCCGCACACCGCACCCCAGGTCATTGCCGGAAGCACCCGGGACGGACAAGGCGGCCTGGACCACGACCGCGGGCATGCTCCGCGTACGCGTCGCACGCTGGATCTACTACCTGAACCCCCCGCCGGAGACCGTGACCGGCTATCTGATCGCTCGCGAGGAGAAGGAACTCGGTTCCGCTCGGAACACCTTGTCCCGCCTCGCCGACCGACTCTCCGGCGACGACGCGTCGCTCGTGAAGGCCATGACGGCACTGCTGCCACCAGGCCCGACCACGGCGAGCACCCTTCCCGACCTCCTCGCCCTGTGGGGTCGTCACCGCTCCGTCGTCGAAGACTTCCTCTCCGCCCACTCCACGTGACCAAAGGGGGCTCTCCATGACGTCGTCCTCCGTGCTGTCCGGTGCGCAAAGGACCCTCAAGACCGCGAAGATCAAGATCACCACCAAGTGCAACCGCCACTGCGACTTCTGCATATTCGCCGAAGGCGGCCAGGGCGAGAACATGCCGATGGACACGTTCACCCAGGTCCTCGACCGACTTGAGCAGATCCCGTTCCGGCAGCTGCACATCAACGGCGGAGAACCCACCGTCCACCGCGACTTCAGCGGCCTCAGCGGCCTGGCTCGTGACCGTTTCCCGGACCAGGTCATGGTGCTCGGTTCCAACGCGATCACCCTCGCCCGCAACGAGCGCCTCCTCGCGGCGACCCTCGCGTACTACGACCAGGTCCTCATCGGCTGCGACGAGGAACACGACAACTACGACGAAGTCCGCGCCGTCATCCCCGTGCTTCGGGAGGCAGGAAAGACCGTCGTCATCAACAGCGTGCTGGAGGCCATCGCCCCGGACCGCCTCAAGCAGCTGGCCTCGCTGTGCGACGAGTACGGAGCCATCCACGTCACCAACCACGTCCACCACATCGACGTCGGCCAGCCGGCCAACGAACTCGGCGGACTCTGCGACCGCAACGTCGACCAGCACCTCATGATCGAGGTCGACGGTGACTGCTACCGGTGCTTCAACGCCATGGCCAAGAACGACAGCGAGTTCACGGTCTGGGACGACGACTTCGCCACCAAGGTCTTCGCGCCGCGTCGCAAGCACTACGACTTCTGCCTGAAGTGCCACGAGTACAAGGACTCGGGTCTCCAGATCGTTCCCGCTCCCGCCGTCCCCGCCCGCCGCACGGCTTCTGTCTGACCACCCTCTGCCCGGAGGTCCCCATGTCCGCAGTGCTCGGCCTGAACTTCCACCACGACACGTCCGCCTGCCTCATCGTCGACGGCCGTATCCACGCCGCCGAGGAGGAACGATGGAGCGGCATTAAGCACAACCGCACCACGCGCGAGCCCATCCTCACCGCCCCCACCCGTGCCCTCGACTGGTGCCTGCGATCCGCCGGCATCACCGTCGACGACATCGACCACGTGTGGACCCCGTCCATGCGGCCCACCCCCCGACACGGATCCTGGGTGTCCACCGAACGGGCGGAACTCGCCGCCATGCTCCCCGAGGCACTCGGGAAGCGACTGAAACTCATCTCCCACCACACGGCGCACGTCCTCGCCGGCTATCTGCTCTCCGGTGAGGAGCACGCGGCCGGACTCGTCATCGACGCGGGTGGCTCCGCCCTCGGCGCGGACATCGCGACCGGACGCGAACGGATCACCGGCTACGACCTGAGCCCGAACCACATCGACCGCATCCACCAGGCCACACCGACCATCACCCCCGGCCCGTCGGGACCCGAGCACACCCACCCCTCACTCGGCCACTTCTACCGCAACCTCGCGCTCCGAGTGATTCCGCCGGGCAACGAAGCCGAGGGCAGCATGATGGCCCTGGCCGCGTTCGGCGACCCGGACCGCTACTACAAGGAACTCCGCGACCTCGTCCATCTCGGCGACAGCGGGCACGTACACATCGCGGCACCGTGGGGCTCGTACGACCCCGACACCCCACTCCGCGTCGAAGACGCCGTGTGGAGCGCGTGGTCCGCCGAATCGAAGCCGCTCGACGCGCGCGCCGACCTGGCCGCCGCAGCACAGCGGGTCTTCGCTGAAGCAGTCGTCCACGTGGCACGCCACCTGCGCCATCTCACGGTCGCCCGCACGCTGGTCTTCTCCGGTGGCTGTGCCCTGAACTCCCACCTCAACGGGACGCTCGCCGAGCAGTCCGGCTTCGAGAACCTGTTTGTCGCCCCGGCGCCGCACGACGCCGGCACCGCGGTCGGCGCCGCCCTCTACGCCTGGAACTACGTCCTTGGGCAACCCCTCCTGCCGACACCCGAGGACACCGACTGGGGCCCGCCTCCCGGCGCCCTGCCCGACGGTGCCCTCGCGGGCGGCTACCGACGCGTCTCCGACCTCGGCGACCGACTGATCCCCACGGTCGCCGCACTTCTCGCGGACCACCACATCATCGGCTGGATACAGGGCGGCATGGAGTTCGGGCCGAGGGCCCTCGGCCACCGCTCGATCCTCGCCCACCCCGGCAAGGAGGCCACGAAGACCCGGCTGAACGCCCTCAAGCAACGAGCCGACTTCCGCCCCCTGGCGCCGTTGGCGCTCGCCGAGGAGGCCAGCGCCTGGTTCCTCGGAAACGCCGACCCGTTCATGAACCGCGTCGTACGAGCCCGTCACTGCAAGTCCGACCGTATGCCCGCGGTGGTCCACCAGGACGGAACCGCCCGTCTGCAGACCGTGAGCCGCAGCCACTCGGGAGTCCGCCCGCTCCTGGAGGAGTTCCACCGGCTCACCGGCGTGCCCGTGCTCCTCAACACCTCTCTGAACTTCAAGGGGACCCCCATCCTCCGCACCGCCGAACAGGCCCTTGACGCCGCGGTCGAGCTCGGCCTCGACGCCCTGGTTGTCGAGGACACGCTGGTCCTCGCTCCGCACGTGCGGGGTGACGCAGTCCTGTCGGCCGCCTCCGGAACGGATCTCGCATGACCAACACCCCCGCCGCGACGGACGAACTCGGCTTCGAGGACTGGCCGGAGCCCGAATGCGAGCGAGGCCGGCGTGCCGTGGGCCTCGCCACAGGGATCTACGCCGGTCATGTCCGAGACCAAGGCACGCCCTACATCAACCACCCGGTGCGCGTCGTGACCATCCTGAGGAACGAACTCGGCGTCACCGACCCCGACTTGCTCATCCTCGGCCTACTGCACGACGCGTTGGAGATCTCCCCCTCGGCTGAGCCCCTTATCGAATCCGGCCTGGGCGGAGCGTTCGCACAGCGGCTGCGTTCCATGACCCCCGACCACCGCCTGGAGAGGCGCCCCAAGCAGCCACAAGACGCCGACGCCTGGCACGGCAAGGTCCTGGCCCTCGGCCCGGACGAGTTGCTCGTCCGTCTCGCCGACCGCATCGACAACCTGCGCGACCTGCGGCACTCGCCGGACCCAGCCCGCCGTGCACGCTTCCTCGACAGCCTGACCCGCACCTACCTGCCGCTCGCCGCGGAGTCCCGCGACGTGAGTGCGCCGCTGCGGGCCGCCTGGGAGCTGCTCACCGCCGAGCATCAGCGGCATGCGGAAGCGGAGGCGGCCACGTGAGGCCGGTCATCCACTCCCTGTCGCCGCAAGGCCGTACCGGAGGCCGCGTCTATCTCCGCATGATCCACGAGGTCACGGCCGACCGAATCGACTGGCGTACGCTGCCGGACTACAAACGGACGTACGCCGTCCGTCGGGGACGGAAACTGCGGCACCTCGCCCGCCTCGCACCTCATATCCGCGACCTCAAGACCGAGCCGGGCACGTTCCTTTGGGACGACCTCAGCATCCTGCTGTTCACGCCGGAGATGCGGGCCCGGACCGTCTTCGTCTTCCACCACTACGAACCACTACAGTTCGACTCCTGGCCCATCGAACCGCTGCTGTGGCGAAGACTCTTCACGGCCCTGGCCCAGTGCCGCGCGGTCGTCTGTGTCGCTCCGTTCTGGGCGGCCTTCCTCCGGGCCCACGGCGTGCGTGACGTCCAGGTGATCTACAACGCCTTCGACCTCGCGGAGATCGACAAGGTACGCGCCTTGGACCCGGCCGACTGCAAGGCACGGCTCGGTCTCCCGCGGGACGAGATCTCCGTGTACGCGGGCAAAGCCGTGCACTGGAAGGGCATCGACACAGTCGCCGCCGCCATCCAGGGCACGCCCGGACTCCACCTCGTGACGACCGGCAGTAACACCGTCGGCTCCCCGGGACGCCACTTCGACCTGCCGCGCCCTCAGTACCTCGAACTGCTGCGGGCCTGCGACGTCGGGGTCTTCACACCGCGTATGCAGGAAGGGTGGAGCCGGTGCGCCGCGGAGGCGCTGCTCCTCGCTGTGCCCTGCCTCCTCCAGCCGATCGCCGGCCTCGGTGACCTCGCGAACCTCACCACACAGCCGTCCCCGGACCCGCGTCGATTGGCCCAACAGATACGGGAGCGGGCGAACACCGCGCCGGACGAGTCGAAGACCGTGTACGAGACGCTGGCCCGCTTTGACACGACGTACTTCCGCGACGCCTGGTCCCGCCTCCTCACGTAGGCGACGGGACCTTGATCACGAGGTGATCAGCCAGCGAGCTTCGCCAGGGCCGCGTCGATCCGGGCCAGCGTGCGGTCCTTGCCGAGGACCTCCAGGGACTCGAAGAGGGGCAGGCCGACCGTGCGGCCCGTGACGGCGACGCGCACCGGAGCCTGGGCCTTGCCCAGCTTCAGGCCATGCTCCTCGCCAGCGGCCAGGACCGCCTCCTTGAGGGACTCGGGGCTGGTCCAGTCGGCTGTCTCCAGCTTGGCGCGGGCCGTGGTCAGGAGGGCCGCCGGGTCGCCCTTCATCGCCTTGGTCCAGGACGCCTCGTCCTCCACCGGCTCCTTCAGGAACAGGAAGTCGACGTTGGCCGTGATGTCCGACAGGACAGCCACGCGGGTCTGGGCATGCGGGGCGATGGCCTCCCAGGCGGCCTGGTCGAAGTCCTCGGACGCCCAGTTGGCGTACGGGGCACGCAGCCACGGCTCGCAGGCCTCGATGAACTTCTCCACCGGCAGCGCGCGGATGTACTCGCCGTTGAACGCGGTCAGCTTCTTGATGTCGAAGAAGGCCGGGGAGGTGTTCACGTCCTCGACGCGGAACCTCTGCTCCAGCTCCTCGTACGGGAGAAGCTCGACGTCGTCTCCGGGGCCCCAGCCGAGCAGCATCAGATAGTTCGTCATCGCCTCGGGCAGGAAGCCCTCGGCGAGGTAGTCCTCAAGGGCGACCTTGTCGCGACGCTTGGACAGCTTCTGCCGCTTCTCGTTCACGATCACCGGCAGGTGCGCCCACACCGGGGGCTTCGCGCCGAGCGCCTCCCACAGCAGCTGCTGCTTGGGCGTGTTCGACAGGTGCTCGTCGCCGCGGATGACCAGGGTGATCCCCTCGTCGAGGTCGTCGACGACGTTGGCGATCAGGAAGACCGGCGAGCCGTCACCGCGGGCGATGACGAAGTCCTCGATCGCCGAGTTCGGGAAGGACGGCTCCCCGCGGATCAGGTCCACGACAACCGTCTCGCCCTCGGTGGGCGTACTGAACCGCAGCGCCCGCCCCTCGACGTACTCAAGGCCCCGGTCCCGGCAGAAACCGTCATAGCCGAGGTGCTGGGAGCCGGTCCGCTCCTGCACCTGCTCACGGGTGCAGTCGCAGTAGTACGCGCGGCCCTGAGCGTAGAGCTGCTGCGCGGCCTCGCTGTGCCGGTCGGCGTTCTGCGACTGGAAGTAGGGGCCCTCGAACGCGGGGTCGTCCTTGGAGATCCCGATGGACGCGAGCGCGCTGATGATCCCGTCGATCCACTCGGGCTTGTTGCGGGCCGTGTCGGTGTCCTCGATACGCAGGACGAACTTGCCCCCCGACTGTCGTGCGACGGCCCAGTTGTAGAGAGCCGACCGGGCCCCGCCAACGTGGAACATTCCAGTCGGGGACGGGGCGAAGCGCACGCGTGTGGAGGCTGTAGACATGCGCGCAAGCCTACCGATTCCCAACGGCTGCTCGACCGCACCTGTCGGAGCGTCCCTGCGCGCCTCCTTAGTCATCCCGTACGTCCCAAGATCTCTCCACGGACCACGAACGAGCCCGAGCGTGTTCAGTCTGGGGCTGAGCGACGGTGACGTTCGCATACGTGCCAGGCTGTGGCCTCGCTGACTCCGAACACGGCGCCGAGCTGGGCATATGTGGCCCCACTCTGCTCACGCACCCGCGCGAGATCGGCTTCCTGTTCTCCGGTGAGGGCATGCCGTCCGCCTCGGCCTGTGGCCGGTACAGGGGGCGGATCGGTGAGGTGCCGCCAGGTCGCCCCTTGTACGGCCGCTCGAACCGTCGCGTACTCCAGATGGAACTTGTCAGCGAGTGATCGCAAGGAAGCACCGCCTGCATGCGCGCGCCGCATCTCCCCCACTGTCGCCGCGGTCAGGAGCACGCCTGGACGGCGCGGCTCCCGAGGGATCTCCTCGGGCACCTGTTCATCGACATGTGCCCAGGTGACACTGCGGATCGCATCATGAACGGTGTTGTAGGGAAGGCCGTTTCTCGTTGCGAGATAGCGCACCGACGCGCCACCGGCGTGCTCGCGCCTCAGCCGACGCACATGATCTTCATTCAAAACGATGGGGCTGGGGTGATCCGGATCTGCAGGCTGGGGCCGACTGAGCGGCGGGGGATCGTCCACCCGACGCCAAGTGGCGCCATAGACCGCCTTTGAGAGCGCCCTACTGCTCACACCGATCACACGCGCAAGGTGATCCACTGAAGCGCCGTTTCGCACCTGCCGCCGGGCATCACGCACCAGCTCCACCGTGAGCACCCTTCGACCGCCAAGGTGCTCCCGCCCTCGGGCGTCGGAATGCCTTTCCGAAGCATGTGGCGACACGTGAACACTCCCCACTCTCAACGCCGTCGCGAGGCGGGCCGACTTCGGGCCGCGACAACATCGCCGTGGAAGGCGATGTACGGCCCGGAATCTCCTCCACCATCAGACGCACACGCAGACAACGTCTACGGGCGTGCTCTGACCGTATCCGTGTCCTGCCCACCGTCAGCCACCCTGCTCGTGATGGACGCGTTTGCCGACGCTCCTGAGGACATCGAATCGCACGAGGCGAAGTGCCTGATGTACGTGACGGTCGCTCCAGAGCGACCAGTACAGGTGAAGCCGGACTTGATCAGCACCCGCCCCGAGGCGTGGTTGTCAGGGTGGTGCTTGGCGTCAACCGAAGCCAGGCCGAGGGCGGAGGATGCGAAGTCGAGCACGAGCGCCACCGCCCTGGTGGCGTACCCGTGCCCCCAGGCGTCGTGCCGGAGGATGTAGCTGAGCGCCGCCGTTGTCCGGTCAGGGCGCAGCTTGATCACGCCGACCAGGTCGTCGGCGTGATCGATGCCGAAGCAGTACAACATCCGTGTACTCGCGTGACGTTCGACCATGTAATCAGCCAGCCAGGAGGCAGCGCTCTCGGCGGTCATGGCCATCCGCGGCAAGTACCGTACGGAGGCGTCGCTGTAGATGCGTCGGACCGCGGGTGCGTCGCCCAGGTTCAGCTCGCGCAGCGAGATCACGCCTCAACCTTGAGCAGAAGCTCAGCCAGTTCGCCGGCTGTGGGCCGGTCCTCAGGTACGGCGGAGAGCGCTGGCCGGAGGGCATCCTGGAACTCGGGCCATACGGCCGGCGTCAAGGGAACAAGGCCGGTCGCGATGGCGTCCCGCACCCCGTCGGGACCTGCGGCCTGCCGGTCGATGCCCGCGGCCTTGTAGTCCAGCGGCCACCCTCCCGCGGCACAGGTCCACAGGACCCCTGCCAGTGCGTACATGTCACTACGGCGCGTTGGCGTCACCGGACCGTCTCCACGCGCGGCGGCGGCGGCGAGTTCCGGCGCCATGAGGTGCACGATGCCACCGCGAAAGCCGTTCACCGGCTCCTGGCCCTCACGCCAAGACCATGCGAAGTCGATCAACCGGACGCCTTCTGGCGTGTGGATGCCGTGGGAGGGCTGGAGATCAGCGTGAATCCATCCGGAGGCATGCAGGTCGGCGACCGATCTGCACAGATCGGCGCCGCCACGAAGAGCCGCTTCACGGCCGCCTGTACCTTCGCGGACGGGAGTGAAGACCTTCCATGTAGAAGGACCGCTGAACCAGGGTGTGACAAGCCACGAACCGGCGTCGTACGCACCGGAGACCGCCCCGTAGACGGAGTGGTCCATAGCGGCCAAGACAGCCGCCTCTCGCAGCGTGACGACTGCGCCGTCGTCGTACCCAATCTTCACCGCCGCGGTGCCGGCGGGGCCGGCTGCCTTCCAGACCACGGAGCCGCGCCGGTTGGTCAGCTCCTTCAACTCGACAGTGCCGCCGCAGGCGGCTTCTGCGGCTGCGAGGGCCTCACGGGGACAGGGAGGGAACGCGACCATGCCTTTACCGCCTGCCAATCGTGTGGGAACTGCTCGAAGACATCACGCCCATCGTCTACCGCGACGGCGAGTGCGTCCGCGAGATCGGGCGTTTCCTTCAGGAACTGCGGGTCCCGGGTCCGCACGGCAGGGCGTACCGGGAGGAACGAGCACGGCGGTGGCGGGATTGGGCAACCTCCTCGGTCGAGTCGCTCCTCGCCTCCCTGGAACTTCCCGAACATCACTCCGACCGGCCCGTAGAGGTTCTTCAGTGCCCAGTGCGGCCACGCCATCAACTCGCGGTGATCGACTCCGTCGATGTCTCCCAGGATCACGACGTTCTCACACACGAGAGCGCCCCGAGGACGGGTCGCGAGCGGACGGATCCACTCCGCGGCCTGCATACTTGCATGGAACAGGCCGGCCTCAACGGACTCAGGATCGCTGCTGACGATCTCGTACACCGTCCACGCCGTCAGACCATGCCGTGAGGAAGGCGAGAGGTACGGGCAGTGAGCCGACACGGATTCCATGTAGTCCGCGACGTCCACGGTGCACGGAGTCGTAGTGCGCGGCTCGACGAGGCGGAGCGCCCCGGCGGGGGACCGGGGCGCTCCTGTACTGGGGCCGGTCGTCATCCGGCCGTGGCCTCCGAGACCTTCGGCGCCACGTCGCCGCCGTCGCCGGGGATGGGGGTGCAGTCCCACTCCGCCCACACCTCACCGGTCTCGCGGTAGCGCGCCAGGGCCCGCTCGTCGAGCACCCCCTCGGCGTCCGTGAACCACACCTCGGGCAGCTGGCCGAACGTCTCCTCGTAGGCGTCAACCCAGGAGATCCGGCCGTATCCGGTGTTCTCGACGTGGTTGATCAGCCGACCCACGTTCGCCGTGCAGAACGCCGCGTACTCGGGGTCGTTCAGGAGCCGGTGCCACTCCGCATCGATGGCGGCCGAGAACATCTCGGGCGCGGCCTGGTCAGCGTCGAACTGCCGGACCGAGACCTGGAAGAACTTCCCCAGCTCGATCCTCTCGGGGGTCTGCACAGCGGTCACGCTGAACTCCTCACATCTGGCTGTAGCGAATCTGGATTGGGCGCCGGGAATCCCTCGGGGGTGACTCCCGACATCGGTTCACGCCCGCCGTGCAGTCCTTCGCGGGACTCGGCGCGGCGCGTGCGGCTGCACCAACCAGACGGATAGGGGCACCGCCTGGAGATCAGCAACTCGCCTGGCAGAAACCCTTCCAGTTCGCGGGCCCAGTGCGCAGACAGGTTGTCCGCGCCGTTCTGCCGCGAGGAGTATTGACAGGCCTTCAGTTTGTGCTAAGCGGTACAACTCGCCTTGTAGCTAACAGGAGTTAGCGGTTCGTCAGTGATTCAATGGCAGCGGCTCATCCGCTCGCACAGGCCATTCGGCGTGCCCCGAAGCCAAGCTCCGGGCAGGATGGTCAGACAGTGTCCGAGCCAGGATCCTTCATGGAGTCCGCAGCCAGGGCGAGGAGACATAACGCGCACCGTTTCCGGTCGGATGGTTCCCAGCAAGGTCGTCGAAGTCCTGGCATCCAGGTGAACTCGCAGGACCGAACCCTTCTGCCCTCGAGTCCGCGGCCATAGCGTGAGGCCTCATGACCACCGCCCAATGGGTATCAGCAGCAGCAACGACCGCGGGGACGTTTACCGCGCTCTTCATCGCGGTGCGTCAAAACTCTGCCGCTCAGCGCGTCTTGCGCGGCGCGCAGACAGAGAGGGCCACGTTGACCGCCATCACCGAGGTCGGCGACGACTCGGTGACGATTCACAATCATGGTCAGACGCCCATCTTCCGACTGCGGATCTGGAAGGTCGAGTCGCTCCTGTTTGAGATGGACGAGGTCGACGGGGTGCCCGTCCAGATCAACGCTGGCGAGGTGTCTGCACGCATCGCGTCACGCACCGAGCGGGTGGTGGGACCGGGCGCTTCGGCGACGTTCTCGTTCAGCTGGGCGGCCGCCGACGGCTCGCCGCTTCCCGGGCAGGGCGAGCAGCTGGAACTACCTCCGGGCGAGGTGCGCTTCCGCTTCACGGACGCCGCGGGAACGACGTGGCAACGGAAGAACGATCTGCTTCCCGAACCACTCGGCGGAACGCCCCTGCCGGGCACCGTACGGACCCACCATCGAGTAGGGCTATGGACATGTTCGTCGTCCCGCAATGCCAAGAGGAACCTGAGGCTGGGCTTCAATGGCAAGGGGTTCACCAAGAAATCCCGGGCCCGGAAGCGGAGGAAGAGAGCGGACCGACGGCGCGCCGAACGGGAACTCTCGCGAGACACCCAGTCCGACTGATCGCTGAACAAATGCGCATCGGTCGAGGGCTGACGCGGTACTCGGCCGGGGCTGATCAGCGAGGTCGGTCGTTTCGTCACCCGGCCTCAGGCAGCTTGATACCGCTCCCCGACAATTGCTGGGCCGAACGATGCCCGCGAGTTGGCCGGCGAGGCCATGTGGCCCTGGCGAT
Source organism: Streptomyces sp. MBT53 (assembly GCF_016654115.1). GTDB lineage: Bacteria > Actinomycetota > Actinomycetes > Streptomycetales > Streptomycetaceae > Streptomyces. Next base: position 59,323 of record NZ_JAEQAZ010000036.1, read on the forward strand.
CATTTCGTCGCGCGGCAGATGCACCCGTATGAGGTGAGGACGGAGCATCCGCGGAGTTGTTATCCAAGCCGTCGGCCGAAGGCTCCGGCGTGATCTCAAACCACGTCGTCTTGCCTGGAGGTTGCGGCTGCATTCCCCAGGCGTCCGCCAATGCATCAACGAGCAGGAGGCCCCGCCCGCTCTCGTCGTTCGGCCCAGCCTCAACAGCGCTCGGCAACGATGGGTCGGTGTCCGTTACTTCGACACGAAGCCGTTCGTCGGTTCGCGTCACGGCGACGTCGCACGGAGCGGCTGAGTACAGGACGGCGTTGGCGATCACCTCGCTCGCCAACAACTCGACGGTCTCCAGCATTTCATCCGACATTGGGAGACCCAGATTCTGGGCTAGGGCCTGTGTGACGTCG
>NZ_JAEQAZ010000371.1 GCF_016654115.1 Streptomyces sp. MBT53
GAGATGGCCTCCCACCCTGCGTGCGTAGAACCTGACCAGCAGGCGGCGCAGGGTGGGAGGCCATCTCGACCACGCGTCGGTGCCCAAGCACATCGGCGTCATCATGGACGGCAACCGGCGCTGGGCGAAGGCCGCGGGTTCCACCACCGTCCAGGGCCACCGGGCCGGCGGCGACAAGATCGAGGAGTTCCTCGGCTGGTGCAGCGAGACGGACGTCGAGGTCGTCACCCTGTGGCTGCTGTCGACGGACAACTTCGACCGCCCCCAGGAGGAACTCGGCCCGCTGCTCGGCATCATCGAGAACGTCGTCAGTTCCCTTGCCGCGGACGGCCGTTGGCGCGTCCACCACGTCGGCACCCTCGACCTGCTGCCGTCCGGGATGCAGTCCGTCCTCAAGGAGGCGGAGGAGTCCACCGCGCACATCGACGGGATACTCGTCAACGTCGCCATCGGCTACGGCGGCCGGCAGGAGATCGCCGACGCGGTCCGCTCGATGATCCTGGACGCCGCCGACAAGGGCACCTCCCTGGAGGAGCTCGCCGACCACGTGGACGTCGAACTCATCGGCAAGCACCTCTATACGGGCGATCAGCCCGACCCCGATCTGGTGATCCGCACCAGCGGCGAGCAGCGGCTGTCCGGATTCATGCTCTGGCAGACGGCCCACTCCGAGTACTACTTCTGTGAAGTCTTCTGGCCGGCGTTCCGCAAGGTCGACTTCCTGCGCGCGATGCGTGACTACGCCGCGCGACACCGACGTTACGGCGGATGACGGACAAGCTGCCGCGTCTACCCCGTTTGGTGCACAAGTAACAAGGAGTTCACCAGGGCGTCGTCATATGCCGTGGCATGGCGGCGCATGTTCGAGGGCATAAGCCAAGCAGGTCGACGCCCGAACCACGGGTGTCGTATCTCAGCGGACGGCACGGGGCCGTCCGCCCGGGAGGCCCTTTGCACCAGTTCGACCGTGCGGTCAGTACGGGCGAGACGGAGGGCCGGTCTCCGGCCCGCGCATCGCGGCCTGGACCGGTCCAGCTCCTCTCCGTCGCTCCCCGACCTCTTCCGAGGGGGTACGTCCTTCCGTGGTGACCAGCACAAAGCGCCGTATGCCTGACCGGCTCACCTATGTTCTCGACACCAGCGTTCTGCTGGCCGACCCGAACGCACTGAACCGCTTCGACGAGCACGAAGTCGTGCTGCCGATCGTCGTGGTCACAGAGCTGGAGGCCAAGCGGCACCATCCCGAACTCGGTTACTTCGCCCGGCAGGCCCTGCGCCTGCTGGACGAGTTCCGGGTCCGGCACGGTCGCCTCGACGCCCCCATCCCGATCGGGGAACTCGGCGGCACCGTCAGGGTCGAGCTCAACCACTCGGACCCCAGCGTGCTGCCCAGTGGGTACCGCCTGGGGGACAACGACTCCCGCATCCTCGCGGTCGCCCGCAATCTGCAGGCCGAGGGGTACGACGTCACCGTCGTGTCGAAGGACCTTCCGCTCAGGATCAAGGCCTCGTCCGTCGGACTCCTCGCCGAGGAGTACCGCGCGGAACTGGCCATCACGGGCTCCTCCGGCTGGACCGGAATGTCCGAACTGACCCTGCCGGGCGAACAGGTGGACATCCTCTTCGAGGAAGGCCACATCTACGTCCCGGAAGCGGCAGACCTTCCCGTGCACACCGGACTGACCATCCAGTCCGAGCGCGGCAAGGCGCTGGGCCGCGTCACCGCCGACGGCAACGTCCGGCTGGTGCGCGGCGACCGGGAGGCCTTCGGCATCAAGGGCCGCAGCGCGGAGCAGCGCATCGCGCTGGATCTGCTGCTCGACCCGGACATCGGGATCCTGTCCATGGGAGGCCGGGCCGGCACCGGCAAGTCCGCGCTCGCGCTCTGCGCGGGCCTGGAGGCGGTCCTGGAGCGCCGCCAGCACAAGAAGGTCATGGTCTTCCGTCCGCTGTACGCGGTGGGCGGACAGGAACTGGGCTACCTGCCCGGCTCCGAGGCCGACAAGATGGGCCCCTGGGCCCAGGCGGTCTTCGACACGCTGTCCGCGGTCACCAGCCGCGAGGTCATCGAGGAGGTCACCGCCCGCGGGATGCTGGAGGTCCTGCCCCTCACCCACATCCGCGGACGCTCGCTGCACGACGCGTTCGTGATCGTGGACGAGGCGCAGTCCCTGGAGCGGAACGTCCTGCTGACCGTCCTGTCCCGAATCGGCGCCAATTCAAGGGTGGTTCTCACTCATGACGTGGCCCAGCGGGACAATCTGAGGGTCGGTCGCTACGACGGTGTCGTCGCCGTGGTGGAGAAGCTGAAGGGCCACCCGCTCTTCGCGCATGTGACGCTCACCAGGTCCGAGAGGTCCCAGATCGCGGCGCTTGTGACCGAAATGCTGGAGGACGGCCAAATCTGAGGTAATTGCACGTCAGTTGGCGCCGCCCCGCAAAGCCAAGGAGCCTAGCGGGGCGGCGCTTTGGCGTCCTGCTGTTTCTCCAAATCCCCTGGGGCAAACGGGATGTGAGCTTTCACACGCAACTCAGAATTGCCACCCGGCGTCCGGTTACGGCAGAGTCTCACTCCTGTCAGGCCCCGCATACGACACACGTGTACCCCTGGGGGTACCCCCGCACTTTTGGTAGTGGGGGAGGTACGCACCAACTTGAGCACCACAGCCAACTCCACAGCGAAGTCGTATGCCGCCCGCTTCTTCACGCGGCACTCCCCGAGCGGGAGTTGCCCACCGGGCCCGTGCCTCCCGTGACCCCGTAGGTGGGAGGCCAGCGTTCAGGGGCACGATTGCGTCCGCCAGGGTCACCGAAGCGGACGATGCTGGAAGGAAACCGTGTGAGCCGGATTTCGGTCCGGGGATTCGCAGTGGCCTCGGCCACCGCGGTCACCGCCGTCGGAAGCGTCGTGGGCGTTGCCTCTGGCAGCGTCGCTCAGGCGCAGAACAATGACGCCGAGACGACGGCAGCCGACACCACGCTCCTGGCGGACATCCCCACGGGCCAGCAGGCCCAGGTGCAGACCGCCTCCTTGACGCAGCAGGCCGACGCCCAGGCGATCCAGGCCGATGCGAGCGCCAAGAAGGACGCCGAGGAGTCGGCCCGCCTGGCCGCCGCGAAGTCAGCGGTCGCCAAGAAGGCCGCTGCCGAAAAGGCGGAGAAGGACGCGAAGGAGCGTGCCGAGGCGAAGTCCGCGGCGAGCCGTTCCTCCTCCAGCTTCCCCGTGCAGAGCTCGTACACGACCGCACAGATCCAGGCCATGGCAGCCCAGATGGTGCCCAGCGGCCAGTTCCAGTGCTTCAGCAACATCGTGTCCCACGAGTCCGGCTGGAACCCCCACGCCGTCAACGCCTCCTCCGGCGCCTACGGTCTCTTCCAGGCACTGCCCGCCTCCAAGTACTCCTCCGCGGGCTCCGACTGGCAGACCAACCCCGCCACCCAGATCAAGTGGGGCCTCAACTACATGGACAGCCGCTACGGCAGCCCGTGCGAGGCCTGGTCGTTCTGGCAGGCGAACAGCTGGTACTAGGTCGTACGCCCGTCCCGGGCCGCTCAACCTTGCGAGGCCCCTCCCCGTCCTAGGGGGAGGGGCCTTCGCCCTGTACGGTCGGACACGCAACGGCTCCAGGGGGGAGTGGGGTGGGGACAGACGGGGGAAGAGGGCGGATCATGTCGCGAGTGCCAGGGTGGCTCGGCCGGC
>NZ_JAEQAZ010000372.1 GCF_016654115.1 Streptomyces sp. MBT53
CCGCGTTCCTCCCGGGCCGGCGGCCGGCCCGGGAGGAACGCGGCCAGTGCGAGGGCCGCCAGGGCCGCCGCCGAACCGATGCCCATGATCACGCGGAAACCGTTGTGGGAGGGGACCGTCAGCGAGCCGAACGTCGTCGTCATGTGCGCCAGCACGACTCCGGCGACGGCGCTGGAGGCGGACGTACCGATGGACCGCATCAGGCTGTTGAGGCTGTTCGCGGCGGCCGTCTCGGACAGCGGCACCGCCCCCATGATCAGCGCGGGCATCGCGCCGTAGGCGAAGCCGACCCCGGCGGAGATCACGCAGCACACCACGACGACCTGCCAGACCGCGGCCAGCATGACCACGCCGAGGCCGTATCCGGCGGCCACGACGAACGCGCCCAGCATGAGGGTGACCTTGGGACCGGCCGCCGCCGAGATCCGGGCGGACAGCGGCGCCGTGGCCATCATCACCAGGCCCGAGGGGCCGAGCGTGAGGCCCGCCGCGAGCACGGTCTGGCCGAGGCCGTAGCCGGTGAGCGTGGGCAGTTGGAGCAGTTGCGGCACGGCCAGCGACATCGCGAACATGGCGAAGCCGAACACCACGGACGCGAGGTTGGTCAGCAGCACCTGACGCCGCGCGCTGGTCCGCAGATCGACCAGCGGCCGGTCGATGCGCAGCTCCCACCAGCCCCACACCAGCAGCACCGCGACGGCCACGGCGAACAGACCCGTCGTCGTCCCGCTGCCCCAGCCCCAGTCCGCCCCCTTGGAGACGGCGAGCAGCAGACACACCAGACCGATCGACATCCCGACGCCGCCCACGACGTCGAACCGGCCTCCGCTGCGCACCGCCGACTCCGGTACGAGCGCCACGACGAGCGCGGTCACGACGGCACCGAGCACCGCCGCCGTCCAGAACAGCACATGCCAGTCCGCCTTTTCGGCGATGAAAGCGGCCGTCGGCAGCCCCAGCGCACCGCCCACACCCAGCGACGCACTCATCAGCGCGGTCGCCGATCCCAGCCGCTCCGGCGGGAGTTCGTCGCGCATGATGCTGATCCCGAGCGGGATGACCGCCATCGAGAAGCCCTGGAGCGCCCGTCCGACGATCATCGGGGCGAGCGAGTCGCTGAGCGCGCCGACCACCGAACCCGCTATCAGCAGAACGAGGTTGAGCAGCAGCATCCGCCGCTTGCCGTACATGTCCCCGAGCCGCCCCACCACCGGGTTGGCGACGGCACCGGCGAGCAGGGTCGCGGTGATCGCCCAAGTGGCGTCGGACGGCGAGGAGTTCAGCAGTTTCGGCAGTTCGGGAACGATCGGGATGATCAGCGTCTGCATCAGCGAGACGGTGATCCCACCGAGGGCAAGGACCCAGACGACGGCGCCGGAGCGCCCGGCCCCCTCTGCGGTCGGGGTGGGGATGGCGGACGCGGACATGGCGAAGCCTCCGGCTGATGCGTGCGAGACACGGGGCTGAACGAAACGAGTCTGGCATGTTTTTCGTACGCCATACGCAAAATGATGGGAGCCCGGCCCGGAAAGTGCCGGAGCGGTAGCCTTCCCCTGTCCGGGCACGGCTGTCGCGGACGGAGAGGCGTAACGGATGACGCAGGTGGCGACGGGTTCCGGCCGCCGGGGCAGGGGGCGCCCGCCCCGGCTGTCACGGGAGCGGATCGTCGAGGGCGCGGTCGAGGTACTGCTCGCCGAACCGGCCGTCTCCCTCACCATCAAGCGGGTCGCCGACGTCGTCGGCGCCGCCCCCATGGCCCTCTACCGCTACTTCCCGGACCGCGACGCCCTCCTCCAGGCCACCGCCGACCACGTCCTGGAGGCCATGCGGCGCGACCCCATCCCCGAGGGACCCTGGCCCGACCGGCTCCGCGCCTGGATGCGCGCCGGGCAGGCCAACCTCCGCCCCTACCCGCAGCTCATGCCGTACATGACGACGACCCGGCACCCCGCCTGGATCCCCGGCCTGACCCGGCTGCGCGAGATCCTCACCCCCGCCGGCCTCTCCGCCGAGGATCTGGCCCTCGCCGTGACCCTCATCTCGTCCACGATGATCGGCCACGCCGTCTACGAGGGCTACCGCAGACCCGACGAGGAGATGACGGCCCTCCTCGACGACATCCCCGCCCCCGACCCCACGGCGGACGCCCTGCGCGCCCTCTTCGCCGACCTCCCCGCCGCCCACGCCCGCCTCTTCGACACGATCGTCGACCAGACGGTCACGACGGTGGAACGCCTGGCCGGGAACCCGGCACGATAACCGAAGGCGCAGCTCGCCCGCCCTGTGCGAAGGTGGGGCGGTCGTCCTGCCGAGCCCCCGGTGTCACCGACCCCGGGGGCTCCCGCACGTACGGCACCGCACTCATCCACCCGTCGGAGAGGTCCTCCGCATGTTCCTGACGATCAGTACCACCGGCACCCCCGAACTCCCCGCCACCGACCTCGGGTTCCTGCTGCACAAGCATCCCGAGAAGGCGCAGGCGTTCTCCACGTCCTACGGCCAGGCGTACGTCCTCTACCCCGAGGCGGATCCCGGGCGCTGCACGGCGGCGCTGTTGCTGGAGGTCGACGCGGTGGCACTGGTCCGGCGCGGCAAGGGCAAGGGGCGCGGCGGAGCACCCGACGCGGCGCTCGCGCAGTACGTCAACGACCGTCCGTACGCGGCCTCTTCACTGCTCGCCGTCGCCCTCAGCGCGGTCTTCTCCAGCGCCATGCGCGGCGTCTGCAACGCCCGCCCCGAGCGCGCCGCCCGGCCACTGCCCCTGCGCATCGAGGTACCCGCACTGCCCGCCAGAGGCGGCACCGACCTCGTACAGAAGCTCTTCGCACCCCTCGGCTGGACGGTCACCGCCCGACCGGTCGCGCTGGACGCCGAGTTCCCCGAGTGGGGCGACTCGCGGTACGTGAGCCTCGTACTGGAGTCGGAGACGCTGACCCTCGCCGAGGCGTTGCGCCACCTGTACGTCCTGCTCCCGGTCCTCGACGACGCCAAGCACTACTGGGTGGCCCCCGACGAGGTCGACAAACTGCTGCGGGCCGGCGAGGGCTGGCTGCCCGCGCACCCGGAGCAGAAGCTCATCACCAGCCGCTATCTGTCCCGCCGTTGGTCCCTCACCCGGGAGGCCATGGAGCGACTGGAACTGGTACGGCTCGCCGAGGCCGACGACAGCGAGGTCGAGGAGATCGACAACGCCGTCGAGCCGGAGACGGAGACCGAGGAGAAGCCGACGCCGCTCGCCGTGCAGCGCCGGGACGCGATCGTCGAGGCGCTCAAGGCGTCCGGCGCCACCCGTGTGCTCGATCTCGGCTGCGGACAGGGCCAGTTGGTGCAGACGCTGCTCAAGGACACCCGGTTCACGGAGATCGTCGGCGTCGACGTGTCGATGCGCGCGCTCACCATCGCCGCCCGCCGCCTCAAGCTCGACCGCATGGGGGAGCGGCAGTCCTCGCGCGTCCAGCTCTTCCAGAGCTCGCTCGCCTACACCGACAACCGCCTCAAGGGCTACGACGCCGCCGTGCTCAGCGAGGTCGTCGAGCACCTCGACCTGCCCCGGCTGCCGGCGCTGGAGTACGCGGTGTTCGGCGCCGCCCGCCCCAGGACGGTCCTCGTCACCACACCGAACGTCGAGTACAACGTCCGCTGGGAGACCCTCCCCGCCGGACATGTCCGGCACAGCGACCACCGCTTCGAGTGGACCCGCGCGGAGTTCGCGGAGTGGGCGGCGAAAGTGGCCCAACGGCACGGCTACGACGTCGAGTTCGTACAGGTCGGACCCGACGACCCCGAGGTGGGCCCGCCCACCCAGATGGCGATCTTTTCCATGAGCACGGCCAAGCAGGCGACCACGAAGGAGGCGAAGGCGGCATGACCGAGACGCAGAACAAGGGGCGAGTGCTGCCCGTCACCGACCTCTCCCTCGTGGTGCTGATCGGCGCCTCCGGCTCCGGCAAGTCCACCTTCGCGCACCGCCACTTCAAGCCGACCGAGATCATCTCCTCGGACTTCTGCCGGGGCCTGGTCTCCGACGACGAGAACGACCAGAGCGCCACCCGCGACGCCTTCGACGTCCTGCACTACATCGCCGGCAAGCGCCTCGCCGCCGGCCGCCGCACGGTCGTCGACGCCACCAGCGTGCAGCAGGACAGCCGACGCCAACTGATCGACCTGGCAAAGCAGTACGACGTCCTGCCCATCGCCATCGTGCTCGACGTACCGGAGGAGGTGTGCGCCGAGCGCAACGCCACGCGCTCCGACCGCGCCGACATGCCGCGCCGTGTGATCACCCGTCACACCCGCGAACTCCGGCGCTCCCTGCGGAGCCTGGAGCGCGAGGGCTTCCGCAAGGTGCACATCCTGCGCGGCGTCGAGGACATCGAGAACGCCACGATCGTCACCGAGAAGCGCTTCAACGACCTGACCCACCTCACCGGCCCCTTCGACATCGTCGGCGACATCCACGGCTGCGCCGCCGAACTGGAGACCCTGCTCGGCAAGTTGGGCTACGACGACGGAGTCCACCCGGCGGGCCGCACGGCCGTCTTCGTCGGCGACCTCGTCGACCGCGGCCCCGACTCGCCCGGCGTGCTGCGCCGCGTGATGTCCATGGTCGGGTCGGGCAACGCACTGTGCGTACCGGGCAACCACGAGAACAAGTACGGCCGATACCTCAAGGGCCGCAAGGTCCAGCACACCCACGGCCTGGCCGAGACCATCGAGCAGATGGAGGGCCAGACCGACGAATTCCGCGCCCAGGTGAGGGAGTTCATCGACGGACTCGTCAGCCACTACGTCCTCGACGGCGGCCGGCTGGTCGTCTGCCACGCCGGCCTGCCCGAGAAGTACCACGGCCGCACCTCCGGCCGGGTCCGCTCGCACGCGCTGTACGGCGACACGACCGGCGAGACCGACGAGTTCGGCCTGCCGGTGCGCTACCCGTGGGCCGAGGACTACCGGGGCCGCGCGGCGGTTGTCTATGGTCACACCCCGGTCCCGGACGCCAGTTGGTTGAACAACACGATCTGCCTGGACACGGGTGCCGTCTTCGGCGGCAAGCTGACCGCGCTGCGCTGGCCGGAGCGGGAGCTGGTCGACGTACCGGCCGAGCAGGTCTGGTACGAGCCGACCCGCCCGCTGCTCACGGAGGCGCCCGGCGGCCACGACGGCCGCCCGCTCGACCTGGCGGACGTGCACGGCCGCCGGGTGGTGGAGACCCGGCACGCGGGCCGGGTGTCGGTCCGTGAGGAGAACGCGGCGGCGGCCCTGGAGGTCATGAGCCGCTTCGCGGTCGACCCGCGCCTGCTGCCGTACCTGCCGCCGACGATGGCGCCGACGGCGACCTCGCGGGTGGACGGCTACCTGGAGCACCCGGCGGAGGCGTTCGCGCAGTACAAGGACGACGGGGTCGCGCGGGTCGTGTGCGAGGAGAAGCACATGGGCTCGCGGGCGGTGGTGCTGGTGTGCCGGGACGCGGAGACGGCGGCCAAGCGGTTCGGCGTGGACGGCCCGACGGGATCGCTGTACACGCGCACGGGTCGCCCGTTCTTCGACGACGCGACGGTCACGGAGGAGATCCTGGGCCGTCTTCGGACGGCGCTGGACGAGTCGGGTCTGTGGGCGGAGTTGGAGACGGACTGGCTGCTGCTGGACGCGGAGTTGATGCCATGGTCGCTGAAGGCGTCCGGGCTGCTGCGCGGTCAGTACGCGGCGGTCGGCGCGGCGGCCGGGGCGGTGTTCCCGGGTGCGCTGGCCGCGCTGGAAGGCGCCGCCGGAAGGGGCGTCGACGTGACGGAGCTCGTTTCCCGGCAGCGCGAACGGGCCGCCGACGCCTCGGCGTTCACGGACGCGTACCGGCGCTACTGCTGGACCACGGACGGCCTCGACGGCGTCCGCCTGGCCCCGTTCCAGTTCCTCGCGGTCCAGGGCCGCAGCCTCGCCGCACTCCCGCACGACGAGCAACTCGCCCTGCTGGACCGGCTGGTGGAGCACGACAGTACGGGTCTGCTGCAGACCACGCGCCGTCTGTACGTCGACACCGGCGACCCGGAGTCGATCCGGGCGGGCGTCGACTGGTGGCTGGAGATGACCGGTCGGGGCGGCGAGGGCATGGTCGTCAAGCCGGTGGGCGCGGTGGTGCGCGGCGAAACGGGCCGACTGGTCCAGCCGGGCATCAAGTGCCGTGGCCGCGAGTACCTGCGGATCATCTACGGCCCCGAGTACACGCGCCCCGACAACCTCACCCGCCTGCGCGGCCGTTTCCTGAACCACAAGCGCTCGCTCGCGCTGCGGGAGTACGCGCTGGGTCTGGAGGCCCTCGACAGGCTGGCCGAGGGTGAGCCACTGTGGCGAGTCCACGAGGCGGTGTTCGGGGTACTGGCGTTGGAGTCGGAACCGGTGGACCCACGTCTGTGACGGTGCGGGTGGGCGGGGGCCGGCGTCCCTGGGGGCTCCGCC
>NZ_JAEQAZ010000373.1 GCF_016654115.1 Streptomyces sp. MBT53
CGGAGCCGGAGCCGGAGCCGGAGCCGCAGGCACAGGGGCCTCCGCGCCGGTCGGTTCCGGGGTCGGTCCCGGCGTGGGCCCGGTCACCCCGCCCCGCTCCGTGATCTCCCGCTTCAGCGCGGTGGCCGAGATCCGCATGGTCGCGCCGCTCACGAGGTCGCCGTGGTCCGCGTCCTCGTCGTCCTCGTCGGAGACCAGGGCCGCGGCTGTCCAGGCGGAGGGGAAGCCGGGGTTGTTGGGCAACGCCGGTGTCGAGAACGGGAGGCCGACCGGCGACGACGGCGGGGGCGGCGTGGCCGTACCGTTCGCCGGAGTCTGCGCCGTAGGCGGTGCGGGTGCCGTAGGCGGCGCGGGCGTCGGCGCGGACTGCGCGGGCGCGCCCGGCGAGTTCTGTGTGTACCAGGCCGGCGGGGCGTAGTCGATCGTGAACTCGCCCGTCATCTCGATGGCGGACTCGTCATCGGGCTGGTCATCGCCGGGCGTGGCCCAGCCCCCGCGGATCCCGTCCCGATCGCTGCTCACAATTCCTCCTGGTGTGGTCGAGCACCCTCATGCCGTGCTGGGGCGGCCGTTCTCGGCATCCGGTACATCCGATACGTCCGATGCGCCGGGTCGTCCCCCTGAGCCCCTGCCCTGGGCGACGCACCACCCGCTCGCGGATACTCGTGACGTGCCCTGTCCCAGCCTAATCACCAAAACCGTGGACTCGGCAGGCCCGCCCACCCCTTCGTGCACACCCACACGACCGAGACCGGCGATAGCGGATCAAATCCCCCTGGAGATCGACCAATCGCGACAGCTCGGGCACTTCGATCGGCCGGATCCACCCCACCGGAGGTCCGTCGGTCCGTCGTTCCTCCGCCGTCAGTCCGCCGTACGTCCGCCGTCAGTCCATGCGGCGGGCCGCGCCCAGCAGCCCCACCTCGGCGTCCGTCGGCTGGGTCATCACGTACTGCCGGTCCCGCTCCGTGCACCACAGCGTGACGCCTTCGGGCAGTGTCGGCAGTGACTCCAGGTCGGCGCGCGGCAGACCGATCACGCGCCCGATCTCGGCCGCCTCGTCCGGCGACACCCGCTGCACCCCCACCAGCCGCGCCTGTCGCATCAACCGCGGTGCGACCGGGCTGAGATACGGCAGCAGGGTCAGCACGGACTGCCAGGGCGCCGACGTCACCCGCCCGCGCGGGGGCCGCATACCGCAGTCCCGTACGACCAGCACGGGCGTACCGGCGGAGGCGCCCTGCGGGGGGACGCGGCCGACGTCGTACACCGCGAGGCCGTTCTGTCCGCCGCCCATCGCGTGCACCATCTGCATCCAGGCCTGCGGCCGTCCCGTCTCGACGGCGACGCGCGCGCCCGTGGCCGCCGCGCGCAGCGCCAGCACCTGGGCCGTCCACAGGCCGCTGATGAGCAGGATGTCGTACGGCGTCGGGCGGTTGACCCCGAGCACGGCGGGCCGGCCGTCGGGGTCGATGCCGACCACCACGCCGTCGTCGCCGATGGGCAGCGACAGCGCCTCCACCTGGTCGACGGGCAGCGCGTGCCGGGGGTGGCGGGGGCCGAGCAGACCGAACCCGGTGCGCAGCCGCGAGGCGATACCGGTGGTGCCGGGCTCTGTGGTCGTCATGGTCGTCACGGTCATCAGCGGGCACCTCCGAGGGGCAACGTGGCGAGGACGCCGGGGAGTTGTTCGCGGTCGAGGCGGGCCAGGCCGGTACGCGACTGCCGGGCCGCCTGCTCCAACTCGCGCCGGGCGTCGGTCAGTTCCTGGTTGCTGCGGCCGGTGATGCGCAGGTGTCCGGTGAGTGCCACGTCCTGCCGCTCGCCGCGGGCCAGGGTCAGGCTGAAGGTCGTCGCCAGCGCGGGCACCGCCGTGAGCTGCGCCACGAGCTGTGCCAACGAGGTGCCGGACTCGCCCAGTTGGGGCCAGCGGCGCACCCAGTAGGTGGTGTGCCGGCGGTTGTCGCAGCGCCAACTGCGGCTGGACTCCTCGGTCCGCCGCTGCGGTGCCTCGCTCCGCCCGGCCTGCGCGGTCACCATCGGGTTGGCGCACGCGGAGGTGGCGACCGCGGCCGTCAGCTCCTCCTCGGTGAGCACGTTGGCGCGCAGCCCCGCGCCGGACAGCCGGCTCGACAGATGCTCCGCCGACCGCACCAGGCACTTCTGCGCCCCGACCAGTCCGCCCCCGCGCGCGGCCACCGCCTCGGGGCACAGCTCGGGGTCGAGCTTCAGCGCGATCCAGGTGATACGGACGGCGGGGGAGCCCGTCTGGGCCTGCAGCGGCGCGTAGTTGCTCACCACGACCGACTGCTGCGGCAGGTGCAGCGCGGGCGCGGGCTGGGTGTGCACCACGATCTGCGCCGATTCGAGGCGGATGCCGTCGACTTCGAGGGCGTCCCGGACCAGCCCCACGGGCAGCGGTCTGCGTCCGCGCTCGGCACGCAACGCGCCCGCGTCGGACTCGACTTGGAGCACCGCGGTGAGGAAGTCGCCGTCGCCGATCATCCCGACCGGCCGCTGGTCGCGGTCGTCACCGCGGTGGTAGCTGTACGTCCGCAGGCTCGGGTCGCACTCCACGGCGGGCGCGAGACCGGCGTCCGTCCCCGACGGCACCGGGGTGTTCGCGGCCCGCCGCACCCGGGACCGCAGCGCCAGCAGCGTGCCGAGCCACTCCGGCAGGGAGCGCCCCCGGCGTCGTACGACAGCGAGGACCACGAGGAGGGCGGCGATCGCGGCCGCGGGCACGAGCGCGACCGGGCCGACGAGCCAGCCGGAGACCACGAGCGCCGCCGCGACCTCCAGCAGCACCAGCCGCTGGGTGGTGAACGAACCCCCGCGCCCCGAGCGCGACTTCAGGTGCGGCGTGAAGGAACCGGATGCCGATGCCGATGCCGATGTCGGTCCGGACGTCGGTGCTGACGCCGATTGCGATCGCGACCGGTTCCGTGTTGCGGCAGCCATCACTCCAAATCCCCCGAACTCTCCCGAACTTCCCTGGGCTCCGCTCCCCGCAGGGTCAGAGCACCCTACCCGTGACACAAGCACACCCACGCAACAGGCATAGTAGGGGGCGGGTCTGACACCAGAGGTATCAGAGGCAATCGGGGGCAGGGGCCGTATCTCCACAGGTCCTCCACGGCTCCGCACGGGGAGAGAGCGGACACAGATGGCATCACGGCGCGACGAACTCAACGCCTACACCTTCGCGAAGCGCCGCACGCTCGCGTCCTTCCTGCAACCGTCCCCGACGGGCTCGGAAGAAGGCGCGCCGAAACCACTGGGCGCACTGGTGCCTGGCGTCGTCGTCGGTGTGGTGATCCTCGCGGTGTTCGGCGGTATCGGCATGTTCAAGCCGACGGCGCCCCAGGGGTGGGCCGACGTCGAGTCGCACGTCATCGTCGCGAGCAAGTCGACCACCCGGTACGTGGTGCTGACCACCGGCAAGAACAAGCAGAAGCAGCTGCACCCGGTCCTCAACATGGCCTCCGCGAAACTCCTCCTGGATCCGAACAAGTCCAGCGTCATCACCGTCGACGAGAACGTCCTCGACAGCGGCAAGCTCCCGCACGGCGCAACCATCGGCATCCCCTACGCCCCCGACCGCCTCCCCTCCTCCGACGAGGCCGAGGCCGCCAAGCGCTGGGCCGTGTGCGAGCGCCCCAGCGCCGGCGGACGCGCCATCCAGAAGGCGACGTTCGTCCTCGCGAAGAAGGAGTGGCCCAAGACGGAGGGCACCGGCAAGCTCTCCGGCGGCGACCTGATGTACGTCGTCGCCCCGGACGGCAAGACGCAGTACGTGGTCGACGCCCAAGGCACCGCCTACAAGATCGCCGATCCCTCGGACTCCGATCTCCTCAAGGCCCTCGACACCCGCAGGCGCGCCCCGCAACGCGTGTCCCAGGAATGGCTCGACACCCTCCACAAGGGCGACGAGATCTCCATCCCGAAGATCACCGACGGCACCCCGGGCTCGAAGGCCGACGCTTCCGTCCTCCTGAAGGGCTACGACAAGGTCGGCGAGGTCATCAAGGCCTACGCCGGCCAGGTGATGCAGTACTACGTGGTGCTGCCCGGCAAGGTGGCCCGAATCTCCGAGTTCACCGCCACGCTCCTGCTCAACAGCGGCGACCTCGTCGGCGTCGGACAGGCGGGCGAGGCCCAGCAGGTCAGCCCCGGCGCGGTCGCCGACAGCACCGCGTTCGACGCCGACAAGAACTGGCCGACGTACAAGCCGAAGACGGTCAACGACGGCACCAGCGCCACCAGCGGTCCCAACACCGTCTGCAACGTGCTGCGTTCGGTCGGCGCGGACAACAAGACCACGCTCTCCACCTGGGTCGGTACGGACTACCCGGCGCAGCTGCCCACCGGCTCCTCAAGCGCGTACGTTACCGCCGGCTCCGGCCAGCTCTTCCGCCAGGTCAAGGGCACCGAGGCGAAGGCGGGCCCGGTCTTCCTGGTCACCGACACGGGCCTGCGCTACGCCCTGCAGTCCAACAGCGACAGCGCCACCGACGACAGCGGCATCGGCACCACGGCAGCGCAGCGCAAGCAGGAGCTGAGCGAGGCCGAGATCGCGCAGACCCGCCTCGGCTACGAGAAGGTCACCCCCACGCCCGTTCCCGCCGAGTGGTCGACGTTCCTGCCGATGGGCCCCCGCCTGTCGGAGGCGGCGGCACGGCAGCCGCAGGGTTCGTGAGAGAGACGGGCGAGGGGGGCAACTCATGCTGAGCGCACGGATGTTGAGGGTGACGGTGGCGGCCTCGATGGTGGCCGTACCCCTGTCGATGTCACCGTTGCTGGTGACTCCGGTGTGGGCGGACGACGGTCAGTGCACGTTCCCGTCGAAGGACTACACGGGCCGCCCGTGGGCCCTGCAGCGCGTCAATCTCGACGAGTTGTGGGCGGAGTCCACCGGCAAGGGCGTCAAGGTGGCCGTGATCGACACGGGCGTCGACGTCAAGAACAAGCAACTGAAGTCGGCCGTCGACGCGTCCAAGGGCGAGAACCTGCTGCCCCCCAAGAACTCCAAGGGCGAGACGATCGACCGCGGCAACAGCCAGGGCACCACGGACACCGTCGGCCACGGCACCAGGGTGGCCGGCATCATCGCGGCCCGCCCCGCCAAGGGCACGGGCTTCGTGGGCCTGGCCCCCGACGCGACGATCATCCCGATCAAGCAGAACGACGCGGAGGGCGACGGCACGGCCGCGACCCTGGCCACGGCGATCCGCGACGCGGTGGCCAAGGGCGCCGGCGTCATCAACATCTCCCAGGACACGGCGAACGCGGTGGCCCCCGACGACCGCCTCCGGCAGGCAGTGGACGCCGCCCTCGCGCAGGGCGTAGTGGTTGTCGCCTCGGCCGGCAACGACGGCCTCGGCGGCAACGTCAAGGTCACCTACCCGGCCTCCTACGACGGCGTCCTCGCCGTAGCGGCCTCCGACCGCAACAACGAACGCGCCTCCTTCTCCCAGTCCGGCGAGTTCGTCGGCGTGGCCGCTCCCGGCGTCGACATGATCTCCACGGTGCCCGGCGGCGGCCACTGCTCCGACAACGGTACGAGCTTCTCGGCGCCCTATGTCGCGGGCGTGGCAGCCCTGTTGAAGGCCAAGTACCCGCACTGGACGGCACGCCAGATCGTCGCCCAGATCGAACAGACCGCGGAACGCTCCATCTCCGGCCACGACCGCCTGGTCGGCTGGGGCGTCGTGGACCCGGTCAAGGCCCTCACGGACGTCGACCCCGAACACCCCGTGGAGTCCCCCGCCCCCGAGGGCGGAGTCTCCAAAGCCGAGGCCCCGTCGGTGACTCCCCTCCACTTCGGCGAGACGGCGGACGAACGGAACACGCGGCTCGGCACGTACGTGGTCGTCGGCGGCCTGCTGGCGGTGGCGGGGCTCGGGGGGACCGCGGTGGCGG
>NZ_JAEQAZ010000374.1 GCF_016654115.1 Streptomyces sp. MBT53
TCTCCAGGAGTTCGGCCACCATCAGCGTGAGGTCGCCGATGATGTCGGGCTCCACCATGATCTCGGTGTCGGCCCGCAGACCCACCCGCTGGAAGCCCTCGATCTGGCCGAGCGCCGCCCGTACGACGTTGGTGAGTTCGGTGGGTCCGCCGTCGAGCACGGTCTCGCGGATGCCGGCGAGCAGCATCAGACTGTCCGCGTTGCGGCGCAGGCGGACGGCGATGTGGTCGATGGAGTAGAGGCGTTCGAGGAGCGCCGGGTCGGTCTCGCCGCGCTCCACCGCGTCGATCAGGGCGAGTTGACGGGTCGTCAGGTTGCTGACGCGGCGGCCGACGTTGCCGAACATCTCGGCGACGTTGCGGCGGCTGACGACCTGGCGGGCCAGCAGCGCGGCGGCCGTGGTCTGCACATGGTTGAAGGCCTCGGCGAGGTCGCCGATCTCGTCCTTGGCGGTGACCGGCATGTCCCGCAGCATCGGCGGGCCGTCGTCCTCGGCGTCGTCGTCGGCGACGCGGGCCAGTTCGCGGCCCGCGACCTCGGCGACCTGCTTGGCGGCACCGGTCAGGGCCTGCACCGGGCGGACCACCGAGCGGCGCACGATCACCACGAAGAACAGCCACAGCACGAAGCCGATGAGCGAGAGGTTCAGCAGCAGCCCGGCGCGCCAGGAGGCCGAACTCGACGCGTCGTCGGCGCGGGTGGCGATCTGGCCGATCAGCGAGTTGGTGATCTTCAGCCGGGCCTCGGCCTGCTGCGGGTAGTTGGGGTAGTCGCTCATGGCGTCCGCGAAGGCCTTGCGGACCGCGCCGGGCGACTCGGCCTGCAGCCCGCTGGGGTCGATCTGCAGCTCGGCGTACGCCTCGGCGATCTCCCGCTGCGGGATGGTGTGCTCGATGCCGGACAGCTCGTCGGCCTGCTCCTCGGTGGCGAACCGGGCGAAGCGCGAGGCCTGGTAGGTGTACAGATCGTAGGAGCCGACCGCGTTGGTGAACTCGATGAGCGCGTTGCTGTCACCGGTCGTCGCCGAGAACACGCTGGTCTCGAACGAGCTGTGGGCGGCATCGGCCCGCAGCACGGAGTCCAGCAGGTTGCCGGTGAAGGTGGTGGCGAGGTTCGCGTTGTGCTCCAGGTCGAGCCCGTCGATCAGGCCGTCCGAGGCGCTGGTGTACGCGGGGTCGATGTTGTCGGCGGGCAGATAGCTCTGCTCGACCGTGTTGCGCAGTGTCTCCAGGCCGTTGATCTCCCTGAGTGCCTGCGCCTCGCCGGCCGGCAGCCGGTCGCCGAAGGTGTCGCGCACCTTCTCGACCTGCTTGTCCACGGCCTGCTGGGACTTGCGGTAGGCGCTCTGCGAGGGCGTGCCGCCGTCGTTGGTGGCCTCGAAGCGGACGGAGAGCAGGATGGCCTGCTGGTGCTCCGCCTCCACGAGGTTCACCAGCTCGGCGACCTGGCCGCTGTCCCGCACCAGCTGGGCCGCGTCGCTCGCGTCCGTCGACTGCCCGACCTCGTCCGAGATGAGGTACGCCAGCAGCACCGCGACCACCGCGAGCGGCACGCCGACGAGCAGATTGAGCTTGCGCCTGAAGGGCCAACGGTCTGCGAAGCCCCGTATGGACACCAGGCCTCCTTCGTGGGGTGTTGTCACGGTACGCGCAGCGACACACGTGACTGTTTTTGATCGAAGCGGCCCCCGCACACCGCTGTGACCGACGCCAACTCCGGGGAGACTACCGCCTCTTTGAACGATCAAGTGCGTCGCCCTACGTCAAGAATCAATTACAAAGCGCCCGTGTTCGTGACCGGTCTGTTTACGTTGCCTTCACAACTGGGCACTCATTGAGGCCAATCGGTGACCATAGTTCTCTTGACCGACCAAGAACCGGCTGGATTGGATCAGCGGAGTGCGGCATTCACGCCCCACGCGTGGACGCCACAGCCATGCCTGCACGCCTGTGCCAACATCCAACCCCGGAACGGGAATTGTGACTTCTAAAGCGAAGAACAGCTGGTCCAGCACTAGGTACCCCGGCGCGGCGGCCATCGCCCTCGCCGCCACGGCTGCGCTTGTCACGGGATGTGGATCGTCCTCCGACAGCAAGTCCGACAACCCCCTCTCGGGCGGCAAGGCCAGTGGTGACACGGTCGTCGTCGGCTCGAACAACTTCGCCGAGAGCATCCTGATCGCCGACATCTACGGCGAGGCCCTCAAGGCCAAGGGCGTCAAGGTCACTTACAAGCCGAACATCGGCAGCCGCGAGACGACGTACGGCCTGCTCAAGAACGGCTCCATCACCGTTCTGCCCGAGTACAACGGCGCCCTGCTGGCCTACCTCGACCCGAAGGCCGCCCCGGCGACCCTCGCCGCGACCACGGCCGCGATCAACGCCAAGCTGGACTCCAAGCTGACGCTGCTGGACCCGGCCGCCGCGGAGGACAAGGACACGGTCACCCTCAACGCGGAGACCGCGAAGAAGTACAACCTCACGTCCGAGTCCAGCATCGGCGACCTCAAGTCCATCGCCAAGGACCTGGTCATCGGCGCCTCGCCGGAGTTCCAGACCCGGCAGCAGGGCCTGGTGGGCCTGAAGTCCGTCTACGGCCTGGAGTTCAAGTCCTTCAAGGCGCTGGACGCGGGTGGCCCGCTGACGGCCGCCGCGCTGAAGAAGAACACCGTGCAGGCGGCGGACCTCTTCAGCACGGACCCGACCATCACCAAGGAGAAGCACGTCACGCTGCAGGACCCGAAGCGGCTCTTCGGCTTCGAGAACGTGCAGCCCCTGGTCTACAAGAGCGGCCTCTCCGCCGCCGGTGTGGCCGCCCTCAACGCGGTCTCCGCGAAGCTCGACACGGCGACCCTGCTGGACCTCGACACCCAGGTGGGCTCGCAGAACAAGGACCCGCTGGACGTCGCGAAGGCCTGGCTGAAGACGGCCGGTCTCAGCTGATCCGTTCCGCCGCCGACGCGGGTGCCTCCGTTCTCCGGGAGGCACCCGCGTCGTGGTCAGTACCCGACGTAGAAGGTCGCGTCCTGCTGATCGGTAGCCGTAGAGATCGGGTCGATGCGCAGCACGTAGTTGGAGTGCCGGATGTAGCGGGTCGGGTTGTTGTACGACCGGAAGGACGCCCACGTGGAGTCCGCGAGGCCGGCCGTCCGGTAGAACGTGGCGTCCCCGGCGAACGTCGACGTGCCGTCGTTCACGTCGAGTTGGAGCGCGTAGTTGTAGTGCCGCAGATACCGCGTCGGGTAGTTGACCGACTGGAAGGACACTCCCGCGCTGTCCGCGAGGCCCGGCACCAGCGTCCACTGCGAGTCGGTGTACGGGTCGAAGGCGTACTCGTCGATCCGCCCGACGAAGTTGGAGTGCCGGACGTAACGGGCCGGATAGTTGTAGGACTTGAGCCGGTTCCAGGCGGGCGTGCCCCACTTCGCCACGAGGTTGTTGTACTCGGTGGCGGTGATCGGCTGGATGCCGCAGTGCTTGGAGTTGAGCGGCTGCGTGTAGAGCTTCTGGTCGACGGCCGTCCAGGTGCCGGCGGCCAGACTGCTGGTCTGCCAGGCGTAGAAGACGCCGTTGGGGTCCCAGGTGTCCCCCCACAGGTACCAAGTGGAGCTGGACGCAAGGGACTTGACCAAGGTCGGGGCCTCGGTGCCGTTGTGCGAGACCGCCGTGCTGAACTCGGTGAAGCTGCCCGGGTCCAGTGACGTGGACTTGGCGCCGACCAACGTCGAACTCTTCTTGAAGTAGAGGTAGTTGACCCCGTTCACGCCCACGGCGAGATCACCGTCGATGACGTCGTAGCCCGGGTCGAAGAACACCTGCGGATCCCCGGCGGTCACGAAGTCGCTCGTGTAGTTGACCATGATGACGTTGTGGCCGCTGTCGTTGACGGCCGAGTAGATCACCCCGTACTGCCCGCGCCCCGCGTCCCAGAACGACTCCGGCGCCCACGCGTGCGTGTCCAGGCTGTGCACCTTCATCCGCCGGTAGCCGGTGAAGGTACGCAGATCGGTGGAGTCCCAGACATGGATGTACTGGCTGACGTACGACCAGTCGGTGCCGTTGAGGTCGGTCGCGAGGACGACGAACGTGCCGTCCTGCTTGCGCAGGATGAAGGGGTCGCGCAGACCGAGGGAGCCCGCGGTCGGAGTGGCGACGGGCGCGTTCTGGTTCAGCGGGGTCCACTGCAGACCGTCGAGGCTGACGGCCAGATGCAGACCGTAGTTGGCGCCCAGGAACGTCGGCGACTCGGTGAAGTAGCACATGACATAAGCCGAGTCGGTTGCCGCCGCCGCGCTGCCGGCACCGAGCGTGAGCGCGCCGGTGGCCGCGAGGGGGAGGGTCGCGGCCATGCCGAGGAACAGGCGGCGGGAGGGGTGGGGGAGAGGGGGGACGGCCATGTGTTCTCCAGGGTGCGAGTGGGGTGCGAGCGGCCCATCGTTCTCACAGAAGTTCGATATCCCGAA
>NZ_JAEQAZ010000375.1 GCF_016654115.1 Streptomyces sp. MBT53
CCCTCAGTCCCGTGTCACCCGCAGCCCGGCCCCCTCGCCTCCCACCGCCAGGGCCCCGTCCAGGTCCGTCCGCAGGACCACCGCGCCCATTGCGCGGAGCGCCGTGACCGTGCTGGGGGCCGGGTGTCCGTAGGGGTTGTTCTCACCGCAAGAGATCAGCGCCAGCCGCGGGGCCACCCTGCGCATCAGGTCCGGGTCCTGGTAGGCCGAACCGTGGTGGGCGACCTTGAGGACGTCCACGCCTCCCAGTAGCGCTGCCGCCGGTGACCTCAACAGCTCCTGCTGGGCCGGGGGTTCGAGGTCCCCGAGCAGCAGTAGGCGTAGTCCGGCCGTTCGGACGAGCAGCGTGACACTCGCGTCGTTCGGGCCGTCCTGGTCCGGTGCCGGTTGCGGTGGCGGCCACAGCACCTGCCAGGAGAGCGGACCGGCGCGTCGCTGTTCCCCGGCGACGGCCCGGGTGATCGGGATGTGCCGTTCCGCTGCCGCTCTCCGTACGAACTCGGCCTGGTCCGCGGGCTCTTCGAAGGACGTCGTCTCGATCGCGCCCACCGAGCGGCCCCGCAGCACCCCGGGCAGTCCGGCGACGTGGTCGGCGTGGAAGTGGGTCAGGACGACCAGCGGAATCCTGGTGATGCCGAGCGTGCGCAGACACTGGTCGATCAGCTTCGGATCGGGTCCGGCGTCCACGACCACACCGGTGCCCTTGCCGGCCGCGAGCACCGTCGCGTCGCCCTGTCCGACGTTGCACATCGCGAACCGCCAGCCCGGTGGTGGCCAGCCGGTGATCACCCGGGTCAGCGGCGCCGGCTCGACGACGATCAGCAGGAGCAGCAACCCGCAGACACCGCACAGCCACGGATGCTTCAGCAGCCGTCGGCCGACCGGCACGAGGACCGCGACGGCTACGGCGAGGAGCAGCGCCCCCGTCCAACTGCCCGGCCAGTCCACTCCCCCACCGGGCTGTGCCGCGCCGGTCCGGGCCACGTCCGCGATCCACCCGGCGGGCCAACTCGCGCCCCATGCAAGGACCTTGGCCACCGGCATCATCACCGGTGCCGTCGCCAGTGCCGCGAAGCCGAGCACCGTGGCCGGTGCGACGGCGAGTTCCGCGAGCAGGTTGCACGGCACCGCCACCAGACTCACCCGCGCCGACAGCACGGCCACAACCGGTGCGCACAGCGCCTGCGCGGCGGCAGCGGCGGCCAACGCCTCGGCCAGCCGCGGGGGAACCCGGTGCCGCCGCAGCGTCTCGCACCAGCGTGGCGCGAGCGTGAGCAGGGCTCCGGTGGCCAGCACGGAGAGCAGGAAGCCGTAACTGCGGGACAGCCAGGGGTCGTACAGCACCAGGAGCAGTACGGCCGTCGCCAGCGCCGGGATCAGTGATCTGCGGCGACCGGTCGCCAGGGCGAGCAGTGCCACGGCACCGCAGGCCGCGGCCCGCAGCACGCTCGGGTCGGGCCGGCACACGACGACGAACCCGAGTGTGAGTACCCCGCCGAGCATCGCGGTCGCCCGGAGGGAGATCCCCAGGCGCGGTGCCAGACCTCGGCGTTCGACGAGCTGGGCGAGACCGGGCGGTCCGATGAGGAGGGCGAGCAGGATGGTCAGGTTGCTTCCGGAGACGGCGAGAGTGTGCGCGAGGTCCGTCTCCTTGAAGGCCTCGTCCAGCTCGGGTGTGATGCGCGCGGTGTCGCCGACGACCAGCCCCGGCAGCAGCGCCCGCGCGTCCGCGGGCAAACCGTCGGTGGCCTCACGCAACCCGGCCCGCAACCGCCCCGCGAACCGCTGGGCTCCGGACGGCTTCCCCACCACCTCCGGCACCGGCTGGTTCCGTACGCGCAGCACGGCCGCGACCCGGTCCCCGCTCGTCAGAGAGGGCGCCAGCCGCGCGGACACCCGTAGCCGCGTGGACGGCAGCAGCCCCAGCCAGGGCGAATGCTCCGGGCCCACCTGCCGATGGCCCGGATCGACGATCAACAGCACCGGCGCCCGTGTCTCCACGACCGTCCCGTCTGCCTGCTGCACCCGCCGTACCTCGGCCTCGATGAGCACGGAGACCGGAGCCGCGTGATCCCCGCTGATCCGGGGCCGGGTCAACCGTGGATCGGAACCGACCTCCGCCTCCGCGGTCACGGACGCGTACTGCCGCGCCAGCTCGGGCACCGGCCCCCGGCGTAGATCCGCCCCGTGCAGCCCGGCGGAGGCGGCGGCTGCCGCGATGGCGAGGAGCAGAGCGGCGATGGAGGCGCGGGGCCAGGAGGCCCGGGAAGGGTCGGCCGGTGTCGGGGGTGGCTCGGGGTGAGTGGGCGGTCGGGACGCGGCACGGCTGCCGTCCACACCGCCCACACCGCTCCGCCGCCGCGCCAGCAGGAGCACAAGCCCCGCCACCAGGGCGGCGACCCCGACACCGGTGACCCAGGCCGGTGACACGTCCAGCGCCAGTGCGGCCGTCGCCCAGGCGGCGAGAGCCGGCGGTACGAGGCGTAGGTCTGTCGGGCCTTCCTGGTGAGGGTGCGCGGCGCCCCGGCGGTTCCCGGAGGAGGTATGCACGGCACGGCGGGACGAGTCGTCGTGCTGCGGCGTGGGGCGTGGAGTCCCAGCCTGGCGCGAGTCGTCGTGGACGTGGGTCATGGCCGTACCAGATCCCGTAGATCGGCGAAGCGGCGGTCGCCGATGCCGTTGACCTGGCGCAGTTCGTCCACCGAGCGGAAACCGCCGTGCTGGGTGCGGTAGTCGATGATGTGCTGGGCCAGCACGGGGCCCACCCCCGGCAGGGTGTTGAGCTGGTCCGCGGTGGCCGTGTTGAGGGAGACGGGAGCACCTGGAGCAGCCGCCACGCCGGTGCCCATTGGACCCGTCGCACCAGGCACCGCGGCGGCTGGTGTCGGCCCACCGACGACGACCTGCTCCCCGTCCACAAGGAACCGAGCGAGGTTGAGCCCCTCGGTGTTCGTGCCCGAACGCACCCCGCCGGCCGCGCGCAGCGCATCCGTCACCCGCGAACCGGCCGGAAGCCGATGAACCCCGGGTTCACGGACCTTGCCGCTGACGTCCACGACGATCTCGGCGCCGGCGATCCCGGCCGCGCTCGATCCTCCCCGCGTCCCGGCCGAGGCAGGCGACGACTCGACCCCCTTGCCCGTGGTGCCGCCCCCTTCATCGCCCCCTGCCCCGTAAGGAGCCGCCGCCCGAACCACCTCCGGGGCCCGCACAGGCTGGGTCCGGCCCACCCAGAAGTGCTGCACGGCGAAGACCGCGGCCACCACGAACAGCACGCCGAGCGCGACCACGCTGCGCCGCTCCAGCCCGCACCGCGTCTGCACCCACACCGGCATCCGCTCCCGAAACGCCGACCCGGCCCGCTCGCGCCAGACCCCTACCTCACGGCCGCCCCCGACATCGGTCTCCCCGACGTCTCTGCCGTCTCCGGTGTCTCCGCCCCTTGCGGACAGCACTGGCACCTCGGGCACCTCTGGCACGTCGGGCACGTCGGGCGCCTCAGGTCCCGCGCTCCCCCCGATCCCCCCGATC
>NZ_JAEQAZ010000376.1 GCF_016654115.1 Streptomyces sp. MBT53
GGCTCGCGCGCCGGGGACCCGCCCACCGCATCGGCTTCAGGGACCAGGACTTCCGCCCTACTCCGGACAGGCGGATACGGCGGCGGCCACCGGTGATGCTCCGCCGTCCGCCCCGCTCCGCGTGCCACGGTCGCCTCCTCGTGGTCGGTGGGGAGAGGCGGAGCGCTCATGATCGGGGCCGGACGGATCGGCGTGGCACTACTGGCAGTGGTGTTGGGGGCGGGGGTCGGGCAGGGCACGGCGGCGGCCGGGTCCCCGGCGCGCGAGCCCCTCGACACCTGGACCGGGAGCTGGGAGGCCGCCCCCTCCGGGACCACCACGGGCCATCCCGGCGCCTCCTTCCGCAATGTCGTCCACCTCAGCGTCGGCGGCGACGCCGTCCGCGTCCGGCTCACCAACCGGCTCGGTACCGCCCCCCTCCGCCTCGACACGGTGACCGTCGCCCTGCGCGGGACCGGTCCGGACGCCGTGCCCGGTTCGATGCGCACCGCCACCTTCAAAGGCGCCGGCGCGGTCACGATCCCGGCGGGCGAGGACCTGGTCAGCGACGCCGTCCCGCTCGCCGTACCCGCCGCGGCGGACCTGCTCGTCACGGTCCACACGCCCGACGACTCCGGCCCCGCGACCTACCACCGCGCCGCCGGGCAGACCAACTACCGCACCCCGAGCGGCAATTGGGCCGCCGACAGCGACGGCGCCGCGTATACGACGACCACCACCTCCTGGTACTACGTCACCGGCGTCGACGTCCTCGACGCCCCGGCGGCCGGCAGTGTCGTCGCGTTCGGCGACTCCCTCACCGACGGCAACGGCTCCACCCGCGACGCCAACCACCGCTGGCCCGACCGCCTCGCCGAGCGCCTGACAACCCTCCCCCCGTACCGCCGCCTCGGCGTCCTCAACGCCGGGATCTCCGGGAACCGCCTGCTGCGCGACGACACCGGGCCGAGCGCCCTGGCCCGGCTGGACGCGGACGCCCTGTCGCGGTCGGGGGTGCGGGTGCTCATCGTCATGGAGGGCATCAACGACATCAAGGGCACCCCGAACGCCACCGACCCCGCCGCCTTCGAGACCGCCTACCGCACCCTCGTCACCCGCGCCCACGCCCACGGCATCCGCGTCGTCGGCGCGACCCTCACGCCGTACGGCGGCAACAGCGCGTACACGGCGGCCCGGGAGGGCGTACGGCAGACGGTCAACGCCTTCATCCGGGCCGGGGCCGGCGGGCTCTTCGACGCGGTCGTCGACTTCGACGCGGCCGTCCGCGACCCGGAGCAGCCGCAGCGGATCCGGCCCGCCTACGACCCCGGCGACCACCTCCACTTCAACGACGCCGGCATGCGCGCCCTCGCCGACACCGTCGACCTCACCACGCTGACGTAGGCACGCGGACGCGTCAGCCCCAGATCGTGGCGCCCAGCCACGCCCCCGCGATCAGCAGGCAGGTGAACAGTTCGGTCAGCACGCTGGAGCCGCCCGAGCGCATCGCCGTACGCAGGGAGGCCATCGCCTCGGCGTGCCGGCCCAGCCGCAGGCGTTCGTGGAGGTAGATCCCGGCCATGAAGCCGGGGATCGCGCCGACCACGGGAAGCAGCAGGAAGCCCAGCAACGCGCCGGTCCCCGCGTACACCCCCATCCGGGGGGTCGCCCCGCTCGCGCGCAACCGGCGGGGCGGCAGCGCCCAGCGCACCACCTGGGAGAGGAGCAGGGCGGCCGTGGCGCCGACGAGGACACCCCAGGACACCGGCTGGGGATCCTTCAGCGCCCACCACAGGACCGCGGCCCACACCAGCCACGACCCCGGAACTCCGGGCACCAGGACTCCGCACAGGCCGAGCAGGATGACGACGCCGACCAGCAGGAGTTCAGCCACTCCCATCTGCCCAGCCTGCGGGATCCCGGGGGAAACCGCAGGTCAGTAACGGGTCACCCAGCCCCGTTCGTAGGCGTGCCAGCCCAGTTGCAGCCTGGTCGTCACCCCGGTCAGCTCCATCAGCCGCTTCACCCGGCGCTGCACCGTCCTCAGACCCAGGTCCAGCTGTTTCGCCACGCTCGCGTCGGTCAGCCCGGCCAGCAGCAGGGACAGCACCTCCAGGTCGGTGCCGTCGGGGCCGTCCGGCTCCTGCTCGGCGGCGCCGGACGCGCCCAGGCGCAGCGGGAGCGCGTCCCGCCAGACCGACTCGAAGAGCCCGCAGAGCAGTTCCAGCAGGCCGCTCGCGTGCACGACGAGCGCGGCGGGTTCGGCGGTGGGCGAGCTGAGCGGCACCAGCGCGAGGGTCCGGTCGGCGATCACCAGCTTGGTCGGCACCTTGTCCACCACCCGCACCTGCTCGCCGCGGCCGAGCGCGGCGGCCAGTTCGGTGGGCCCGTCCGGCAGGTCGAGCACCGCGCGTTCGAGGACGACCCGGTAGCGGACCCCGCGTCCGGCGGCCTGCTCCTCCGCGTCGTTCTCCATGCCGGTGACGGCGACCGGGTTCCCGGTGACCAGCGCGCACACCTCGTCGCTCGCGCCGAGCTGGAGCTGCAGAAAGCGCCGGGTGACGGCCGCGGCCCCGGTCACCACCTCCACCAGATCGTGTACGGCGGTCTCGGCGGCGGCCGCCCGGTACTCCTCGGCGAGCAGCGCGGCGGCCAGTTCGGCCTTCTCCAGTTCGTGGCGCTGCTGGGTGAGCAGCGCGCCCAGGGCGACCCCGGGCGGGGCGGCGACCCAGCGGCCGGGGCGGGCCGAGGACTGGGCGGCGAGTCCGTGCAGTTCCAGGCGGCGCAGGGCGCGCTCGGTGTCGTACTCCCCGATGGTCAGCCGTCGCGCGAGATCGGGCACGTCCGCGGCGCCGACGGACACCAGAGCCCGGTACGCCGACTCGTGCGCCTCGTCCAGGCCTATCGCTCCCAGCATGCAGGTTCCGCCCCTCCCCGAAGACCCGATCGCCCGGGCCGTGGCGGAAACCGGCCACGGCGCGAACCCGCCTCCGCACATCATCGCGGTACCACCCGCCACTCTGCCAAGGTTGCGCCACCGAGGCACCAACACCCGTCCACAATGCCTGGATTGGGCTTGTTCGGCCTGCGGATTCGCGCCCGGAGAAACTCATAGGGGAGTCGGGCGCGCATCACAGCGGCCCTTCAGGAAGGCAAGCCACACTCGGGGCCGGACGGGCCGGATCCACGACGGGATTCGGTCACTCGGTCGTCGCCGGGCGGTTCTCCCGTGGGGGGTGGAACCGCCCGGCGGCTCTGTGCTGTCCTGAACAGCCCTGTGGCGGACGGGTGTTCGGAATGTCATCCGACACGCCGTTCGAGAAGGGGCGCGCACCGGATTTTCCTGACGCCCCGTTTTCATCCGGCCCGCGCGGTGGACAATTAGGGGCATGAGCCAGCAGGGGGGAAAGCCGCCCGGTCACGAGGACGACTGGTGGGGCCAGCTGTACGACGACTCCACCGACGACACGGGGCCCACGGCCGCGGCCGACTCCCTGGAGGACCGGTTCGCCTCGGCGGCCGGAACCGTGGACGAGGGCGCACGTGCGGTGCCGGGCAGTATGGATGAGGGCGCGGGGCCCGCGCCGGGTGCCGTGGGTGAGGGCGTGCGTCCCACGCCGGGGATCGTGGGTGAGGGCGTGAGTCCGGTGCCGTGGTCTGCGGGGGAGGGTGCGCGTCCTGCGCCGGGGACTGCGGGCGAGGGCGTGCGTCCGGTACCCGGGATCGCGGGCGAGGGTCCGCGTCCGGCGTCTGGAGCTGTGGGTGAGGGTCCGCGTCCGGCGGTGTCTGGACCCGTGGGTGAGGATCTGAGTCCGGCGGCGTCCGGGCCCGTGGGCGCGGGTTCGCGCTCGGCAGTGTCTGGACCCATGGGCGAGGGCGAGATTCCCGCGCCTGGACCCGTAGGCGAGGGCCCGCGTCCGGCAGCGTCCGGACCCGTGGGCGACGCTCCGCGTCCGGCGGCGTCTGGACCCATGGGCGAGAGCCCGCGCCCGGCAGTGCCCGGACCCGTAGGCGAGAGCCCGCGTCCGGTGGCCGGCTCGGGGGTTCCGGCGCCGCGTGCCGGTGCCGGCGGTTCCCTCCCGGGCGGTACGGCAGACGCCGACGCGTCGGGCCGCCGCCCGACCACGCCCGCGGCCGCGGGCGACGACAGTTCGCCCTCTCCGGCCGGGCGGGGCGTCGGTACGGCCCCGCCCCTCGGCGCATCGCCCTTCCCGCCGCCACCGCCACCGATCAGCCCCGCGCCGCCCGCACCGTCGGCACCACCCACCCCGCAGCGCCTCCGCGGAGGCGCTGCGGGGTGGGTGGTGCCGACGGTGCGGGCGGCGCGGGGCTGATCGGTGGCGGTGGCGGCGGGAAGGGCGATGCGCCG
>NZ_JAEQAZ010000377.1 GCF_016654115.1 Streptomyces sp. MBT53
GGTCCACGGTCCGGGGCGCGCGGGGGGCGCTCCGGACCCCGGATCCTTTCGCCCGCTCAGGGGCCGGGCCGGCCGTTCAGAACCCGGCCGCGCGTGCCGCCGCATACACCTCGGCGTTCACGTCCTTCAGTTCCTCCGCGTCCCGGGCGGCCCACGAGAGGTCGACCAGGAACTCGTCGAGGCCGATGCCGTCGTACGCCATCAGGTCGGTGACGATCTGCTCGACGTCGCCCTGGAAGGGGCGGCGGTCCGGGCCCTCGTAGCGCTTGGCGGTGTAGTCGGGGTTGACGCGAACCACCGTGCGCAGCGGGCGGGTTCGGCCCCGCTCGGCGGCGAGGTCCTGCAACCGGCTCCGGCTCGCGGCCACTTGATCGGGGCCGTCGGCGTACGGCAGCCAGCCGCGGCCGAGGCTGCCGAGGCCCGCGACCACCCGGCCGCCGCTCGCCGCGTCCAACGTGGCCAGGGACTTGGCGAGTTGGAAGGGGATATGCAGCGGGGCGACCAGTACGGCGGTCCCCAGTTCGGCCCGCTCGGTGGCCGCCGCCGCGAGGGTCAGCGTGACCAGTGGCTCGGCCACGCCCCGGTAGGCGTCGGGCCACGGCAGGCCGGGGACGCCGTAGAGCGGCTGGGTCCGGGGTTCCGGGAACAGGGCGCGTTCGTACACCCAGAGGCTGTCGTATCCGATGGCCTCGGCGGCGCGGGCCACGTCGGGCACGTCCTTGCCGAGGTCGTACTGCCGATTCTGCGGGAGACCGATTCCCAGCCAGGTCGTCATGCCGATGCGTTCCTCTGCGGTCGGTTGCGCGATCAAGTCGGTGTGGTGGCGAAGTGGCTGTTCGTCAGCGGCCGGACAGCAGGCGCAGCATGGCGGCGTACTCGCCGCGGGCCTCGGCGAACCGGATCGGCTCGACGGCCTTGACGAGGATCTCGTCGGCCTGTTCGCCGGCGCCGAGGATGGTCATGACCTCGTCGAGGAAGGCGTCGAGAGGAATCGCGGTTTCCGAGTCCTCCTGGCCCATCAGGGCGGTGCGCACGGCCGGAGGCACCAGTTCCAGAACCTCGACGCTCGTGTCCGCCAGCTGGACGCGCAGGCTCTCGGTGAAGGAGTGGACGGCGGCCTTGGTGGCGTTGTACGTCGGCGCGATCGGCAGCGGGACGAAGGCCAGTCCGGAGGAGACGGTCATGATCGTCGCCCGCGGGCGAGTGGCGAGGTGTTCGGTCAGGGCGGCCACGAGGCGGATGGTGCCGAGGAGGTTGGTCGCCACCGTCGCCTCCGCCACGGCGAGGAAATCGGGGTGGTGGAGATCCTCCGGCAGCATCATGCCGGCCATCGTCACCAGGATGTCGAGGTCGGGAAAGCGTCGCAGGAGCTGCGTGGTGACGTCCCGGACGGCGGCCGGGTCGGTGACGTCGAGCACGACGGACTCGATGCCGGGGTGCTCCGAGACGATCTGTTTCAGTCTGTCCTCGCGGCGCCCGGAGACGATGACCCGGTTGCCTGCCGCGTGCAGCCGCAGCGCCAGTCCGAGTCCGATGCCGGAGGTCGCTCCGGCGACGAGGACGGTGTTGCCTGAGGCGTTCAAGGGGTTCCCACCTGAAGAAAGACGCTTACCGAAAAAGGACAACGGGACGGGCCGCGGCGGGTGATACGGGGCCACGAGGGCCCGGCATCACCCGCCGGCGAGTGGCTCAGTGCTGGTTGATTGCCGAGGCCCAGTCGAAGTTCACGCCCATGTCGGAGTACATCTTCGAGTAGCCGACGAAGCAGTCGAACTTCTCGACCTTGCCGTTCTTCAGGTACCAGAAGTCGGCGGTCGGGGCGTCGACCTTCTGCCCCTTGCCCTTGACGACGCCGCCCGTCGGCGCCTGGAGCCGGCCGTCGAACGTGCCCTGGATCGACAGCTCGATGCTGATGGTGTCGCCGTTCACGGTGATGCGCTTGAGGTCACGGTGGACGTTGGAGAAGAGGCCCTTCATGTACGGCAGCACGTTGCCGAGCGCCTTACCCCGGTAGGCGACGCCGGGGACCATGTCGTTGAAGACGCCGTCCTTGGCGAAGCTGTTGACGAAGGTCGGGACGTCGATGTGGCTGCCCTCGGCGACGTAGTAGTCGCGCAGGACGATCGCGAGGTTGGTCTTCTCGTGCTTGGTCAGGTGGCGGTCGGTGAGCGGCAGCGCGGCCAGCTGACGCGCGGTCAGGGTCGGGGCGGCCGTGGCGTTGTGGGCCGGCGCCTTGTGGTGTGCGGGGCTCGCGGCCTGTGACGGTACGGCGGCGATGGAAAGACCACCCAGAACAGCTACCGCGGTCGCGGCGGTGATCGACTTCCGGCTGAGCAGCTTCATGACGCATTCCTTCACGTTTGTTCTCAGGATCCGGGAGCCGCACAGCAGCGGTCCCCCGCTCGCTCTTAGTTAATCAAGCGATGGCTTGACTTTATGGAGGGCCGCAGCAAGCTGTCAAGCCACTGTTTGAATTGTGTGGCTGACCAGCCGCCGGTCACTTGACGATGCAGTCAAACAAGTGATTGACTACATGGCGTGATAAGGGTGAAAAAGACGGACCTGCGCCGGGAGGCCGGTCAACGCACACGGGACGGGCTGCAGTCGGCCGCCCTGGAGTTGCTCGCACAACGAGGCCAGGAAGGCGTGACACTCCGCGAGATCACGGATCGCGCCGGGGCCAACGTCGCGGCGGTGAGCTACCACTTCGGGTCGCTCAAGGCACTGTGCGACGCGGCGATCGAGCACGCGCTGGAACAGTATCTGGACGCCCAGATGGCGGCGATCGACTCACTCGGCCCCGACGCGACACTCGAGGAAGTGGCCGCGGCGTTCGCCGGGCCGATGATGCGCGCGTTCGCCGTCGGCGGGCAAGACCTGGCCGTGATGCGAACGGTCGCCCGCATCGGCATCGAGCCGCCCCAGGGCTGGGAGCGCCTGACCGGCAAGTTCGAGAAGAGCCGCCGGGACGTGCTGCGGGTACTGGGGCCGAACATCCCCGGGGTCGACGAGGAGGAGCTGATCTTCCGTACACGGTGCGCGGCCGGTCTGCTGAACTGGCTGGCACTGGCCCCTATCGGCACCGAGCTGGCGGCCTTGCCCGCCGAGCGGTTGGAGCGGCAGTTGGTGCCGGTGGTGGCGGGGGCGTTTCGGGGGAGTGCGGGGTAGCGGTGGATGCGCCTGCTCTACGGCGCTTGTCCGCGGGCCGGCAGTTTGGCCGGTTCGGCTGGATCGGAAAGTCGGCTGGTTCGGTCGGCTCGCTCGGCTCGGTCAGCCGAGTGGCCCGGTGCCGTTTCTCCCGCAGGATGCCTACCTGGACAGTCCATCGACTGGAAGCGAACGGCGACGCTGTGCTCGACGCACTCGACGCCGACCCCGACGAAGGGCCCCGACCGGCCCATAAGACCAGGTCAGAGCCCTGATGGCAGACGAGCCGGGCCGTACGCCGGGTTCTGTTTCCGGGAGGGCCTCACGGTCCTCCCGGCGACGGCCATCCATCTAGGACCGGTGTTGCCACCGGCCTCGTGCGGTCTACCCGCGGACTCGGGCGGGCAGCCCTCGAACGTCCGCGCAGAGCGCGCTTTTCACGGCGGCGCTCCTTTTGACCTTGCTCCGGGTGGGGTTTACCTAGCTGCCCAGGTCACCCTGGGCACTGGTGGTCTCTTACACCACCGTTTCACCCTTACCCGGCGCCGAAGCGCCGGGCGGTCTGTTTTCTGTGGCACTGTCCCGCGGGTCACCCCGGGTGGCCGTTAGCCATCACCCTGCCCTGTGGAGCCCGGACGTTCCTCGGGAAGTTCCCGCCAGGGGCACTTCACGCGGCCGTCCGCCCGGCTCGTCTGCCGTGTCGACCATGCTACCGGGCGGACGGCCGCGTGAA
>NZ_JAEQAZ010000378.1 GCF_016654115.1 Streptomyces sp. MBT53
CCACCACACTCACCACCACCCCCACCCCCCTCACTCACCTCCTCCAAGCGATACACACGGGCACCCTCACCCCGCGCCCGTAGGGGGCGCGGGCGCGTCAGCGCTTCAGCGTGAACGTGAAGTCGTCCGAGACCCTCGCGTTCAGGCGGGCCGTCGACACCAGCCTCCCCTCCGTGATCAGGGACTCGACCTCGGCCCGTGGCAAAGCGCAGCCCTCCGCTATCAGCCGTACCGGTCGGACCGGGATCCGGGCCGTGAAGCGGACCGCTATGTCGATCACCTCGCGGTGCAGGTGTTCCGGTCCGCCGCCGGTGTCCAGGCGCCACGCGCCTGACCAGTCGAGAGCGATGCGATTACGGCGCTGCACGACCGGGTCCTGGAGCAACTCCGCAGCCAGAACAACATCGTTGGCGTGCAGGCGGGCCAGCAGTTCCGGTCGGATGGAGCGTACGTTCGCCCGTTCCATGACCGTGAGTTTTGCCGTGTACCCGCAGGCCGTGCAGAGGACCAGGAGCCAGACATCGAGCAGCTTGTGGTGGGCGTTGACGCGGAACTTGCCGCCCGCCCGGAAGTGTCCGCCCCCGCACGCATGACAACGGCGGCGGACGAGCGGCAGGCAGGTGGGCATGACCACCCAGTTTTCGAGCACAGAAGTACACCGTTTCCAGTGAGAAGACCGCAGCAAAAAGGAGCGCGGCGCAACAGCGCGACGCGCGACGATTCAGCACTCGGGGGGTCTCACACGGTGTACAACGGCACGTCCTTGCCCAGACGACTCGGTCGGGCAGCACGGTAGAGGCGGAGAGAGACAAAGCTCCACCGGTTTTCCTCGCGCGTTGTCACATTCCCGCCGCCCGTTTCGTCAGTCCTGTGCAAGCAACGGCAGCGAACCAACGAAACGCAGAGGAGCCCACCATGGGTGCCCGACTCAACGCCTTCACCAGCCCGATCGCCGGCAAGGCCCTGAAGCACTTCATCGCCGCGGGCAAGGTCATCGCCGACTCGCCGCTGCCCGCCGCCACGCAGGAGCTGGTGAAGATCCGGGCGAGTCAGATCAACGGGTGCGGATTCTGCACCGACATGCACACCAAGGACGCCGCGGCCGCCGGCGAGACCTCGGTACGGCTGAACCTCGTCGCGGTGTGGCGCGAGGCCACCGTGTTCACCGACGCGGAGCGCGCCGCGCTGGAACTCGCGGAGCAGGGCACGCGGATCGCGGACGCGTCCGGCGGTGTGAGCGACGAGGTGTGGGGGAACGCCGCGAAGCACTACGACGACGAGCAGCTCATGGCCCTCGTCTCGCTGATCGCCCTCATCAACAGCTTCAACCGCATGAACGTCATGCTCACGATGCCGGCCGGCGACTACCAGCCCGGTCAGTTCAACTAGCCCCGACCCGCCCGGAATCGGGGCGCCGAACCGGAGGCATCACCCGCCACTTGTGACGCGCCCCACTCGGGCTTTACCAAAACCAAAGACTTCGAACGCTTCCCCGATCCGTACTCCCCACTGTCCGTACCGCCGACGGGCGGTCCACGACACAGGAGGTACGGTGCGCTTTTCGCGGAACGCGACGGGAACGATGGTTGTGGGCGGCGCCCTCAGCCTGACCCTCGTCGCCCTCGCCTACCCGGCCATGCTGGGCGTCAACACGGTCTCCAGCGCGCCCGCACGCGTGATCGCCAACACGCAGTGGGGGCCGCTGACCGAGGCCGACCGCGACTTCGTGGTCAAGGTGCGCGCGGCAGGGCTGTGGGAGTACCCCGTCGGCCAGATGGGACTGAAGAAGGGGGCGAGCCCGGCGGTCATCACCGCGAGCAAGCACCTGATCGACGGGCACGCGGCACTGGACTCCACCGTCCGCAAGATCGCCCCCATGCTCAACATCACGATCCCGAACCAGCCCAGTCCGCAGCAGCAGGGGTTCATCAACACCCTGAACGGCGACAGCGGCAAGCAGTTCGACACGGACTTCGCCAACATCCTGCGCGTCACGCACGGTTCGATCTTCGCCACCATCGCGAAGATCCGCGGGACGACCGAGAACACCCTGGTGCGGATCCTGGCCAACCAGGCCAACGCCACGGTCCTGGACCACATCACGGTCATGGAGGACACCGGCCTGGTCAACTTCAGCCAGGTCCTCTTCCAGGAGACGACCCCGCCGAAGCTGCCGGCCGTGGACCTGACCCCGCCGCCCCCGGCCGCGGGCGCGCCGGAGGTGGTCCTCACCCCGCCGGTGAACAGCACCACTCAGCCACCGGTCCTCCCGGGCGAGGCCTCACCCAGCGCCAGCCAGACCCCGACCGTGGGGTGAATGCGCCCCGGAGCGCGCTACACCCCCAGCCATACGGTCGTGTCGGGCCCCAACTCACCGCCCCCTGCCGCCGGTTCGCTGCTCAGCAGCACCTCCCCCGGCGGCAGGGCGACCGGCTCCGCCGACAGGTTGGTGACACACCGCCAGCCCTCGGTTCGGGTGAAGTGCAGTACCCCGGGCGGGCTTTCGGCGGCCCAGGTGAGCAACTCTCCTTCGAGCAGCTTGCGCCGCAGCCGCAGCGCTTTGCGGTAGAGCTCCAGGGTCGAGCCCTCGCTCCCGTCCTGTGCCTCGACGGCGTACGACGCGAAGCTCGCCGGCTGCGGCAGCCACGCGGGGCCGGACCCGAAGCCGTACGACGGACCGGTCGTGGTCCAGGGGAGGGGTACCCGGCAGCCGTCGCGGCCCTTGTGGGTGTGGCCCTGTTGTTCCCAGACGGGGTCCTGGAGGATCTCGACGGGCAGGTCGGCGACCTCGGGCAGTCCGAGTTCCTCGCCCTGGTAGACGTACGACGAACCGGGCAGCGCCAGCATCAGCAGGGTCGCGGCGCGGGCGCGGCGCAGGCCGGCCGCCGTGTCGACGGGCGGGGTACGGCCGTCGGACAGCAGCCAGGTGTTCGGGTCGGTGCCCCTCGGCAGCATCAGGCGCGAGGCGTGGCGTACGACGTCGTGGTTGGACAGTACCCAGGTGGCGGAGGCGCCTGCCGCGCGGGCCGCGGCGAGCGAGCCGGTGATCACCTCGCGCAGTTCGTCCGCGTCCCAACCGGCCTCCAGGTACTCGAAGTTGAAGGCCTGGCCGAGTTCGTCGGGGCGGGCGTAGAGGGCGCGGCGGGCGGCCGGTACCCAGGCCTCGGCGACCGCCATGCGGGGCGGGGTGTAGGTGTCGAAGACGCTGCGGCGCCAGTCGCGGTAGATCTCGTGGACCTCGTCGCGGTCGTAGTAGGGGTGGCTGCCGGGTGGGAGGGAGTCCAGGACCGCCTCCGAGTTGGCCGCGAGCGGGCCGATGTCCCGCAGGGGTTCGGCGAGATCCTTCACCAGCGCGTGGGCCACGTCGACGCGGAAGCCGTCCACTCCCCGGTCGGACCAGAAGCGGAGCGTGGTGCGGAAGTCGGCCCGGACCTCCTCGTTGTCCCAGTTCAGGTCGGGCTGTTCGGGTGTGAAGAGGTGCAAGTACCACTGTCCGTCGGGGAGTTGCTTCCATGCGCTGCCGCCGAAGACGGACGGCCAGTCGGTGGGCGGGAGTTGACCGCCGTCGCCGCGCCCCTCCCGGAACACGTACCGGTCGCGGGCAGCGGAACCGGGACCGGCCGCCAGCGCCTCCTGGAACCAACTGTGCAGGTGCGAGGTGTGGTTGGGCACGATGTCGACCATGACCTTCAGGCCCAGCCGGTGCGCCTCGGCGACCATCGCGTCGAAGTCGGCGAGGGTGCCCAGGCGCGGGTCGACATCGCGGTAGTCGGCGACGTCGTAGCCGCCGTCGGCGAGCTCGGACGGGTAGAAGGGGCTCAGCCAGAGGGCGTCGACGCCCAGGGCGGCGAGGTGGGTGAGCCGCTCGGTGATGCCCCTGAGGTCCCCGAGTCCGTCGCCGTCCGCGTCGGCGAAACTGCGCGGATACACCTGGTACACAACGGCCTGACGCCACCAGTTCGGGTCACGGGAGGACAGGTCGGACACGTGGTCCTACCTTTCTTGAT
>NZ_JAEQAZ010000379.1 GCF_016654115.1 Streptomyces sp. MBT53
CCCTTTGCCACAACGCACTGAGTGTTGGCGGTCTTCCCGTCGACACTGCCGGAGTCGTAGGACAGCGACGCATCCGGCGCCAGCGATGTCGAGGCCGCCGGGGACTCCACCTTGTAGGTGTAGGTGAAGTTGCCCGAGGACCCCGATTGGCCCCAGGAGCCCGCGGACGACAGGGGCGAGGCGTAGTTCCCTCCGGCTCCACCTTCCTGACCGGTCGAGTCGGTGGCCGCGATGACGGTCGCCGCCCCGGACGTCGAGGCCGTCCGCGCCGTCGCCGTACCGGAGGCGGAGCCGGTGTAGACGGCCGAAACGGCCGCCCCGTCACGCGTACGGCCGGTGCCGGTGACGGCTGCGTTCTTCACCGAGCCCGTGCCGGCGAGCGTGACATCCGCGGAGACGGCCGTGTTCTTGAGATCGTTGCGTGACGTCAGAGGCGTCTGCTTGCGGCACTTCGCCAACTGCGGGGTCGTCAGCGCGCACTCGGGCAGTTCCACCAGGCGCAGCCGGGACGCGTAGTTGCCGCCGACGGCCTGGCGGAAGGCGCCGTAGTCCAGTCCCACCTTCACTCGGCCCGATGCGGACGCACCGGCCCCGGCGGTCTGGCCGGTGGCCAGGGACCAGACCGGGCCGGACACGCCCAGCCGCGCGGACAGGGACCGCGACTTGACCGAGACCCCCAGTGCCGTCGGACCTGCGTAGGTGCCCTTGCCAGGAGCCACGGCCTGCGCCCACACCGGTGTTCCTGCCGCGACCGCCTTGGAGCCCGTGGTCGTCGAGTGCTTCGGCGCCGCGAGTTTCAACGTCCCGGTCTTCGCGGCCGGCCACGCCGTCCGGGTCGGCACGGCCGTGTGCCTGGTGGCACCGGAGAGACTCACGTTCTTGTGCGGAACGGTCTTCAGGCCGGTGACTGAACGGCCGAGGTCCGCCTTCGGCTTGACGGCCGCGGTGGATGCGGTGGACGGGGTCAGCGCGGTCGCTGTCGATCCGAAGGTCAGGCTCAGGCACAGGGACCAGGCCAGCACCGCGGCCCATCCGACCAGAAGCCTCCCGGCCATATGCCGGTTTCGCGCCTTTACCACTCCGCTGTTTCCGCGCACCCGTCTACCGGACACGGCTTCCCCCTCGCCATGACGACATGCCGAAATATCGAACGACCACCTGGGCCAATTACAGCCGCGGCGATTGTTCTCCGACGGAAAGAAGTACATGAAGGTTCAATCCAAATGAATAATGAGTTAGGAAAGAACACACCCGAGAAGATGGCCAAACTTCAACGGAAGTGGACATCCAGGGCATGTACACGACATGATCTGGATCACACAATCGCATGTCAAGCCATTGAATCCTCATACGGTGACGCGATCCGACGACCCTTCCGCAGCCGGCGGGCACCGCAGCGGACGACCAAAACCGCCGAGGCCATTTTGCGAGATATTGACCCTCACGCGAGGTCGTCCAGCGCCGGCCGAGGGTACGCCGTGCGGAATTTTCCATCAGCATGAATAATTGGGGGAAAGAAAATGCAAAACACTTCGCGGACATCTCTGCCCCGCTCCTGGGCGCGACACATAATTGTCGGCGCCAATACCCTGGCCGTCTCGGGCACCCTGGGACTTCCCGGCATCGCTCACGCGGCCACATCCGCGCCTCACACCGACACAGCCGCCCGCCCTTCGGCCGGCGTTTCCGCCGGGCTGAGTGAGGATCAGGCCCTGGCGAAAGCACGGACCTCCGGCAAGCCGGTCCAGGCGACGGCCATGACGACGGACTCCTCCACTCTGACCGCGAACCCAAACGGGACGCTGACACTCAGACAGACCATCGCCCCGGTGCGCAAGCTGGTGCACGGGAGATGGAAGAGCCTGGATCCGACACTCGTGCGCCAGGCTGACGGCACCATCTCCCCCAAGGTGTCGACCAGTTCCCTGACTTTGTCCAGCGGCAGCGGGGACGCCCCTCTGGCCACCATGCGGGCCGGTGACGGAACCCTGGCGGTGTCCCTGCCAGCCGCGTTCACGCTGGGAACACCCTCCCTCTCGGGCGCCACCGCCACCTACCACAGCGTGCTGCCCGATGTGGATCTCGCCGTGACCGCACAGGACACCGGCGGGTTCAGCGAGGTCCTGATCGTCAAGAACGCCACCGCCGCGGCGAACCCCGCACTCACCGACCTGAATCTGTCCACCAAGGCCACCGGGGTCACCCTGACCAGCGACACGGCCGGCGACATCACCGCCAAGGACCGCCACGGGCGCACCGTCTTCTCCGCCACCGCCCCCACCATGTGGGACTCGGGCCACGCCGCCGCGAGCACCCCGAAGGCGACCAACCCTCAGACCGGCCGGAGCGTCGACACCCGCACCGGCAACCCGCTGGCTTCCAGTCCCACATCGCCAGGAACCGCCGCCCGTACCACCAGCCTGAAGGCCGCCTACTACGGCGGGAAGATACGGCTCTCGCCCGACCACGGCCTGCTGACGGGCAAGCACACGGTCTATCCCGTCTACATCGACCCCACCTTCGTGCCCTCCGGCCAGACCGACACCGTGCAGGCGTGGGCGTTCGTCGACAGCAAGTGGCCCGACACCTCGTTCTACAAGCCCGCCGCCTCCGCCGCCGGCCCCCTGCACGTCGGTTACACCGACTGGACCTCAGACGTCTCCACCAACCGGGCCCTGTTCCAGACCAGCATCCACAGCAGCATCTGGGGCGCAGACCGGGATTCGATCACTTCCAAGATCTCTTTCTACGAGAACTGGTCGGCCTCCTGCACCAAGACGGAAGTCGACCTGTGGCACACGGCCTCGATCTCCTCCGCCACCACCTGGTCCAACTCGTACAGCTCCAGTGACACGGGCAGGAAGTTCTGGTTCAACAAGCTCGACACGCAGACCGTCGCCCACGGCTGGTCCCCCTCCTGCGGCCCCGAAGACGTCACCTTCGACATCAGCTCGCTGATGAAGTCGGCCGCCGCCGGCAAGTGGTCGAAGGCCACCCTGGGGCTGCGGGCCGCCGACGAGGGCGACGACCTGGCCTGGAAGCAGTTCAGCAAGCAGGCCACCATCACCACCACCTACGACCACACCCCCAACACCCCCACCACCCTGACCACCAGCCCGGCCACCAGCTGCACCGCCACCACCCCCACCACGCTGGGCCTGGGCGACGTGACCCTGCGCGCCGCGGTCTCCGACCCGGACGGCACCACCAGCCCGCTCACCGCCAACTTCACTCTGAAGAACATGTCGAGCGGTACCACCTACGGTCGGGCGATCAACGCCACCAGCGGCACGACCGCGAGCACTCTCTACTCCCACACCAGTGCCTCCGGGCCCTTCCAGGCACTCACCGCGAAAACCGAGTTCGCCTGGTATCTCACCGTCACCGACCAGAGTCTGACGAGTGGTCAGTCCAAGACCTGCCACTTCTACTACGACC
>NZ_JAEQAZ010000380.1 GCF_016654115.1 Streptomyces sp. MBT53
AGAAAGGTAGGACCCCCCATGTCGAAGATCCTCTTCGTGCTGACCGGCGCCGACCACCTCACCCTGGCCGACGGCACCCTGCACCCCACCGGCTACTGGGCCGAGGAGGCCGTCACCCCGTTCGAGGCGTTCAAGGCGGCCGGGCACGAGGTCGTCGTCGCGACGCCCGGCGGTGTCGTACCGCCCGTGGACCGGGGCAGCCTCGCCCCCGACTTCAACGGCGGCCAGGAGAACGCCGACCGCGTCGCCGCCGTGCTCGCGTCGAGCCCCGAGTTCCAGCACCCGGTCAAGCTGACCGAGGTCGACCTCGCCGACTACGCCGCCGTCTACTACCCCGGCGGCCACGGCCCGATGGAGGACCTCGCCGTCGACGCCGACTCCGGCCGGCTCCTCACCCAGGCCCTCGCCTCCGGCAAGCCCCTCGGCGTCGTCTGCCACGGCCCGGCCGCGCTCCTCCCGGCCGTCAAGGAGGACGGTACGAACGCCTTCGCCGGGCGCCGCCTCACCGGCTTCACCAACGACGAGGAGACCCAGGGCGGCCTCGCCGACAAGGTGAAGTGGCTGCTCCAGGACCGGCTGGTGGAGCTCGGCGCGGAGTTCCAGCAGGGCGAGCCGTGGGCGCCGTACGTCGTGGTCGACGGCAACCTCGTCACCGGCCAGAACCCGGCGTCCTCCGCGCCGGTCGCGGACGAGCTCCTCAAGAAGCTCGCCTGATTAATCCCGTCGCCGTGGCGGTCGTACGGCTGCTACGGTCCGCCGCATGAAGCGCGCCCGTTTCTTTGTGACGACGACGCCGGAGAGTGTCCCGGCGCGCTGACTGCTGACCCAAGTCGAAGCCCCGGGGCGAGTGCCCCGGGGCTTTGTCGTCGCCGGATTCTCGCCCCGCCGTCATAGAGCGAGGAATCCATGGACGACCACCGACGTCTCGGCCGCGAGCTCGGCCTCTTCGACACCGACCCCCTGATGGGCGCGGGACTGCCGTACTGGCTGCCGGACGGTGCCGTCGTCCGGCATCAACTGGAGGAGTATGTAAGGGGGTTGGAGTGCGCGGCCGGGTATCGGCACGTGTACTCGCCCGTTCTCGGCAAGCGTGAGCTGTACGAGATCTCCGGGCACTGGTCGCACTACAGCGACGACATGTTCCCGCCGATGCGACTGGGCGCGGAGGAGGTCGTACTGCGGCCGAGTCTCTGTCCGCATCACGCGCTCATCTACCGTTCCCGTTCCCACAGCTATCGTGAACTGCCGCTCCGCATCGCCGAGTTGGGCGGCATGTACCGTTCCGAACTCTCCGGGGTCCTCGGCGGACTGACCCGTGTCCGTGCCATCCAGCTCAACGACGCGCACATCTTCTGCACCCTCGACCAGGCCGTCGACGAGGCCCGCGCAGCCCTCGCCCTCATCGCCCGCGCCTACGCCGACCTCGGCATCCGCGCCTCCCGTTACCGGCTGTCGCTGCCGGGGGACGGCGGCAAGTACGTTGCGGATCCGGCCCTTTGGCGGCGGGCGACCGCGATGCTGCGGGAAGTTCTCGACGCGTCCGGGGTGGTCTACGACTCCGCCGAGGGCGAGGCCGCCTTCTACGGGCCGAAGATCGACGTCCAGATCGAGGACGCGGCCGGCCGCGAGGCCACCCTCTCCACCGTCCAGATCGACTTCCACCAGCCCGAACGCTTCGACCTCCACTACATCGGCGCCGACGGCGCGAAACACCGGCCGGTCATGGTCCACCGCAGTGTCATCGGGAGTGTGGAGCGGGCGGTGGCGCACCTGGTGGAGGAGCACGGCGGGGCGTTCCCGGCGTGGCTGGCGCCCGTGCAGCTGGTCGTCCTCCCAGTGTCGGAGGCGCAGGAGCAGCAGGCCCACGACCTCGCCGAGCGGGCCCGCGCCCAGGGACTGCGTGCCGAGGTCGCCGCCGAGGGCAGCCTCGGTGCCCGGATCCGGGCGGCGCGGCTGGTCCCGTACCAGGCGGTGATCGGCGAACGGGAGGCCGCCGCGGGCCTGGTCGCCGTACGGCTGCGGGACGGCCGCCGGGTCGACCCGCTGCCCGCCGCCGACCTGCTGCACCGCGTCACCGCGCGGGTCGGGGCGCGCGGCGCCGAACTGTGGGCGGATGCGTAAGGTCGCAACCGAACAGCACCCTTGCGTCGAGAGGACCCTGCCGTGACCGGTCAGCCCATCCCCGTGATCATCGACTGCGACACGGGGGTCGACGACGCCCTGGCGCTGCTGTTCGCCGTCCGCCACCCGGGACTCGACCTGCGCGCGGTGACCTGCGTGGCCGGGAACACGGACGTCGACCAGGTCGTACGGAACACGCTGATCGTCCTGGACCATGCCGGTGCCGGTGACATCCCGGTCGCGCGCGGCGCCGCCCGGCCGCTGATCGAACCGGCCCGGTCGGCCGCGCACGTCCACGGGCAGGACGGCATGGGCGACATGGGGCTGCCGGCCTCGGCGCGCACGCCCGTCGACGTGGACGCGGTGACACTGCTGCGCCGCGAGATCCTCGCCTCCCCGCGCCCGGTCACTCTCATCCCCACCGCCCCTCTGACGAACATCGCGCTGCTGCTGCGCACGTTCCCCGAGGTGACGGCCAACATCGAGCGCATCGTGTTCATGGGCGGCGCGGTGGCGGTCGGGAACGCCACGCCCGTCGCGGAGTTCAACGTCTGGCACGACCCGGAGGCGGCGGCGATCCTGCTCACGGCCGGGGTGCCGATCACGATGTACGGCCTGGACGTCTTCGAGCGGGTCCAGGTGCCGGCCGCGGATGTGCGGCGGCTGCGGGAGAGCGCGGAGCCGCGCCTGAGGTTGGCGGGCAATCTGTTGGCCCACCGCGACCCGGCCACCTCGGGCGACCCGACCCCCACCGGCGGCCTCGGCGACGCGGGCGCGGTCTGCGCGGTCGCCGACCCGGCCGGCCTCACCACCCGCCTGCTGCCGGTCGAGGTCTCCCTCGCCCCCGGCCCGTCCCGCGGCCAGACCATCGTCGACCGGCGCCCCCGCCACGGCGAGTCCGAGATCCACGACGGGGCGCGTGAACAGGCCCTGGTGGACGTGGGGTTGGACGTGGATGTGGAGCGGTACGTGAAGCTGTGGCTGGAGACGGTCGAGGGGTGACAGACGGACGCCGGGCCGGGATCTCCTCCCGGCCCGGCGTCCTCTTTTTGTCCGACCGGTGGCTACGAGTGCGAAGCCCGACGGCGACGCGTCGCGACCACGATCGCCCCGCCGCCCGCCAGCAGGGCCGCCGCGCCGCCGACGATCGCGCCGGTGTTGCTGCCGCCACCGGTCTCGGCGAGGTCGCCGCCGCCACCGTTGGGCGAGGGGGCCGCCGCCGGGGCGCTGCTCGAACCGGAGGCGACCGGGGTCGGGTTGTCGG
The DNA here is from genome assembly GCF_016654115.1 of Streptomyces sp. MBT53. Classification (GTDB taxonomy): domain Bacteria; phylum Actinomycetota; class Actinomycetes; order Streptomycetales; family Streptomycetaceae; genus Streptomyces. The sequence goes on from NZ_JAEQAZ010000380.1 coordinate 3,386, forward strand.
ACGCCGGAGTCGACTCGGAGGCGCTCGGGGTCGGGGTCGGGGTCG
>NZ_JAEQAZ010000037.1 GCF_016654115.1 Streptomyces sp. MBT53
GGCCTCGTCCTCAAACGCCGGACGGGCTGATTTTGCGATCCTGCGCTGAAAGGTGCCGGACGGGCTGATTTTGTGGGCCTGCGTTGAAAGGCGCCGGACGGGCTGATTCTGCGGTCTGCGTTGAAAGGTGCCGGTCGGGCGGAGGATTGGCAGCCTGAGTTGGCAAGGCGCCGGAAGAGCTGATGGTGCTCACGTGCAGGAAGGGCCCCGAGAGTCGTCGTTGACTCTCGGGGCCCTTCCTTACGGCTGTGGGTGTCAGCCGTTGATGCCCTTGTTGCCGAACGTGGGGTTCAGCAGGCCGATGACGTTGACGCTGTCACCGACGACGTTGACGGGGACGTGGACCGGGACCTGGACGACGTTGCCGGAGCCGACGCCCGGCGACTTCACGGCCGCGCCGTCGGCACCCGCGTCGGCGACAGCGGCACCGGCGGAGGCGCCAGCGGCGATACCGGCGACGGTGAGGGCCACGGCGGCCTTCTTGGCGATGTTCATGGGAAGCGTTCCTCCTGCGATTGCGTGACCGACCCGGCCGCGGGTCGTGCGCTGAACAACGCAGGTGGTGCCGGAAACGGCACGGGAATGCGCGTTTGACTGCCCGTTCGGATCATTGGCGCGACAAGCCGACCGGATGACCAGGTGACGAGCAGACCGGCCTCCCAGGGAGCGCCCTGGGAGGCCGGAGGTCACTGTCGCGGAGCGACGTGCGTCAGTGGTTGACGCCCAGGTTGCCGAAGGCGGGGTTCAGGACGCCGATGACGTTGACGCTGTTGCCGACGACGTTCACCGGGACGTGCACCGGGACCTGGACGACGTTGCCCGAGCCGACGCCGGGCGAACCGACGGCCTGGCCGTTCGCCAGGCTGTCGGCGGAGGCCAGCCCGGCACCGGCGGCTACCAGCCCGCCGGCCACCATCGTCACGGCCGCTGCCTTCTTCAGGTTCTTCACTTCTGAGCCCTCCTAGCGATCACCGCGGCAGGCGCCGCGGCACGCATTGGAGAACGGCGGAGATCCACGAAGGATGCGCCATCCGGGGGACATTCCCACGACGGTATGAATCTCGGCCCGGAAGGGGACGCTCCGTGTTGCCGTCACGCCCCTCCCACCTCGCCGATCGCTATCGCGTCAGGCCGTGACGTACCGCGAACAGTGCGGCCTGGGTGCGGTCCGCCAGGTCGAGCTTCATCAGGATGTTCGAGACGTGGGTCTTGACCGTCTTCTCGGAGAGCACCAGGGCGCGGGCTATCTCGCGGTTGGAGCGGCCGTCCGCGATCAGGCCGAGCACCTCGCGCTCCCGCTCCGTGAGCGAACCGCCTCTCCCCTGGCCCGAGTTGGACTCCTCCTGGGACAACAGGACGCCGGCGACCTCGGGTTGGAGCAGGATGTGGCCCGCGTGGACGGAGCGGATGGCACCGGCCAGGGCGTCCGGGTCCACGTCCTTGTAGACGTAACCGGCGGCGCCCGCGCGTAGGGCGGGTATCACCGTGCGCTGTTCGGTGAAGCTGGTGACGATCAGCACGCGCGCGGGGTGGTCGAGTTCGCGGAGTCTGCGCAGCGCGTCGATGCCGTCCATGCCCGGCATCTTGACGTCCATGAGGACGACGTCGGGCTTCAACTCCTCGGTGCGGGCGACTCCTTCGGCGCCGTCGGCCGCCTCGCCGACGACCTCGATGTCGTCCTGCACCTCCAGGAAGGTGCGCAGGCCCCGGCGGACGACCTGGTGGTCGTCGACGATCAGCACCTTGATTGCGTCAGCCACCGGGGACCTCCATCTCGATCGTGGTGCCCTTTCCGGGCGCCGATTCCACGGTGAGTGTGCCGCCGACGCCGTTGGTCCGGTCCCGCATGGAGACCAGGCCGAGGTGGCGTCCCGCGCGGCGGATCGACTGGGGTTCGAAGCCGCGTCCGTCGTCGGTGATCCGTAGGACCGCTCCGCAGCCGCTGCGCTCCAGGGTCACGGCGACGTGCTCCGCGCCGGAGTGCCGCAGGGCGTTGTGCAGGGCCTCCTGGGCGACGCGGAGCATTGCCTCCTCCTGGGCTGCGGGCAGAGCGCGGAAGCCGCGGCCGGTGAAGGTCACGCGCGCGGTGTGGGCGCGGTCGAGGACCTGGATCTGGGTGCGCAGGGTGGCGCTGAGTCCGTCCTCGTCGAGGGCGGCGGGGCGCAACTCGACGACCGCGGCGCGCAGTTCGTCGGCGGCCTCGGCGGCGAGCGCGGCCACCTGCTGGAGTTCGCCCTTGGCGCGGGAGGGGTCGCGGTCGACGAGGGTGGCGGCGGCCTGTGCGGTGAGGCGGAGGGAGAACAGCTTCTGGGCCACCGCGTCGTGCAGTTCGTGGGCGAGCCGGGAGCGCTCCTCGGCGATGGTCAGCTCGCGGCTGCGCTCGTAGAGGCGGGCGTTGGTGAGGGCGATGGCCGCGTGCTGGGCGAGGATCGAGAGGAGTTCCTCGTCCTCCTCGGTGAAGCCGCAGGTGCCGTCCCTCTTGGGGCAGTTCTTGTTCGCGAGGAACAGGGCGCCGATGACCTCGTCGTCGTCGCGGATGGGCAGACCCAGGAAGTCGGACATGTCGGGGTGGGCCGAGGGCCAGCCCTCGAAGCGCGGGTCCTTGCGCACGTCCGCGAGGCGTTCGGCCTTGGCCTCGTGCAGCATCGCGGCGAGGATGCCGTGCTGGCGCGGGAGCGGGCCGATGGCCTTCCACTGGGCGTCGCTGACGCCGTCGACCACGAACTGGGCGAAGCCGCCGTGGTCGTCGGGGACGCCGAGCGCGGCGTACTGGGCGTCGAGCAGCTCGCGGGCCGAGGCGACGATCGTCTTGAGGACGTCGCGCACCTCCAGGTGCCTGCTCATGGCCAGCAGTGCGGAGCTCACCGCCGCGAGGCCGGACCGTGGACCTTGACTCATGTCCTCACGGTACCGGCGGGGTGTGACAACGCGGATCGGGCCGGTGACGGCTCTCGTCTGGTCCGGAAGGCCTAGGGCGAAGGGCCCCGGTGGACTGCGGCCGGCGTCCGAGGCGGCGGGGGCGGTCCCGTTCCTACGTTGGGGGCACGCCGACGGAGGCGTAGTGGACGAGGGGACGTGTGTCATGTCGGTAGCGATCATCACGGGGGCGTCGAAGGGGCTGGGGCGGGCGCTCGCCGAGGCGCTGGCCGCGCGGGGCTGGGACCTGGTGCTGGACGCCAGGACCGAGGGGGTGTTGAGGGAGACCGCTGGGGCTGTCGGCGCGTACGGCACGCGTGTGGAGGCCGTCCCGGGGGATGTCACGGACGCCGGGCACCGGGCCGGGCTGGTGGCCGCGGCGGAGAAGCTGGGCGGTGTCGACCTGGTGGTGAGCAACGCGAGCGCGCTGGGGGCCGAGCCGCTCGTACGGCTCGACGAGTTGCCCCTGGACGGATTGCGGCGCGCGCTGGAGGTGAACGTGGTGGCCGCGCTGGGGCTGGTCCAGGAGGCGCTGCCGTTGTTGCGGGCCTCGCGGGCCGGTGCGGTGATCGCGGTCAGTTCGGACGCGGCGGCCGAGGCGTACGAGACCTGGGGCGGCTACGGGGCGTCCAAGGCGGCCCTCGACCAGCTCGCGGCGGTGCTCGGCGCGGAGGAGCCCGGGCTGCGGGTGTGGGCGGTGGACCCCGGGGACATGGGCACGGACCTGTACGCGGCGGCCGTACCGGACGACGACGATGTACGGCCGAAGCCCGCCTCTGTGGTGCCGGCCTTCCTACGACTTCTGGACGAGCGGCCGGCGAGCGGGCGCTATGGAGCCCCGGCCCTGCTGGAGGAGCGATGACGGTGGCCGTGCGGGTCCCCGAGGAGTTGTCCGCGCGGGTGCCGGCCGAGCAGCGCGGGCCCGGGCTCGACCGGGACGCCGTACGGCTGCTGGTGTCGCGGGGTACCGAGGTGTCGCATCACGGGTTCGGGGAGTTGCCGCGGCTGCTGCGGGCCGGGGATCTGCTGGTCGTGAACACGTCGCCGACGTTGGCCGCCGCGGTGGACGGGTGGATCGGGCACGCGCGCGTGGTGGTGCATTTCTCGACGCGGGGCGACGACGGGCGGTGGGCGGTCGAGCTGCGGGAGCCGGACGGGAAGGGCACCTCACGCGCGCGTGCGGGCGGCCCGGCGGGGACGGAGGTGCGGCTGCCCGGGGATACGCGGCTGGCCCTGGAGGAGCCGCTGAGCGGGCGGGGCGAGCGGTTGTGGTGGGCGCGGGTGTCCGGTTCGGGGGTGGCGGAGCTGTTGCGTGAGCACGGGCGGCCCATTCGCTACTCCTATACGGAGCGGGATCAGCCGTTGTCCGTCTACCAGACGGTGTTCTCGTTGCCGTCGGAGGACGGGGTCGGCAGTGCGGAGATGCCGAGTGCCGCGCGGCCCTTCACCGCGCGGATGGTGGCGGAGCTGCTGAGCCGGGGGGTGCAGTTCGCGCCGATCACCTTGCACACGGGGGTGGCGTCGGCCGAGGTGCACGAGCCGCCGTATCCGGAGCGGTTCGCGGTGTCGGAGGCGTCGGCCCGGTTGATCAATGCCGCCCGCGCGGGGGACGGGCGGGTGATCGCGGTGGGGACCACCGCCGTGCGGGCCGTCGAGTCCGCCGCCGGCAGTGATGGGGTCGTACGCGCGCGTGCCGGGTGGACGGACCTCGTCGTCACGCCGGAGCGGGGGGTGCGGGTGGTGGACGGGCTGCTGACGGGGCTGCACGAGCCTGAGGCCTCGCATCTGCTGATGCTGGAGGCGGTCGCCGGGCGGGCCGCTGTCGACCGCAGTTATGAGGAGGCGCTGCGCGGGCTCTACCTGTGGCACGAGTTCGGGGACGTGCACCTCATCCTCCCGGAGGAGGATCCTCACACAGTGCGTTGCGTGAGCAACTGCGAGTGAGGTTGCCGTGTTGCCGGTGTGAGCCCGCACATAGGGCGCAGATCACGTACTAGGACACATAGGAGATAAAGCCGACCCGCTTGAGCGGGACAGACGGTCACGTCTGTCCCGTTTTGCCCTTCCCTGGTCCACTACCGGGGATCGTACGTCACACCTTTGCCACAGGTTTTTGCGACCGCTAAGAATTGCAGCCGTCGCTCAGCGCCGCGGATCCCGTCCGCGGCGTTTGTGCCGGAAGCACCCGCGTCCCCGCCGGACGGTGAGCGACCTCCGCACCATTCGAAGAGGTCCATCCGCCATGCCCGAGAACACGAACGCTCCCGGTCACAGTCGCCTGACCAAGCTGACGAAGCAGCACAGGATCGCGCTCGCCGGTGTCGCCACGCTCGGCGCCGCCGCCCTCGCCTTCTCCGCGGTGCCCAGCGACGCGGGGACGACCACCACCGACGCCGCGTCCACGGCGAAGGTGGCGTACAGCACGGAGCCCATCAAGGGCGTCAAGGTCAGCGTCACCGACCAGCTCGCCGGTGCCGGCCTCAAGACCGAGGCGATCCAGGCGAAGGCCGACGCGAAGGCGAAGGCGGCCAAGGCCAAGGCGGACGCCGCCGCGAAGAAGAAGGCCGCCGAAGCCGCCGCCGCGAAGAAGGCGGAGGCCGCGCGCAAGGCCAAGAAGGCCGCGAGCCGCTCCAGCCAGCGCGTCAAGCTCCAGCCCGTCGCCGCGACGACCTACGCCAACAACCTCAACGGCTGGATCAACCACGCCCTGGCGATCATGAAGCAGAAGGGCATCCCGGGCTCGTACTACGGCCTGTACAAGAACATCATGCGGGAGTCCTCGGGCAACCCGAGCGCCGTCAACGGCTGGGACGTCAACGCGGTCAACGGCACCCCGTCGATCGGTCTGCTCCAGGTCATCCAGCCGACGTTCAACGCCTACCACGTCTCCGGTACCTCGACGAACATCTACGACCCGGTCGCCAACATCACCGCCGCGGCCAACTACGCCGCCGCGCGGTACGGCTCGATCGACAACGTCAACAGCGCGTACTGAGGCCTCCGGCGGACCTCTTGGTCTCGGTACCGACGCCGAAGGGCGGCACCCCCTCCAGGGGCGCCGCCCTTCGGCGTCGTACGGGCACCGCTACTTGCGCATGACCTCCGGCTCGTGGCGGCGCAGGAAGCGGGCCACGAAGATGCCGCAGATGATGCCGAGGGCGATCAGGGCGGCCATGTCCATGCCCCAGGCGCCGACGGTGTGCTCCCACAGCGGGTCGTTGCTGTCGCCGGGCTTGGGCGGGCTGATCTTGTTGAAGTCCAGCGTGGCGCCCGCGGCACCGACCGCCCAGCGCGAGGGCATCAGGTACGAGAACTGGTTGACGCCGATCGCGCCGTTCAGCGTGAACAGGCAGCCGGTGAACACGACCTGGATGATCGCGAACATCACCAGCAGCGGCATGGTCTTCTCGGCCGTCTTCACCAGCGAGGAGATGATCAGGCCGAACATCATCGCGGTGAAGCCGAGGCCCATGATCGGGATGCAGAGTTCGAGCATCGTCTGGCTGCCGAGGACCAGGCCCTGCTTCGGGATCTCCCGGCTGGAGAAGCCGATGACACCGACCATCAGGCCCTGCAGCGCGGTGATCACGCCGAGCACGAACACCTTGGACATCAGGTACGCGGACCGGGACAGCCCCGTCGCGCGCTCCCGTTCGTAGATGACCCGTTCCTTGATCAGCTCACGGACCGAGTTGGCCGCGCCGGCGAAGCAGGCGCCGACCGCGAGGATCAGCAGGACGGTGGTGGCCGTGCCGTTCGGGATGATGGTGCCGTTCGCCCTGGCCGGGTTGGGCAGCAGGCTGTTGCCCGAGTCGATGAGCAGGCTCACCGCGCCCAGCACGCCCGGGAGGATCACCATCAGGGCGAGGAAGCCCTTGTCGGAGGCGATCACCGTGACGTAGCGGCGGACCAGGGTGACGAACTGCGACATCCAGCCCTGTGGCTTCGGCGGTTTCATGGCCTGCATCGGCGGCATCTGTACGGACTGCGGTGCGATCGCGTCGATGTCGGCGGCGTACATCTGGTAGTGCTGCGAGCCCTTCCAGCGGCCCGCCCAGTCGTAGTCGCGGTAGTTCTCGAAGGCGGAGAAGACATCGGCCCAGGTGTCGTAGCCGAAGAAGTTCAGCGCCTCCTCGGGCGGCCCGAAGTAGGCGACGGCACCGCCCGGAGCCATCACCAACAGCTTGTCGCAGATCGCCAGTTCGGCCACGGAGTGGGTGACGACGAGGACCGTGCGGCCGTCGTCGGCGAGGCCGCGCAGCAGCTGCATGACATCGCGGTCCATGCCCGGGTCGAGGCCCGAGGTGGGCTCGTCCAGGAAGATCAGCGAGGGCTTGGTGAGGAGTTCCAGGGCCACCGAGACGCGCTTGCGCTGGCCACCGGAGAGAGAAGTGATCTTCTTCTCCTTGTGGATGTCGAGCTTCAGCTCGCGCAGCACCTCGTCGATGCGGGCCTCGCGCTCGTCGCCGGTGGTGTCGGCGGGAAAGCGCAGCTTGGCCGCGTACTTGAGGGCCTTCTTGACGGTCAGTTCCTTGTGCAGGATGTCGTCCTGCGGGACCAGACCGATGCGCTGGCGCAGCTCGGCGAACTGCTTGTACAGGTTGCGGTTGTCGTAGAGGACGTCGCCCTGATTGGCGGGCCGGTAGCCGGTGAGCGCCTTGAGCAGGGTCGACTTGCCGGAGCCCGACGGGCCGATGACCGCGATGAGCGACTTCTCCGGTACGCCGAAGGAGACGTCCTTGAGGATCTGCTTGCCGCCGTCGACCGTCACCGTCAAGTGCCGGGCGGAGAAGGAGACTTCACCGGTGTCGACGAACTCCTCGAGCCGGTCCCCGACCAGGCGGAACGTGGAGTGGCCGACGCCGACGATGTCGTTCGGGCCGAGCAGCGCCGAGCCGCCCTTGGTGATCGGCTGGCCGTTGACGTACGTGCCGTTGTGCGAGCCGAGGTCACGGATCTCGAAGCGGCCGTCGAGTGTCGCGTGGAACTCGGCGTGGTGGCGCGAGACCTGGAGGTCGGAGACCACCAACTCGTTCTCCAGCGCACGGCCGATGCGCATCACACGGTCCAGCGAGAACTGGTGGAACGTGGTCGGGCTGCGGTCGCCGTAGACCGGCGGCGCCCCCGCGCCGACACCGGCTCCCGGCTGCTGCGGAATCTGCGCGGCGGCCGCCGGCTGGAATCGCTGCTGCTCAGGCGTCTGCTGCGGCGGCGCCTGCTGGGCCCAGCCGGGGCCCGCGCCCTGTGCCGCGTACGGCTGTTGCTGTGGCTGGGCCTGCGGGCTCGCCACCGCGGCGGCGGCCCCGGACAGGCTCAGGCTCGGGCCGTCGGTCGCGTTGCCCAGATACACGGACGAGCCGGGGCCGATCTCCATCTGATGGATGCGCTGGCCCTGCACGAACGTGCCATTGGTGCTGCCGTGGTCGTCGATGACCCAACTCCGGCCGCTCCAGCTGATCGTGGCGTGCCGCCAGGAGACCCTGGCGTCGTCGACCACGATGTCCCCCTGCGGATCACGTCCGAGGGTGTAGGTCCTGGACGCGTCGAGCGTCCAGGTCCGTCCATTCAATTCCAGTACGAGTTCCGGCACTCCATGCCCCACTGAGTAGTCCCCCGAGTTACGCCCCATCACGGGGAGTCTAGGGATGTCGAACATCGTCGGGAACTATTTCAGTCTGCACCCCCTGACCGAAAGTCGGGCCTTGTGAAGAGCACGCCGTTACACGTTCGGCGGTTCCGTTGACGGGGTTGAAACCGACCCGGAGAGTGGTAATCCACGCGAGGGGGACATGCGTGGTGTCCGCACCACGCCGTGCCGCGGATCGGGGGGTCTGCCATGAACTCAGCGACGAGTGTCAGGACGGCGCACTACGACACGAGGGTGCCCTGGGGTGACGTCCTGCTGTCCGCGATCGCCGCGGTGAGTTGGGCGTTGATAGGGATGGCCGGCACCGCGGCGCTCGGCCTGCATCTGCTCGGCGCCGACGCGACGGGCTCGCTCGGCCCGATGACCGCGGCGGTGGTGGCGCTCGGCGCGGGCGGTTCGGTCACCCCGACCGGCGACGTCTCCGCGTTCGGCCTGACCGGCGCCCAGGCGACCACGGCCGTCACGATCACACCGTTGGGCGTGAGCCTGGCAGGAGCACTTCTTCTGTCGTACTTCTTCCTACGGTCCCTGCGGCCGGGGGCAGTTGTGATCGCACCGGCCGAACTCCTCGCGCGCGCGGGCTCGGTGGTCGCGCTCTTCGTGGCGATGCTCGGCGGGCTGGCCTGGGCCGGGCACGACGTCATCACGATCGACGGCGGCAAGCTGGGCCTCGACAAGATCACGGGCGGCGGCGGTAGCGGGGGCGGGGTGAACATCCCCGGCATCGGCGACATCGGTGACATCGGCGGCCTGTTGCCCGGCAAGATCAGCGACCTGGTCAAGGCGAAGGCCGCGGTCGGCTTCACCGTCGACACGGCGCCGACCCTGCTGGGCGGCCTGGCCTGGTCGGCCGGCATCCTCCTCATCGCCCTGCTGGCCTCGCGCCGTACGCCTCTCCCCCGTGGCTGGGAGGCCGTCCACCGTGTCGTACGACCGGCCGCGTCCGCGCTCGTCGCGGTGCTGCTGGTCGCGGTGGCGGCCGGGCTCGCGGCGGCCGCGTACGCCGCGATCGGCGACGACCACCCCAAACGGATCGCGGGCGCCGCGCTGCTCGGCGCGCCCAACGGGGTCTGGCTCGGCGTCCCGATCGGCCTCTTCGTCCCCTGGGACGGGAAGGCGACGGGCGAGCTGGCGAAGCTGCTCCCCCACCCCCTCGACGACCTCCTGAGCGTGAAGTCCGACCAGCCGGTGACACTGGGACGACTGGCCGAACTGGACAACCGCGTATGGCTGTTGGGGGTCGCCGCGGCCCTGATGATGCTGCTGGCGGGGGTGCTCACCGCGGCACGGACACCACTGGGCGCGAAGGGCGTCGGCGGTCCGGGAGCCCTCGGTTTCGCCGGGCGGTGCGCCTTACGGCTGGGGGTCGTGACCGCGCTGACGTTGCCGCTGCTGGCCTGGCTGACGGATGTGTCGGTGGACGCCTCGCTGTCGGTGCTGGGGTTCGACGCGTTCGGCGCCGGGATCGAGCTGCACGGGCATCTGGGCATGGCGTTGCTGCTCGGCGCGGTGTGGGGTGCGGGCGCGGGAGGCGTCGGCGGGCTGCTCGCGTATGCGACGGGAGCGGCGGGACGGCGTGCCGCGCCGCTGGCACTGGGTGACTGGGGAGCACCGGTTCCGGGAGCGGGACCGGATGCCGGGGCACCGGGGTACGAAGGCCACCCGGAACACGCGCAGCCCGCGGGGAGCCCGGGACACACCGGCCCCTACGTGCCGAGCACTCCGTACCGCGCACCCAACCCCGCGACCAACCCGTATCTCCAACTGCCCGACGAGCTACGGCAACCCGAGGTCGGCCGACCGCCGGGCGGTGCGCGGTCCGGCACCGGTGCTCGGCCTCCTGGTCCTGGACCAGGGTGGCCGCCGGACTCGGGTCCGCCTCAGCAGGGTGCGTGGCCGCCGGGTGCGCGGGCGCCGCGCGGCGGCGGTCGGCCGCCCGCCGGAGACTCACGGCCGTCCGGTGCGCCGGGCGGCGCGGGGCGGTCCGGAGCCGTCCCGGCGGACGACGGCACTCGTCCCTACGGCGAACCGCAGTCCTACGACGAGCCTCGGTCCTACGGCGACCCGCAGCCGCCCGGCACCCCTGCGCCGCCCGCCGACCTGTACGGCGCTCCGACCATGGCCCAGCCCTACGAGCCGCCGTCCAGGCTGCCCCGGCGTCGGCCCGGGACGCCTTCGCGGGACCGGCCGGGCGACGACTCGGACGACGGGCAGCAACCTCCGCCGCCACCGCCCCCTCCGGGGAGGCCCAAGGGGCGCCGGTGATCCACTTCGGTGCGACGAGAACCGTAGCGGTCGCCCTCTGCCCGGCGCCCCGCCAACTCCTGATCGGCGCCGCACCCCACCGCGACCGCCTCGACACGTCTCCTGACCGTCCCCGAACCGGCTCGTGACCGCCCACCAGCGCCTTCGTGATCACCCCGTAAGATTCCCGCCACCGATCCGACACCCACTGTTCCGTGTCCGCTAGGCGGACCTCTGCGGCATAAGGCACTCCGTGCCGGATACGGTGGGTACACCATGAGCGCTTCGCAGACCTCTGACGTCCCCACTCTCCTCGTCAAGATCTTCGGCAAGGACAGGCCGGGCATCACGGCCGGACTCTTCGACACCCTCGCCGCCTACTCCGTCGACGTGGTCGACATCGAGCAGGTCGTCACCCGTGGCCGGATGGTGCTGTGCGCGCTGGTGACGCCGCCGCCCGCCGGGCTCGAAGGGGATCTGCGGGCCACCGTGCACAGCTGGGCCGAGTCGATGAAGATGCAGGCGGAGATCATCTCCGGCCTCGGAGACAACCGTCCGCGCGGACTCGGGCGTTCGCTCGTGACCGTGCTCGGCCATCCCCTCACCGCGGAGTCCACCGCCGCGATCGCCGCCCGCATCACCAAGGCCGGCGGCAACATCGACCGTATCTTCCGGCTCGCCAAGTACCCCGTGACAGCGGTCGAGTTCGCGGTGTCCGGGGTGGAGACCGAGCCCCTGCGCACCGCCCTCGCCACCCACGCGGCGGCCCTGGGCGTCGATGTCGCCGTCGTGGCGGCGGGGCTGCACCGGCGGGCCCAGCGGCTCGTCGTCATGGACGTCGACTCCACGCTCATCCAGGACGAGGTCATCGAGCTCTTCGCCGCGCACGCCGGCTGCGAGGACGAGGTCGCCGAGGTGACCGCCGCCGCGATGCGCGGGGAACTGGACTTCGAGCAGTCGCTGCACGCGCGCGTGGCGCTGCTCGCGGGGCTGGACGAGTCGGTCGTCGACAAGGTGCGCAGCGAGGTGCGGCTGACGCCCGGCGCCCGCACCCTGATCCGTACGCTCAAGCGGCTCGGCTATCAAGTCGGCGTCGTGTCGGGCGGGTTCACCCAGGTCACCGACGACCTCAAGGACCGGCTCGGGCTCGACTTCGCCCAGGCGAACACGCTGGAGATCGTCGACGGGAAGCTGACCGGCAAGGTCACCGGCGAGATCGTCGACCGCGCGGGCAAGGCGCGGCTGCTGCGCCGGTTCGCCGCCGAGGCGGGCGTACCGCTCGCGCAGACCGTGGCGATCGGCGACGGCGCCAACGACCTGGACATGCTCAACGCGGCCGGTCTCGGCGTCGCCTTCAACGCGAAGCCGGTCGTACGGCAGGCCGCGCACACGGCGGTGAACGTGCCCTTCCTCGACACCGTCCTCTACCTGCTGGGCGTCACCCGCGAAGAGGTCGAGGCGGCGGACACCCACGACGAGGACTGACCCCCGGATACTTCAGGACCTTCAGGGGCCCGGCACCGCTTGGTGCCGGGCCCCTTGTCGTACGGGTCTGCGGGAGTGCGGGAGTGCGGATGTATGGGTCTGCGGATCTACTCGGACGGCGCCCAGTAGTCGGCCAGGGTCGCCACGCCCGGCTCCAGTGACTTCCAGGAGCCGTCGAAGGTGAGGACGGCGAAGGCGGCGGTCGAGAAGCCGCGGCGGGTCAGCCGCTCGCGGGCTTCGCCGGTGTCCGGTCCGGAGAGGATCTCGGTCAGGCCCTGGACGCCCGGGTTGTGGCCGATGAGGATCAGGTTCCGCGAGTCGTCGGGCGTCTCGTTCAGTACGGCGATCAGCTCGCCGGGCGAGGCCTCGTAGAGCCTCTCCTCGTAGACGGTTTTCGGCCGGTGCGCGAGTTCGTGGACGGCCAGCTTCCAGGTCTCCCGGGTGCGGGTCGCGGTGGAGCAGAGGGCCAGATCGAAGGGGATGCCGGTGTCGGCCAGTCTGCTTCCGGCGGTGGCCGCGTCCAGGCGGCCCCGCTCGGCGAGCGGCCGCTCGTGGTCGGTCACCTCGGGCCAGTCGGCCTTCGCATGCCGGAAGAGGACAATCCTGCGGGGTTCTGCGACGCTCATGGGATCCAGCTTCGCATGAAACAGGCCATGGGGCGCAGGGAGTTGACGGGCGGCTTCGCCCGTGCTCAGCGGGCTATGAGCTGCTGCGCGCGCTCGAAGAGGTGGGTGATCATCGGGTCCGAGGCCGCCGCTTGAGCGTCCGTCGGGTTGAGCATCATCACGAGCAGCACGACGAAGGCGAGCGCCGGCAGGGCGAGGGCCCACCACGGCAGCCTGATGTCGACGCCGCCCGTGGTCGCCGGGTGGGGCCGGGTGTGCGCTGGGGCCGACATGAGTGCCTCCGCTGGTCTCCGAGTGGTCCGCGATCCGCTTCTCGCGGTCACACTTCGAAGTTACGGAACGCGGGGCCCTCAACCCATCCGGAGATCCACCCACTTGACCCTGAGCCTCACCCCCTAGGGGATGGTGGGGAGAACCCCACCATCGACTCAGACGCGTGTGGTCACGGGGACGCGATCGTCGCGATGATGGCGATGACGATGAAGATGGCGAAGAACGAGCCGAAGACGATGAGCATCTTCCGCTGGCCGTTCTGGGGGTTCGGGTCGAGCACTGGCATACGGCCAGTCTCGCACCCCCCGTCCGTGCGGTGTCCGCCGGGGCGGGTTCAGCGGGCCGCCTCGTCCTCCACCGTGCGGTCGCGGCCCGCGAGGACGCCCACGGCCATCTGCGGGACCATCAGGCCGGCCATGAGGGCGATCGGCAGTCCCCAGCCGCCGCTGTGCTGGTAGAGCACGCCGACCAGGAGCGGCCCCGGGACGGAGATGAGATACCCGGCGCTCTGCGCGAAGGCGGACAGCTGGGCGACGCCCGCGCCGGTCCTGGCCCGCATGCCGACCATCGTCAGGGCCAGCGGGAAGGCGCAGTTGGCGATGCCGAGCAGCAGGGCCCAGGCCCAGGCTCCCCCGGCCGGCGCGAGGTACAGACCCGCGTATCCGGCGAGGCCGCAGAGGCCGAGCACGACGACGATCGGCCCCTGGTGGGGCAGCCGGGTGGCCACGCGCGGGATGACGAAGGCCAGGGGCACGCCCACCGCCATGGTGACGGCCAGCAGCAGCCCGGCCGTGCTCGCGGAGACACCCGCGTCCCGGAAGATCTGCGCCATCCAGCCCATCGTGATGTAGGCGGCGGTGGCCTGGAGCCCGAAGAACACGGCGAGCGCCCAGGCGGTACGGCTGCGGGTGATCCGCAGCTCGGGCCGCGCCCGCTCGCCCTCCCACGCGCGGGAGGCCGGGTCCGCGGGCGCCTCCCGGTGCCGCGCGAGAGCGGTCCACGGCAGTACTGCGGCTGCGGCCAGCCCCGCCCACACGACGAGGCCGGAGCGCCAACTGCCGCCCAGGGCATCGGTCATGGGCACGGTGACCGCCGCTGCGGCGGCCGTGCCGAGGGCGAGGGCCATCGAGTACAGGCCGGTCATGGAGCCGACGCGGTCGGGGAACCAGCGCTTGACGATCACCGGCATCAGGACGTTGCTGACCGCGATGCCCATGAGCGCGAGGGCGCTGCCGGCCAGGAAGCCCGCCGTACCGCCGACGTAGGGCCGTATCAGCAGGCCGGCGGTGATGGCGAGCATGCCGGCGCAGACCACCGTGCTCGGGCCGAAGCGGCGGGCCAGGCGCGGGGCCATGACGCCGAAGGCCGCGAAGCACAACGGGGGCACGGACGTGAGCAGTCCGGCGACGCTGCCGCTCATGCCGAGGCCGTCGCGGACCTCTTCGAGGAGGGCGCCGAGGCTGGTGATCGCGGGGCGGAGGTTCAGCGCGGCGAGCACGATGCCGACGACGACCAGACGCGTCGTCCACGCGCGCGTGGCCGGTCCTCCGCCTGATGTCGCGGGGACGCTCGCGGCCGGGCCGCCGGTGTCGGTCGTCGTGGACTTCAGTGTCCGGGTTTCCTCGCTCGCCATGCCGACCATCATAGAATCATGGGATGATTGGTTGTCCACCCCCGGGCGGCCCGTTCCCGCCCCGCACATGCGAAGGTGTGCCATGCCCCTGAGCCACCCCCGTCGTTCGGCACTGTCCGAGCAGGTCATCGCCGCGCTGCGGAACGAGATCACCTCGGGCGAGTGGCCGGTCGGCTCCCGGATCCCGACCGAGCCGGAGCTGGTCGAGCAGCTCGGGGTCGCCCGCAACACGGTCCGCGAGGCCGTCCGCGCGCTCGCGCACAACGGCCTGCTGGACATCCGCCAGGGCTCCGGCACCTACGTCGCGGCGACCAGTGAGCTGGCCGGCGTGATGCACCGCCGCTTCGCGGACGCCGACCCCCGGCACATCGCCGAACTGCGTTCCACCCTGGAGTCGGCGGCGGCGCAGCTGGCGGCCGAGCGGCGCACCGAGAAGGACCTCAAGCAGCTGGACGCCCTTCTCGTACGGCGTGAGGAGGCGTGGGAGTCCGGTGACACGGAGGCCTTCGTGACGGCCGACGCGACCCTGCACCTGGCCGTGGTGGCCGCCTCGCACAACGACGTCATGACGGCGATGTACGCCGACCTGGGCGAGGTGCTGCGGGACTGGCTGCGCGCGGACGTCGGCGAGGAGCTGACTCCGGAGTCGTACATGGACCACACGCGGCTCGTGGACGCGATCCGCGCGGGTGACGCGCGGGCGGCTGCCGCGGAGGCCGCGGGCTATCCGTTCCTGTGCCGCCCGGGGCGGTTGGACCCGCCCGCTCCCGAGGGGCTCAGCTCGCCCGCTTCTGGTGGCTGACCCACACCGCGCGGACGTCCTCCCAGCAGCGGCCGGCCAGCCGTACGGTCTGCGCCGGACCCGCGTCGATCCCGGTGCCGTCGCTGTCGATGTCCCACCAGCGGTCGCACTCGATGTGCAGGGCGACGCGGTCGGTCAGGGGGTACGGGTTGTGGCAGTACGCGATCACGTGCGAGCCGTGGACGGCGGTGCGGCACGCGGCGCCGAACAGCTGGGGGGCGGCGGCCGGTTTCCGGGCCTCCACGCGCGTGTGGGGCATCGCCTCGTACGCCAGGGAGATGACGAGCGCGACGGCGGCGGTCACTGAGGCCAGGCTGCGGGACAGGCGCACAAGGGGAACCTCCTCGGTGGTGCTGGGGAGGGAATCGCGTGGTGAACGCGTAATCCAGAGTGCGCAGTTGTGGCCCGACCCCGCCCGGTCTACGGGGCCGAACGGGTGACGCCCCGCTGCCCGCGCGGTGCGGGAAACGGGGCGTCGACGCCGTGGAAGAAGCCGGGCCGGGAGGTCAGGCGCCGATGGCGTGCAGGCCGCCGTCCACGTGGATGATCTCGCCCGTGGTCTTCGGGAACCAGTCGCTCAGCAGGGCGACGATGCCCTTGCCGGCCGGCTCCGGATCCTTGAGGTCCCACTCCAGGGGGGAGCGGTTGTCCCACACGGCGGCCAGGTCGCTGAAGCCCGGAATGGACTTGGCGGCCATCGAGGCGAGCGGGCCCGCGGAGATGAGGTTGCAGCGGATGTTCTGCTTGCCCAGGTCGCGCGCGATGTAGCGGCTGGTGGCCTCCAGGGCGGCCTTGGCCGGGCCCATCCAGTCGTACTGCGGCCAGGCGTACTGCGCATCGAAGGTGAGGCCGACGACCGAGCCGCCGTTCTGCATCAGCGGCAGGCAGGCCATGGTCAGCGACTTCAGGGAGTACGCCGAGACGTGCATGGCGGTGGCGACCGACTCGAACGGCGTGTTGAGGAAGTTGCCGCCGAGCGCGTCCGCCGGCGCGAACCCGATGGAATGCACGACGCCGTCGAGGCCGCCCAGCTCCTCACCGACGACGTCGGCGAGACGCGCGAGGTGCTCGTCGTTCGTCACGTCGAGCTCGATGACCTTGGTGGGCTTGGGGAGCTTCTTGGCGATGCGCTCGGTCAGCGTGGGCCGCGGGAACGCGGTCAGGATGATCTCCGCGCCCTGCTCCTGGGCCTGCTTGGCGGCGTGGAAGGCGATGGAGGACTCCAGCAGCACACCGGTGATCAGGACGCGCTTGCCCTCGAGAATTCCGCTCATGGTGATCAGTGACCCATTCCCAGTCCGCCGTCAACAGGGATGACGGCTCCAGTGATGTACGAGGCGTCGTCGGAGGCGAGGAACCGCACCGTCGCGGCCACCTCCTCGGGCTGCGCGTAACGGCCGAGCGGCACCTGCTTCACGATGTTCTCGCGCTGCTCGTCGCTGAGCACCTTGGTCATGTCGGTGTCGACGAAGCCGGGCGCGACGACGTTGAAGGTGATGTTGCGCGACCCCAGCTCGCGGGCGAGCGAGCGCGCGAAGCCGACCAGGGCCGCCTTGGAGGCGGCGTAGTTCGACTGGCCGGGGCCGCCCATCAGGCCGACGACCGACGAGATGAGGACGACACGGCCCTTCTTGGCGCGCAGCATGCCGCGGTTGGCGCGCTTGACGACGCGGAAGGTGCCGGTGAGGTTGGTGTCGACGACCGAGGTGAAGTCCTCCTCGGACATGCGCATCAGGAGCGTGTCCTTGGTGACGCCCGCGTTGGCGACCAGAACCTCGACGGGGCCGTGCGCGGCCTCGATCTCCTTGTAGGCCTGCTCCACCTGCTCGGTGTCGGTGATGTCGCACTTCACGGCCAGGCAGCCCAATTCAAGGAGGGCGGCCGGCGGCTCACCCGAGCGGTACGTGATCGCGACCTTGTCGCCGGCGTCGG
Source organism: Streptomyces sp. MBT53 (assembly GCF_016654115.1). GTDB lineage: Bacteria > Actinomycetota > Actinomycetes > Streptomycetales > Streptomycetaceae > Streptomyces. The sequence goes on from NZ_JAEQAZ010000037.1 coordinate 17,559, forward strand.
CGAACGCATGGGCGATGGCGAGGCCGATGCCCCGGTTGCCTCCGGTGACGAGAACCGAGCGGCTCAACGGATCACCCTTTCGATAGCTGTCCTGCGCGCCTGCCCGGTGCACCCTGGTCGGCAGACGGCCTTATCGAAAACCTATCGGTCGGCCCGCGCCACGGGACAATCGGGCACCGACAGTGGCTCGGGGGACTCGCTGTCGGGTCTCTACAGAAAGTGCCGACGCCGAGCGGAAACGTGTGGTCCCCGCACCTGTCCGCGCGACATGATCGGACTCCACAGGCCACGACAGCAGGGAGACCTCCGTGCCTCATTCCATCGACGAAGCCTTCACGGCACTTCCGCTACGCGCCCTGGCCGATGCCGCGCTGGCACGCGCGCGTGCGCTGGGGGCCGAGCACGCGGACTTCCGGTTCGAACGGGTGCGCAGCGCGTCCTGGCGGCTGCGGGACGCCCGCCCGGCCGGTACGTCGGACACCACCGACCTCGGGTACGCGGTACGGGTCGTGCACGGCGGCACCTGGGGCTTCGCGTCGGGCGTGGACCTGAGCCTCGACGCCGCCGCCAAGGTCGCCTCGCAGGCGGTGGCGATGGCGAAGCTCTCCGCCCAGGTGATCAAGGCGGCCGGTTCTGACGAGCGCGTCGAACTGGCCGCCGAGCCCGTGCACGAGGAGCGGACGTGGATCTCGTCGTACGAGATCGATCCGTTCTCGGTGCCCGACGAGGAGAAGGCGGGCCTGCTGGCGGACTGGAGCGCCCGGCTGCTCGCGGCGGACGGCGTCAACCATGTCGACGCGTCGCTGCTCACCGTGCACGAGAACAAGTTCTACGCCGACACCGCGGGGACTGTGACCACGCAACAGCGCGTACGGCTGCACCCGCAGCTGAACGCGGTGTCGGTCGACGAGTCGAGCGGTGAGTTCGACTCGATGCGCACCATCGCGCCGCCCGTGGGCCGCGGCTGGGAGTACCTCACGGGCACCGGCTGGGACTGGGACGAGGAGTTGGCGCGGATCCCCGAACTGCTCGCCGAGAAGATGCGGGCCCCGAGCGTCGAGGCGGGCCTCTATGACCTCGTCGTGGACCCGTCCAACCTCTGGCTGACGATCCACGAGTCCATCGGCCACGCCACCGAACTGGACCGCGCGCTCGGCTACGAGGCCGCCTACGCCGGCACCTCCTTCGCCACCTTCGACAAGCTCGGCAAGCTCAAGTACGGCTCCGAGCGCATGAACGTCACCGGCGACCGCACCGCCGAACACGGCCTCGCGACCATCGGCTACGACGACGAGGGCGTCGAGGGCCAGTCCTGGGACCTCGTCAAGGACGGCACCCTGGTGGGCTACCAACTCGACCGCCGCATCGCCAAGTTGACCGGCTTCGACCGCTCGAACGGCTGCGCCTACGCCGACTCCCCCGGCCATGTCCCCGTACAGCGCATGGCCAACGTGTCACTGCAGCCGGACCCGGCGGGGCTGTCCACGGAGGATCTGATCGGCGGGGTCGACCGCGGGATCTACGTGGTCGGCGACCGGTCGTGGTCGATCGACATGCAGCGCTACAACTTCCAGTTCACCGGGCAACGCTTCTTCAAGATCGAGAACGGGCGGATCACCGGACAGCTGCGGGACGTCGCCTACCAGGCGACGACCACCGACTTCTGGGGGTCCATGGCGGCCGTCGGCGGTCCGGGGACCTACGTCCTGGGCGGCGCCTTCAACTGCGGCAAGGCCCAGCCGGGCCAGGTCGCGGCCGTCTCGCACGGCTGCCCGTCGGCCCTCTTCACGGGCGTCAACATCCTCAACACCACGCAGGAGGCCGGTCGATGAGCGCCCGTACGAACAAGCCGCACGAGATCGTCGAGCGCGCCCTCGAACTCTCCCGGGCCGACGGCTGTGTCGTCATCGCCGACGAGCACTCCACCGCCAACCTCCGCTGGGCGGGCAACGCGCTGACCACGAACGGGGTCACGCGCGGACGCACGCTCACCGTCATCGCGACCGTCGACGGCAAGGAGGGCACCGCCTCGGGGGTCGTGTCCCGGTCCGCCGTCACCCCGGAGGAACTGGAGCCGCTCGTACGGGCCGCCGAGGCCGCCGCGCGCGGGGCCGAGCCCGCCGAGGACGCGCAGCCGCTCGTCACGGGCGTGACCGCCTCGCCCGACTTCACGGACGGCCCCGCCGAGACCTCGTCCTCCGTCTTCACCGACTTCGCCCCGGCGCTCGGCGAATCGTTCGCACGCGCGCGTGCGGGCGGTCGCGAGCTGTACGGCTTCGCCAACCACGAGCTGGTGACCAGCTACCTCGGTACGTCGACCGGGCTGCGCCTGCGCCACGACCAGCCCAACGGCACGCTGGAGCTGAACGCCAAGTCTCCGGACCGTACGCGCTCGGCCTGGGCCGGCCGCTCGACCCGGGACTTCAAGGACGTCGACCCGGCGGCCCTGGACGCCGAGTTGGCCGTACGACTGGGCTGGGCCGAGCGGAAGATCGAGCTGCCCGCCGGGCGGTACGAGACGCTGCTGCCGCCGACCGCGGTCGCGGACCTGTTGATCTACCAGATGTGGTCGGCGTCGGGCCGGGACGCGGTCGAGGGGCGCACGGTGTTCTCCAAGCCGGGCGGTGGCACCCGCGTCGGTGAGAAGCTCACCGAGCTGCCGCTGACGTTGCGCAGCGACCCGAACGAACCGGGTCTGGAGTCCGCCCCGTTCGTGCTCGCGCACACCTCCGGGGGCGACCAGTCGGTGTTCGACAACGGGCTGCCGCTGGCTGCCACCGACTGGGTGCGCGAGGGCGAGCTGCAGCACCTGCTGACCAGCCGGCACAGCGCGGGTCTCACCGGGCTGCCGGTGGCGCCGTCGATCGACAACCTGATCCTCAGCGGAGGCGAGGACCGCTCCCTGGAGGAGATGGTCGCGAACACCGAGCGCGGGCTGCTGCTCACCTGTCTCTGGTACATCCGCGAGGTCGACCCGGCGACCCTGCTGCTCACCGGGCTGACCCGGGACGGCGTCTACCTCGTCGAGAACGGCGAGGTGGCGGGCGAGGTGAACAACTTCCGGTTCAACGAGTCGCCGGTGGATCTGCTGGGGCGGGCGACCGAGGCCGGGCGCACGGAAAAGACGCTGCCCAGGGAGTGGAGCGACTGGTTCACTAGGGCTGCGATGCCCGCGCTGCGGGTGCCGGACTTCAATATGAGCTCTGTCAGTCAGGGCGTATAACCTCGTACCTGATTCACGTCGTACGTGAATCACGAGATCACGAGACCACTCAAGGAGATACGAGAACCGTGACGGACATCGTCGACGAGCTGAAGTGGCGCGGGCTGTTCGCCCTGTCCACCGACGAAGATGCTTTGCGCAAGGCGCTCGCGGACGGTCCCGTCACGTTCTATTGCGGTTTCGACCCCACCGCGCCCTCCCTCCACCTGGGACACCTGGTGCAGGTGCTCACCGTGCGCAGGCTGCAGCAGGCCGGTCACCGGCCGCTGGCGCTGGTCGGCGGCGCCACGGGTCAGATCGGTGACCCCCGCCCGACGGCGGAGCGCACACTGAACGACCCGGAGACGGTCGCCGGCTGGGTCCAGAAGCTGCGCCACCAGATCGAGCCGTTCCTGTCCTTCGAGGGCGAGAACGCGGCGGTCATGGTCAACAACCTGGACTGGACGGCGAACCTCTCCGCGATCGAGTTCCTGCGGGACATCGGCAAGCACTTCCGCGTCAACAAGATGCTGACCAAGGACTCCGTCGCCAGGCGTCTGGAGTCCGACCAGGGCATCAGCTACACGGAGTTCAGCTACCAGATCCTCCAGGGCATGGACTTCCTCCAGCTCTACCGGAGGTACGGCTGCACGCTCCAGCAGGGCGGCAGCGACCAGTGGGGCAACCTCACGGCGGGCCTGGACCTGATCCACCGCCTGGAGCCGGACGCCACGGTGCACGCGATCGCGACACCGCTGATGACCAAGGCGGACGGCACGAAGTTCAGCAAGTCCGAGGGCACCGCCATCTGGCTCGACCCGGAGATGACCACGCCGTACGCGTTCTACCAGTTCTGGCTGAACACGGACGACCGGGACATCTCCACGTACATGCGCATCCTGTCCTTCAAGTCCCGTGCGGAGCTTGAGGAGTTGGAGCAGCAGACCGAGGAGCGCCCCCAGGCCCGTGCCGCGCAGCGCGCGCTGGCCGAGGAGCTGACGACGCTGGTGCACGGCGCCGAGCAGACGGCCGCCGTGACCGCCGCGTCCAGGGCTCTCTTCGGACAGGGCGAGCTGGCGGAGCTGGACGAGAAGACGCTGGCCGCGTCCCTCTCCGAGGTCCCGCACATCCAGGTGGCCGAACTCGGCCCGGTCGTCGACCTGTTCGCCGAGGTCGGCCTGGTCGCGAGCAAGTCCGCGGCGCGACGGACCGTGAAGGAGGGCGGGGCCTACATGAACAACGTGAAGGTCACCGCGGAGGATGCCGTGCCGGGCACGGAGGACCTCCTTCATGGGCGGTGGCTGGTGCTGCGGCGGGGCAAGAAGAACCTGGCGGCCGTGGAGGTCACGGGCGCGTGAGCACATGGCGAAGGGGCGGTTTCCCGGTTCGGGAGGCCGCCCCTTCGTCGTACGCCTGTCAGGCTCGTTGTTTGTTCTTGCCGATGGTCGCCATGTAGGCCATGTCGACCACGAAGACGATGATGATCGCGGCGATGAGCTGGAACGCGTGGCGGCTCCAGTCGATGCCGCTGGTCGCGTCGACGCCGGCCGCTCGGGCGATCGCGTTGCCGACGATGGCGCCGAGAATGCCGCAGATGGTGGTCAGCCAGAGCGGACTGTGCTGCTTGCCCGGGATGATCGCCTTCGCGATCAGGCCCAGCACGAATCCCACGATGATCGCCCACAACCAGCCCATGGCTGCCTCCTTGTACGGCTCGACGTGAGCATTACGCCAAGTGTGGGCCCGGTCGCGGTACGCCGCATGTCGGGTACGGCCGTACGTGGTGCGGCGCAGTCCGCTCGCCCGGACCCGGGGTGCCCCGGTCTCGAAGGCGGCGCAGGCGCGGCGTAACGTTGGAGGTGTCGGGGCCCGGTTCCCGGATCGGGTACGGACCGGGGTGCGGGCCGGGGAGAGTCCGATGCGGGCGGATGGTGGAATGTGATGCGGAAGCTGCACGGCGAAGGCAACGCCCAGGTGTTCCGGATCACCGGAGCCCGGACGGGACTCGCGGAGGATGTCCGCGGTCGGCAGCGCCGGTATGTCATCTCGATGTCGATCCGTACGGTGTCGGTGATTCTCGCCTGTTCCCTGTGGAACGTCGAACGGCACGTCGCGATCGTCGCGTTGGTGCTCGGTGTGCTCCTCCCCTATGTCGCCGTGGTGATCGCGAACGCCGGACGGGAGAACGCGCCCGGTCTGCCGTCGACGTTCGTCACCGCGCCGCCGCGGCCGATGATCATGCCGCCGCGGTCGGACGAGGGGGTCGCGGAACCCGTCCCGGAAGAGGTCGTGCCCGAGCCGACGCCGGGTGTGCGGGGCGAACCGTACGGCCGGTCGTGACCATGGGGAACGTGCCATAAACGGAAGTCGGCTCCGCACCAAGCTCAAGAAAAGCTCAGATCAATCATGTTGTTCCGGTGCCGAGCGAGCGGTCACCCGTGACATACTTCGTACGCGCTCCGCATCCCCCGTCGGAGCGACAGACCGACGCCGGGCAGCTCCCCCCGTGGCTGCTCGGCGTCGCCTTTTCAGCGCATCTGTGAGACGAATTCCGTGAGTTCCCGTGAGTGACGAGACACCCATCTGCTCCGCGAAGGGCTGCCGCGCGGACGCCGTGTGGGTCCTTGTGTGGAACAACCCGAAGGTCCACACCCCGGAGCGGCGCAAGACGTGGCTCGCGTGCGAGGAGCACCGCGAGCATCTGTCCCAGTTCCTCGGTGTGCGTGGCTTCCTGAAGGACGTCGTCAAGTTCGAGGACTGGGAAGCGCCCGAGGCCCTGTAGGGCCCGTCCGAAATCGCGTCAGCGCGCCTTCGTCCACGACCGCTACTCAGCCGCCGATCGCCGACATCGGGCGGTCCGGCTGGAGGAACGACGGGTCGTCCAGGCCCGAGCCCGCCTTCTTGCCCCACATCGCCTGGCGCCAGATGCCGGCTATCTCCTCGTCCGGGGCGTCGGAGCGCAGGGCGTCACGGAGGCTGGTCTCCTCGCGGGCGAACAGGCAGTTGCGTATCTGACCGTCGGCGGTGAGGCGGGTGCGGTCGCAGGCTCCGCAGAAGGGGCGGGTGACCGAGGCGATGACGCCCACGCGGTGCGGGCCGCCGTCCACGACCCAGCGCTCGGCCGGGGCCGAGCCGCGCTCGTCCGTGCCTTCGGGGGTCAGCTCGAAGCGGGTGCGGAGGGAGGCGAGGATGTCGCCGGCCGTGACCATGCCCTCGCGCTTCCAGCCGTGCTGGGCGTCCAGGGGCATCTGCTCGATGAAGCGCAGTTCGTAGTCGTGCGCCACGGCCCAGGACAGCAGGTCCGGGGCCTCGTCGGCGTTGAGCCCCGGCATCAGGACCGAGTTGACCTTGACCGGGGTCAGGTCGGCCTCGCGGGCGGCTTCGAGGCCGTCGAGGACGTCCTTGTGGCGGTCGCGGCGGGTGAGGGTCTTGAAGACGTCCGGGCGCAGGGTGTCCAGGGAGACGTTGACCCGGTCCAGGCCCGCCTTCTTCAGGGCGGTCGCCGTGCGCTTGAGGCCGATGCCGTTGGTGGTGAGGGACATCCGGGGGCGGGGCTCCAGGGCCGCGACCCGCTCGACGATGCCGACCAGGCCGGGGCGCAGCAGGGGCTCGCCGCCGGTGAAGCGGACCTCCTCGATACCGAGGGAGGTGACCGCGATGTCTATCAGGCGGACGATCTCGTCGTCCGTGAGGAGGTCGGGCTTCGCCAGCCACTGCAGGCCCTCCTCGGGCATGCAGTACGTACACCGGAGGTTGCACCGGTCGGTCAGCGAAACCCTCAGGTCGGTGGCCACTCGGCCATAGGTGTCGATGAGCACGTGGGCCTCCTCCCTCGATTCGGATCGCATGTTTTCCGACACCTGCGAGCCTACGCGACACCTCTGACAACGAGGGCGGCCCGATCCCACGAGGTACGACGGGGCCGCGTCGTAGGGATCTACGACGCGGCCGTCGACGTGGGGGGGTCTCCGAGGGACTCCGAGGGACTCAGTGGGCTCCGGTGCCGGTCAGGGACCGTACCTCCAGCTCCGCGTACTTGGCGGTGTCGGGCTCCTCCTTGGAGAGGATCGTGCCGAGCCAGCCCAGCAGGAAGCCGACCGGGATGGAGATGATGCCGGGGTTCTCCAGGGGGAACCAGTGGAAGTCGACGTCCGGGAACATCGAGGTGGGTTTGCCGGAGACGACCGGCGAGAACAGGACCAGGCCGACCGCGGTGACGAGGCCGCCGTAGATCGACCACAGGGCTCCGGAAGTGGTGAAGCGCTTCCAGAAGAGGCTGTAGAGGATCGTCGGGAGGTTGGCGGAGGCCGCGACCGCGAAGGCGAGGGCCACCAGGCCGGCGACGTTCAGGTCGCGGGCGAGGGCGCCCAGGAGGATGGAGACGGCGCCGATGCCGACCGTGGCGTACCGGGCGGCGGCCATCTCCTGTTTCTCCGTCGCCTGTCCCCGCTTGATGACGTTGGCGTAGATGTCGTGGGCGAAGGACGAGGACGAGGCGAGGGTGAGTCCGGCGACGACCGCGAGGATCGTGGCGAAGGCGACCGCCGAGATGCTCGCCAGGAGGATGGCACCCCAGTTGGAGTCGACTCCGCCCAGATGGAGGGCCAGGAGGGGGGCCGCCGTGTTGCCCGCCTTGTTGGAGGCGATGATCTCGTCCGGTTTGATCAGTGCCGCGGCGCCGAAGCCGAGAGCCAGCGTCATCAGGTAGAAGGCGCCGATGAGGCCGATGGCCCAGTTGACCGACTTACGGGCGGCCTTGGCGGTGGGCACCGTGTAGAAGCGGATCAGGATGTGCGGCAGACCCGCGGTGCCGAGGACCAGGGCGATGCCCAGGGAGATGAAGTCCAGCTTGGTCGTGCCGGTGGCGCCGTACTTGAGGCCGGGGTTCAGGAAGGCGGAGCCCTTGCCGCTGTTGTCGGCGGCCTTGCCGAGCAGGTCGGAGATGTTGAAGTTGAACTTGAGCATCACCAGGAAGGTCAGCAGCAGAGCGCCGGCGATGAGCAGGCAGGCCTTGACCATCTGGACCCAGGTGGTGCCCTTCATGCCGCCGATGGTGACGTACACGATCATCAGGACGCCGACCAGGGCGACGATGCCGATCTTGCCCGCGTCGGATGTGATGCCCAGGAGCAGGGAGACCAGGACGCCCGCGCCGGCCATCTGGGCCAGCAGGTAGAAGATCGACACCACGATGGTGGAGGTGCCGGCCGCCGTACGGACCGGGCGCTGGCGCATGCGGTAGGCGAGGACGTCGCCCATGGTGTAGCGGCCGGAGTTGCGCAGTGGTTCGGCCACCAGGAGCAGGGCGACCAGCCAGGCGACCAGGAAGCCGATCGAGTACAGGAAGCCGTCGTAGCCGAAGAGGGCGATGGCGCCGGCGATGCCGAGGAAGGACGCGGCGGACATGTAGTCGCCGGAGACGGCCAGGCCGTTCTGGAAGGCGGTGAACTGCCGGCCGCCCGCGTAGAAGTCGGCGGCGCTCTTGGTCTGGCGGCCCGCCCAGACGGTGATGACGAGCGTCGCGGCGACGAAGACCGCGAACAGGGTGATGATCAGCGGCCGGTGCTGGCTCGCCTCTCCGGCGGCCAGGGTGATCGCGGGGCTCATGCGCCGCCCTCCATCCGGGACTTGATGGCTTCGGCCTTGGGGTCGAGCTTCGCGGCGGAGTACCGCGCGTACCACCAGGCGATGAGGAACGTGGTGAGGAACTGGCCGAGGCCCAGGACGAGGGCGACGTTGATGTTGCCGACGACCTTGGTGTCCATGAAGTCGTCCGCGTAGTTGCACAGCAGGACGTACAGGAGGTACCAGGTGATGAAGGCGACGGTCAGCGGGAAGGCGAAGGAGCGGTGGGCGCGGCGCAGTTCGGCGAACTCCGCGCTCTCCTGGACCTGTTCGAACTCCTCGGTGCTGGGGAGTTTGTGTTCGGCTTTCGAGGGCGGTGGTGTCTCGGTGGCCACGGTGTCTCCTCGCGTTGCGGACATGCTGGTTGCGACCTCACAGACCTACGGATCACGCCACCAGGAGTGATCGAGCGACTCCCCTGCGCGATATCGAGGGGTTCTCGATCCTGCTGGCGCTTCCTGCCCAGGGTCACGGCGCCACGCGTGGACCGGTTCAACTCCTTTGACTTCTTTCAGGACTCGCCTTTGGGAAGTCATTGCTGGCCAGCCCTCGCGGGAGATAACTTCAGCTGGCACCACTAGTCATGTACCTGCCCGGGAGGCACCACGTCTCGGGCCTTTTCGTTTCCGGATGATGTGGAGATCCCATGGCTCATCTGCGCCCCAGACACCGGCTCGCCCTCGCCGTACCGGTCGTGCTGTCGCTGACCGCCTCGCTCGGTTTCCTCCCGTCGGCGGCTTCGGCGGTCCCGATCACGGAGACCACCGCGCAGACCGCCGACGCGCCCAACCTCTCGTATGTGGTCAACACTCGACTGGACCACCGGACGATCAACACGGTCAAGAAGGCGATCAGTGCGGCCGGCGGCAGCATCGTGGAGACGTACGAGCAGATCGGCGTGATCGTCGTGCACTCGGCGAACCCCGACTTCGGGCTGATCATCCGCAAGGTCCCGGGTGTGCAGTCGGCCGGCGCCACGCGGACCGCGCCGCTGAGCCTCGCCTCGACGACGGACGAGGGCGCGGTGCAGTACCTCTCCAAGGAGCAGGCCGCGAAGACGACGAAGGCCTCCGCCGCGGCCGGTGACAGCGAGCCCCTCGAAGCCGACCAGTGGGACCTGCCCGCGATCGGCGCCGACAAGGCCGCGAAGATCAACCCGGGCAGCAAGAGCGTGACGGTCGCCGTCATCGACGTCGGCGTCGACGACACCCACCCGGACATCGCCCCGAACTTCTCCCCCTCGCAGTCCGCGAACTGCGTGGGCGGCAAGGCGGACACGACCTACGGCTCCTGGCGTCCCGTGGACTCCGCCCACTACCACGGCACACATGTCGCCGGTGAGATCGCCGCCGCCCGCAACGGCATCGGTGTGGCGGGGGTCGCCCCGGGCGTGAAGGTCTCCGGAATCACGGTGGCCGAGCCGGACTCGACCCAGCTCTTCTACCCGGAGAGCGTGGTCTGCGCGTTCGTGTTCGCCGCCGATCACGGCGTGGAGATCACCAACAACAGCTACTACGTTGATCCCTGGCTGTACAACTGCATGGACGACCCCGATCAACGTGCCATCGTCGACGCGGTCAACAGGGCCCAGCTGTACGCCCAGAGCAAGGGCACGCTCAATGTCGCCGCGGCCGGCAACTCCAACGACGACCTCGACTCCCACGCCCTGGTCGACGCCTCCAGCCCGGACGACTCGACCGCGACGACCCGCACGGTCGACCCGCACGAGTGCTTCGACGTGCCGACCCAGCTGCCCGGTGTCGTGACGGTGAGTTCGGTCGGTGTCACGAAGGCCAAGTCGTACTTCTCCAGCTACGGCAAGGGCGTGATCGACGTGTCGGCGCCGGGCGGCGACGCCCGGCAGATCCCGGACACCCCGTCGAAGAACGGCCGCATCCTGTCCACGCTGCCGAACAACACGTACGGCTACCTCCAGGGCACGTCGATGGCGACCCCGCACGTCGCCGCCGTGGCCGCGCTGCTCAAGTCCACGCACCCGCACGCCTCTCCGGCCCAGCTGCAGGGGCTGCTGAAGGCCGAGGCGGACAACCCGGGCTGCCCGACCGAGGTGTACGACACCAACGGCGACGGCATCGCGGACGCGACCTGCGTCGGCGGCAAGCGCGTCAACGGCTTCTACGGGTTCGGCATCGTCAACGCGCTGCGGGCGGTCAAGTAGCCGCCATCTGTTCTCTCTGTTGATGCAGTTGACGCGGGCCGGGCGGATCTCCGCCCGGCCCGTTTCGGCCGTGCGGGATGATGACCGCCATGGTCGAACTGGACAAGCGCGAGGAGCCCGCCGGACCCGAACCGGTGCGCCCCCGGGGGCGGTTCGCCCTCCGCCTCGCGGGCACCGTCGCGATCCTCCCGGTGTGGTGTCTGGTGAACGTCGCGGCCTGGGATGCGGCGTTGCTCCTGGGCGACCTGTTGGAGCTGGTCTTCGCGTTCAGCGAGTCCGTCGAGCGGCGTGCCGCGAAGGTGGTGGGCCGGATCCTGAGGCGGGTGCGTGTGCTGCCGTCCTGGTGTGTGACCTGGTCGGAGCTGCGGCATCGGGGCAATACCGCAGGCCCGAATATTGATTGAGTCAATACTGCATAGTGCAGTCATGACTGACATCAACACGGCGTGGTCGGCACTGGGTGGCGATCCCGCCCTGGTCCCGCGTATCTCGACCGTCGCGCGCCGAGGAGCGCTCGAAGCGCGGCTTCCCGTACGGGAGTTGGCGCGGGCCTGCGTGGGAGCGTGCGCGCTGGCCGCCGCCGAGCTGGGGGCGCGGCGGGCCGGACGCGCGGAGGTGCCCGGGGTACTGGTGGACGACGGGGCCGTCGCCACTGCGTTCGTCAGTGAGCGGCATCTGCTGATCGACGGACGGGCGCCGGTCTCCTTCGCGCCGCTGTCGCGGTTCTGGCGGACGGCCGACGGCTGGGTCCGCACCCACGCGAACTATCCGCACCACCGGGCGCGACTGCTGAGCGCGTTGCGGCTGCCGGGAGACGCCTCCGTGGAGGCTGTGGCCGACGTGCTCGCCGGGCGGTCCGCGTCCGAGGTGGAGGAGACCGTGTACGGCGCCGGAGGCCTCGCGGTCGCGCTGCGGACGGCGGCGGAGTGGGCCGTACACCCGCAGGGGGTCGCGGTGGCCGGGCGGCCTCTCGTCGAGCGGGAGCGGTTCGATGCGGCACGCGCGCGTGCGCTGCCGCCGCTCGACGGTGATCCGTTGCTGCCTGCCGCCGGGGTGCGGGTGCTCGATCTGACCCGGGTGATCGCGGGCCCGGTCGCCACCCGCACGCTCGCGCTGCTGGGCGCGGACGTACTGCGCGTGGACGCCCCGCAGTTGCCGGAGGATCCCGACGCGCACGCGGACACCGGATTCGGGAAGCGGTCGACCCGCCTGGACCTCGGTGTGGCGGCCGACCGGCGGACCTTCGAGGAACTACTCGGGCAGGCCGACGTGGTCGTCACCGGGTACCGGCCGGGCGCCCTGGACCGGTTCGACCTCTCTCCCGAGGCGCTGGCCGACCGTCGGCCCGGGCTGATCGTGGCGCAGTTGTCGGCTTGGGGCGCGTACGGGCCGTGGGGCGGGCGGCGCGGGTTCGACAGCCTGGTGCAGGTCGCCACCGGCATCGCGGCGATCGAGGGGGCGCCGGAGCGGCCCGGCGCGCTGCCCGCCCAGGCCCTCGACCACGGGACCGGGTATCTGCTGTCCGCCTCGGTGCTGCGGGCGTTGACGGAACAGACGGACCAAGGTCATGGCCTCGTCCTGCGACTGGCGCTCGCACGAACCGCCGCCTGGCTGATGGCACCCGGAGGAGTCGGGCCGGCGTACGAGGAGAGCGGGACGGCGTACAACCGGCCGGATGCCTGGCTGGTCGAAACGGACAGCGGTATCGGGCGGCTGCGGCACGCGCTGTCGCCGGTCTCCTTCACCGGCGGGCCCGTGAACTGGGCGCGCCCGCCGGGTCGTTGGGGCACGGACCCGGCTCGTTGGGCTTGATCCGGGGGCGGGGCGGAAACGTAACTATGAGCGGAATCCGGTTCCGCCAGTTGTTTTGTTGCACTTGCCCGGTTCTGTGACGGCTGGTGAAGATCTTGGGGTGACCTTGATACGACCGACTGTCGAAGCGGCCGACACCAGTGGCCCCGGGCGGCGCCCCGGTACGCGCCGGGCCGTCGCCGTACTGGCCCTGGTGCTGCTCGCCGTGCTGATACCGATGCTGGGCCCGTCCGCCGCGCTGCACGGCACCGGGGAGGCCGCCGCGCCCGGTGTCGGCGGCATCGCGCTGCTGCGGGCGGTGTTGTTCGGCGCGCTGTGCGTGCCGTTGGGCGAGTTGTTCGTGAACCGGCTGGCGCGCACCGTGCCCGGCGCTCCCCCGAACGGCCCCGGGAGTTGGGCCCTGTACGCGGCCGGTGCCGGATTCGTCGCCGCGCTGGGGCTCGCGTCGGTCGTGGCCACGGGCAATCTGGTGCCGCACAGCCTCGCCGAGATCGACGTCGGCGGCCTCTACCAGTCCCGCGACGGCAAGCTGGCGCTCCTGGAGGTCAACGCGTTCGCCGTGGCGGCCCTGTGTGCCCGGTCGCGCCGGCCCGCCGCGCAGGTGTGGCCGCTTGCCGCCGTGGTCCTCGCGGAGGCGCTGCGCGCGCACCCGGTGGGCGAGCACAGTCCGCTGGTCGGTTCGGAGCTGACCCTGGTGCATCTGACGTGCGCGGCACTGTGGGTCGGCGGGCTGCTGCACGTGCTGCGGACGTTGCGCCAGTGGCGGGAGGCTGAAGCGGGGGCCGCGCTGTTGGGCCTCTACGCGCGCGTGGCCGCCGTGCTGCTCGCCGCGATCACCGCGACGGGGGTGTGGAGTTCGCTGCGCCGGATGCCGGCCGGCACGATCCTGGACCAGCTGACGACGACGGCGTACGGGCGCACCCTGCTCGCCAAGGCGCTGCTCGTCGCCACCGTCGCCGTACTCGCGCTGTGGGCGCGCCACCGGCTGCGGCGGGCCACCGATCCGTTGGCCGCCTGCTCACCCGCGCGGGCCGAGGTCGTCGTCCTGGGTGTGGTGGTCGTGGTCTCCGGACTGTTGACCGCCCTGCCGGTGCCGATCCGCTGGCATTGACCGACTCCAGTATTGACAGGCACCGGCATTGATCAACCCGGCATCGATCAACTGTTGACGACCAGAACCTTCAGGGCCGTGCGCTCGTCCATCGCCTTGTAGCCGTCGGGTACGCCCTCCAGGCCGACCGTCAGGTCGAAGACGGGCGAGGGGTCGATGGCGCCGTCCAGGATGTCGGGCAGCAGTTCCGGGATGTACGCGCGGACCGGCGCGACTCCGCCGCGCAGCGCGATGTTCCGGTCGAACATGACCCCGAGGTCGAGGCCGGTCCCGCTGCCGTGCGGCACACCGACGAAGCCGATGGCGCCGCCGTCGCGCGTGATGTTGACGGCCGTGCTCATGGACTGCTCGGTGCCGACGGCCTCGACGACGGAGTGCGCGCCCTGGCCCCGGGTGAGTTCGCGGACGGCCTCGACGGCGGCCTCGCCGCGTTCGGCGACGACGTCGGTGGCACCGAAGTCGCGAGCGATGGCCGTGCGGGCCTCGTGGCGGCCGAGGGCGATGATCCGCTCGGCGCCGAGACGCTTGGCGGCGAGCACCGCGCACAGGCCGACCGCTCCGTCGCCCACGACGGCCACGGTGGCACCCTTGCGCGCGCCCGCGCCGAGGGCCGCGTGGTGGCCGGTGCCCATGACGTCCGACAGGGTCAGCAGCGCGGACAGCAGGTGGTCGTCGGAGGCCGCCTCCTTGGGGAGCCGTACGAGCGTGCCGTCGGCGAAGGGGACGCGTACCGCCTCGCCCTGGCCGCCGTCGTAGCCCACGGCGCCCCAGAAGCCGCCGTGCACGCAGGAGGTGGTGAGGCCCTCGCGGCAGTACGCGCAGACGCCGTCGGACCACATGAAGGGCGCGACCACGAGGTCGCCGGCCCTGACGCCGTTCACCTCGGAGCCGGTCTCCTCGACGATCCCGAGGAACTCGTGTCCGATCCGCTGCCCCGGCTGCCGGGCCGCCTCGCCGCGGTACGCCCACAGGTCGCTGCCGCAGATGCAGGCGCGCAGCACGCGGACCACGGCGTCGGTGGGCAGTTGCACCATGGGCTCGGGCACGTCCTCCACGCGCATGTCGAACGGGGCGTGGATGGTGGTGGCGCGCATGGCGAGGGTCCTTCTCGTCGCTGGTCTGCTGGTGCGGTGCGCTCAGGGGGTGGTCGAGCGCACTTCACGGTACGCCGCCGCCGGTGCGGGCCGCGCATCGAGGGCGCCCCGGACCAGCAGGAACTGTGCCGCCGCGTAGGTGAGCATGATCCAGAAGTCGGGCCTGGGCAGTTGCGGCCAGTCGGCGACGCCGGTCGCGATGAGGGTGTCGGAGAGCATGAAGAGCGCCCCGCCGAGCCCGGCGACGGGGCCGAGCCTGGTGGCCGCGGTGTACGCCATGGCGGTCAGGAGGGTGCTGTAGCCGGCGACGGGGACACGGAGGCCGGTCGGCAGGTCGGGCCACAGCAGGACGACCAGGGTGACGAGGGCGACGGCGTAGCCGACGGCGAGCAGACCCGCACGCGCGCGTGGCGGACCGTGGCGCCGGAACAGGACGAGGTAGCAGACGTGGCCGACGGCGAAGGAGGCCATCCCGGCCATGAAGGCGGGGTCGGTGTCGGAGAGCAGCAGGACGTCGCCGCCCCAGCCGCACAGCAGGGCGGCGACCAGGAGCCGGGGGCCGCCCGCGCGGGCGGCGAACGCGGCGAGCAGCGGCACGATCAGCGGCTTGGCGACCAGATGGCCGGCGCGGAAACCCACAGAGAGGGAGACGAGGTCGAGGGCTGCGGCGAGGACGAAGGCGGCCAGGAGCGCCCGGGACGCTCTCACGCGACCACGGACTCCTCGGCCTGTTCCACCGCCGCCACCGGCGTCCAGCCGGGTCCGCGGAACACCCGCCCCGCGCGCTCGCGCCAACTGGTCGCCGCCTTCAGATCCTTGGCGATGGCGACGTACTCATGGGTGGCGACCTTGATCGGGTTGAACGTGTTGATGTTCTTGGTCAACCCGTAGACGGGCCGATCGACCTCGGGGACGAACGACCCGAAGAGCCGGTCCCAGACGATGAGGATGCCGCCGAAGTTGCGGTCCAGATAGCCGCCCTGGGAGGCGTGGTGGACCCGGTGGTGGGACGGCGTGTTGAAGACGAACTCAAACCACCGGGGCATCTTGTCGATCCGCTCGGTGTGGATCCAGAACTGGTAGACGAGGTTCACCGAGGAGCAGAACGCCAGCGCGGCGGGATGCACGCCCAGGGCGACGAGCGGGACGTAGAAGGGCCACACCGTGAGGGTCGTCCAGGGCTGGCGCAGGGCCGTCGTCAGGTTGAACCTGCGGCTGGAGTGGTGGACGACGTGGCAGGCCCAGAGGATGCGGATCACGTGGTGGCCGCGGTGGGACCAGTAGTAGAAGAAGTCCTGCCCGAGCAGCATCAGCGGGACCGTCCACCACAGCACGGGCACGCGCAGGGGCGTGAGTTCGTAGATCGCGGTGTAGATCGCGACGATGGGGATCTTCCAGAGGAAGTCGAAGACGAGGCTCCCGAGCCCCATGCCGACGCTCGTGGCGGCGTCCTTCGCCTCGTAGCCCGCCGCGTCCTCGTCGGGGTGGACGCGCACGCTGATCATCTCGATCACGGTGAGCAGCACGAAGGCGGGTATCGACCAGAGCACGGCATCGGGCAGGTTCGGCATGGGTGAACCGTAGGACCGCGAATCGGTCACGACTAGACGTTGTTACCCACAAGTATTTCCTGGGGTACGCGCTTGCTTGTTGGCGATCTCCGCCAACACGTCACGCTCCCGCCGCTCCCAGCAGCGTCCCCGCCGCATACGTCACGGCCATCGCCAGCGCGCCCCCGGCCACGTTCCGCACCATCGCCGTCCTCGGGCCGGCCGCGCCGAGCCGTGCGCTGGTCCAGCCGGTGAAGACGAGAGCGGCCAGGGACGAGACCACGGTGACGCCGAGGCGCCAGCCGGCCGGGGGCAGGACGATCGCCAGGAGGGGCAGCAGGGCGCCGGCCGTGAAGGACAGGAAGCTCGCCCAGGCCGCGTGCCAGGGGTTGGTGAGGTCGTCGGGGTCGATGTTGAGCTCCACGCGCGCGTGGGCACGCAGCGCGTCGCGTTCCGTGAGCTGGGCCGCCGCCTCCATGGCCACCTCACGGGTCAGACCGCGGTCCTGGAGGAGTTCGGTCAACTCCTCCAGTTCGGCCTCCGGCTGCTCCCTCAACTCGCGCTTCTCCAGGGCCAGTGCGGCCTTCTCCGAGTCGCGCTGGGTGGAGACGGACACGTACTCCCCCGCCGCCATCGACATCGACCCGGCGAGGAGACCGGCGAGGCCGGCCGTCAGCAGCGCCGAGCGGTCGTCCGTGGCGCCGGCCACGCCGACGACGAGACCGGCGGTGGACAGGATGCCGTCGTTGGCGCCGAGGACCGCGGCCCGCAGCCAGTTCAGCCGCGAGCCGAGGCTGCCGCCGTGCGCCTCGGCGTGGGACCCGCCGTTGGTTTCAGTCACCCCCGGAGGATTCCACCCCCGGCCTCACCACACCCGTACCGACGCCCCCCGCGCGAACACCGGGCTCGTGGCGTCCGCCGGTGGTTGTGCGAGCGGCTCGGCGATCTCGGCCACCGTGGGACCGACCTTCGCCGCGATCGGGTCCAGTAGGTCCAGGTCGAAGCCGTACACGCGGGCCGCGTTGCCGCCGAGCATGGCGGCGACCTCGTCGCTCGGCACGCGCGCGTAGGCGAAGCGCAGGCCTTCCCTGGAGTACGGATAAGTGCCCTCGTCGTGCGGGTAGTCGCTGCCCCACATGATCTTCTCGATGCCGATGCGGTCGCGCAGGGGCACCTCGTGGGGGCGCATGAAACTGGCTCCTACGAAGCAGTTGTCTCGCCAGACCTCCGACGGACCCTTGCCCATCGAGGCGGCGAGCCCCGCGCCGAACCTGGACTCCGCGGTGGTCGCCTTCGACGCCGCCGCGACCAGGCGCCCGTGGTAGTAGTCCAGCATGTCGAGCACCCCGGGTATCCAGCCGGAGCCCTGCTCGGTCAGCACCAGTTTCAGGTCCGGGTGGCGGCGGAAGGCACCGCCGAAGATCAGGTGCCACAGGGCGCGGTGCGAGAACCAGGTCGTCTCGACCATGAACACCGCGCGGGCGGCCGGTTCGTCGCCGAGGGGCGGGGCGGCCGAGCCCGCGTGGTGGTTGACGGGCACACCGAGTTCCGCGCACACGGCCCAGATCGGGTCGTACGCCGACGAGTACAGCTCCGGCAGCCCCGAGCCCGGTGGGGTGCCGGGGAGCAACAGGCCGCCCTTGAGGCCGGCTTCGACCGCCCACCGGATCTCCTGGACGGCCTCCTGGACGTCGTTCAGGAGGATCTGGAAGACACCCGCCCGCCGGCCCGGCGCGGCCACGCAGAAGTCCGCCAGCCAGCGGTTGTGGGCGCGCAGACCGGCCCAGCGGCGCTCGAACTCCTCGGCCGTCGGCGCGGGCGCCATGAGGGAGCCGGACGGGAAGAACGGCGGGACGGTGTTCGGGAAGACGACCTCGGCGACGATCCCGTCCTGCTCCAGCTCCGCGATCCGCCGCGCGGAGTTCCAGTTCCTGTCGGCCGTGTCGGCGACCAGGTCCTCGTAGGGGTTGACGTACGTGGCCGCCCACGCGTCGAACTCGTCGTGGTACCGCTGCTCCAAGTAGGGCCGGTAGTCGAGGAGATCGGCGCCCGCGTGGCAGTCGGCCGAGATGACCGTGTACCGGTCCTCGCTCGCGGGCCTCAAGGGGCCTGTGGCGGTCATGACGTCACCCCCAGGACCGGGAAGTCGTGGTCGGTCAGCCAGTGCCGCCCGACCTCGCGGGAGCGCGCCCACGACGCCGTCACGGCCTCCTGGTCGTCCTGCTGGCCGAGTTCGGCGGGGGTGGGACCGATCCGGCGGGCCAGGGGCTCCAGGGCCGCCACGTCGAAGCCGAAGGCGTCGGCCGCCGCCAGGCCCAGCATGCGGCGGGTCTCGTCGACCGGGATGTCGTGGAAGGTGCGCTTCAGCCACGCGCGCGTGTCGGGCCAGGTGCCCTCGGGATGCGGGAAGTCGCTGCCCCAGAGGATGTTGTCGACGCCGATCTCGTAGCGCTGGGCCAGTTCGCGGCGCTTGGTGTTGGTGGCGCAGATGAAGACCTGTCGGTCGAGGTACTCGCTCGGCGGCCGTTTCAGCTCCGCGAAGGGCGAGAGCTTCTTGCCGCCGTGGGCACCCAGGTAGAGGCGGTCCATGAACCACAGCTGGTTCGGCAGCCACCAGCAACCCGACTCCGCGACACCGAACTTGAGCCCCGGGTGGCGTTCGAAGACCCCGGACCAGAGCAGGAACCAGAGCGGCCGGGCGGGCCACCAGGTCACCTCGCTGACGTAGATGCCCAGATGGTCCCCGTACTCGTGGCGGGGAGCCGCCCCGGAGTGGGTCAGTACGGGCATCGCGCACTCGGCGGCGGCAGCCCACACAGGGTCGTAACGGCGGTCGTGGTAGGGCTCCTTGTCGACCCACATGGAGGGGATCATCAGGGCGCCGAGCCCGGACTCCTTGGCGCGGTGGATCTCCGCGACGACCTTCTCCGTGGGGGCCGTCACCGGCAACAGAGCGACCCCGCAGTGCCGTTCGGGGTTCTCCGAGACGAAGTCGGCGAGCCAGCGGTTGTGGGCCTGCGCGCCCGCCATGCCCAACTCGGGGTCCTGGTCCCCGGAGAGGCCGAGCCCGACCCCGAAGGGCGCGGCCGTCTGGCTGTCCACGGCGTCGGCGTCCGGGAAGACCACCTCGGCGGCCACCCCGTCGCCGTCCAGCTCCTTGAGGCGCTGCGCGGTGTCCCAACCCCCGCGCAGACCTTCCTCGTTGTCCTGGAACCACTTGGTCGCGAACGCCTCGTTGCGGATGCCGAGCCGGGTCATCTCCTCGCGACGCCGGTCGCGTCCGGCGAGGAACCCGTCGAAGTCCCGGTGGAACCGGGCGTCCAGATAGGGCCGGTACTCCTCGGTGGGCAGTCCGGCGTGGCAGTCGGAGGAGATGATCAGGTACGGCTCCTGGTCGGTCACAACAGCCCCTTCAGTCCAGGATGAAGCTTTCGAGGTACGACGGGTTCGCCCGGTCGAGCATCGACGCCGCCCGGGCCCGGATCTGGGCGTCGCTGTGCTCGCTCTCGGGGAGGATCCAGAAGCGGTCCGCGCGGATGCCGTCCACGACGAGGTCGGCGACCTCCTCGACGGGCGTGAAGGCGACCTCCTTGCCCGCCGCCTTCATGGCGGTCTCCCACTGGTCGAGGCTGCGGTAAGGGGTCCTACGGGGGCGCTCCTTGGCGTACCGGTCGGGCCGGTTGCGGTGCGACTCCCACAGGCCCGTGCGCAGCATGTGCGGTCCCGGGAAGAGCACCGAGGCACCCACGCGCGCGTGCTCCGCCTTCAAGTGGGCGTACAGGGACTCGGTCATCGTCACGACGGCCGCCTTGGTGACCGCGTACACGGAGGCGGTGGGCAGCGGGGCGATACCGCCGTCCCCGGAGGACGTGTTGACGACATGACCGGGTTGACCCGACTTGATCATCCTCGGTACGAACGCCTGGATGCCGTGGAAGACGCCCCACACGTTGACGGCGAACGCCCACTGCCAGTCGTTCGGTTCGTGCTCCCACATGCGGCCCTCGGCGCCCGACCCGACGCCCGCGTTGTTGCACAGGACATGGACGGCGCCGTACGTGTCGTACGCCGACTCGGCCAGATCCAGGACCTGTTGGCGTACGCCGACGTCGACCACGCGCGCGTGCACGTCGGCGCCGTCGGCGCGCAGATCGGCGGCGGCCTTGTCGAGGGCGCCCTCCTCGACATCGGCGAGCACCACCTTGAGCCCGTCGGCGGCGAACCGCCGTGCCATCGCGAGCCCGATCCCGCTCGCGGCCCCGGTGACGACGGCGACCTGACCCTCCCTCAGCTCCATCAGACGCTCCCCTCGGGAGGCCCGTCATGGACCTGTTGCGGGTCGTCGTAGCGCTGGTGGATGTACGGCAACAGGGCCCGCGCGTCGACCCGTTCGACGACCCTGCCGCGCTGGTCGCTGGTCTTCTCGCCGATGGTGATGTCGACGAGGGTGCGTACGGGGAGGTCGGCGACCGGGTCGTACATGGACTCGCGCAGGACGACGTCCCCGGTGACGCGTTCGAGGCGGCGGACCTTCTCGTTGCGCACGCAGTGCACGAGCACCGGGTCGGCGTCGAAGCCCGAACCGTCCACCGCGGGAAGGAACTTGAAGTAGAAGTCGGTCTTCTGGGTCGGCCCGGGGAGGGGCAGTTCCTCGCTGACCGCGCCGCGGACCTCGACGAAGGCGATGCCGTGCCGGGCCAGGGACGCGTGCACGACGAGGCCCACGCGTTCGACGGTGACCTCGCCGAGCTTCTTGGGTTCGCCGAAGACCTCACGGCCGCCGGTGAGGGCCCGTTCGTGGGTCATCGGCATGACCAGCGGGTACCAGCCCTCGACGCCGTCGTGCGCGGCGGCGACCGCGAACGAGCCCGCGCCCAGGGGGTATCCGGTCAGTTCGACCTTGCTGATGTTCACCCGGACCAGGGGCCGCCCGGTGGGCTTGAGGGGCGGCGGCAGGACCGCCGCGACCGCGTCCGGGTCGCTCTCCCAGACGGCCACCACACCGGTGGACCAGATGTCGGGGAGCTTCGCGCTCGCCGTGCGTGCGGCGGCGATCTCCGCCTCGGTCCGTGCGCCGTACCGTACGCGTGCCATACGCCGTACCGCCCTTCGTAGGCCGTCATCCGTCAGGCGGGCAGCACGCTTGCACCGGGCGGGCAAAAGGTCCATAGGCACGCGCGCGTGCGTTCGGCGGACCCGAACGGGCGGGCGGGACAAGGCACCTGAGGGACAGGGCTGTCAGTGACGGCCCGTATCCTCAGTGACCATGCTCGAAGACCACTCGCCCGCAGTGTCCGCAGCCGCTCCGTGGCCGGCCGCGTATCCCCAGGGGTATGCGGTAGTTGACGTGGAGACCACCGGTCTGGCCCGGGACGACCGGATAATCTCCGCGGCCGTCTACCGCCTGGACGCGCTCGGCGAGGTCGAGGACCACTGGTACACGATGGTCAACCCGGAGCGCGATCCCGGCCCCGTGTGGATCCACGGTCTGACGAGTGACGTACTGGAGGGCGCGCCCCTCTTCAAGGACATCGCCGAGGAGTTCGCGACCCGCCTGGAGGGCCGGGTGCTGGTCGCTCACAACGCGGTCTTCGACTGGCAGATGATCGCGCGGGAGTACGCGCGCGTGCAGATCGAGCCGCCGGTCCGTCAGCGGCTGTGCACCATCGCGCTCTCCAAGGAGCTGGCCCTGCCGCTGCCCAACCACAAGCTGGAGTCCCTGGCGGCGCACTTCGGTGTCGTGCAGCAGCGCGCGCACCACGCGCTGGACGACGCGCGCGTGCTCGCCGAGGCGTTCCGGCCGAGCCTGCGGGCGGCGGCGAGCAGCGGCGTGAGGCTGCCGCTGCACGAGTGCCGGCCACTGACCGAGTGGACCGCCGACCGGCCCGCGCCCCGGATCGGGCAGCAGGCGGGCGGCTACAGCGGCTACGGGGCGGGCAGTTGGCGTCCCGCGCGCAAGCGGCCCGCGTGCCCCTACCCGAACCCGGGGCGGTTCGAGGACGGCAAGCCGCTCAAGCAGGGGATGCGGATCGCGTTCTCCGGGGACACGTCGATCGAGCGCGAGCTGCTGGAGGACCGCGCGGTGGAGGCCGGGCTGCATGTCGCCACGAGCCTGTCCCGGCTGACCAGCCTGCTCGTCACGAACGACCCGGACTCGGGCACCTCGAAGGTGGTCAAGGCCCGCCAGTTCGGCACACCGGTGGTGGACGAGGCGGCGTTCGGACAGCTGCTCCGGGACGTCGAGCAGGCGGACTGAGCGCGCCACGGGGAGCCGTACGGACGGGTGATTGGGGCGCGACTCGCCCCGCGTCCGCTCGCCCGTGCCGGGCGGACGGCCCACCCTGTGGCGCATGGCGAGATGTGAAGTGTGCGGCAATGACTACGGCATGAGCTTCGAGGTGCACGCGCAGGGCGCGGTGCACGTCTTCGACTGCTTCTCGTGCGCGATCCACCGCATGGCCCCGATCTGCGAGCACTGCCGGGTGCAGATCATCGGCCAGGGCGTGGAGGTCGAGGGCCACTGGTTCTGCGGCGGCCACTGTGCGCGGGCGGAGGGGAAGGTGGGGATCATCGACAAGGTCTGAGGACGGTCCGAGGACAGACCCCCCTGAATGCGCCCCGCGACCGAGTTGTACGGTCGTGGGGTGTACCGCTTCCTGATGTCCCGGCAGTGGGTGATCCTCGCGTTGATCACCCTCCTCCTGATCCCCACGATGATCAGGCTGGGCATCTGGCAGATGCACCGCTACGAGATGCGCAGCGCCCGCAACCAGTTGGTCGCGAACGCGCTGCACGCCAAGCCGGTCCCCGTGGAGCAGATCAGCACCCCCGGGCACGCGGTCACCCGTACGGAGAAGTACCGCACCGTCACCGCGACGGGCACCTTCGAGACCTCCAAGGAAGTCGTCGTCCGGCGCCGCACCAATGACGACGACGAGGTCGGCTTCCATGTACTCACCCCGTTCGTGTTGACGGACGGCAAGGTGGTGTTGATCAACCGTGGATGGATCCCGGCGACCGGCGCGCAGACCGCCTTCCCGAAGATCCCCGCGCCGCCGAGCGGCAGGACCACGATCACCGGGCGTCTGATGGCCGACGAGACGACCGCGGCCAGCGGCATCAAGGACATCAAGGGCCTGCCCGACCGCCAGATCATGTTGATCAACAGTGAGGAGCAGGCGAAGCGGCTCGGCGCCCAGGTGCTCGGCGGCTATGTCGAGCAGACGGCGCCCGAGGCGAAGGGCGGCACCCCGGAGCAGATCTCCGACCCGGGCAAGGAAGACGCCCCGCTGAACTACGCGTACATGATCCAGTGGTGGCTGTTCGCCGCGGCCGTCCCGGTCGGCTACGTCGTCCTGGCGCGGCGCGAGGCCCGCGACCGCCGGGAGGCGGCGGCGAAGGCCGAGGAGCCGGCGGAGGCCGAGCCCGCGACGGTGTGATCCCTCCCTCGCTTCACCCGCCCGGCCCCGAACCTTGATTGCCTCATCAACAGGCAGGGAACCCGCACCCCGTGCACCCACGTATCGAGGACTACGCCCTCATCGGCGACGAACAGACCGCGGCTCTGGTCGGCATGGACGGCTCGGTCGACTGGCTGTGTCTGCCGCGCTTCGACTCGGCGGCCTGCTTCGCCCGACTGCTCGGCGACGAGAACAACGGCCACTGGCGCATCGCTCCGAAGGGCGCCGACCGCTGCACCCGCCGCGCCTACCGTCCCGACACCCTGGTCCTGGACACGGAGTGGGAGACCGCCGAGGGGACGGTGCGCGTCACCGACCTGATGCCCCAGCGCCACCGCGCCCCCGACGTCGTACGCGTCGTGGAGGGCCTGAGCGGCAGGGTCACCGTCCGCAGCACGCTCCGCCTGCGCTTCGACTACGGAGCGGTCGTGCCGTGGGTGCGCAGGTCCGACGGGCACCGGGTGGCCGTCGCGGGCCCCGACTCGGTGTGGCTGCGCAGCGAGCCCGAGGTGCGCACCTGGGGCGAGGACTTCAGCACCCTCTCGGAGTTCACCGTGGAGGCCGGGCAGAAGGTCGCCTTCGTCCTCACCTGGCATCCCTCGCACGAGCCGCGTCCGCCGCTCGTCGACCCGTACAAGTCGCTGCGGCACAGCGTCGCGGACTGGGAGCGCTGGGCGGCCCGCTGCCGCTACGACGGCCCCTACAGGGACGCGGTCGTGCGCTCCCTGATCACCCTCAAGGCCCTCACCTACCGGCCGACCGGTGGCATCGTGGCCGCGGCCACCAGCTCGCTGCCCGAGGAGATGGGCGGCGTACGCAACTGGGACTACCGCTACTGCTGGCTGCGCGACTCCAGTCTCACCCTCGGCGCCCTCGTGGCCGCGGGCTACCACAAGGAGGCCGAGGCCTGGCGCGACTGGCTGCTGCGCGCGGTCGCGGGCGATCCGGCGGACCTGCAGATCATGTACGGCGTGGCGGGCGAGCGGCGGCTGCCCGAGTTCGAACTGCCGCACCTGACCGGCTTCGGCGGCTCGGCGCCCGTACGGATCGGCAACGGCGCCGTCAACCAGCTCCAACTCGACGTCTACGGGGAGGTGATGGACTCCCTGTGGCTGGCCCGGCGCGCCGGTCTGTCGCCCAAGCCGCACATGTGGTCGCTGCAGAGCGTCCTCCTGGAGTGGCTGCGCGCGCAGTGGCAGCAGCCCGACGAGGGCCTGTGGGAGGTGCGCGGCGGGCGGCGGCACTTCGTGCACTCCAAGGTCATGGTGTGGGTGGCGGCCGACCGGGCCGTACGCACTCTGGAGGAGTACGCCGACCTCCCGGGGGACCTGTCGGGCTGGCGCGAGCTGCGGGACGCGGTGCACAAGGACGTGTGCGAGAAGGGCTTCGACCCGGTGCGCAACACGTTCACGCAGTACTACGGGTCGCAGGAGCTGGACGCGGCCCTGCTGCTCATCCCCCGCTTCGGTTTCCTGCCGCCCGACGATCCCCGGGTCGTCGGCACGGTCGACGCGGTCCGCGCGGCGCTCGGCCACGACGGTTTCGTACGCCGCTACGACACCGCCGCCGACACTCCTGTGGACGGACTGCCTGGTGACGAGGGCGCCTTCCTGGCGTGCTCGTTCTGGCTCGTGGACGCGCTGCACCTGACGGGCCGTACGAAGGAGGCCCGGGTGCTCTTCGAGCGTCTGGTGGGGCTCGCGAACGACGTGGGGCTGCTCGCGGAGGAGTACGACCCGGTGGCCGGCCGTCAACTGGGCAACTTCCCGCAGGCGTTCAGCCACATCGGGCTGGTGAACACCGCCCTCGCGCTGTTCGGGGACGAGAAGGCAGGATAGGGGCCATGGATCTTGGACTGAAGGACCGCGTGTACGTCGTCACCGGGGCCACCCGTGGACTGGGCAACGCCGCCGCGCGCGAGCTGGTGGCCGACGGCGCGAAGGTCGTCGTCACCGGTCGGGACGAGCAGCGGGCCACCGAGGCGGCGGCCGGACTGGGGCCGAACGCGGTGGGCGTGGCCGTCGACAACGCCGACGCGGACGCGCCGGCCCGGCTGATCGCCGCCGCGCGGGAGCACTTCGGGGGCTTCGACGGCATCCTGGTGAGCGTCGGCGGGCCGCCGCCCGGGTTCGTCGCGGACACCAGCGACGAGCAGTGGCAGGCCTCGTTCGAGTCGGTGTTCCTGGGCGCGGTACGGCTCGCCCGCGCGGCGGCCGGGGAGTTGGAGGCGGGCGGGGTCATCGGCTTCGTGCTGTCCGGTTCGGTGCACGAGCCGATCCCCGGGCTGACGATCTCGAACGCGCTGCGGCCCGGCCTGGCCGGTTTCGGCAAGTCCCTGGCGGACGAGCTGGGGCCGCGCGGCATCCGTGTCGTCGGACTGCTGCCCGCGCGCATCGACACGGACCGTGTGCGCGAGCTGGACGGCCTCTCCGCGGATCCGGAGGCCACCCGCGCGGCCAACGAGTCGCGGATCCCGCTGCGGCGGTACGGGACTCCGGACGAGTTCGGACGCGTGGCGGCGTTCCTGTTGTCGCCGGCCGCGTCCTACCTGACGGGGATCATGGTGCCGGTCGACGGCGGTATGCGGCACGGGTTCTGAGCCGACCGGTCCCCGGGCCCGTTCAGGAGGTACCACCGCACACGGGTGATCTCTGGGACGTCCTATTCCAGGACTCGTCCAGGACGAGTTGGCTGACGGCGCCGGCCGTGGGACTCCGCGCGGAGGAGGCCAATGCTCCTCTGCTGCTGCGGACCCAGTTCTTGCCCGCCGGATCCGTGAACTCCAGCCACAGCGATGCCAGTTCGCCGTCCGTGAACCGCGCGGAGGGGAATCGACGACGCATGCTGTCCCGCAGGGCGGCGTCGGGGATCTTGATCTGCCTGCACGGCGCCAGCGCGTACAGATCCCACCAGAGGTGCCTGTCCGGCAGGAACAGGCGCATCTGCACGGCATGAGGATTGCCGTTCATCACGACGACCTCGGACGGCGTCCGGTAGAAGTCGACCTGTTCGGCGGATGCCTTCCGGCTCGACTCGGCCGCGCTCCGCTCCGCCTCATCGGCTCGCTGCTCGGCTCTGACGCCGAGCACCAGCCCGCCGAGCGCCGCGACGACGGTGAGCAGTGCGCCCACGCCTCGCCCGATCTCGGTCCAGGTCGGCGCGGCCGCAGCGGTCGCCGCGGGATCAGCCGGCGCCGCATCGTCGGAATCAGCCGCAGGCGTCGGCCCGTCACCTGCCGGCTCGGGCTGCCCCCCGCCGCTCGCTTCAGCCATGCGCCCGAGGCTATAGGCGCGGTAGCCGCCCCCGGAGCGCATGATCGGAACAGACGGACCGTCGGCCCGAAGAGGACATCACCGGTCCGACCCGGGTGGCGAACAGTCAGGAAACCGGTCCGTCAACTGACCCGCTCCGCGCGGTGCTTGACACCCGTCAGCTGTACCTCCGTAGGGAGTGCGTCCAGGCCCGCCGAGTCGCGGGCGTGGGCCAGGGCGTTGGCCGTCAGGTGGTCTAGGGCGACTCCGGGGTCCACGTGGGGCTCCAGGCTGAGCTGGACGCGGGCCTCGGGTGCCGTGCGGGTGCCGGCGAGCCGCACGTGCGCGTGGGCCACGCCGTCCAGGTCGCCCGCGTCGGTGGCGAGGACGCCCTCCAGGGCCCGGCCCCGCAGCAGCGCGCCCTCGCCGTCGCCGGTGCGGACGGCGACCTCGGTGAGCCGGCGCCGCCGTAGGACCGCGACGAGCCACCACAGGGCCAGCAGGACGAGGACCGCGAGCGCGGCGAGGACCGTCGGCCACCACCAGCCGTCGGCCTGCCAGCGGGTCCGCCGGGCGTCGCTCAGCAGGACGTCGTGCCGCCCTTCGTAGATCCACCACGACGGCGGCTTCACGCCCAGTCCCACGGCCAGCACGGAGCCGCCGAGCACGAGCAGCGCGAGACCGACGACACCGGTCACCACGCGGTTGACGATCCTGAGCACCGGCCTCACCTCTTCCGTCCGGAACGGCCGACGTGCAGTGACAGCGCGAGCGGCCGGGCCAGCCCGAGACCGGTGATCGCGTCGCTGAGCACGGTGTCCAAGTCGGCGCGTACGTCGTCGAGTTCACGGAAATGGGACACCGCGCGGACATCGGCTTTCGTCCGGCTCGTGCGTACTCGGACCGACTGCACGCCCGAGACCTCCATGGCCCGGTCGCGCAGCACCATCGCGGCGGCGGCGCGTTGCAGGCCGGCCCGGACGTCGGCGTGGGTGCGGCGCATCGGCAGCACCTGGCGCAGGCCGGGCGTGAGGGCGAGCACGATCAGCCAGAGGCCGAGGGCGGCGGCGATGCCGGCGCCGACGAGGACCCAGGTGTCGTCGAGTGGCCGTTCGGCGAGCTGCCGGGTCAGTTCGCGGCGCCAGTGCGCGGAAGGCCGTTTGGCGCGCACGGCGGTGATGTCGTAGAGGAGGGCGCCCGCGCCGAGGAGCAGCAGGACGGCGACGATGGCGGCGGGGACGCGGCGCGTCGACCAGAAGCGGCCGTCCTTGCCGCCGCCGTCGACCAGGGGTGCGGGACCGCGGTCCGCCGCCGGGTCGTACCCGCCGTGTCCGGGGTCGGCCGCCTTCTCGATGACCGGTAGTCGTTGGGTCGTGCCTTCGGAGCCCTGGGGCTCGCTCATCGAGTCCTCCCCTGTGCCGCGCGGTGTGCCTGTGCCGGATGCAGCCGTTCCACCTGGACGGCGACCTCGGGCACCTCCATGCCCACCAACGCGCGTACCCGCTGAACCACCTGTCGACGCACCCGAAGACAGCGGTCGCCGATGTCGCAGGGATAGTCGAGTTCGAGGTGCACGCGCACGCGTGCGGTGCCGTGGTGTACGACCACGGTGGCATGCGGCGGTGCAGCCTCGGGGTGCAGCGGCCCGAGCGCCTCGCGTGCAGCCTGCGCGGCGATCTTCGCGACGACCCGGTCGGCGATCCGGGTGGCGCCCCGCTCGCCGGGCGGGACGGCCGCCAGGGGTCTGCCGCGTTCGTCGACCGCGCCGTCCCCGCCGCTCACGGACGTCACCGCCGCCGGTCGTCGCGCGAGCGGAAGAAGTCGCCGAGTTCCAGGTCCCCTTCGAGGAACCGGCCGACGACGAACCCGATGGCGCCCAGGGCGGCCACCAGCAGGAACGCGCCGAACCCGCCGAAGTATCCGGCGAAGCCCAGCGCCATTCCGGCGATCATGCCGACCACGGCCCTGCTCATCCTGCGCTCCTCAGCTCGTTCGTCGGCCCGCTGTTCATGGGTTCATCCGTCGGCTCGGTCACTGGAGACGGGGTTCCGGTTCGTCGTCCTCCTCGTCGGGCAGCTTCACGTCGCTGACCGCGATGTTGACCTCGACGACCTCGAGTCCGGTCATCCGCTCCACGGCCGCGATGACGTTCTCCCGTACGGCCCGGGCGACGTCCGCGATCGACACCCCGTAGTCGACGACGATCTCCAGATCGAGGGCGGTCTGCACCTCGCCGACCTCGGCCTTCACGCCCCGGGACACCGACTTGGAACCGCCGGGCACGCGGTCGCGCACGGCCCCGAAGGTGCGGGAGAGCCCGCTGCCCATGGCATGCACGCCCAGGACGTCCCGGGCGGCCAGCCCGGCGATCTTCTCCACGACCCCGTCGGCGATGGTCGTACGCCCCCTGGACGCCGGATCGCCCCCGCCGCGTTTGGTGGGGGTCTTGCGGGTCTGCAGCGGCTCCCTCTCGCCGTCGGGGTCCTGCGTCCGGTTCCGCTCCGTCATGTCGGTCATCGCCGTACGTCCCTTTCGGTCGTCGTCCTTCGACCACGGTAAGTGCGGTTGCATTCTCCCGCGCCGGGGATGCGGCAGGCTGGAGGAATGACGGCGGACTCATGGACTGGGAATCAGGGGCGGCGCGCAGCGCCTTCGAATAGGGCGGTGGTGGGCGACGGGCGGGCAGTACGGCAGCAGTTGGGGCTCGGCAGGCTGTTGCCCCTGGGTGACCGGCGGGACTGCGCGTGGATCGCGGAGCGGGCGGCCGAGGCCGTACTGCGGGGCGTGGCGCAGCACGTACGGGGCGTGCGGCTGAGCGCGCTGCGCATCGGGCTCGCCGATCCGGAGAACGTGCACGAGCCCGCCGTACCGCCACCGCCGGGGGCGCTGCCGCCCGGTCCGCTGCGGATCACGGCCGACTTCGCGGCCGTGGCGACCGACCCCCTTCCGGAGACCGCCTCCCGGCTGCGCGCGGCGCTGGCGACGGCCGCGGCGGAGCGGCTCGGGCTGGTGGTGACGGAGGTTGATCTACAGGTGACAGCCTTGCTGGACCACATGGACGATATTGACCGTATGGACGATGTGGATCATTCCGCCGCCGATATTGACCACATTGATGAAATCGACCTGATGGTCAATGTTGATGACGGCGGCGAGTCCCTGATCGTCGCAGCCGTGCTCCGCGCCCCCGGTGTGGTCCGGCTGACCGGTGCGCTGGGCGGGCTGGGGCGGGCGGTGCACATCGAGGAACGGCAGGGCGAAGGCGCGCTGTCACGCCTCCACGCGCGCGTGGAGATCGCCGTACGCGCGGACCACCGGGCCCTGGATGTGGCCCGGGAGGTCCGCGCGAGGGCCGGCGAGGTGCTGCCCGGTCACCCGACCGTGGCGGTGCTCGTCACGAAGATCGACTGAACCACGACCGGCCGAACCGCTGTCGGCCGACGCCTATTCGCCGGCGCCTATTCGCCGACGCCGGCGAGGTCCCGCAGCCGTCGAGCCTGGGCGGCCCGCTCGGCGGCGCGCTGGTCGTCGTACGCACGCCCCTGGACGCCCTGGAGCAGCGCCTTGGTCTCGATGAGGGCGTCGCGCGGCGCGGCCAGCAGAGCCGTCGCCAGGTCGCGTACGGCGTCGTCGACCTGGTCGGCGGGCACGGCGATGTTGGCCAGGCCGGTGCTCACCGCTTCCTCGGCCGCGACGAAGCGCCCGGTCGCGCAGATCTCCAGCGCGCGGGCGTAGCCGACGAGTCCCACCAGGGGGTGGGTGCCGGTCAGGTCGGGCACCAGTCCGAGGCTGGTCTCGCGCATGGCGAACTGCACGTCGTCGGCGACGACGCGCAGGTCACAGGCGAGCGCGAGTTGGAAGCCGGCCCCGATGGCATGCCCCTGTACGGCGGCGATGGACACGATGTCGCTCCGTCGCCACCAGGTGAAGCCCGCCTGGTACCCGGCGATGGCCTCGTCCAGCACGGCGTCACTGCTGTGCGCGAGGTCGATGAACGACGGTTCGCCGTCGAAGCCCTCGGGCGTGAACGCCTGTCGGTCGAGTCCGGCCGAGAAGGACTTGCCCTCGGCACGCAGCACCACGACCCGGACGGAGCCCGGCAGCAACCGCCCGGCCTCCGCCAACGCCCGCCACAGAGCAGGACTTTGAGCGTTGCGCTTGGCCGGGTTGGTCAGCGTCACCGTGGCGATCGCGTCGTCGACGGTGAGCCGTACGCCGTCCTTGTCGAGTACGGGACCGAGGTCCTTGTCGTCCTGTTCGGGCGAAGCCATGGGGCGCCTCCGATGTGTGCGGTCAACAGAGCAGAGCTAAGTGACTGCACAGTAACCACCCGGCCGGTCAGTCGTCCGACCGGGTGGTCACCATCGAAGCCGTCGAGCCGCTCGGGGTCAGGCCGAAGCCTTCTTGCCCCGGGTCGCCCCGCCACGCCCACGGAGCGTGACGCCCGACTCACTGAGCATCCGGTGGACGAAGCCATACGAGCGGCCGGTCTCCTCGGCCAGCGCCCGGATGCTCGCACCGGAGTCGTACTTCTTCTTCAGGTCTGCCGCGAGCTTGTCGCGCGCGGCGCCGGTTACCCGGCTGCCCTTCTTCAGAGTCTCGGCCACCCGTGCCTCCTCATGGGAAGTGCGCTCTTGGTCTCCTCATGATCACCCCTCCAAGCGTTCATGGCCACCCATTCGGCAAGGTCCGTGAGACAAGGTTTTGACGACAGGAGCGCGTCCCCACAAGTGGAATGTGGAATTCCATACGGTCGTGTCCGCACGGCCGAACGAGTTGCTCCGCGAAATACCTGGTCAGAGACGCGGAACGGCCGAGCCCTTGTCGATAAAGGACTCGGCCGGAAAATCGATGTACGACACACCTCGGTACGAGGAGATCTCACACAGATGGTGGATCACCGGTAGGCCGAATGATCCATACGCCGTGGATCAAGCATTCGATCAAGCCGCTGCGATCAGGCCAGGGCGACGAGATCCGCGTAGTCCGCGCCCCACAGGTCCTCGACTCCGTCCGGCAGCAGGATGATCCGCTCCGGCTGCAGCGCCTCCACGGCGCCCTCGTCGTGGGTGACGAGGACGACGGCGCCCTTGTAGGTGCTCAGTGCCCCGAGGATCTCCGCGCGGCTGGCCAGGTCGAGGTTGTTCGTCGGCTCGTCCAGGAGAAGGACGTTCGCCGCGGACACGACCAGGGTGGCGAGGGCGAGGCGGGTCTTCTCGCCGCCGGAGAGGACCCCGGCGGGCTTGTCGACGTCGTCTCCGGAGAACAGGAACGAGCCGAGCGTCTTGCGGACCTCGACCAGGTCCAGATCGGGGGCGGCGGAGCGCATGTTCTCCAGAACCGTGCGCTCCGGGTCGAGGGTCTCGTGCTCCTGCGCGTAGTAGCCGAGCTTGAGGCCGTGCCCCTTGATGACCTCGCCGGTGTCCGGTTCCTCGACACCGCCGAGGAGCTTCAGGAGGGTCGTCTTGCCGGCGCCGTTCAGGCCGAGGATGACGACGCGCGAGCCCTTGTCGATGGCCAGGTCGACGTCGGTGAAGATCTCCAGGGAGCCGTAGGACTTCGACAGACCCTCGGCCATGAGCGGGGTCTTTCCGCAGGGCGAGGGCTCCGGGAAGCGCAGCTTGGCGACCTTGTCGGAGACGCGCACGGCTTCCAGCCCGGCGAGCAGCCGGTCGGCGCGCTTGGCCATGTTCTGCGCGGCGACCGTCTTGGTGGCCTTGGCGCGCATCTTGTCGGCCTGCGAGTGCAGGGCTGCGGCCTTCTTCTCGGCGTTCTGCCGCTCGCGCTTGCGGCGCTTCTCGTCGGCCTCGCGCTGCTGCTGGTAGAGCTTCCAGCCCATGTTGTAGACGTCGATCTGGGCGCGGTTGGCGTCCAGGTAGAACACCTTGTTGACGACGGTCTCCACGAGGTCGGCGTCGTGGGAGATCACGATGAAGCCGCCGCGGTACGTCTTCAGGTAGTCGCGCAGCCAGACGATCGAGTCGGCGTCGAGGTGGTTCGTGGGCTCGTCGAGCAGGAGCGTGTCCGCGTCGGAGAACAGGATGCGGGCCAGCTCGATACGGCGGCGCTGACCGCCGGAGAGCGTGTGCAGGGGCTGGCCGAGCACCCGGTCGGGCAGGTTGAGCGCGGCGGCGATGGTGGCGGCCTCGGCCTCGGCGGAGTAGCCGCCCTTGGTGAGGAACTCGGTCTCCTGGCGCTCGTACTGGCGCATGGCCTTGTCACGGGTGGCGCCGCTGCCGTTGGCGATGCGCTGTTCGTTCTCCCGCATCTTGCGGATCAGGGTGTCCAGGCCGCGCGCGGAGAGGATGCGGTCGCTGGCGAGTACGTCCAGGTCGCCGGTGCGGGGGTCCTGCGGCAGGTAGCCCACCTCGCCGGAGCGGGTGACGGTGCCGCCGGCGGGCTGTCCCTCACCGGCCAGGACCTTGGTCAGGGTGGTCTTGCCGGCGCCGTTGCGGCCGACCAGACCGATGCGGTCGCCCTTGGCGATGCGGAAGGTCGCGGACTCGATGAGGACGCGGGCACCGGCGCGCAGCTCGATACCGGAGGCGGAGATCACGGTCAGACTCCAGAGCGGGGTCGTAGGCGGAAGGGGCGGCTGAGGACGTTCCCGCCGTCTAATGCGCGAGGAGAATGGCCATGGGCCAAGTCTAACGGGGCAATGCAAGCGTTTTTCCGGTGCGCGGGTGTGTTCGGCGCCACCAGGGGCGTCCCCCGTTCGGCCGATCGCCCGGCGCCCCCGCGCGGGCCGCGGGCGAGGATGGGCGCCAGGGGGTCCACACGCGCGGAGAGCGGGGCCCATGCAGTTCGACGACGATGCCGATCTGGACACCTCCGAGGTGCAGGACGTGCGCGGCAGCCGGATTCCCGGTGGCCGCGCGACCGTGGGCGGGGGCCTCGCCGGGCTGATCGCACTCCTCCTGGGGCTGTTCTTCGGCGTCGGCCCCGACAACCTGGGGTTGTCGTCGGGCAGTGACGCACCGGCGGCGACCGCGTCCTCGCTCGCCCAGGTGCAGTCGAGCTGCCGTACCGGACAGGACGCGAACACCAAGGAGGACTGCCGCATCGTGGCGGTGGTCAACAGCGTGCAGGACTTCTGGGCGCAGGAGTTCGCGCGGCGCGGCGGGACGTACACCCGCTCCCCCACGGTCTTCTTCAGCGGGCAGGTCGCCACCGCGTGCGGGACGGCGACCTCCGCGGTGGGGCCGTTCTACTGTCCCGGCGACCGGAAGGTCTATCTGGACCTGGGTTTCTTCGACGAGCTGCGGACGAAGTTCGGCTCCAGCGGCGGCCCGTTCGCGCAGGCGTACGTCGTGGCCCACGAGTACGGGCACCACGTGCAGGATCTGATGGGCACGCTCAGCCGGTCGCAGGACGGGCGGACCGGCGCGAACAGCAACGCGGTGCGGGTGGAACTGCAGGCCGACTGCTACGCGGGGGTCTGGGCGCATCACGCGACGACCACGAAGGACGAGTCGACCGGGCGGCCGCTGATCACCAGCCTCACGGAGGCCGACATCCGGGACGGCCTGGACGCGGCGGCGGCCGTGGGCGACGACCGGATCCAGGAGCGGTTCCAGGGGCGGGTCACGCCGGAGACCTGGACGCACGGCTCGGCGGCGCAGCGGCAGCAGTGGTTCTACGAGGGTTACCGGACCGGTGACATGGCGCGGTGCGACACCTTCCGCTGACGGCCGGGACGCCGGTGCTCGGGGCGTTGTCAGTGGCGGGTGCAAGACTCGTCGAAACGGTCAAAGCAGCAGAAAAAAGCGAAAGCACCCGATGCACAAGGAAGTGGTCGGCATGGCAGGCAAGGACAGCGGGCGTCCCAGCATCTACCCGTCCCTGCTGTACACGGACGCGAAGGCGGCGATCCGGCAGCTCACGGAGGCCTTCGGCTTCACCGAACTCGCGGTGTACGAGGGCGAGGACGGCTCGGTGATGCACGCCGAGCTGGTGCAGGGCAACGGCGCGGTGATGCTCGGATCCAAGGGCCGCGGCGGCCGTTTCGACGAGGCGATGAAGAGCGCGGGACCCGTCGGGGTGTACCTCGTCGTGGACGACGTCGACGCCCACCACCGACGGGCCGTGGAGCACGGCGCGGAGATCCTGATGCCCCCGACGGACCAGGACTACGGATCCCGGGACTATATGGCCCGGGACATCGAGGGCAACATCTGGAGCTTCGGTACCTACGCCCCGGAGATACCCGGGACGGCAGGCGCCTGACCCCGCCTAGCTGCCCCCTGTGTGCACCTGGAAGGCGGCCCGGCGTACGGCCTTGGCGAGCGCCGGGTCGGGGTGGGCCGCGGCGAGCGCGACCAGCACCTGCACGGTACGCGGGTGGCCTACCGCGCGGACCTCGTCGAGGAGCATGGGGACGGTCGGCTGGATCGCCGACTCCAGATGGCGCACGAGCAGCGGGGCCTCCCCGTGGTCGGCGACCGCGGCGGCGGTGTCGACCCACATCCAGGTGGCCTCTTCGCGGGTGAGGACCTCGTGGGCGTCCTCCGGGTCGATCCCGTCGTGCTCCGCCAGCCACAGCAGGGCGTACGGCCGCAGCGTCGCCTCGTCCACCGCCGCGCGGACGTCGGGCTCGGCGGGGGCGCCGACGACGCGCAGCGCCTCGAAGGCGAGGCCGCGCAGCAGGGCGTCCTCACCGCGGGCGGCGTCGATCAGCTGGCCGACCGCGCTGCCCACGGTGCGGGCGGCGAGCCAGGCGCGGTACTCGGCGCGGGCGGCGTTCGGGCGGAGCTGGGAGCAGCCGCGGAGCATGTCCTCGGCGGACTGCTCGATGTTCCCGGCGGGGCTCTGCGCGGCCACGCAGATCTGCTCCAGCTTGACCCAGACCGCCCAGCTGCCGAGCGGGGTGAGGGTGGCCTGGGCGTCGCCGTAGGTGAGGGCACCGACGGAGGCGAGGGCGTGCAGGGCCCAGTCCAGGAGGGGGTCGAGAGGGGCGTCGGCGGCGGCCGGCGGCTGCTGGACCGGCTCGGGCTGCGGGCCGTAGGGGATCTCGCAGCGCTCGGTGCGCAGTTCGGTGACGCGCTGTTCGAGGAGGTCGAGGAGCTGGGCGACGGGGACGGGCCCGGCGGACAGCTGGAGGAAGGAGAGCACCTGAGGCATGGCCGAGACGACCTCGGCGACGGCTGAGGGCTCGTGCTCCCGAGGTTCCGGGTGGGCGAGCGACCAGGCGTCGAAGAGGGCGACCCAGCCGCGCAGTACGGCGCTGTCGTCGCGGTCCCAGGCGCGCAGCCGCCAGCCGGGGCGGGCGCTGTCGCCGTGCACCTCGACGAGGCCGGCGAGGCGGGCGGTGTCCCAGTCGGCGCGGACCTGGGCCGGAGTCAGACCCAGATCCTCGGCCGCGAGTTCGGCGGTCGCTTCGGAGAGGGTGCCTTTGCCGTCGGGGCTCGCGCCGTCACGGCCGGGTCGTAGTGCGGCGTCGGCCCAGTGGGCGACGCGGGCCGCTCCGGCCAGGCCGGAGCGTGCCATTCTGGCCAGTTCCGCGGGGGCCGGTGTGCCCTCCGGAGGGCGGGGTGCGGGGCGGCGCGAGCGCCGCTGGTTCATCGCTCGGGGGGCGGCGGCCAGGGGTCGCGGGCGGACGAGTCGAAGCCTGGAGTCGCGCGGGATACGGGACGTCACGGGTGCAGTCTTCCGGTTGACGGTCCGAAAACCCAAACGGAATGTCACGGCGGGCGACGGGGAGGGCCAAGGCAGGGGGGCCGGCGGGCTGCTGGGGGCCGGGTTCAGGCCAGTGGTACAGGGCTAAACGGAAGGTCGGAGGGGGGTGGGCCGGTGAGTGGGCCGGGGTCACATCAGCGGAGTCAGGAAGCGGCGCAGGATCTCCTCGTAGGTTGCCGGGTCGGCGTTCCACATGGCGCCGTGCGGGGCCCGGGCGACCGGCTGGAGGGTGATCAGGTCGGGGCGGCGGGCGGCGAGACGGCG
The DNA here is from genome assembly GCF_016654115.1 of Streptomyces sp. MBT53. Classification (GTDB taxonomy): domain Bacteria; phylum Actinomycetota; class Actinomycetes; order Streptomycetales; family Streptomycetaceae; genus Streptomyces. The sequence continues at coordinate 54,782 of NZ_JAEQAZ010000037.1, forward strand.
GGAGAGGGACCAGGGGGCGACGGTGTCGTCGGGTCCGTGGAAGATCAGGGTCGGCACCCTGAGCCGGGCGGGGTCGGCGGCCTCGGCGATGCGGTCGCCGTGCAGACCGGTGCGGCCCTGGGCGGCGCGGACCGCGAGCGGCAGCAGCGCGCCCGGGGTGTGCCGGGCGGTGGCGAGGGCGCGCAGCGTCGTCTCCCAGTCGAGCACCGGCGAGTCCAGCACCAGTCCGGAGACGCGGTCGCGCATCCCGGAGTGGGCGGCGGCGCGCAGCGCCATGGTGGCACCGGTGGACCAGCCGTAGACGACGACGTGCTCGGCGCCGTAGCGCACGGCGTAGCGGATCGCGGCGTCCAGGTCGCGCCACTCGGTCTCGCCGAGATGGTTGAGGCCGTCGGGGTTGCGGGGTGCGCCGAGGTCGCCGCGGTAGGCGGGGGCGAGGACCGGGAAGCGGTTGCGGTGCAGGAACTCCATGACGTTCAGGGCGAGTTCGCGGGTGGTGGCCAGGCCGTGCACCGCGATCACCCAGGTGCTGCGCGCTCCGGGTACGAACCAGGCGGGCAGGGAGCCGAGTTCGCCGGGGATGTCGATGTCGGCGTGGTCGAGGCCGAGGGCGGCGCTCGGGTTGCCGATGTGGATGTTGGGGGTGAGCCACACCTTGTCGCGGGGGTGCAGGGTGCCGTGGGTGACGCGTTCGAGGCGGCGTACGACGGTGTCGGCGGAGTGGGGTGCCGTGTCGATGACGGGGCCGACGACCGCGTGGGAGCCGTCACCGGCGAGGCCGTAGGTGCCGGGGCGCAGGGAGGCCAGATCCCGGGTGAGGGTGATCTGCCCGGCGGCGGTGGCGTGCACCGTGAGCCGGGGTTCGGTCGGCAGGGGGCGGCCGGGCGGCGCCTTGAGCGCGGCGTCGCTGGCGTACCGGCCGGCGGCGACGCCCACCGCACCGGCCGCGAGGGCCACGGAGACGGCCGCGGCCGTCGCTTTGACTGTGCGCACGGCTCCAGTGTCCCGGCGGACCCGGCTACCGGCCAGCCGGAGGAGGCGCCGGATGGGCGCGAGATGCCGAAGCGAGCGGAAGACACGGGAGGAGAGTCGGAGGCACGCACGGAAGGCGCGGAGGGACGGTCACCCCCGCCGCTGCCCGTACCCCCGCAGCCGCTCCCCCGCCTCGGCCACCTGCTCCTCCGACAACAGCGTCGGCGACAGCCCCGGCACCGACGACGCCGTCAGCCACAGGCGGCACATCCACTCCAGCTGGGCCGTGCGGTCGAACGCCTGTTCCAGGGAGGTGCCGTAGGCGATCGTGCCGTGGTTCTGGAGGAGGCAGGCGGAGCGGTCGGCGAGGGCTTGGAGCATGTTCTCGGCCAACTCCTCGGTGCCGTATGTCGCATACGGGGCAACCCGGACCGGGCCACCGAGGGCGCCGGACATGTAGTGGACCGAGGGGAGTTCGGGGACGAGGGTCGAGACGGCCGTCGCGTGGACGGCGTGGGTGTGGACGACGGCGTAGGCGTCGGTGCTGCGGTAGACGGCGAGATGCATGGGCAGTTCGCTCGTCGGGAGCAGGGTGCCGAGGACCTGTCGGCCGTCGAGGTCGACGCCGACCGTGTCGTCGGGTGTCAGCCGGTCGTAGCGGACACCCGACGGCGTGACCAGGACGATGTCGCCGACGCGCACCGAGACGTTCCCGGAGGTGCCGACCACCAGGCCGTCGGACACCGTCCGGCGGGCCGTCACGACGAGTTCGTCCCAGGCGTCCGCCTCCTCGGCGTGCACACGCCTCCGCCATGGCTCCCCCACAGCCCCCGCGTCCTCCCGGGCATCCCGCCCACCCCGCTCGTCCCGCCGCCGCTCAGCCATGCCGCGATCCTGCCAGCCGGTTCCCCAACACGCGCTCGGGCCGGGGCACTTTAAGCCGGAAGTCACGCATCCGAAAGAGTACATATAGGCATGTACCACCCACTCAAGCCGCTTGGCTGGAGACCGATCGGCGTCGACAGATCTTCCAATAGCCTCTGGGGGATTTGCCGTGCACGTCGCCATTCCCGGGGGAAACATGGCCCGTGATCGCAAACCGTCCCGCCGCCGCGCCCGCCTCGTCGCGGCCGTCGCCGCACTCGCCGCCGGCGGAAGCGCGCTCGCGCTCGCCGGGATTCCGGCCGCCGCCGCAAGTCCCGCCAAGGGCCACGACGTCTCCTCGCACCAGAAGAACGTCGACTGGCCGAGCGCGAAGGCGAAGGGCGCCACGTTCGTCTACGTCAAGGCGACCGAGTCCACCGACTACGTCAACCCGTACTTCGCCGAGCAGTACGACGGCGCCCGTACCGCCGGCATCGTCCGCGGCGCCTACCACTTCGCGCGCCCGGACAAGTCGTCGGGCGCCACCCAGGCCGCGTACTTCGTGGCGCACGGCGGCGACTGGAAGGCGGACGGCTGGACGCTGCCACCGGCGCTCGACATCGAATACAACCCGTACGACAAGAAACGCGGCTGCTACGGCCTGAGCAAGGCGAAAATGGTCGGCTGGATCAAGGCCTTCAGCGCGGAGGTGAGGCGCGAGACCGGCCGCCGCCCGGTGATCTACACGACCGCCCACTGGTGGAACACCTGCACGGGCAGCAGCACCGCCCTGGCCTCGACACACGCGCTGTGGATCGCCCGCCACGAGTCGGCGGACGCGGGCTCGCTGCCCGCCGGCTGGTCGTACTGGACCTTCTGGCAGTACGACAACAGCGGGAGCCTGCCGGGTGATCAGAATCTCTTCAACGGGACGGCGGGCCAACTGAAGAAGTTCGCCCGGGGTTACTAGCCCGTACAGACACTCCAGGGACCCCCCTAGTTCATCTTCCGTTCATCCAGGTTGCCTACGGTCAACGCGCCAATGACCTCGAACGATTGCCTGGGTAAATGGAAAGCTTCTCGCTGATTCTCGCGATTGTGGTGGTCACCGCACTCGCGTTCGATTTCACGAACGGTTTCCACGACACCGCCAACGCGATGGCCACCACCATCTCGACCGGCGCACTCAAGCCCAAGGTCGCGGTGGCCATGTCGGCCACCCTCAACCTGGTGGGCGCTTTTCTCTCCGTGGAGGTCGCCAACACGATCTCCAAGGGTCTCGTCGACGAGAGCGGCATCCGTCCCGAGGTCATCTTCGCCGCCCTGGTCGGCGCGATCCTCTGGAACCTGGTGACCTGGCTCGTCGGCCTGCCGTCCAGTTCCTCGCACGCCCTCATGGGCGGTCTGATCGGCGCCACCATCGCCTCGGCCGGCACCGGCGCGGTCCACGGCGACGTCCTGGTCACCAAGGTGCTGCTGCCCGCGGTCGCCGCCCCGATCGTCGCGGGCGTCGCGGCGATGCTCGCCACCCGCTTCTCCTACGCCCTGAGCCGGAACGCGGACGGCAAGGCCGCCGACAAGGGCTTCCGCGTCGGCCAGATCGCCTCGGCGGGCCTGGTCTCGCTGGCCCACGGCACGAACGACGCGCAGAAGACGATGGGCATCATCACCCTCGCGCTGATCGCCGGCGGCTCCATCGCCCCCGACTCGGACCCGCCCACCTGGGTCATCCTCTCCGCGGGCCTCGCCATCGCGATGGGCACCTACATCGGCGGCTGGCGCATCATCCGCACCATGCGCAC
>NZ_JAEQAZ010000381.1 GCF_016654115.1 Streptomyces sp. MBT53
CGACGACGCGGCGGACGCGGCCGAGAAGAAGGCCCGCGAGTCCGGCTGCGTCATCGGCGCGCCCAGCCGTCGGATCCCGTACGGCGGCAGCGGTGGCCCCGCGTTCGGAGGCGGCGGCACCGGCACCACGGTGCTGGCCGCAGCTCCGTCCTCCCCGTACGTCCTGCTCGCCGAGGACGGCTGCGACGAGGATGCCAAGAAGGAGGCGGAGGAGGCCCGGAAGGACGAGCGGGAGGCCTACCTGGCGAAGAAACGGGCGGAGGAGCCCGGCCGCGCGGCGAAGGCCGCGGAGAGCAAGAAGCAGTACCCCGACCCCAGGCACAACGACACCTCCGACCCGCGCAACTACAACCCGCCGGACTGGGCCGCAGACCTGAAGAACCGCACGCTCGGCGACGCCGACAGCGGCGACGGCTACTGGGCGAGCCGTGACCGCAACCCCGCGCCCAACTGGAAGAACGAGTCGTGGCTCCGCTACCAGGAGCAGGTCACCGGCACGGTCCGCGGCGAGGAGTACGTGGTCCCGTACCCCAAGGAGGGTGTGCCCGACGTCGAGTTCGACGGCTGGGACGCGGGCAGGCAGACGTACCTGGAGGCGAAGAACGGTTACGAGGGCTACCTCTCCAAGTCCAGCCAGGGGGAGTTGACCGCGTCCGGGAAGACCGAGTTCGTCACCGAGGCGCGGCGGCAGATCGCCGCGGCGGGCGGCAAGACCATCGAGTGGCACTTCTCCAACGCGGACGTGGCGAAGGCGGCCCGGCGGGCGTTCCGCGACGAGGGGCTCGACGTCAGGGTCGTCTACGAGAAGCAGAAGCCGGTCGGCGGAACGCGCAAGCCGGGCGCGTTCGACTAGCTCGACTAGGGTGACGGCAGCCGGCGGACGGCAGCCGGACCCGCTAAGAAATCTGACTACGACACCTGGCTACGACACCTGGCTACGACACCTGGCTACGACGGAGGCGGAGAAGGAGATGCGACGTCTGGTGCGGGGCTTCTGGGGCCCCAGGGAGGAGTCGGTCGAGGAACTGGCCGATCGCTGGGCGGCGACGCTGGACCGGCTCGCCCTGCTCCTCCCGGAAGCCGCTCTGCCCGGGCAGTGGGACATGGCCGGCGCGTCGGGCGGCCCGGCCGCTCCACTGTCGACGGACACCGACAGCCTGCGTGCCGCCCTCCAGGCCGCCCGTGCCGCCGACGACTGGGCGAAGGGGACCGGTACGGCGCTCCGGCTGACCGCCGCGGGCGCACCGGGTTGGACGGTCGAGGTGAGCGGACTCGCGGGCGGAGACTCCGAGTTCCTGCTCCAGTCGCTGGTGATCGGCATCCGCCCGCCGGCGGGCGCGGTCCTCCCCGCCGCCGAACTCCTCACCGCCGTGGCCGAGTTCTGGGCGCCCGACTTCGGTGACGTGACCGACGACGACGTACTGGACGCGCTGGAGGACGAGGCCGGGTACGGCGTCGGTGAGCCGTGCGTCGGCCGGGCCGGCTATCTCTCCCCGGCGCGCGGCGAGTTGGTGCCGGACGACCTGACCGCGCCACGCGCCGCGCTGCCCGGCGGCGGCCTGCTGCTCGACATCGCGCCGGAGGGCGACGTGGACACCGTGGTCCGGGCCTTCGAACGGCTGCGGGAGTCCGGCGCCCTACGGCCCCTGCCGCGCCCCATGGACCGGGCCACGCTGTGACCGCCGGCGCGGGCGAACCGGGGGAGCCCGACCGGGCGTTCCCGGACCTCGACGCGCTGCTCACCGGGCCTCTTCCGGCGACCGGGCCGACAGTGAGCGAGGGCGATCCGGTCACGGGGGAGTGGACCGGGACCGGAGGCGAGGGCTTCGTGATCGTCCCCCTCCTGGTGGGCAAGCCCCTCACCGGCGTGTACGCACCCGAGTGGAACGCGGCGGAGGAGGCCGCCGAAGCCCAACTGACCGCCCTCATCGGCGCATTGGACCGCCGATTCGGTGCACACCGCGAAGTCCCCATGCGCGTACCGCTGTTCCGCAAGATCGCGGGAGACCCGATGCCCGCCCTGTTCCAAGCGCTGTGCGACGAGGACCTGTTGGGCGACCTCACGGTCTGGGGACCACTGCCGAACGGCCCGGAAGCGACCGCACGCTGGCTGGCCGTCTCCCTCGGCCAGTCCGACGCCGAAGCACCCATGATCCTCTGCGCCGCTGTCACCGACCGCCCGATCACCGAGCTGCGGGAAGACGGGTGAGCCGTCGTGCCGAGCGGAGATCCGCGCGACGACCTGACCCAGGAGGGCAGCGGGGGGCGCCGACCGGCTCCCGGAGAACACCCGTTGCTGCCTCCCGTCGTACGAGAACTCCCCTACTCCTGGGACACCGGTTTCACCTGGCCCCGTGAACTCCCGGAGACCCGGGCGAACATCGCCCGTGCGCGGGCGATCCTGGAGGCCTGCGCACCCGAGGCCCCGGTACCCGACCCCGTCCCCGCCCCCGACTGGACCGGCGACGAACACAAGAACAAGAACAAGGACGAGGACGAGGACGAGGACGAGCCCACCTGGCTCCACATCCGGGTCGTGCTACGGGAGTTCATGCCCTACGCCGACCAGGTCACCGAGGAGCGCATGGCCGAGGCGATGCGGGAGTGTGCGCTGCTCGGCATCCCCGGTGTGCCCGGGGATGCGGACGGCGCGGAGGCGGAGCGCTTCGTCCGGCGGTGGGTGAGCTGGATCGAGGGCTGGATCGTCGGAGAGGTCTTCACGTGGCTCGGCATGTGCGTGGACGACGACACCCTCGTGACCCCGTGGGCGATGGAACTCGCCGAGCGGTACGCCCGGTTCGGCGTCGCCACCGACCGGGCCGTGTCGATGCTCCGCTGGCACGGCACCGTCCCCCGAAGCCGTGAGGCCCTCGCCCGTCTGACGGCGGACGGGACACTGTCCCCGTGAACGAGCCGAAAAGCAGGCGAGGTTGACGATGTTGCTCGCGAACCTCTTCATCGTGGCGGAGCCGCGTCCCGCCGAAATCCGGCGCGCCCTCGCGGACTTGCTGGGCCTGCCCGAGGAGGCCGTGGACGTGGGGGACCGGGACCAGGAGGACCGCAACTGGGCGGCCCCGGTGCTCTGCACCTACTGCCCGCTGCCCCCGGGCGACGTCACGCTCTCCCTCGACATCACCGTCACCGACTCCGCCACGGGCGGCCTCACGGAGGCGGACCTCGCCCTCGGTATCGCGGCCAGGGTGGGCAGTTCGGTCCTCTACCCCGCCGAGTCCTTTCCACCGAGCGCCAATTGGGCCGCGGTCCCGGACGGCCGTACGGTCAGATGCAGCATGGAGTCGGACGAGACGGGCTACGGCGCGGACGCCGCGCTCCACCCGTTCCACGTCTACGACGTGGCAGCACCGGTACCGGACCTGCCCCCCTACGGCCCCGGCTCCACCGTCACCTGAGCCCCCACCCTCAAC
>NZ_JAEQAZ010000382.1 GCF_016654115.1 Streptomyces sp. MBT53
AACTGCGCGACCAGCCCCCACACACCCGCAGCCGAACGACGACCCGCTGCTACCGCACGTCGACGAAGTCACCCGTCGCGTTGACCGCCGGAGTGGTCGACGTGCCCGCGAAGCTGTAGCGGAAGTAGCCGTCGACGGTCGCCTTGACGGTGGTCTTCAGGGCGCCGGTGGAGCTGGTCTTGATGGTCTTGACCGTGGTGTACGTGCTGGAGCCGTTCTTGCGGAACTGGAGCTTGACCGGCTGGGTCGAGTAACCGGAGTACGTGCCGGCGTCCCAGTTCGCGCGGGTCAGCTTGCCGGTGACCGTGATGGTCTTGCCCTTCTTCACGGGCTCCGGGGTGGCGTCGGCCGTGAGCTTCGACAGGCGCTGGACCTGGAAGCTCTTCGCGTTGTCCTTCTGGACGTAGTCGTTGTCCTTGCCCGTGGCGATCGCCCAGACCTTCCAGCTGCCGGCCGCGAAGTTGAACACCTCGGTGTTCGGCGTCAGGTTGAAGGTCGACTTGCAGGTCGACGTCGTGGCGTTGACCGTGGTGCAGGTGGCGCGGTGGTTGCTGCTGGTGGCGACCGAACCGGTGTCGGAGGAGTCGATGTCGGCACCGTGGTACAGGATGGCCTGCGCCCAGCCGACGCCCGAGGCGTCCTTCACCGTGAAGCTGACGGTGATGGTCTTCTTCGCGGTCGCGCCGACGACGACCGCCTTCCCACCATTCACCACGACGCCAGAGATCGTGGTGTCTCCCTGGACCTCGTCCGCGTGGGCGGCGGGTACGGCGAAGACGGAGAGGGCCAGGGCGCCGGAGACGGCAGCCACAGTGGCGCGTATGCGCATGCGTTCCCCAAGTGGAGAAAGGGGGCCCCTGCGCGGTGGTCGTTCCGTACGGCTCGTCGTCGGCGCCGGGGCCCAAGTGATGGCGGAGCCTGTTGGCTCGCAAGATCTGATCCGTGACGGGTGGGAATGGTTGTACGACGGATCGAGACTTTGTACGGGTATTACCAACCCGTGATGAAGTGCGGAGACTCCGCCATCGCCGCCCGGACTACTTCACGTCGATGAAGTCACCGGCGGCGTTGACGGCCGGGGTGGTCGAGGTGCCCGCGAAGCTGTAGCGGAAGTAGCCGTCGACGGTCGCCTTGACGGTGGTCGACAGGGTGCCGGTCGAGCTGGTCTTGATCGTCTTGACCGTGGTGTAGGTGCTGGCGCCCTTCTTGCGGAACTGGAGCTTCACCGACTGGCTCGCGTAGCCCGCGTTCTTGTGGGTCTCCCAGTTGGCGCGGGACAGCTTGCCGGTGACCGTGATGGTCTTGCCCTTCTTGACCGGCTCCGGGGCGGCGTTGGCGGTCAGCTGGGAGGCGCGCTGGATCTTGAAGGAGGCGGCCTTCTCCTTCCAGATGTAGTCGCCGTCCTTGGCGTCGACCCACGCGTCGACGTACCAGGTGCCGGCCTCGTCGTTGAAGACGTCGCCGACCCTCGGGTCGACCAGGACCGTGGCGGAGCAGGTCGAGGTGGTGGCGTTGACCTTCACGCAGGTCGGCTTGGCGGTGGAGAGGTAGCCGTAGTTGGGGCCGATCAAGGAGAACTCGTCCGCGCTCGCGATGCCCGAGTTGTCGGTGGCCGTGACGCTGACCTTGATGCTCTTGGTGCTGGCGGCGCTCACGCTGACCGTGTTGTCGCCGTCGACGACCACCTTGGTGATTTTGGTGTCGCCCGAACCGCCGTCCGCCTGGGCGGCCGGGACCGCGAGGGCGGAGAGGGCGAGGGCGCCGGAGACGGCGACGACGGTGGCACGTATGCGCATGTGTTCCCCCAGTGGAACGTGAACGAGATCATGGAACCGGGTGGCTCAGGTGATCAGATTCGCGAGGCGGGGGAATGGTTGTACATCTCGTGACTTTTTCTTGGGGTGATGGTGAAGATCGCTCCGGGCCCCCGGTTGTTGTCCGGTCAGTCGAACCAGCGGTCCCTGGCGAGTTCCTCCGTCCGGGACGGGTCCTCCAGGAGGGCGGCCACCTCGAAGCGGCGGGGCCACTGGCCCGCCGCCCAGGCGAGGCCTGCGGCTACGCCTTCCAGGGTCGAGGCGTGCAGCACTCCGTCACGGGTCCGGCGCCAGTCGATCTCCACGCCGTCCACGACGAGTTCCTCGTGCTCGACATAGGTCGCGGGGGTGAGGGGGCCGAGGAGGACGCGGACGGATTCCGGTACGCCGTGTTCGGCGCCCTCGGAGGTGACCTCTCCGGTGACGGACTCGCTCAGGCGGCGGACCTGGAAGAGTTCGGCCAACTCGGCTGCCCGGGACGGGCGTACGGGGAGGAGGGGGACGCCCGCTGTGAAGGGGAGCAGGTCGGGTGAGTCCACGACCACGGCGTCCGCCGCGTCCACGACCGTCACCTCGCCGTCTACCACGGCCCTCAAGTCGTCCGGCAGGGTGACCTGTTCGGGGTCCAGGGCGGCCAACGCGCTGTAGAGGGCGTGCAGTTGGGTTCCGGTGACCTCGCGGTCCGGGTCGGCCAGGCGGTCGAGGAGTTCGGCGGCACCGCCGGGTTCGTCGAGGAGGGCGGCGACGGAGGTGCGGACGCCGAGTGCGCGGAGTACCTGTTCGTCGTCGAAGCCCGTCGCGTCGGCCTCGTCGTAGAGACCCCGGAGGAGCGGGTCGCCTCCCGACGCCAGCAGGCCGGCCGGGCGGCGGCCGTCGAGCACCGGGTGACCGCGCAGCCACCAGGCCGTGTACGGCCGTACGACCTCGTAGGAGCCGTCGGGCAGCAGGATGCGGACCTGTTGGGTGATCGCGTCGCGGAGGGGTGGCTGGGCGAGGAGGGCGAGGGCCTGGGGCCAGCGGTCGTCGTCTACGAGGTCGAGGTCGCGGACCGCTACGAGTTCCGTTGCCACGGGTGGGACGGGGGTGTCGGGGAAGCGGTCGAGGACGTCCTCGGACCAGACGTCCACCGAGTCCAGCAGGCCGGGGTCGTCCGGTTCCGCGAAGTCGCTGTCTCGGGGCTCCAGTTCGTCCGGGTCCAGGACCACGTCGGTGGCGCGGACCAGGGCGAAGGTGGCGAGGACTCCGCAGGCGGCCAGGGGTTGTTCGCCCCAGCGGTCTGCCAAGTCCGCGTCCACGAAGGCCAGTTCGTCCTCGCGCATCACCTGGGCGAACGGGCTGCCGGGGAGGACGAGTTCGCCTGCGGGCGCCAGTTCGCCCTCCTCGTCGGGGAGGGCCAGCGCGCCGAGCCAGGGTTCGTCACCGGGTTCCAGGCCCGCGTCCCGGACGAGGGCGAGGACCGTGTCCGCCAACTCCTCGGCGTCCGGGGTGGGTTCGTCCCATACGGCGCCGCCCTCGTCGTCGAGGGAGGCGGCCACCGCGGCCCGCACCTGGGGGGTGGTGAGGACCGCGCGGGGGGTCGCGGGCAGGGCGCCCAGCTTCTCCAGGAG
>NZ_JAEQAZ010000383.1 GCF_016654115.1 Streptomyces sp. MBT53
GTCGTAGTCGTCGACGAGGACGAACAGGCGCGGGCCCGTCCACCAGTCGGCCTGCCGCATGCGGGCCGGGGTGATCTCCTGGCCGGGGACGCGGGTGCGCAGGGCCTTCGCCGAGCCGCCGACCAGTTGCTTGAGGGCTTCCAGGGCGACCGCGTGGCCGAGGCGGTACTCCTCGGGGACCGCGTCGACCAGACCGCGGCGGTAGTCGACGACCAGGATGCGTGCCTCGGCCGGGGTGTAGCGGGCGACGACGGAGTCCGCGACCAGCCGGAGCAGGTTGGTCTTGCCGCTCTCCGTGTCGCCGACGGCGACCAGGTGCGGGGTGCGGGAGAAGTCGTGCCAGACGGTGCCGAGGGTCTCCTCGTCCTGGCCGAGCGCCAGCTTGAGGCTCTGGCCGTCGCCGAGTTCGGGCTCGGCGAGTTCGGCCGCGGGCAGCCGGTGCGGGAGCATCCGGACCTGCGGGGCGCGCGGCCCGTGCCAGGCGCTCGCGATCCGGTCGACCAGGTCCGCGACGCCCTCGCTCAGCGTCTCGGGGTCGGTGGAACCGTCGCCGCGGGGCAGCGCGGACAGGAAGTGGAGTTTCGTCTCGACGGTCAGACCCCGGCCGGGGATCTGCGGCACCGCGCTCGCCTTGCGGATGTCCACGACGGAGTCCATCGTGTCGCCGAGCCGCAGCTCCAGCCGGGTCGCGGACTGGTCGCGGACCGGGGCGGTGAGTTCCAGCCAGCGGGCGGTCGCGACGATGAGGTGGATGCCGTAGTTGAGGCCGCTGGTGGCGATCTGGTTGAACGTGGGGATGTACTGGTCGAAGTTCTGCCGGACCGCCGACCAGCCGTCGATCACCAGGAAGATGTCGCCGTGCGGTTCGTCGGGGAACTCTCCGGCCGCGCGGCGGCGCCGGTAGGTGGACATCGAGTCGATGCCGTTGTCGAGGAAGAACTGCTCGCGCTGGGTGAGGACGGCGGTGACCTCGGCGACCGTACGGCTGATGCGCTCGGTGTCGAGGCGGGCCGCGACCCCGCCGACGTGCGGCAGACCGGTGAGCTGGGAGAGTGTGCCGCCGCCGAAGTCCAGGCAGTAGAACTGGACTTCGCGCGGGGTGTGGGTGAGCGCGAGCGCCATGATGAGGCTGCGCAGCACCGTCGACTTGCCGCTCTGCGAACCGCCCGCGACGGCGACATGGCCGCCCGCCCCGGCGAGGTCCACGACGAGCGGGTCACGGCGCTGGTCGAACGGCTTGTCGACCAGGCCGACCGGCACCCGCAGCTTCCCGGTGCCCGTCCAGCGGGACGCGGTCAGTCCGCGGTCCGGGTCCTCGGCGAGACCGCCGAGCAGCACGTCCAGCGGGGACGCGGTGTCCAGCGGCGGCAGCCACACGCGGTGCGCGGGCGGCCCGGAGTCGCGCAGCCGGTCGAGGGCCACCGCGAGCAGGCTCTCGGCGGCCTCCTCCGCCTCTGGCTCCGGGGTCGCGATCGCTGCCGGCGCCGGAGCGCGCGGCACGATGTACCCGGTCGACCAGGGCACCACCTGCGTGGCGACCCGGGCCTGAGCGACGGCACCGCCGCGCCTGCGGTACGGGCCGGAGACGTAGGCGGCACGGAAGCGGGTCAGGGCCTCGATGCCGCTCTTCAGGTAGCCGCTGCCCGGCTGCGAGGGCAGTTCGTACGCGTCGGGGACACCGAGGACACCCCGGGACTCCATCGCGGAGAACGTGCGCAGACCGATCCGGTACGACAGGTGCGACTCCAGCTGGTGCATACGGCCCTCGTCCAGGCGCTGCGAGGCCAGCAGCAGATGCACGCCGAGGGACCGGCCGAGGCGGCCGATCATCACGAACAGCTCCATGAACTCCCGGTGCGAGGCGAGGAGTTCGCTGAACTCGTCGACGACGACGAACAGGCTGGGCAGCGGGGCGAGACCGGCGCCGCCGGCCCGCGCCTTCTCGTACTCAAGGGCCGAGGTGTAGTTGCCCGCGGACCTCAACAGCTCCTGGCGGCGGATGAGTTCACCGTGCAGCGCGTCCTGCATACGCTCCACCAGGGCGGCCTCGTCGGCCAGGTTGGTGATGACGGCGGAGGTGTGCGGGAGTTCGTCGAGACCGAGGAAGGTCGCGCCGCCCTTGAAGTCCACCAGGACGAAGTTGAGTGTTTCGGAAGAGTTCGTGAGCGCGAGACCGAGGACCAGGGTGCGCAGCAGCTCGGACTTGCCGGAACCGGTCGCGCCGATCAGCATGCCGTGCGGGCCCATGCCGCCCTGCGCGGACTCCTTGATGTCCAGCTCCACGGGCCGCCCGTCCGCGCCGACGGCGACCGGGACGCGCAGCCGGGCGGAGCCGTTGTGCCGCCGCCACAGCGTGTCCGGGTCGAGCCGGTGCAGGTCGGCGATGCCGAGCAGGGTCGTCAACTCGGTGTCGTTGGAGAGCGGTTCGACCGCGTCGGAGGAGAGACTCATCCGGTACGGCGCGATCAGCCGGGCCAGCGACTCGGCGGCCACCGGACCCACCCGGTCGGGCCGGCCCAGGACCGTGGTCTGCTCCTTGCGGCTGCGGTCGGTGCGCACCAGCGCGACCGCGTCCGGGGCCACGTCCAGGCGCAGCGTGGTGCGGCCGGGCCGCCAGGTGAGGGAGTCGGAGAGGTCGAGGACGATCGCGTTGCGGTAGCCGGGCCCGTCGAAACGGTGGCCGGACGGGATGCCCGCGCCGTCCACCACGACCACCACCAGCGGCTCGTCACGGCCGGGCACCGCGTCGGGGTCGAACGCGGGGCGCTCGGAGAACTCGCTGCCGAGCTGGTCCTCCAGATCGGTGAAGGCCGAGGCCACCATGCGCAACGGCCCCGCGCCGTCCGTCTCCTGGGGGTGGTGATTGTGCGGCAGCCACTTCACCCACTCCCACTCCGCGCGCACCTCGTCGGCAGCGCAGACCGCGATCCACAGCTCCTCCGGCGGGTGGAACAGGGCCAGTTGGGCCAGCGCGGCCCGCAGCATTCCACGGCTCGCGTCGCGGTCCCCGCGGACCAACACCCGTGACCAGGACCGCAGATACAGCGCGATGGGCTGGCCGGGAACGGTGCTGTAGGCGCGGATGAAGCGCCGCAGCGCGTGCGCGCACAGCGGTTCCAGATCCTCAACCGGCTTGCTGGAGACGGGAGTCAGCCGCATGGCGAGCTGCTGGTCGCCGACCGCTATCCGCACCTCGCCGAAGTCGTCGTCCTTCACCCGGCGTTCCCACAGCCGCGTGGTGCGGACCATGGTGCGCAGCACCCGGGGCTCGGGATGCCGCCACGCCAGCGCGAGCTGCTGCTCGACCACGGCCCGCTGCACGGTACGCCGGCTCTGCGCCAAGTAGCGCAGATAGTCCCGGCGTTCACCGCGCAGCCGCTGCTTGCGGTCGCCGGCCTTGCGCATGACCTGACCGACCATCATCGCGCCGGCGGCCATCACCATCATGCCGAGCGCGAGATACATGAAGATGCCGTTGGACTGACCGCCCGACCGCATGAACATCATCATCATCGAGACCGACATCATCGCCATCGGCAGATACGTCCACACCGCGGAGGTGTCCGGGACGATCTCCATGAGAGTCGGCGGCTCCTGGAGGACCAACTCGCCGGCGGGCATGTCGGGTCCGCGACGGCGGGCCGGACGACGGAACAGGACCACGCTCAACGCTTGGGGCTCCTAACGGACTTCGCGCACCTCGGCGGTACGTGGGGGGCGTGCACCGGATCAGGCCTCGGCAATGCACGGTGGAGGACGCTGCCAACGTCGTTCGTGGGGGCTTCAGTTGACACGCGTCGTAGGGAGTGTCAGTAGTGTGCACCCCGTCAACTCTGTACGTCCATGTCACCCCCCCCCGCATCACCAGCGCTCCATTCCCC
>NZ_JAEQAZ010000384.1 GCF_016654115.1 Streptomyces sp. MBT53
CCCGCTCGGGACGCCCCGCCGCCCCGGGAGGCCATCCCCGCCGCCACGAGCACCGTCAGCGAGGCCCTCACCCACCGCGCCCTCGTCGAATGCGCCGGCTGCGGCAGGCCCGGCACCGCTCCCGGTGAGGACCTCTGCCCGGCCTGCCTCGGCTGGCCACTGTGCCGCACCTGCCCCGGCCCGACTCCCCGCCGCGCCCGTCCCGACGGCGACGGCCGCTGCACCACCTGCTCCACCACCCTGACCGGACCTCTGGAAGCGAACACCTCATGACGGACACGTTCGACGCAGCAACCTGGACCGTGCCGCAGTACCACGCCCGCCCCTTCTCCCGCGATCCGGAACGGTGGGAGGAAGAGCGATCCCGCGCGGTGCAGTTCGGCCACGTCTGCTCCGACACCGCGTGCACCGGCACCTGCGAGCCGGCGGTCGTGTACGAGCGCACCAGGTGGGGGTGGTTGGCCTGGACCGTGCCCGGTGACGGCACCCTGCCCGAGCGCCCGTGGCAGATCGGGGTGCTCCCCCCGGACGCGGCGATGAGACAGCGACTCGCCGTGCGCTGGCTGACCAGGCGTCGCGCCCACCGCATCGCGCTGACCTCTACGAGCCCCGCCTCCCTGCGGCTTTCAGCAGTGGTCGTGGGGGTCATCAGCCTCTTCGCCGCGATGTCCGCCCTCGGCCACGGCATCCCCGCCGACCTTGTGCTGCCAGGGGCGCTGCTCGCCCCGTTGCTCGCCGAATACCTGCCCGACAGGCTCGACGACCGGGCAGCCGGACACCTCCGCACTGTCGAAGGAGACGCTGCCTGCCAGTACCTGCAGCGCCTCGCCGCCCTGCACACCTACTTCGTCCAGGCCGCCGCCGGTAACGACCACTACGCACTGCGCCGTTCCGCCGAGATCGGCCAGGACCTGATGTGGGACACCGCCGGTCTGCTCCAGACCCACGACACCCGATCGGTCTCGTCGCAACTCATCGACCGTGAGCGGCTAATGGTCCAGCTCGCCGACCAAGTCGCACAGATCCTGGAGCGCATCCGCGCCGAGGCCCGCTCCGGCCCCAAGGACCAGCCTCGCGGACACGAAGGCCCCCTGGGCCGCCCCTACCCGCCCGGCTTCGAACCGGCGCACCGGCCGGCACCTCGACGCGGGCCTGGTACCTCACGACCGGAGGGAAACCTTCCCGTGCCCCACGTCCAGCCTGGCGATGAGATCCGCACCACGGACGTCTACCTGCTCTTCGCACAGGAGCCGTACTACCTCGGCGAAGGCACCCAGGAGATCAACACCACCCTGGTAGCCGCCGCCTCCCTGCTCCATCCCCGGGTGCGCCAGCCCGACGGAGTCCAGATCCACTACCGCCTCACGCAGGGACGCCGGCCGGGCGAGATCATCCCGCTGGCCACCCTCACCCACGAACTGGGCGGCGGCGCCGACTGGCCGACGGTCGGCGACTGGGAGCACGTCACCGCCGACCTCGTGCAACTCGTCCGCACCGGAGGGTGTGACGCCCTCAGCTTCGGACTCCCCGAGATCGCGCGAGCCCTCGTCTGCGTCGGTCCCCTCAGTTACGTGCGTGTCTTCGACGCCGCAGCCGACCAGTTCATCGCCTACGGGCCGCAGGACCGCGCCGCCGTCCTGGCCGAGATCGACACGTTCCTCTCCGGGCTCGTAGCCGAGCGGGAATTCTGGCCGGGAGACGACCTGCTGACCCCGCTCTTCCAACAGGCGTAAGACCACCAATCCCTTGGTGCGGCGACGGCCGTGACCGCGAGGCCTGTCGTCACCACGGGCCTATCCGCCGGCCGCCGCCGTCCCGCGCCACCAGCACGCTCAAGGAGACGCAGCACATGTTCCCGACCACCGGGCTTGAGGCATCCTTCACGGTCGCGCTCGTCGCCATCCCCGTGTTCAACATCTTGCAGCTGCTGATTCCGAGGTGCTTCGGCACAAGCCTCGAACAGGAGTTGCGGGACCGCTACATACGCTGGCTCGTCATTTTCTGGCCGGTCCTGCTACTCGGCACAGTGTCACTGGGTGTGCCGTCCCGCAGGGCGCGCGCCGACCTGGGGATGCCCGGCGGCCCTACCTCCACCTGGCCCTTGTGGACCTGTACCGCCGTCGCCGCACTCTTCGTCACCGCCACGGCAGCGGAATCGGTGCGGGCGGCGCGCGCGGAGGCGAGACTCCGCCCTGTTGCCGAGGAACTGCTCCAGGACGCCCAGCAACTGCAGACCTGGCTCGGCATGTCCACGGCGGATGAGGCGCAGAGCGCTCAGTACTGGCTCGACGAGGCTCAGGAGGCCCTTGACGCCCGCCGCGGCCGGACGTCCGTGCGGTACCTCCGTCACGCCCTTCGCCGCGCCGAGGACACTGCCCGCCACGATGCTGAGCGAGTCGTGGACGCGGCCGTCGTCCCGTTCGACGACCTCCGCCACCGGGTGGACCAAGCCGACGAGTTGGTCGGACCGTTCAGCGGCCCACTACTCAAGTCGTAGCGGAGCGGCCCACAGCCTGGGCGCGCCGTCTTCTTGTCCGCGGCTACCCCTTCTCGGCGGAGTGCCTGGCGAGCCGTGCGGGCTGCTTCCGCCCGGATCGACCCTGCGTCCTCCACCAGTACCAGTTGGGGGCGGTCGGCGGCGGTGTGGTCAGGGTGCCGAAGCGCTACACCGGCAGCGCGTACAGGTGAGTGCCGCCGATGTAGACCAGCCCGTCGGATACCGTCGGCGAGGAAGACGTGGTGCCGCCGCTGAGGAACCTCCACCGCCGTTTGCCAGTGGTGGCATCCACGGCATACAGGTAGTAGTCATCGCTGCCGACGTACACCACCCCACCGGATGCCGCTGGTGACGACAATTCGTTGTCACTGGAGAACTTCCAGTGTTGCTGGCCGGTGGTGGCGCCCACGGCGTACAGGTATCCGCCTTCGCCGCTGACGTACACCACTTCGCGGGTGACCACCGGCGACTTAAAAGAGCCATTGCCGCTTCCGGTGGCGAACCGCCAAAGCTGCTCACCACCGGAAGCGCTTAGCGCATGCAACTCACCTAGGTCGTTGCCCACGTACACGGCTCCCTGAGCAACCACAGGCGGCCACGAGCTCACCGTGCCGAAGGTGCGATAGTTCCACCGCTTCTTGCCCGTGGCCGCGTCCAGCGCATACAGATCATCCGACATTCCGACGTATACCAGCCCGCCGGACACCGTCGGCGATACCTGGAAGTTCGAGTCGGCCTCAGTGGCGTACTTCCACCGTTGCTTGCCGGTGACGGCATCGACTGCATACAAGTACGCGTCATCGCCGGTGACGCACACCAGCCCGCCGGACACCGTCGGTGCCGAGTACACGTTGTCGCCGGTGGAGAACCTCCACCGTTCTTCGCCGGTGTCCGCGTGCAACGCATACAGGTACTTGGTGCCGCTTGCGTACACCAGTCCGCCGGACACCGTCGGCGACCTGTCGTCCGCTCTTTCCTCCCCCACGCGGACTTTCCACCGTTGTTTGCCGGCGGCGGCATCTACCGCATACAAGCAACCGTCCCAACTGCTCGAAAACACCAGCCCGCCGGACACGACGGGGCGCCCCCCGAACGAGGAGCCAGCGGTGGACTTCCATCTCGCTTCCCGGGTGGGGACGTCGTCGCCGTTCAAGAAGTACCAACCGGTGACGCCGAGTC
>NZ_JAEQAZ010000385.1 GCF_016654115.1 Streptomyces sp. MBT53
CCGCGTTTCCCTTTCCGGCGATTCCGACTCTATCAGATCCTTTCGGGCCTGACTCCCAGTCAGAGGGGGCTGCCATCCCGGCTGTTGGGCCGTTCCGACGTCTCAAACCTTAGCCGATTCCCCCGGCGGAGTTCCAATCGAGGTCCAGTGACCTGATCGAACACAGCCGAGCCCAAATCGAATTGAATTCGGGCACGCCGAAATCAATCCCGTTGGGAGATCGTGCGGATGGTTTGAGTTGCCGCTGTCGCGGCGGAGGTGCTGCCGGAGAACCGTTACGGCTCGGCGGCAACCCGAAGAACTTTACGGATCGGCGAGGGGTGTGTCAACTACCCCTGTCAAGATCTTTTCCTGGGCGAGTCGAAGGCTGGTCGGAGACCGCTCAGTCCAGGTCGCTCAGGCGCCCGCCGGCGTCCGGCTGGGCGTGCTCCACCCTACGCAGCAGCCGGGTGAGGACCTCACCGAGGACCGTGCGCTCGTCCGGGGACAGATCCTGGAGCAGGTCCTCCTCGAAGACCGTCGCCATGCGCATCGCCTCCAGCCACTTGCCGCGGCCCTCGGGGGTCAGCTCCACGATCACGCGGACGCGGTTGGACTCGTCCCGCTCCCTGGTGACCAGCCCCTCGGAGACCATGCGGTCGATCCGGTGGGTCATCGCGGCCGGCGTGAGGCCGAGGCGCTTGGCGAGGTCGCTGGGGCCCATCCGGTAGGGGTCGCCGGCGAGGACGAGGGCCTTGAGCACTTCCCAGTCGGCGCTGCTGATGCCGAGGTTCGCGGTCTGGCGGCCGTAGGCGACGTTCATGCGGCGGTTGAGGCGGCCCAGGGCCGAGACGATCTTCTCGACCTGGGGGTCGAGGTCCCGGAATTCGCGCTGGTAGGCGGCGATCTGTTCGTCGAGCGTCGGCTCCGGGACGCCGCTGGTGTCGGCCATGCGCGCAGTATGGCACGGGCTTCCTTTGCCTTGAAGTCCTTGAGTATGTACTCTTTAGCTTCTAAGTCTTCAGATCTAACTAGTTGATTGAGGTGAACGTGACCAGGGCGATGGGCGCAGCGATGCGCCGGATCCACGTGGGCAACGCACTCAGCGCGTTCGGGCTCGGCTTCACGGTCCCGTACCTGTACGTCTATGTGGCGCAGGTGCGGGGTCTTGGCGGTATGACGGCGGGGCTCGTCCTCGCCGTCTTCGCCGTGGCCGCGCTGATCGTGCTGCCGTTCGCCGGGCGGGCCATCGTCCGGCGTGGCCCGCGGCCGGTTCTGCTCGTCGCCCTGGTCCTGGCCGCCGTAGGAGCGATGAGTCTGGGGCTCGCCGGGAGTGCGGGGGCCGTGTTGGTGTCGGCCGCTGGGCTCGGGGCCGGGCAGGCCGTGATGCAGCCGGCGCTTGCCACGATGATCGTGGAGTGTTCTACGGCCGAGACGCGGTCGCGGGCGTTCGCCATGCAGTTCTTTCTGCAGAACCTCGGGCTCGGTGTCGGTGGGCTCATCGGCGGTCATCTGGTCGACACGACCAGTGCGTCGTCGTTCACCTTGCTGTTCGGGATCGAAGCGGCGATGTTCCTGGTGCTCGCCGGGGTGATGGCGACCGTGCGGATGCCGCACTCGCCGGTCATCGGGGACGCGCCCTCGCAGTCCGCCAAGGGTGCGTGGAAGCAGCTGCTCGGGAACCGGGCCATGGTGCAGTTGGGCGTGCTCGGGTTCGTCATGTTCTTCGCCTGCTACGGGCAGTTCGAGTCCGGGCTGAGTGCGTACGGGGTGGAGGCCGCCGGGATCTCCACGTCCGCCCTTGGGACCGCGCTGGCCGCCAATACCGCGATGATCGTGGTCGCGCAGTTCGCGGTGCTGAAGTTCGTCGAGCGGCGGCGGCGGTCCAGGGTGATCGCCGGGGTCGGGCTGATCTGGGCGCTGGCGTGGGTCACCGCCGGGTATGCGGGGCTCGGGCACGGGAGTCAGGAGATGGCCACGGCCGCCTTCGTGTCGACGTACGCGCTGTTCGGGCTCGGGGAGGCGATGCTGTCGCCGACCGTCGCGCCGCTGGTCGCCGATCTGGCGCCGGAGGGGATGGCCGGGCAGTACAACTCGGCCTTCGCCCTGGTGAAGCAGCTCGCACTGGCCGTCGGGCCCGCGGTGGGCGGGCCGCTCGGGGCCTCGCTGCCGGGGCCGTACGTCGTGATGTTCTTCGTGTTCTCGCTGGGGATCAGCGTGCTCGCCGTGCGGCTGGGGCGGCAGCTGACCGCCGTACAGGATCAGCCGTGGCGGGCGAAGGGGAGTCTGGTCGTCGCTCGGGGGGCCGTCGAGCCTGTCGGAGCGGACGTGTAGGTCATACCGGGGCCGCTGTCTTCGGGAGGACGAACTCGCACCACACCGCCTTGCCGCCGCCCGGGGTGCGGCGGGAGCCCCAGTTGGTGGCGATCGTGGCGACGATCGCGATGCCTCGGCCCGATTCGTCCGCCGGTTCGGCGCGGCGGCGGCGCGGGAGGTGGTCGTCGCCGTCGGTGACCTCGACGATGAGGCGGCGGTCGGTGCGGCGGAGCCGTAGGCGCATGGGTGGGGTGCCGTGCTGGAGGCTGTTGGCGACCAACTCGCTGGCGGCCAGGACGCCCAGGTCGTGCAGTTCCGTGGGGAAGCGCCAGCTGGTGAGGACTCCGGAGGCGAAGGCACGCGCGCGTGGGGCCGCTTCGACTCCGCCGAGCAGCTCCAGGGCCGCGTTGCGGAAGAGTTCGCCGTCGTGGCCCGTGTGGGTCGGGTGCTGGACGACCAGGACGGCGACGTCGTCGTCGTGGTCGGCGGTGACGCCCATCGAGCGGACCAGGCGGTCGCAGACGACCTGGGGAGTGCCGGTGGCGCCGGACAGCGCGCGCTCCAGGGAGGCGATTCCCTCGTCGAGATCCTCGTCCCGGCGTTCCACCAGGCCGTCCGTGTAGAGGACCGCCGTGGAGCCGGGGCTGAGCGGGATCGTGCCGGAGGAGTGGATCCAGCCGCCGGTGCCGAGCGGGGGGCCGGTGGGTTCGTCGGCGCGCTGGACCGTGCCCGTCTCGTCGCGGACGAGGATCGGGAGGTGGCCGGCGGAGGCGTACACCAGGCGGCCCTCGTTCGGGTCGAAGATGGCGTACACGCAGGTGGCGATCTGGTTGGCGTCGATCTCCGTGGCGAGGCCGTCCAGGAGCTGGAGGATCTCGTGCGGGGGCAGGTCGAGGCGGGCGTACGCGCGGACGGCGGTGCGGAGTTGGCCCATGACGGCCGCCGCGCGGACGCCTCGGCCCATGACGTCGCCGATGACCAGGGCGGTGCGGCCGCCGCCGAGGGTGATCACGTCGTTGACGTCGGTGGCGAAGATCAGGACGCCGCCCTCGCCGCCGTCGGCGCTCTTGGCGACCGGGGTGCAGGTGAACGTGTAGGACCGGCCGCCGGGGGCCTTGCGGGACTTGAGGGTGCGGGGCTTGCCACTGCGCAGGACCTGGTCGAGGAGCGGGAGCAGGCCGAGTTCGTCGAGCTCGGGGAGCGCCTCGCGGGCGGGTGCGCCCAGGGGGCGGTCACCGAAGGCGGCGACGTAGGCGTCGTTGACGTAGGCGATGCGCTGGTCGGGGCCG
>NZ_JAEQAZ010000386.1 GCF_016654115.1 Streptomyces sp. MBT53
TCTGTTGGGTGCCGGTGGGCAACAAGATCACCGGCTACGACGTCCTGCCCACCGGCACCCAACAGATGTGGCAGAACGAGTACTTCTACGTCGACGGCAGCGTCACCCTCACCGTCAACGAACGCGGCGCCGACTACGGCCTGAACGTCTTCCCCACCACCTGGGACGCCGTGGAGCAGGACATCACCACCGGCCCCGCCCAGGGCGCGACCCGCTACGGCCTGACCCGCGACACCGGAAAGGACAACGCCCCGGTCCCCCAGTACGTCACCCGCACCACCCCGGCAGACCCGGCGACGGTCGCTCAGGCCTCCCGGGTCTGACCGCCGCGCGTGAAGTCGTCCTGCGCGGCCATGACTTCGTCCCCGTGCTCGAAGGCCCAGGCCCCGAACGCGTCGATCGGCTCGAGCAACGTCCGACCCAGCGCGGTGAGTTCGTACTCCACCCGTGGCGGCGAACCACCGTAGGACCGCCGCGCCACCAGCCCGTTGAACTCCAGCCGCCGCAAGGTCTCGGTCAGCACTTTCTGGCTGATCCCACCGATCCGCCCGCGCAGCTCACCCGGCCGCTCCGGACCGTGCCGCAGGGCCCAGAGCACCACACAGTTCCAGGTGTTGCCGAGCAGGTCGAAGGCGAGCCGGGCCCGGCAGTCGGCGAGAAACACGGGTTCGGAGGTCACGCACCACATGGTGCCCGAGCCGCTTCCTACTGTCGTGCCATGCGAATCGGAATCCTCGGCACAGGCGGAATGGCGGACGCGCTCGGCGCGCAATGGCGGCGGTCCGGACACGAAGTACTGTTCGGCGGCCGGGACTTGGGGCGGGCGGAGACTCTCGCGCGGCGCTGGGACGGCGCCTGGGGCACCCTCCACCAGGCCGCCGACTTCGGCACCGACGCCGTACTGATGGCACTGCCGTGGCGGGTGGCAATCGAGGTCGCCCGCCAACTCCCGCTCACCAGCCGCGTGTTGATCGACTGCACGAACCCGGTCGGCCAAGGCTTCCGCCTGCTCACCGTGGGCGGCCCCTCCGCCGCCGAGCAACTCGCCACCGCCGCGGGCCCCGAGACCCACGTGGTCAAGGCGTTCAACCTCTGCCACGAGGACGTCTGGCGCCTGACACCCCCGGTGTTCGACGGCCGCCCCCTGGGCGTCCCCCTGAGCGGCGACAACGAGCAAGCCCTCGCGGTCGTACGGCAGTTGGTGCGGGACGTGGGCTGCGAACCGTTCACGGCGGGGGAGTTGGGTCAGGGCGCGGCCCTGCTGGAGGCAACGGCCGCGCTGTTCATCCGGTTGTGGGTGGGGGAGGGGGCGGACGCTCAATCCATCGCCCCGCCGGGGGAGTCGGCAGGACCACTGAGTGCGGCTGCCGTCCTCACCCCTTCTTCCTGAGCCCGCACAGGACGCCGACGCGGTTGGTGGTGATCGAGTCGACGCCCAGGTCGAGGAGGCGGCGCATCGAGCGGCGGGTGTCCGGGGTCCAGACCGACAGGAGGTAGCCGTCGCGGTGGACACGGGCGACGAGGTCCCGATCGACCAGTGTGAAGCGGTAGTTGAGCCAGCGCGGCCGTACCGCTTCCAGCACCGCGGGGCGTGGCGGGGCGAGCGAGGTCCAGGTCAGGGCGATCTCGGCGGACGGGTCGGCCGCGCGCACGGCGAGCATCGAGTCGGCGCCCGCGCAGTAGTACGCCCGGTCGTCCGCCCCGTACTCGCGGATCACCTCCACGATCCGGCGCGCGGCCCGTGGGTCGGCCGCGCCGGGCAGGTCGACCATCACCCGGCTGCCCTCGGTCGCGGCCAGCGCCTCCACCAGCGTCGGCACCCCGCCGTCCGTGAGCCCGCGCACCTCGTCCACGGACAGCGACTTCAGCGGCCGGTCCACTTCCCACAGCCGTTGCAGCGTCTCGTCGTGCAGCAGCACGGGCACGCCGTCACGGGTCACTCGTACGTCGAACTCGACGGCGTCCGCGCCCTGTTCGAGCGCGGAACGCAGTGAGTCGACGGTGTTCTCACGGGCACGGTAGGGGTCGCCGCGATGGCCCACGGCGGTCACGTTCTCCATGGGCTCATTGTGCTGGTTGGCGCGGGAGCGCCGACCGTCAGGGCGCGAGCCACGCCGAGGTGTAGGTGTCGATCTCCTCGTTGATACGGGCCTTGCCCGCCGCGTCGAGGAAGGAGGCCGCCACGGCGTTCTTCGCGAGGTCGGCGACACCGCGCTCGTCGAGGTCGAGGAGACGGGCGGCGACCGCGTACTCGTTGTTGAGGTCGGTGCCGAACATCGGCGGGTCGTCGGAGTTGATCGTGACGAGGACCCCGGCCCGGACGAACTCCTTGATCGGGTGCTCGTCGAGCGTGCGGACCGCGCGGGTGGCGATGTTGGAGGTCGGGCAGACCTCCAGCGCGATGCCGTGCTCGGCGAGATGGGCGAGCAGCTTGGAGTCCTGCGCGGAACTGGTGCCGTGCCCGATGCGCTCGGCGCGCAGCTCGTTGAGCGCGTCCCACACCGTCTCGGGCCCGGTGGTCTCACCGGCGTGCGGCACGGAGTGCAGACCGGCCGCGATGGCCCGGTCGAAGTACGGCTTGAACTGCGGCCGGGGCACGCCGATCTCCGGCCCGCCGAGCCCGAACGACACCAGCCCCTCCGGCCGCAGCCGGTCATCGGTCGCGAGCCGCACGGTCTCCTCGGCCGCCTCCAGCCCCGCCTCACCGGGAATGTCGAAGCACCACCGCAGTACGGTCCCGAACTCGGCCTCGGCCGCCTTGCGGGCGTCCTCGATCGCGTCCATGAACGCCCGCTCGTCGATCCCGCGCCGCGTCGACGAGAACGGCGTGATGGTCAGCTCGGCGTACCGCACCTGCTGGCGGGCCATGTCCCGGGCGACCTCGTACGTCAGCAGCCGTACGTCCTCCGGCGTCCGAATGAGGTCGACCACGGACAGATACACGTCGATGAAGTGCGCGAAGTCCGTGAAGCTGAAGTAGTCGACCAGGGCCTCGGGGTCGGTGGGCACGGTGGAGTCGGAGTGCCGGGCGGCCAGCTCCGAGACGATCCGCGGGGAGGCGGAGCCGACGTGATGGACATGCAGCTCGGCCTTGGGCAGCCCGGCGACAAAGGCATGCAGCTCGCGGGCCTGACCGGCGGCGGGTACGGCGCTGTGGTCGGACAAGGTTCCTCCCCGGAACGGCGCCCCGGGCAGTGCCGTACGGGACGCGGGTGATCGGCTGATCGATGACTCGGGATCATCGTAGGCCGGGGTGGAGGGAGAGGGGGGTCTG
>NZ_JAEQAZ010000387.1 GCF_016654115.1 Streptomyces sp. MBT53
GCGGGTGTCGGTGACCTCGATGCGCAGGGTGTTGTCGATGACGCAGAGCATGAGTCCGAAGTCCCGGCCAGGGACGCGGCCGTGGGTGCTCGCGTTGGTGGCGAGTTCGGCGACGAGTTGGCGGGCCGGGTCCAACGGGAGTCCCCAGGCGCGGAGTTGTTCCGTCGCGAGGAGACGGGCCAGGCGGGCGCCTCTCGGGGTGGAGGACAGCCGCACGCTGAAGTTGCGCGTGGAGTAGGTGGGTTGGGTTTCGGGGGTGGAGGTTTCCTGAATCACGTCACTCAGCGTGGCCGTGCGTGCTTACCGTGAACAGTGACATGGCCGTTGCGTACGGTGACTGTCCAGGCGTTGTCCGGTCGTGTCCAAGCTGTCGGGACGGGTCGCGCGGGTAGGGGCGTCGCGGCACGGTCGTACGGATCAGGAGGGGCGCGAGATGTCGTTGGACGCGGGCGAGGCACAGCTCAAGACGGAGGCGGACGAGCCGGGTTGGGAGGTGGATCCCGACGACGAGTGGGGTTTGGCCGTCCTCGCGACGGTAGGACGACAGCTGAGGCTGCGGCGCGAGGCGGTGGGAATGCGGGTCGCCGACTTCGCGGTGGCGGTGGGGTACAGCGAGGACCTCGTCTACAAGATCGAGGCGGGGAAGCGGATTCCCCGGCCCGAGTATCTGGACAAGTCCGAGGAGAAGTTGGACGCGCACGGACTCATCTCGGCGATGAAGGAGGACACCGCCAAGGTCCGGTACCCCAAGAAGGTACGGGCGTTGGCGAAGCTGGAGGCCCAGGCGGTCGAGATCGGCGTCTACGAGTGCAACATCATCGCGGGGCTGTTGCAGACGCCGGAGCATGCACGGTCCGTGATCGAGGCTGCGCAGCCGCCGTACTCGCCGGACGATGTGGAGCGCATGGTTGCCGCCCGCCTGGCCCGGCAATCAGTCTTCGAAAGGGACCCGGCACCGTCGATCCACTTCGTCTTGGAGGAGGCGGTGCTACGCCGTCCCATCGGGGGCACAATGGCGTGGCGAGGGCAGCTCGAACACCTGCTGGAGGTGGGGAGGCTGCGCAACGTCGTGCTTCAAGTGATGCCGATGAGCTGCGAGGTCCACTCCGGTCTGGACGGGAGGATCGAGGTGCTGAAGTTTCCGGACGGTACGGCGGTGGGGCGTTCCGACGGCGCGTTCAGCGGCCGCCCGACCACGGATCCGAAACAGCTGCGCATCCTCGAACTGCGGTATGGCACCATCCGGGCGCAGGCTCTCTCCCCACGGGAGTCGTCGGCCCTCATCGAACAACTGCTGGGAGAGACATGATCCGCAAGACCGCTGCCGAGGATGCCTTCGAACTCGCGTGGTTCAAGAGCAGTTACAGCGGCGGCAACGACGGCGAGTCCTGTGTCGAGATCGCGCTAGCGCCTCGCGCCATCCACATTCGCGATTCCAAGACCATCAACGGTCCCCGCTTCGCCGTCGCCCCGGCCACGTGGACGGACTTCGTGACGTACGCGTCCGAAGGCTGAGCAGCACCCACCCCCTCGCAAAAAGTGTGACGCTTTCACGCGAAAGCGTCACACTTTTTGCGGGCGGCTACTCGACCTCGGCCTCAGGCACGTCGACCTCTGCGCCCAGGGAGCGGGCGATGGCCGTGAACTCGTTCAGCGCGGCTTGCAGATCGCGCACGATCTCCTCCGCGATCACCTCGGGCGCCAGACCGCTGTCGGCGTCGTCGAGGGCGGGGTCCTTCATCCACGTGATGTCGAGGTTGACCTTGTCGCGAGCGATCAGGTCCTCGTAACTGAACTTCCTGAAGGGCCCGTTGTCGTCCTCGGACTCGACGCGGGAGGAGCGCGGCTCCCCGGGCCGGTAGGCCGTCACGAAGTCGTCGAGGTCGGCGCGGGTCAGCGGGTGTTGCTTGAGGGTGAAGTGCTGGCCGGTCCGGAAGTCGTACACCCAGGTGTCAGTGGTGTGCGGCTTGCCGTCCGCACGCGGTGGCTTCTTGTCGAAGAAGAGGACGTTGGCCTTGACGCCTCCGGCGTAGAAGATGCCGGTGGGCAACCGCAGGATGGTGTGGAGGTCGAACTCGTCGAGAAGCTTGCGCCGCACCTTCTCGCCGGCACCGCCCTCGAAGAGCACGTTGTCGGGCAGGACGACAGCGGCCCGGCCTCCAACTGCCGTGAGCGACATGATGTGTTGCAGGAAGTTCAGCTGCTTGTTGGTGGTGGTCGCGGTGAAGTCGTCGCGGTCGTACTGGATGTCCTCCTTCTCGACCTCGCCGTCCTGACCGATGACCGTGATCGCGGACTTACGGCCGAAGGGCGGGTTGGCGAGGACGAGGGTGGCGTGCTTGCCGCTGGGCTTGTCGGCGAGGGCGTCACCGACGTGGATGAGGCTGGGCCCGTCGCTCTTGCCCATGCCGTGGAGGAGCATGTTCATCGCGGCGAGGCGGGCGGTGGCGGTGACGAGTTCGTTGCCCCAGATCTTGCGGCCCTCGTCGTAGGCCTTGCGCGCGTCCAGCGACATCTTCTTCATGTGGTGGTCGCGGATGTAGGCGTGGGCGGCGATGAGGAAGCCGCCGGTGCCGCAGGCCGGGTCCGTGATGGTGTCTTCGGGGCCGGGCCGGGTGACGTCGACCATGGCGTCGATGAGCGCGCGGGGCGTGAAGTACTGGCCTGCACCGGTCTTGGTGTCGGACGCACCCTTGTTGAGCAGCCCCTCATAGGCATCGCCCTTGAGGTCGGTGCCGGTCATGTTCCACTCTTGGCGCCCGATCAGCTCGACGACCAGCTTCTCCAGGAGAGCCGGCTTGGTGATCCGGTTCTGGGCATCGGCGAAGATCGTGCCGATGGTGGTGTCGGGGTGCTGGCCGAGGTGTTCGAGAATGTCCCGGTAGTGCTTCTCCAGCTCCGGTCCGCGCTTGCTGACGAGCGACTTCCAGTTGTAGTCGGCGGGCACGATGGCACTGAGGTCCTGCCCGTCCCACGGGTCGTTCTCGATCTCGTCGACCATCTTGAGGAAGAGCAGGTAGGAAAGCTGCTCGACGTACTCGATGGTGGACATGCCGTTGTCACGCAGGACGTTGCAATAGTTCCAGAGCTTGGCAACGAGCGTGTTCGTCTGCGCGACAGCCTTGGCGGTCTTCTCGCCGGTGTCGTTCGCGGGCTGCGTGTCGTCTACGGGGGCGGTCACAGGTCGAACTCCTGCTGTACGGCTAGGGCGGGGGCGGGGGTTGGTTC
>NZ_JAEQAZ010000388.1 GCF_016654115.1 Streptomyces sp. MBT53
GGCGGGGGTCGTGCGGGGAGGTCCTGTTGCCGGGGAGGGAAGCGTGGCGGCGAGCCGGGGCGAACTCGGTTGCAGAGCTCGCCCGGGACAACCCTCCGCCGCGCCGCCGCAGGCTAGTGCGCCGCCGACTCCCAGTCCGGCCCCACTCCCACCGAGACGTCCAGCGGCGCCCGGAGATGGACCGCGCCCGCCATCTCGTGGCGGACCAGTTCCTCCGTGGCCGCTCGTTCGCCGGGGGCGATCTCCAGGACGATTTCGTCGTGGACCTGGAGGAGCATGCGGGACTTGAGGTCGGCCTCGCGCAGGGCGGTGTCCACCTTGAGCATGGCCATCTTGACGATGTCGGCCGCGGTGCCCTGGATCGGCGCGTTGAGCGCCATGCGCTCGGCGGCCTCGCGGCGTTGGCGGTTGTCGCTGTTGAGGTCGGGGAGGTAGCGGCGGCGCCCGAAGAGGGTCGCCGTGTAGCCCGTGGCCCGCGCCTCGTCGACCGCGCGGCGCAGATAGTCCCGTACACCGCCGAAGCGCTCGAAGTACGTGTCCATCAGGACCCGCGCCTCGCCCGCGTCGATGTTCAGCTGCTGGGAGAGGCCGAAGGCGGAGAGCCCGTAGGCGAGGCCGTACGACATCGCCTTGATCTTGCGGCGCATCTCCGCGTCGACCGCCGAGCCCTCGACGGAGAACACCTGGGAGGCGACCGTGGTGTGCAGGTCCTCGCCCGAGGTGAACGCCTCCAACAGGCCCTCGTCCTCGGAGAGATGGGCCATCACGCGCAGTTCGATCTGGCTGTAGTCCGCGGTCATGAGGGACTCGAAGCCTTCGCCGACCACGAAGCCGCGGCGGATCGCCCTGCCCTCGTCCGTGCGGACCGGGATGTTCTGGAGGTTCGGGTCCGTCGAGGAGAGGCGGCCGGTGGCGGCGACGGTCTGGTTGAACGTGGTGTGGATGCGGCCGTCGGTCGCGATCGTCTTGATCAGGCCCTCGACGGTGACGCGCAGCTTCGCCTGTTCGCGGTGGCGGAGCATGATGACCGGCAGTTCGTTCTCGGTCTGGTTGGCGAGCCAGGCCAGGGCGTCCGCGTCGGTGGTGTAGCCGGTCTTGGTCTTCTTGGTCTTGGGCAGGCCGAGTTCGCCGAAGAGGACTTCCTGGAGCTGCTTGGGCGAGCCGAGGTTGAACTCGTGTCCGGCCGCCGCGTGCGCCTCCTTCACCGCCTGCTGGACGGCACCGGCGAACATCTGCTCCATGGCTTCGAGGTGGGCCTTGTCGGCCGCGATGCCGTACCGCTCCAGACGGGCGAGCAGGATCGAGGTGGGCAGCTCCATGTCCCGCAGGAGGTCCGCCGCGCCGACCTCCTGGAGGCGCTCCCCGAAGGCGTCTCCCAGGTCGAGGATCGCGCGGGCCTGCACCATCAGGGCGTCCGCCTCGGCGCCGTCGTCCGCACCGAAGGCCAACTGGCCGTCGGCCGCGGCGGCGGGGGCCAGCTCGCGGCCGAGGTACTCCAGGGACAGCGCGTCCAGGTCGAAGGAGCGGCGGCCGGGCTTGACGAGGTAGGCGGCGAGCGCGGTGTCCATGGTGATGCCGTTGATGGTCCAGCCGTGCTCGGCGAAGACCCGCATCGCGCCCTTGGCGTTGTGGAACACCTTGGGGCGGTCGGCGTCGGCGAGCCAGGCCGCGAACGCGTTCTCGTCGCCCTCGTCCAGCTCGGCGGGGTCGAACCAGGCGGCCGCTCCCCCGGCGGTGGCGAGCGCGACCTCGGTCACCGAACCCGAGCCGAGGGTCCAGGTGTCGACGGTGGCGACGCCGAGGGGCTCGGTGCCGTAGTCGGCGAGCCAGCCGGGCAGTTCGCCGGTGCCGAGGACCGAGCCGTCGACCGCGACACCGCTCTCCGCGGGCGGGGTCGGGTCGGCCTCCTCGCTGCCCGGGTCGACGGCCAGCAGCCGTTCGCGCAGCGAGGGGTTGCGGATCTCCAGGGTGTCGAGAACCATCGCGACGGCCGTGCGGTCGTACGGAGCGCGCTCCAGGTCGATCACCGTCTTGGGCAGCTCGACGTCCTTGACCATCTCGGTCAGACGGCGGTTGAGCTTGACCGCGTCCAGGTGGTCGCGGAGGTTCTGCCCGGCCTTGCCCTTGACCTCGTCGACGCGGTCGACCAACTCGGCGAAGGAACCGAACTGGTTGATCCACTTCGCGGCGGTCTTCTCGCCGACGCCGGGAATGCCGGGGAGGTTGTCGGACGGGTCGCCGCGCAGGGCCGCGAAGTCGGGGTACTGGGCGGGCGTCAACCCGTACTTCTCGACGACCTTCTCCGGAGTGAACCGGGTCAGCTCGGAGACACCCTTCGTCGGGTAAAGCACCGTGGTGTGGTCGGACACCAGCTGGAAGGAGTCGCGGTCGCCGGTGACGATCAGCACGTCGAAGCCCTCGGCCTCGGCCTGGGTGGCGAGCGTGGCGATGACGTCGTCGGCCTCGAAGCCGTCGACCGCGAACCGGGAGACGTGCATCGCGTCGAGCAGCTCGCCGATCAGCTCGACCTGGCCCTTGAACTCGTCCGGGGTCTTGGAGCGGTTCGCCTTGTACTCGGTGAACTCCTCGGAGCGCCAGGTCTTGCGGGACACGTCGAAGGCCACCGCGAAGTGCGTGGGCGCCTCGTCGCGCAAGGTGTTGGCCAGCATCGACGCGAAGCCGTAGATCGCGTTCGTCGGCTGGCCCGTCGCGGTCGTGAAGTTCTCCGCGGGCAGCGCGAAGAACGCGCGGTAGGCCAGCGAGTGCCCGTCCATCAGCATCAGCCGTGGACGGTCTCCGCCGGAGGTCTGGTCGGTCTTCTTCGATGCTGTCTCTGCCACGACCCCGATCCTGCCACGCCCCACTGACAGTCGGAGTCACAGCCGCCGCGTCGGAGGCCGCGGCCGCGGTGAACGAAGGTCGGGCGAGGGCGAACGAGGGGCGTGGGAGAGACGGCAGGAGTCGCCGCCGCGACAGCGGGAGCGGCGGCCGATCCGGCGCGGCCCGCGGCGCGGAGACCACGGTGAGGACGGAGACGGAGGAAGACTCCCCGGCCCACCGCCCGGCGGATCGGACCGACCGGCACCACCCGCCGCAGCGAGGAACCGGACGAACCCACCCCGCCCCACACCCCACGCC
>NZ_JAEQAZ010000389.1 GCF_016654115.1 Streptomyces sp. MBT53
TCGGCCCGTCCGGCTGCGGCAAATCCACCCTGCTGCGCATCGCCGCGGGCCTGCTGCGCCCCAGCACGGGCACCCTGGAGATCCGCACGTCCAGCCCGCGCCCGGCGGCCATGATCTTCCAGGACTACGGCATCTACGACTGGAAGTCGGTCCGCGCCAACGTCCGTTTCGGCCTGGACATCCAGCGCGTCCCGCGCCGTGAGGCCAACGCCCGTGCCGACGAGTGGCTGACCCGCATGGGCCTCGCCGACTTCGCGCGCGCCTACCCCGCGACCCTCTCCGGCGGCATGCGGCAACGCGTCGCCATCGCCCGCGCACTCGCCGTAGAACCCGAACTCCTGCTGATGGACGAGCCGTTCGCCGCGCTGGACGCCCAGCTCCGCACGATCCTCCAGGACGAACTGCTGGAGATCACCCAGGCGTTGCGCACCACGACCCTCTTCATCACGCACAGCCTGGAGGAGGCGCTCGTGCTCGGTGACCGTGTGCTGGTGATGTCCGCGCGCCCGGGCCGGATCATCGCCGAACATCGTCCGCCGTTCCCGCGCCCACGTACCGGCGACATCCGCGACACCCCCGAATTCACCGCCCTGAAGAGCGAGTTGTGGGAGCTGTTGCGGAAAGAGGCGGTGCCCGCATGACCACGATCGCCCCCGACCGCGAGGAATCGGTCCTGGTCCGCCGCCCCGGCCCGCAGGAACTCCATCCCGTACGCACCCACCGTCGCCGACGCGCACTGGAACTCTCCCTGGCCGTGGCAGTACCCCTCGCCCTCATCCTCTGGTGGCAACTGGCCGCCGCCCAGGGCTGGATCGACCCCCGTGTCTACCCGGCCCCCTCCACGGTCCTCGCCGACGGCTGGGACCGGGCCACCGCCGGCGAGCTGTGGCCGGACGTGTGGGCCACGACCCGGCGCGTCCTGGGCGGTTACGCGATCGGCACGGCGGCCGGCTACGCCCTGGGCCTGCTGATGGGCTCGCTCTCCCTCGTCCGGGCCGCGCTGGAACCGCTGTTGGACGCCCTGTACGTCGTACCGAAACTGGCCCTGCTGCCGATCTTCCTGAACATGTTCGGCCTGGGCGAAGGCCCCCAACTCGCCCTGGTGGCCGCCACGGTGTTCTTCTTCGTGTGGATCTCGACCATGTCGGCGGTCATCGCCGTACCGTCCGGGCATCGCGACGCGGGGCAGGTCTTCGGCGCCTCCCCCTGGCAGATGTTCCGCCATGTCCTGCTCCCCGCCTCCCTCCCCGCGGTCCTGGTGGGCGCGCGGATCGCGGCGGGTGTGGCCGTCCTGGTCATCGTCGCCTCGGAACAGATCGCCGCGACGAACGGTCTGGGCCATCTGATCTTCGACTCCCGCGCGCTGTTCGAGAACGACGTGATGTTCGTCGGCATCGTCTGCGTCGCGGTCCTGGGGGTCGTCTTCTCCGAACTGGTGCGTGTGGCAGGCCGGTTGCTCACACCGTGGGCACCGCGGGACCGTGGACGGGGGCAGTCGTGAGAAGGCGCGCGTACGGTGTGGTGGTCGTCGTGACGGCGGTGCTGGTGTCGGCGGGCTGCTCGTCGAAGTACTCGGACGACTCCGGGAGTTCGGGCGCGACCGTGGGCAACCGCACCGTCAAGCCCGTTGAGGGCTGCGGCAAGTCGTCGTGGACGGACCCGGCGGACCTGTCCCCCACCCGCGTCCCGGCCCGCTGTCTGCCGCTCGCCCCCTCCGCGCAGCCCCTCCCCAAGACCCGGAAGGTGACGATCGCGACCGGGACACTGAGCGCGGAGTATGTCGCCCCGCTCGAAGTCGCCCTCGACAAGGGCGAGTTCAAGAAGGAGGGCCTGGACGTCACGCTCAAGGTGCTGCCGACCCCGGACGCGCTGCCCCTCCTCGCGAAGGGGGACATCGACGCGATGTGGGCGGCCCCGGAGGCAGCTGTCATGAACGGCGTCGAGGGCGGCTTCGACATCAAGTGGGTCGCCGGGAACTTCTCCCCCGACCCCAAGTCGAAGAGCGGTCTGTGGGTGAAGCTGAAGAAGGGCGAGGCGGCGGCGGACGTCCGGATGGCGGGCCGCAGGATGGGCACGATGATCGGCAAGGGCTCGGTGATCGCGTATCCCATGGAGAAGGCCCTCGCGACCCATGGCGGCGGCCTCGACAAGATCCAGTACCAGCAGCTCGGTTCGGCCGACGTCCTCACCGCCCTCCAGAACGGCGGCGTCGACTCCGCGTGGCTCCTGGACCCGGTCTGGCGCAAGGTCGACGGCAACCCTGCGTACGCCTTCCTGGGCGGCCAGCCCCTCGGCGAGCCCCTGGGCGGCATGCTGTACGGCCGCAGCCTCCTGCACGACGACGTGGACGCCGGCGTGGCCCTCCTCCGGGCCTACATCCGCACGGTGAACACGTACTTCACGGGCGACTACAAAACCGATGCGACCTTCGTCGCATACCTCGCGAAACTCCTGAAGACGGACGAGACGGTCCTGAAGTCGACCCCGTCGCTCACCATGGACTGGGAGATCCGCGCCGGGACGACGACTCGCCTGCAGGCCGCGTACAAGGCGGCGGGGGTGTCAAAGGGGGCCGCGCTCCCGGAGTCCCGGACCGTGGACCGCTCGCTGTACGAGGAAGCGGTGGGCCACCAGCCGTAGAAACACCGAGGGCCGGAATCCATGATCTGGATTCCGGCCCTCGGCCTTCAGTAGCGGGGACAGGATTTGAACCTGCGACCTCTGGGTTATGAGCCCAGCGAGCTACCGAGCTGCTCCACCCCGCGTCGGTAAACACGACACTACGTCAGTCGTACGGAGAGAAGCAAATCAGTTATCAGCCCAGGTCAGCTGCGCTCACTCTTCAACCCGGGCCGGCATCCTCCAGCCCGTCCGGCGTTTGAGGACGAGGCCGTCCAGGCCGAAGCGGGGGTCTGGGGGCGCAGCCCCCAGTGACGGGACGGGCAGGGGCGGCGGGGGCGAGAAACTCAGCTCAGCGAGCGCA
>NZ_JAEQAZ010000390.1 GCF_016654115.1 Streptomyces sp. MBT53
GTCGGGCACAGCTACGGCGGGATGGTCGTCACCGGTGCCGCCGACCGCGCCCTCGACCGGGTCGGCCATCTCGTCTATCTGGACGCGGCCAACCCGGCGAACGGGCAGTCCCTCGCCGATGTGGCACCGGAGTTGATGGCCGCCTCGCGGGCCATGGGGAGGGTCGTCGACGGAGTCGAGCTGGTGAACTTTCCCGGCGAAGGGCCCATGCCCCACTACGGGTTGACCGATCCGGACGACATCGCCTGGCTGGCGCCGAAGATCACGCCTCATCCGTGGAAGTGCTTCGAGCAGCCGTTGCGGCTGAAGGACGAGGCTGCGGTGCGCGCGCTGCCGCAGTCGCAGATCGTCTGTACGTCGACCCTGCCCTTCCGCGATCCGGCGGACCTCGAACCGGCGCGTGCGGCGGGGCGGTTGTGGGACATCGACACCGGCCACGACCTGATGGTCAGCGAGCCGGAAGCCGTCGCCGACCGACTCGAACTGATCGCCGCGACTTGACAGTCAGTCACATTACCGAAACGTAACCTACCGACAGGTATCACGAGTAACTTACCCGCAGGTAAGTTCCAGGCGAACCACTTTCCGGCGGTGCCGGCGCACACACGTGGGACGCGTGTGTGCGCCACCGCGCCGCCGCTTCCTGACGGCCGCTCCACAGGAGGCTCGCCATGTCCACACGCCAACGGCGCCTGCTCGGCGCCGCGTTCACCGTCGTCGCCTGTCTCGGGGCCCAGGCCCTGGTCATCGCGACCGCGTCCGCCGCCACCGCCTCGGACGAGGTCGTGTCCAGAGGCGTCACGATCCCCGCGTTCTACAACCCGCCCGCCACCCTGCCCGCCGCGAACGGCGCCCTCGTCCGCAGCGAGCCCCTCCCCCTCGCCCTGAGCCTGCCCGGCCTCGACGGCCCGCTCCCCGGCACCGCGACCCGGCTGATGTACAAGTCCACGGACTCCAACGGCCAGCCCGTCGCCGTCACCGGCGCCTACATCGAACCCTCCGCCGACTGGTCCGGCAGCGGCCCGCGCCCCCTCGTCGCGGTCGCCCCCGGCACCGTGGGACAGGGCGACCAGTGCTCCGCGTCGATGGGCCTGGAACACCCCCTCGTCTTCAACAGCCAGACGGTTTCGGTCGGTTACGAGGATCTCTCCATCTACCGCCTGCTCGCCGAGGGCGTCGCCGTCGTCGTCACCGACTACGTGGGACTCGGTGCCACGGACCGGCTGCACACCTACGTCAACCGGGTCGACGAGGCGCACGCGGTGCTGGACGCCGTACGCGCCGCCCGTTCGCTCACCGGGACCTCGGTCACCGCCGCCTCACCGGTCGGCCTCTACGGCTACAGCCAGGGCGGCGGCGCGACCGCGGCCGCCGCCGAACTCCAGTCCTCCTACGCCCCCGACGTCACCCTCTCCGGAACCTACGCCGGAGCCCCGCCCGCCGACCTGACCTCGGTCACCAAGGCCATCGACGGCAGCGAACTCGCCGGTGCGCTGGGCTGGTCGCTCAACGGGTTCCTCCAGTCCGACCCGGAGCTGAAGCCGCTCGCCGAAGCACACCTCAACGACGCAGGGAAGGCCGCGCTCACCGACCTGTCGACCATGTGCGTGGGCGACGCGCTGCTCGGCTACGCCTATACGAAGAGCACCAGTTGGACCACGGACGGCCAGTCCCTCAGCAGCATCATCGCGTCAACTCCCGCGTTCCAGGCTTTCGTCGACCAGCAGCGCATCGGCACGTTGAAACCGTCGGGACCCGTCCGCCTCGCGACCGGCGTCAGCGACAACCTCGTCCCGCACGCCCAGGCCCGCCAACTCGCCGTCGACTGGTGCGCGAAGGGCGCCGACGTCACGTACAAGGCCGTCGTCCTGCCCAGTGTCGGCAGCGCGCTCGTCAACCACTTCGCACCCCTGCTCACCGACCAGGGCGACGCCATCTCCTGGCTCACCGACCGCCTCTCCGGCAGGCCGGCCATCTCCAACTGCTGGACCATGCCCGTACAGCTCTGAGACCTCAGCCCGCCGCAAGCCGCTTCGCGATGTTCCGTACGACCTCGCCCGCCAACTCGGCCGCCGTGTCGCACAGTTGCCTGCCCGGCTCCGGTGCGTACACGGTGAGCTGGAGCAGCTCGGTGGTGTCCTCGCCGACCGAGTCCGTGTAGGTGCGGTGCGGGGTCCGTACGGTGCAGCTGTCGTCCTCGGCCTCGTCGGCGACGTAGTAGCTCCTGGTGCCGGCGACGTCCACGGGATGTCCGTCGTCGGCGTCCAGCGAGTTGTCCCGGCTGAACTGGATCTCCACCTCCCGCCTGCCGTCGCACCGCACCCGCGTCATGGGACTTCACCAGCGCGTCCGCGATCCGGCACCCGATCGACCCGACCTCCTCGGGCGCCAACGGGCCGCGGTCGGCCATGAGTTGGGCGAGGCTGCGGGAGGGGACGTACTCCATGACGATCCAGCAGGTGGTGCCCTCGTCGACGTAGTCGAAGACGGCGACGATGTTCGGGTGGTGCAGCCGCCCGGCGTTACGGGCCTCGCCCATCAGCCGTCGGGTGGCGCGATCGTCGTCCAGGCGCGCGCACTTGACCGCGACCCAGCGCTGCAGCCGCTCGTCCCAGGCCCGCCATACGACGCCCATCCCGCCGGTGCCGATGGGCTCGTGCAGGAGATACCGGCCGTCGATCCTGTCCCCGGCCGCTGGCACCACCGACACCGACACCGCCCCACCCCTCACGCACAGTCCTGATGGGTAACGGAGTGCACAGAGCGGGCACTTGCCGGTGATCGGATTCACCGGACTTCGGAGGGACCCACCCAGTACCACCACACCCTTCGGCGGTAACTCGACTCCCTCCAACGAGAATTGCATTTCCGTCTGTTGACAGTGTCATGCTCATTCACGCTACGCTCCCCGCGACCCGCACTCCCCTACGGCTTGCCGGAGTCCCCCCATGCGCGAGCACACCTCCCCCC
>NZ_JAEQAZ010000038.1 GCF_016654115.1 Streptomyces sp. MBT53
GGCTCGGGGTGATGGGCGAGGGCGGGCGCGGGGCGCCGTATGCGGCGGGGCTCGCGGGCGCCGAGGACGTGGTCGTGACGGTCACCCTGTCCAAGTCGCTGGGCAGCCAGGGCGGTGCCGTGCTCGGGCCGGCCCGGGTGATCGACCATCTGGTCAACGCGGCGCGGACCTTCATCTTCGACACGGGTCTTGCACCCGCGGCGGCGGGCGCGGCGCTGGCCGGTCTCACCCTGCTGCGGCGCGAGCCCGAGCGGGCGGCCCGGGCGCGCGCCGTGGCGAGTGAGCTGCACACACGGTTCACCGCCGCGGGTCTGGAAGCGGTACGTCCGGACGCCGCGGTGGTGTCGGTGCGGGCACCGTCCCCGGAGGCGGCCGTGCAATGGGCGGCCGACTGCCGTACGGCAGGGCTGGCCGTGGGCTGCTTCCGTCCTCCTTCCGTGCCCGACGGCATCTCACGGCTCAGGCTGACCGCCCGAGCGGACCTCTCCGGGGCCGAGATCGAACGCGCTGTACGTGTGATCGGCGAGACGCGACCATGAGTCGGCGTGACACGGTCGTGTGCCGCTGACGGGGGAACCGATCAGTGGAACGCGGTGAGGAAGCCCGTCCAGCTCTCGGGGGAGAAGAGCAGGGCGGGTCCTTGCGGTTCCTTCGAGTCGCGTACGGCGAGCAGCCCCGCGTGGGGGCCTGAGCGCGGACGGGCCGCCTCGACGCAGTTGTTCGCTCCCGTGCTGTAGCTGCTGCGCAGCCACCGCACTCCGGACAGATCGGTACTGGAAGGTACGTTCCGAGGCAGTGCAGACATGGTGCCTCCTTACGAGCCGTCACCTATCCCGGCGATGTAGTCCAACGAGTCCTCGGGTGAAAGGGCGTGGAACTGAAGGGTGTTGAAGGCCTCGCTGTAGGCCTCTAGGTCTTCTTTCCGTTCGAGGTAGAGGCTACTCGTCAAGTGGTCTAGAACAACCACGTCCAGATCAGAAGTGCTCGGAAAGGAGAAGATAACGAAAGGACCGGTGATGCCGATGTGTGCTCCTGCGGCGAACGGCAAGACCTGAAGCCGGACTTGGGGCAGATGCGCCGCCTCGACGAGCCGCTCCAGCTGCCGTGCCATCACACCCGGCCCGCCGACCTCCCGGCGTACCACCGCCTCGTCGAGGACCACGCTCAGTTCCAGCGGCGGATCCGCCCGCAGGATGTCCTGCCGGGCCAGCCGCACCTGCACCAGCGCGTCGAGCCGCTCCGGCCCGTCGTTGTCGAGGCCTCCCACGGCGGCCCGGGTCACCGCACGGGCGTACTCGGGTGTCTGCAGCAGCCCGGGGACCACCGAGGTCTCCAGGGTGCGGATCGTACTGGCCTGTGACTCGAGACTGATGAAGTCCCGGTAGGCGGGCGGCAGTACACCGCGATAGGCGTGCCACCAGTGGTGCCGGCCGCCCCCGTCGTCGGAGCCCGCCAACACGAGCAGCATGTCCCGGAGTTGAGCGTCGCCGACCTCGTAGGCGTCCAGGAGTAACCGGACGTCGGGCGGTTTCACGCCACTCGCGCCGGTCTCGATGCGGCTCACCTTCGACTGGTGCCAACCGACCAGCCGGGCCGCCTCACCGCTGGTGAGCCCCGCATCCGCACGCAACGCGCGGAGTTCCGCGCCCAGTTTCCGGCGGCGCACCGCGGGACCGTACTGCATGGGTTTCTCCTTACTCCTTCCGAGCCGCCCAAATAGAGTCTGGGTTCGCAGAGTTCACCGCTTTGAGCGACAGATATATGCATATCTTGGTGGATCGGCACCGTTGGCGACGCGGTAATGGCAGTCTGGCGAAGAAGCACCAGTCCGGGACCGTACTCGAACCATCCGCTCCGTGTCGGACACCGGTCCCGCGGGAAAGGGACGACCGCGCCATGGCAGACCATCTGGAAGCATCCGTCACTCTGCCGAGCGATCCCGCCTCGGTCTCCACCGCCCGCTCCTACGTGGTCGGGACCCTCGTGGAATGGGGACTGCCTGCGGACACGGAGGTCGCCGACACCATCCGCCTCATCGTCTCCGAACTCGCCACCAACGCCGTACAGCACACCTTCGGACAGTCACCCACCTTCACGGTGGACATCGAGCTGGAGCGTGACGAACAGCTGCGCATCGGAGTCACCGACAGCCATCCCCGCTTCCCGAAACGCCTGCCGGCCGCCGTCCAGCAGGACAACGGCCGGGGCATGGTCATCATCCGCTGGCTGACCGCGGAGTGCGGCGGCAAACTCAGGGTCCGGCCCACCCTGGAGGGCGGCAAGACGGTCTCCATCGAGGTGCCCTGGACGGTCCCGGCCCGCCCGGTGACCGCGGCGGGCCAACAGGAGCCGTAGAGCGGCGTGTTGAACGCCTCCGGAAACACCCGAGGGGTGGCGGTCCGTCAGGAGACCGCCACCCCTCGGGGTATTCAGCACGAGTCAGCTGACCCGGCCGTACCAGACGCTCTTGGTCCAGATCTTCTGCAACCGCACCACGTCCCCGGTCTTCGGGGCGTGCCAGATCTTTCCCCCGCCGGCGTAGATGCCGACGTGGTAGACGCTGGAGCCCGAGTGGAAGAAGACGAGGTCCCCGGCCTTGCGGCTGCCGGCCGAGATGTGGTGCGTCTTGTTGTACTGCTGGGCCGCCGTACGGGGCAGCTTCTTGCCTGCCTTCTTGTACGAGTACAACGTGAGCCCAGAGCAGTCGAAGCGGCCCGGTCCGGTGGCCCCGTACCTGTACGGGGCGCCCTTCTTGGACGCCGCGACCTGGAGTGCCTTCGTCGCGGGTGTCGCGGCAGCGGCGTCGGACGCGACGCCGGGGATCACGACGGAACCGCCTACGGCGGCGATGGCGAAGGCCGAAGCCGTACCGGCCCGGACCATCAGCGACGGGACACGATTGAGCGCAGTCATGCGCAACCCTTCGTCAGCCGCCTGTGAAGGATGACCTGTCGGATTCGGGCTGGCGAAGTTGCCCGGCCGCACACTCGCGGCTTCACCCCAAGGGCTGCTCGACCCGGTCATGGCGTGACCGTCCCGGCGACCCGTCGTGCTTGGGTCCTCCACTCCTGCCGATGCAATCCTGTCGACCTGTCATCCGGGTGGCGGCAGGACTCGGCGTCCGCCCGGATCGCCCCGCCGCTGCGGCGGGGTCTTGTCGTCAGACAGGGATCTTCACCTATGAATGTCCGAAAAGCCCAACGGAATCGGGGATTTGTGGGGTTACTCACCACTCACCCGTTCGGCTGAACGCGACGGTGTTCGACGGCGTGTCGAGGGCGCATGACCCCCGGACCAGCGCCGGAACACCTCACCCGCCCCTCGGGCTACGCGTGTTGCGCAACCCGGACGGCCGCATGGGCGGAGCGGCGACTACACCGATCGGGGGTACGTCGTTCGGCCCGTTTCGCCCCCGGCCGTCATGGCTCCGGGTCCGTCAACTGTCGGAGGGCGCGGGGATCGTGACGCGAGCCGTGCGGCGCTCCCCGTCCAGCACGCGCAGCGCCCGCGCGAGCGTGGGGGCGTGCAGCTCGGTCTCGCCCCGCTGGTGCATCAGCGCCAGCGCGTCCCTCAGCTCGGTGGCCTTGGCCACCAGTGCCTGGGCGGCCCGCAGTCCACGGTACGTGTCCCCGTGGTGCGCCGGGTTGATACGGCCCAGCAGGTCGGCCACATCCAGATAACGGTCGATCAACTCGCCCTCGGCACGCGTCAGTGCGGGCAGCGGTGGCAGCTCCGGCGGCAGCATCGTCGGCTCACTCCCCGCCGTACTCGGTGAGCGAGGTCTTGCGGGTCGACACGATCCGGTCCACCAGGCCGTATTCCAGGGCCTGTTGGGCGTCCATGATCCGGTCCCGCTCGATGTCCTGGCCCACCCGCTCCACCGTCCGGCCCGTGTGCAGGGCGAGCACGGCCTCCAGTCGGGACCGGGTACGCGCCAACTCCTCGGCCTGGATGGCGAGATCACTCGCCTGACCCTGGACCGGCTCGGGCAGCGAGGGCTGGCGGAGCACCACCCGCGCGCCCGGCAGCGCCGACCGCTTGCCCGGTGTGCCCGCCGCCAGCAGCACCGCCGCGCTGGTGCCGGCCTGGCCGAGGCAGATCGTCTCCACGTCGCACGTGACGTACCGCAGCGTGTCGTAGATCGCCGACATCGCGGTGAACGAGCCGCCGGGCGAGTTGATGTACAGCGAGATGTCCCGGTCCGGCGCCAGGTACTCCAGGTGCATGAACTGGGCCATCACATCGTTCGCCGAGATGTCGTCGATCGGCGTCCCGAGGAAGACGATCCGCTCCTCCAGCAGCTTCGAGTACGGATCGAGGGTCCGGTACCCGGAGCTGGTGCGCTCGGTGAATTCGGGCAGGACATGGCGGGCGAACGGTCGGGTCATGGGTGCCCCTCCTTCGGTATCTGTAAGAAATGTACAGGACGTACATGACGTTATGATGGGGGTATGGCCTACGAGATTCCGGTGACGCAAGCCAGGGCTGAGCTCGCCGACCTGATCAACCGGGTGGTGTACGGCGGCGAGCGCGTCGTCGTGACACGGCACGGCAAGCCCCTTGTCGCGCTGGTCTCCGCCGCCGACCTGGAGCGACTCGACGAACTCGACCGGCTGGACAAGCTCGACGCGAACGCCGACGAGCCGGTGATCAGCTCCGTCTCGCGCGTCCACGAGGTCGCGTCCGCTCCCCGCGAACACCATCGCTTCGGCATCGCGGCCGAGCACCGGGGCCCGAACCCCTCTTAGTCGCGCGGTCGAGGAGCGGCTCTACGGGCGTAGATGTGATTGTCCTGATCACAGCTCGGTTAACTTGCTTGAAACTCGGTCCAACTAGCCTGCCGATCCACGCCACCAGGGACTTTGACCGGGGGCTACGGCAGCCGGACCCCGCACGGTC
This sequence comes from Streptomyces sp. MBT53, assembly GCF_016654115.1. Lineage (GTDB taxonomy): Bacteria > Actinomycetota > Actinomycetes > Streptomycetales > Streptomycetaceae > Streptomyces. The sequence goes on from NZ_JAEQAZ010000038.1 coordinate 4,900, forward strand.
CGGAGCGAGGACTGTGAGGTGGGAGCGTGCAACTGACCCCGCACGAGCAAGAGAGGCTGCTGATCCATGTGGCAGCCGACGTGGCCGAGAAGCGCCGGGCCCGTGGACTGAAGCTCAACCACCCCGAGACGGTCGCCCTCATCACGTCGCACATCCTCGAAGGCGCCCGTGACGGCCGTACCGTCGCCGAGCTGATGTCCTCCGGGCGCAAGCTGCTCACCAGGGACGACGTCATGGAGGGCATCCCCGAGATGATCCACGACGTACAGGTCGAGGCGACCTTCCCGGACGGCACCAAGCTCGTCACCGTCCACGACCCGATCGTGTAGGAGGCCTCGATGATTCCCGGCGAGATCCTGTTCGCGGACGACCCGATCGTCTACAACGCGGGCCGCGAGGTCACCACGATGACCGTCCTCAACGCCGCCGACCGACCCGTCCAGGTCGGCTCCCACTACCACTTCGCCGAGGCCAACCCCGGGCTCGCATTCGACCGCGCCGCCGCCCGCGGCAAGCGGCTCAACGTCGCCGCCGGTACGGCCGTGCGCTTCGAGCCCGGGATCCCCGTCGACGTCGAACTCGTCCCGCTCGCCGGCGCCCGTGTCGTGCCCGGACTGCGCGGGGAGACCGGAGGTGCCCTCGATGCCTGAGATCTCCCGCGCCGCGTACGCGGACCTGTTCGGACCGACCACCGGCGACCGCATCCGGCTCGCCGACACCGACCTCCTGATCGAGATCGAGGAGGACCGCAGCGGCGGTCCCGGACTCGCCGGTGACGAGGCCGTGTTCGGCGGCGGCAAGGTCATCCGCGAGTCGATGGGCCAGGCCCGCGCTACGCGCGCAGAAGGCACCCCCGACACCGTCATCACCGGTGCCGTCGTCATCGACCACTGGGGCATCGTCAAGGCCGACGTCGGCATCCGCGACGGCCGGATCACCGGCATCGGCAAGGCCGGCAACCCCGACACCATGGACGGCGTCCACCCCGACCTGGTGATCGGCCCCGAGACCGAGGTCATCGCCGGCAACGGCCGCATCCTCACGGCCGGTGCCGTCGACGCGCACGTCCACTTCATCTGCCCGCAGATCGCCGACGAGGCGCTCTCCGCCGGAGTCACCACGCTCGTGGGCGGCGGCACCGGTCCCGCCGAGGGCTCCAAGGCGACCACGGTCACCCCCGGCCCCTGGCATCTGGCCCGGATGATGGCCGCGATGGAGCAGTACCCGCTCAACATCGGCTTCCTCGGCAAGGGCAACACCGTCTCGCACGACGCGATGCTGTCCCAGATCAGGGGCGGCGCCCTTGGGCTGAAGCTGCACGAGGACTGGGGCTCGACCCCCGCCGTCATCGACGCCTCGCTCACCGTCGCCGACCGCACGGGCGTCCAAGTCGCCATCCACACCGACACGTTGAACGAGGCCGGGTTCGTCGGCGACACCCTCGCCGCGATCGCCGGACGCGGTATCCACGCCTACCACACCGAGGGTGCGGGCGGCGGGCACGCGCCGGACATCATGACCGTGGTCTCCGAGCCGCACGTGCTGCCCAGCTCCACCAACCCGACCCGGCCCTACACCGTCAACACCGCCGAGGAACACCTCGACATGCTGATGGTCTGCCACCACCTCAACCCGGCCGTCCCCGAGGACCTGGCCTTCGCCGAGTCCCGCATCCGCCCCTCGACCATCGGCGCGGAGGACATCCTCCACGACCTCGGCGCCATCTCGATCATCTCCTCCGACGCCCAGGCCATGGGGCGCGTGGGCGAGGTGATCCTGCGGACCTGGCAGACAGCCCATGTGATGAAGCGGCGACGGGGGGCGCTGCCGGGTGACGGGCGCGCGGACAACCATCGCGTACGGCGCTATGTCGCCAAGTACACGATCAACCCCGCCCTCGCGCAGGGCCTCGCCCGAGAGATCGGCTCCGTCGAGAGCGGCAAGCTCGCCGACCTCGTGCTGTGGGAACCGGCGTTCTTCGGCGTCAAGCCGCACCTCGTCATCAAGGGCGGCCAGATCGCCTACGCGCAGATGGGCGACGCGAACGCGTCCATCCCGACTCCGCAACCGATCCTGCCGCGGCCTATGTTCGGGGCGATCGGGCGGGCTCCCGCTTCCAACTCCTTCAATTTCGTCGCGCAGTTGGCGATCGAGGACGGGCTGCCCGAACGGCTCGACCTCGGCAAGAAGTTCGTCGCCATCGAGTCCACGCGTGGAGTGACCAAGGCGGACATGCGGGAGAACGACGCCCGGCCGCGCGTCCAGGTCGACCCCGACAGCTTCGCCGTGCACATCGACGGGGAGCTCGTCGAGGCGACTCCGGCCGCCGAACTGCCCATGGCTCAGCGGTACTTCCTCTTCTGATGAAGGGGTCGCGATGAGCAGGGGAGCGTTGTTGGTCCTCGCCGACGGGCGCTTTCCCGCCGGTGGGCACGCGCACTCCGGCGGGGCGGAAGCTGCCGTCAAGGCCGGGCGGGTCACCGGGGCGGCCAGTCTCGGTGACTTCTGCCGGGGGCGGTTGCACACGGCCGGGGTAGTGTCCGCATCGTTGGCGGCTGCGGCCGTACTCGGCGTCGATCCCGTGGAGTTGGACGCTGCGGCCGACGCGCGGACGCCCTCGCCCGCGTTGCGGACCGCTGCGCGGAAGCTCGGGCGGCAGTTGACGCGGGCCGCTCGCGCGACCTGGCCGTCCGCCGAACTCGACGCGCTGGCGCGGGAGTTCCCGAAGGGCGCGCATCAGCCCGTGGTGCTGGGGCTGGTCGCTCGGGCGGCCGGTCTGGGGGCGGAGGAAGCGGCGTACTGCGCGGCCTACGAGAGTGTGAGTGGGCCCGCGTCCGCGACGGTGCGGTTGCTGAGTCTCGATCCGTTCGACGCTACGGCGGTGCTGGCGCGGTTGGCGCCGGAGGTGGACCTTGTCGTCGATCGGGCGGTGGAGGCGGCCGGGCGTGTGGTGGATCACGGTGTCGGTGAACTGCCTTGTGCGTCTGCGCCGTTGCTGGAGATCGGGGCGGAGGCGCATGCGGCTTGGGCTGTTCGGTTGTTCGCGTCGTAGGGGGTTTCTCGCCCCCGCCGCCCCTACCCTCCCCCACTCTCGGCTTCGCTCGAGCGGGGGGACCCCCATCGTCCCTGGGGGCTGCGCCCCCAGACCCCCGCTTCGGCCTGGACGGCCTCGTCCTCAAACGCCGGACGGGCTGGATGGTGCCGGCCCGCGTCACAAGACCCCGTATAGCCCCGTAGAAACCCAGAAGGAGCCGCCCCATGCACCTCGACCACACCCACGACGGCCCCGCCGCCGTCAGCGCCGATGCTCACCGGCCCGACGGGAATCGGCGTGCCCTCCGTATCGGGCTCGGTGGGCCCGTCGGTTCCGGTAAGACCGCTACCGTTGCCGCGCTGTGCCGGGCCCTGCGGGACGAGTTGTCCCTCGCTGTCGTCACCAACGACATCTACACCCGTGAGGACGCCGAATTCCTGTTGCGGGAGGCCGTGTTGCCGCCCGAGCGGATCACCGCCGTGGAGACGGGGGCCTGTCCGCACACGGCGATCCGGGACGACATCTCCGCCAACCTCGAAGCGGTCGAGGATCTGGAGGACGAGGTGGGGCCGCTGGATCTGATCCTCGTCGAGTCCGGTGGGGACAATCTCACCGCGACCTTCTCCAAGGGGCTCGTCGACGCACAGATCTTTGTCATCGATGTCGCCGGTGGGGACGACATCCCGCGCAAGGGCGGGCCCGGGGTCACGACCGCCGATCTGCTCGTCGTCAACAAGACCGACCTCGCGCCGTACGTGGGGTCCGATCTCGGGCGGATGGCCGCCGATGCGAAGGCTCAGCGGGCCGAACTGCCCGTTGTCTTCCAGTCGTTGCGGACCGAGGCGGGGGTCGGGGATGTCGCCCGCTGGGTGCGGCAGCAGCTCGCCGCGTGGGCGGCGTGATCGCTACCGGCGTTCGGGCCACCGCGCGGATCGTGGCCCGGGACGACGGGCGCGGCGGCACCGCGCTGCCCGTGCTGGAGGGCGACGGGCCGCTCGCGCTGCGCCGGATCCGTGCCACCGGTTCCGAGGCTCGGGTCATGCTGGTCGGGGCGATGAGCGGGCCGTTGGGAGGGGATCACTTCGGCGTCGAGGCCGACGTGGAGAGCGGGGCGCGGTTGCGGGTCGGGTCGGCCGCCGCCACCATCGCGCTGCCGGGGCAGGCGAAGGGCGAGTCGCGGTACGACGTGCGGCTCGGGGTCGGCGAGGGCGGTGAACTGGAGTGGCTGCCCGAGCAGTTGATCTCCGTGTGCGGCAGTGATCTGCGGGTCACGACCCGTGTCGACCTTGCCGGCTCCGCGCGTCTCGTGCTGCGCGAGGAGCAGGTGCTCGGGCGGGCCGGTGAGGAGCCCGGACGGCTCACCAGCCGCCTCACGCTGCGGATCGGCGGACGGACCGTACTGGACCAGGAGTTGGCCTGCGGCCCCGGAGCGCCGGGCGGCTGGGACGGGCCCGCCGTGCTCGCGGGACATCGCGCGGTGGGTCAACTAGTCGTCGTACGGCCGGAGTTCACCCAGGAGCCGCCTGTGGCGCGGATGCTGGGGGAGTGTGCCGCGCTGGCGCCGTTGGCCGGGCCCGCCGTGCTGGTGACGGCTGTCGCGGCCGACGGGCTGAGGCTGCGGCGGGTGCTGGACGAGGCCTTGGTGTCGCTGGGATGAGTATCCGCTGAGCGGTACGTGGGTTTCCGCTTATCGGATTGGTAAAGAAGGTCAACAGACTCTGTCCTCAGACACCTCACAGCCGGGAGGATCCCCCGAGACCATTTCGCAACTATGTACGGGGAGGGGCCCACTTGAGGTTCATCAGACCGAGGAGCCGCGTCACGGCGTTCGGCTCGGCCGGGTTCGCCGCGGCGGCTCTGATAGCCGGCGCCGTGGCGGCGCCCACGGCCAACGCGCAGACCGACCAGGCGGCGGCCCACGGACAGGACAGTGCGGCGAAGGGTGCCGCGCTCACCGCCGCCCGCGCCGCGAAGGCCGGCATCGACTGGCAGGACTGCCCCACTGCCTGGGGCTTCGCGAAGCCGGTCCAGTGCGGCTGGGTCACCGTGCCGATCGACTACACCAAGCCCAACGGCAAGAAGATCAAGCTCGCCGTCGACCGTGCGGTCAGCACCGGCACCGCGGCGGAGCGCCAGGGCGCGCTCGTCTACAACCCCGGCGGTCCCGGCGCCTCCGGCATGCGCTTCCCCCTCCGGGTCACCACCAAGAACCCGCTGTGGGTCAACACGTCCAAGGCGTACGACTTCGTGGGCTTCGACCCGCGCGGTGTCGGCCACTCGGCGCCCATCTCCTGCATCGACCCGCAGGAGTTCGTGAAGGCGCCCAAGGCAGACCCGGTACCGGACTCCACGGCCGACAAGAACGCGCAGCGCAAGCTGGCCCGTGAGTACGCGGACGGCTGCGCCGAGCGCACCGGCCGCACCATGCTCGCGCAGATGACCACGCCGAACACCGCGCGCGACCTGGACGTCATCCGCGCCGCCCTCGGCGAGAAGAAGCTCAACTACCTGGGCGTCTCCTACGGCACCTACCTCGGCGCCGTCTACGGCACCCTGTTCCCGAGCCATGTCCGCCGGATGATCGTCGACAGTGTCGTCAACCCGGCGCGCGACAACATCTGGTACGAGGCCAACCTCGGCCAGGACGTCGCCTTCGAGGGCCGCTGGAAGGACTGGGAGGACTGGGTCGCGAAGAACGACGCGGCCTTCCACCTGGGGACCACGCGCGACGCCGTACAGGCCAAGTGGCTGCAGCTGCGTGCCACCGCGAAGAAGAGCCCGCTCGGCGGGGTCGTCGGTCCGGCCGAGCTGCTCGGCTTCTTCCAGGGCGCCCCGTACTACGACTCCTCGTGGGTGCCGGTCGCCACCGCGTTCAGCAAGTACGTCGCCGGTGACCCCCAGCCGCTGATCGACGCGGCCTCGCCCGACATGTCGGACACCGCGGGCAACATCAGCTCGGAGAACGGCAACGCCGTCTACACGGCCGTCGAGTGCACCGACGCCAAGTGGCCCACCAGCTGGGCGAAGTGGGACAAGGACAACACGGCGCTCAACAAGAAGTACCCGTTCCTGACCTGGGCCAACGCCTGGATGAACCTGCCGTGCGCCACCTGGCCCGTCAAGCAGCAGTCCCCGGTCGAGGTCAAGACCGGCAAGGGGCTGCCGACGGTGCTCATCGTGCAGTCGCAGCGTGACGCCGCGACGCCGTACGAGGGCGCCGTCGTACTGCACCAGCGCTTCAAGGGCTCCCGCCTGATCACCGAGAAGGACGCGGGCTCCCACGGTGTGACCGGTCTGGTCAACCCGTGCATCAACTCCCGTGTCGACACCTACCTGTTGACCGGGAAGGTGGACAAGTCCGACGTGACGTGCACCCCGCACGCGACGCCGGTGCCGTAGACATCACCCGCATGTGACGAGGGGCGGTCGGTTCGCAACCGGCCGCCCCTCGGCATGTCTTCCGTGTACGGAGTCTCAACTCAGCGGCAGGCGCGGGAACTTGCGTTCCTTCGCCGCGGTGGCCTCCGCGGCCTTGACGACGGCCGCGTACTGGTCGACGTACTCCTGCTCGGAGAGCATCAGGATCGCGTACATGATCTCGTCGGTGACGGCGCGCAGGATGGCCTTCTCGTTCTCCATGCCCTCGTAGCGGGAGAAGTCGAGGGGCTTGCCGAAGCGGATGGTCACCGGGTGGAGGTTCGGGATGACCTTGCCGGGCGGCTGGGCCTCGAAGGTGCCGATCATCGCGCAGGGGATGACGGGCACCCGGGCCTGCAGCGCCATGGACGCGACGCCGACCTTGCCCTTGTAGAGGCGGCCGTCGTGCGAGCGGGTGCCCTCCGGGTAGATGCCGAGCAGCTCGCCCTTGCCCAGGACGCCGAGGCCCTCGCGGATCGCGGCCTGGCCCGCCTCCTTGCCGGAGCGGTCGACCGGGATCTGGCCCGCGCTGCGGAAGAAGGTCGCCGTGAGGCGGCCCCTGATGCCGGGGCCGGTGAAGTACTCGGCCTTGGCGAGGAAGGTGATCCGGCGCTTGAGGACGGCGGGCATCAGGAAGTGGTCCGAGAACGAGAGATGGTTGCCGGCGACGATCGCCGGGCCCGATTCCGGTATGTGCTCTAGGCCCTCGATACGGGGCCGGAAGACGAGTCTGAGCAAGGGACCCAGAATGACGTATTTCAGGAGGTAGTAGAACAAAGGGGGTCGCTCCTCACTCCGGCGGGTCGGCTCGACCGATCTGTTCTCGCAGGTCACCCGGCATCTCGTGGCTGCCAGTGTAGAGGCAGCCGCCCTCGCGTGGAACCGGTCGCGATCAGCCCGCCGCCGACACGGCCGAGGGCGGCGAGAAGGATCTCCTCGCCGCCCTCGGGACGGAACAACTACCCCCGGTCCGCCGGGAGTTACACGGACGCGGTGCGCGCCCTGCGGCGGTACAGCGCGAACGCGGTGGTCGCACCCGCGGCGGTGACGAGCCCCGCGCCGATCGCGATCGCCGGCGTGTCGGACGCGGCCTGGCTGGCGGCGACGTTCTGCGCCTTCAGATCCTGGACGTACGCCGGGTACGGGGCCGTGGTGGCCGTCGACGAGGTCCGGGAGTAGTGCGGGATCCGCTTGACCGACTGCACCGAGCCGTTCGTGTTCAGCAGCACCTGCTTGTCGTTCGGGTGCTTGAAGTCGAACATGCCGCCCAGGGTGCCCGCCCGCTGGTCGAAGGACGCGTCACCGATCCGGCCGGTGTGCCAGTTGTCCTCGATGAACTGGGTGATCGACGCCTGCTCGGTCGGCGTGTGGTCGATCTTGTCGACCTTGCTGTACGGCGAGATGACCAGCAGCGGCTGCCGGGTGCCGGGGCCGCAGCGGTCCGCGTAGCCGCCCTTCGCCGCCGGACCGGACTGGCAGGCCGGGCTGTCGGTGGCCTTGCCGTTCGAACCGACCGTGGAGTCCTTGGAGCCGTTGAGCACCTTGGAGGTCACGTGGTCGTACCAGCCGTCGGAGTCGTCGTAGGCGATCACGACCGCCGTCGACTTCCACTCCGGCGACTTCTGGATCGCGTTGATCTCCTTGATCAGGAAGTTCTGCTCGTCGGCCGGGTCGGAGTAGCCGGCGTGGCCGTCCTGGTACTCGGCCGCCTTCAGGAAGCTCACCGCGGGAAGGTTGTTCGCCTTCAGCGCCGCGTCGAAGTCCGTCAGGTCGTAGTTGTGGTTCGCACGCCCGTTGTGGCCGATCTCGGCGACCGACTTCGGCGCCAGGTGGTGCGGGTTCGACGTCGACTTGTAGTACTCGAACGGCGAGTGGTGCGGGCTGTAGTCCTCGGAGGCCGCGCCGCCCACGTTGGTGTGCGTGGTGCCCCCGCACTTGGCGTAGTCACCGCTCTTGCCGTCCCACGCCGTGCTCGGCCGGAAGCCGCCCTGGAACCAACCCCAGGTCACACCCTTGTTGTTGAGCAGGTCACCGATGTTCTTGCCCTGCATCACCGCGAGCGCGCTGGTCGCCGTGTGGTCCTTGTCCGAGCAGTCGTCGAAGGCCGGGTCGGGGTCGTTGATGACCGTGCCGACACCCTTGGCGTTCGGGGAGACCACGGCGTACGAGTCCGGAGTCGTCGTCTGCTTCGGGTTCTCGGTGCCGGAGGCCGGGTCGACGGATATGACCCCGTGCGTCTGACCGGAGATCAGGTTCAGGGCGCCGGGCGTCGAGGGGCCGAAGTTAGAGCTGAAGGAGTGGTCGTTCAGCGCGAACTGCTGGGCGTAGTTCCACATGCCCGTGACGGTGTTGCCGTCGTAGTAGTCCATCACCAGACCGGGCTCACCGAACAGGCCGGTGCACTTGTTGACCTCGGTGTTCTCGACGTACTTGTCGGCCTTGCCGCCGTCGGCCGCGTACTGCTCGGGGCCGTAGGAGTGGTTCTGGTCGCAGGTCATCACCTGCGAACTGCTCAGCCGGGTGGGCGTGTAGAGGTTCGGGTTCTTCTTCAGCAGCCCGGCGTTGAGCAGGTTGTCGGCCTTCGGCGTGTGCGCCGCGGCCTTGAACTTCGTGCCGTCCGTGTTGGCGGCCTGCGGGTAGGTGGCGAAGTAGTGGTCGAACGAGATGTTCTCGTCGTAGAGCACCACCACATGCTTGATCGGGGTGGCCGTGCGGGTGCTGCCGGAGGGCTGGTGGCCGCCGGAGTTCGCCGCCGCGGGCACGATCCCGCCCGCCGTGGCCAGCGCCGCCGCGCCGAGCAGGGCGCCCACGCGGGTCAGGCCCCGCCGCGCGCCTGGAATACTTCCTGTGCCGATCATGCTGTCTCGCCTTCCGGGAGCACTGTTCTCGCTGCCACGCCACCCAAGGCCGTGACGCCTACGGCCGTAGCCTCGGCAATGGTGACGGCGGGGCGGGGGAGCGGCAATGACGCGAGAGCGAACGCCCGGTCAGGAAATTCTCATGGTCTGTTGGCCTGTTCTTGACCCTGCTCTCAGGCCAGCAGGCTGCGGCCCAGCCAGTCGGCGGTGTCACGGACCCCGGGCAGCGCGAAGAAGTAGCCACCGCCGTACGGCGAGACGTAGTCGACCAGCGGTTCACCGGCCAGCCGCTCCTGCACCTTCGCGAACTGCCGCGCCAGATCCTGCTGGTAGCAGCAGAACAGCAGTCCCATGTCGAGGTTGCCGTTGCTGTCCATGCCCCGGTCGTAGTTGTAGCCCCGGCGCAGGATGCGCTGGTCGGCGCTCTGCGTGGTGCGCGGATTGGCGAGCCGGATGTGGCTGTCGAGCGGGATCACATCGCCCTGCGGGTCCTGCGCGAAGTTCGGGGTGTCCTTCTCGTGCCGTCCGTCCAGCGGGGCGCCGGTGTCCCGGGCGCGGCCGAACATCCGCTCCTGCTCGGTGATGGAGACCCGGTCCCAGAACTCCACCAACATCCGTATCAGGCGCACGACTTGATAGCTGCCACCGGTCGTCCACGCCGGTTCGCCGCTGTCGGCCCCCACCCACACGAGGTCGTTCATCGCACGGGCGTCGGTCACCTCCGGGTTGGCGATGCCGTCCTTGAAACCGAGGTGGTTGCGCGGGGTGCCCGAGGGCCGCGGCGGGCTGATGAACCCGTCCGTCCGCCAGCGCACCTGCATGCCCCCACGCGTGTGCCGGGTGACATCGCGCAGGGCGTGCAGCACGGTGTCGGAGGTGTCGGCGCAGAACTGCACGCTCAGATCACCGTGACACCAGGCGGAGTCGAGGTCGTCGTCCGGGAAGGCGGGCATCGCGGTCAGCCGGCGCGGCACGCGCTGCGCCAGCCCGTAGCGGTCGTCGAAGAGCGAGGCGCCGACACCGACCGTGACACTCAGCCGGTCGGCCGGGAGGTCCGGGCCCAGGGTGCCGGAGTCGGCGGGCGGCGCGGTGATGCCCAGATCCTCCGGACTGCCGCCGGAGGTCAGGAAACGCGCCCGGTCGGTCAACGTCCGCAGCAGGTCGGTGAGTTCGGCCCGGTTCTCGGCGGTCGCGTCGAAGGAGACGAACGCCGTGGCGCGCTGCGCCGGGGTGATGATCCCGGCCTGGTGGAGCCCGTGGAAGGGCACGCGCGTACTGGTCTCCGGCGTCGCGGCCGAGGCCGTACCCCGGTCGGCGGCCACCAGACCCGCACCGGCCACGGCCGCCGCGCTCGCCAGGAACCCCCGGCGGCCCACCTCGTTCACGCGCTTCACGCGGTCCTCCGTACGTCCGTGAGGGCGGCCACGTCGGCCAGCCGCTCCACCAGCCCACCGAGGTCGGAGTCGACCTTCTCCCTTTGCGGACGGGTGAGTTGAGCCAACGGTGTCCACTTCCCGGAGTGGTCGAAGCCGTCCAGGGTGTGCTGGGCCCGGTCCATCCAGTCACCGAGTTCGGCGTAGCCCGTGTCCCGGGTCTTCAGCAGCGGGCCCAGATATCCGAGCAGCACCCGGGTGCCGTCGAGGTTGGCGCGGGCGGTGGCCAGGTTGGTGCCGCTGCCGTAGTCGGTGCGGCCGGTCAGCTCGAACTGCACCGTGTTCTCCAGGATTTCGTGCGCGCGCAGCCCGGTGTCGGCCGGATCCATCCGCTGGCTGGGCCAGTTGCTCTCCAACGCGTGGACGTCCTTGGCGAGTTGATCGGCCGGACCGCGCAACTCGCTCGCCGACTCCCCGTGCCACAGCCCGTACTCGACCCGGTGGAACCCGGTGAACCCGGCGTCACGCACCCCGCCGGAGAGCCCGGCCGTGGTGCCGTTGATCGCCCCGTCGGAGTCACCGAACGTGCCGTAGGCGGCGCCCATCCGCTCGTAGACGAGATGCGCGGGCAGCCATGCCTTGCGGGCCGCCTCGAGATCACCACGATCGACGGCGGTCTTCAACACGTCTGTCTTCCGGGCCAGTTCGACGGTCCGCGCCTGGATCCACTTCTGGTAGGCGAGCGTCGGCGGGATCAGCTCCTGCTGGGTGATCGGCACGGCGGCCGGTCCGCTCTTCACCTTCGAGCCGGTGATCCGCACGGTGGGCCCGGTCACGGCGTCGGCGTCGTCGGGCAGACACTTGAAGGCGTACGAACCGTTCCCCAGGGTCACGCCGAGCGGTCGTACCGTCCCCGGTGCCAGGCCCTCGACCTCGCCGTAGACCGCGCCGGTCGTCGGGTCGGTCAGATACACCTCGGCCGCCGTGCTCGACGTGTTGTGCAGCTCGAAGACCTGGTGTCCGGCCTGCGGGTGTGTCCAGCCGCTCCCGCAGCCGGAGGTCGCGACCTCGACGGTGGTGTGCGGCAGCCCGTCGGCGGCGGCAGCGGCCTGGCCGTCCGAGCCGGACCCCCGGGCGGCCAGCACACCGGCTGCCACGGCGACCAGGGCACCGGCCGCGAGGAGGGCGGTACGGCGACGGGTCGCAGGGCCCGACGAGGGCGCCGGTGGACCGGGCTCGGTCTCGGCTTCGGCGCCGCGCGCGGTTCCGGGCACGCCGGGCCTCCAGGGGGAGTCGTACGAAAGGTGGCGGTACCAGCGATCTTATGAGGGCGCCACGGCCCCCACCGCGCCCCTTGACCCTGTTCTGACCGGAGGGCGGGCGAGAATTCGCCCGGGGTTCACCCGGGGGTGGGGGAGCGCCACGGTCCGCCGTACGACCGCATACGGTGCGCTACGGCCGCCTCGCCCGGGCCGGGAACAACCCGGGCCCGTTCCGCGCTGCTCCTGGTACCTCGCCGGGTATGTCAGAGAAGGGTCGTGGACGAGATGATTCGGTCAGGGCAGGAGCCGCTCCCGCCGTCGGGTGAAGCGCCGTTGGTGACCACCTGCGGTCGGCAGGTCGCGGTGAAGCGGCTGCTGCTGGCGCTCCCGGAGCGGCCGATCAGCCGGGTCACTCTCGACGTGGGTCCGGTCGTGCGCGGCGAGCCGGGACTCTGGGCCTCGCTGACCGTGGCCGAGGCCCGTGACCTGGCCCGCCGTCTCCTGGCGCAGGCCGCCCTGGCGGACGCCGGTGCTTCGGCGGAGCGGTCTGCCGTGGACAACTAGCCGATTCGGCGCGGGAGTCGGGCGCGCCCATGCGATCCCGGCCGAGGCCCGTGACCTTGCCGGACGGTCGCTCGCGCGGACGATGGCTGCTGGCGCTGGGGTAGCAGGTGCGGACGTCGGCGATCGGGAAGCAGGAGCGGTGCCGGGTGCCTGCCACCCCGGCGCCGGCAGTCCGGTCCGACACCGCAACCCCCAGAGGCCCCCAGCGGTCGGGACCGGTGGTCGGACCGACTCCCCGCGCCGGTCCGACCACCCCTCACCTCACGCCCCTTGCGTCAGCACCCGCTCCAACGCGCCCACTGCGGACCGGAGTTCGTCCTCCGTGATGGTCAGCGGCGGGGCCAGCCGGATCGTGGAGCCGTGGGTGTCCTTGGCCAACACGCCCTCCCGCATGAGGCGTTCGCTGATCTCGCGGCCGGTGCCGATGGCCGGATCGACGTCGACGCCCGCCCAGAGGCCGCGGGAGCGGAAACCGACGACGCCCTTGCCGACCAGTTCGGTCAGACCGTCCCGCAGGACGAGGCCCAACTCGGCCGCCCTGCGCTGGAATTCACCGGTCTCCAGGAGTTCGACGACCGCCGTTCCGACCGCCGCGGCGAGCGGGTTCCCGCCGAAGGTCGAGCCGTGCTCGCCCGGGTGCAACACGCCGAGCACCTCGCGGCGCGCGACCACCGCCGACACCGGCACGATGCCGCCGCCCAGCGCCTTGCCGAGCAGCAGGATGTCCGGGACGACACCCTCGTGCTCGACGGCGAGGGTGCGGCCGGTGCGGCCGAGGCCCGACTGGATCTCGTCCGCGATGAACAAGCAGCCCTTGCGGGTGGTGAGTTCGCGGACCCCGGCCAGGTAGCCGGCGTCCGGAATGATGACTCCGGCCTCGCCCTGGATGGGCTCGATCAGCACCGCCGCCGTCGTCTCGTCGACCGCCGCCTCCAGCGCCGCGAGGTCGTTGTACGGCACGATCCGGAAGCCCGGCGTGAAGGGACCGAAGCCCGCCCGCGCCGTCTCGTCGGTGGAGAAGCTGACGATCGTCGTCGTACGGCCGTGGAAGTTCTCCGCCGCGACGACGATGGTGGCCCGGTCGGCGGGGACGCCCTTCACGTCGTAGGCCCATTTGCGGGCCACCTTGATGCCGCTCTCGACCGCCTCCGCGCCCGTGTTCATCGGGAGCACCATGTCGAGGCCGGTCAACTCCGCGAGCCTTTCGGCGAATTCGGCCAGCTTGTCGTTGTGGAAGGCGCGCGAGGTGAGGGTCAGCCGGTCGAGCTGGCGGTGGGCCGCCTCGATCAACGCGGGGTGGCGGTGGCCGAAGTTGAGGGCCGAGTAGCCCGCGAGCATGTCGAGGTAGCGGCGGCCCTCGACGTCCTCCACCCAGGTTCCCTCGGCGCGGGCGACGACCACGGGCAGGGGGTGGTAGTTGTGCGCGAGGACCGGCTCCTCGGCGCGGATGAGGTCGGCGGACGTCCGGGCACTGGCGGGTGCGGTCATGAGCGGATCTCCTGGGTGCAGCACTTGATGCCGCCGCCGGCCTTGTGGAACTCCGACAGGTCGACAGGGATGGGGACGTAGCCGTGTGCGGCGAGGCGCGAGGCCAGCGCCTCGGCCTGGGGCGCGATGAAGACGTGCAGGCCGTCCGAGACGGAGTTGAGGCCCCACGACATCGCGTCCTCGCGGGTCGCGAGCACCGCGTCCGGGAACAGCCGGGCGAGCACCTCGCGGCTGCCGGGGGAGAACGCCTCCGGGTAGTAGCAGATGTTGTCCTCGTCGAGGACGAACAGCGCCGTGTCGAGGTGGTAGAAGTACGGGTCCACCAGCGTCAGGCTGATCACCGGGACGCCGAAGAACTCCTGCACCTCGCGATGGGCCTCGCGGGTCGTACGGAACCCGGTGCCGGCCAGGACGTAACGGCCGGTCGGGATCAGATCGCCCTCGCCCTCGCTCACCGACTCGGGACGGTGGACGTCGTAGCCCGCCGCCTTGAACCACATGTCGTAGTGGTCGGACTCGGGACGCCGCTCGGGCGCGTGGAAGAGCGAGCCGAAGACGCGGCCCTCGACGACGACCGCCGAGTTCGCGGCGAAGACCATGTCGGGGAGGCCGGGCGCCGGGGGCACGGTCTCCACGCTGTGGCCGTGCTCGCGGTAGGTGTCGATCAGCGTCCGCCACTGCTCCTGGGCGAGATCGACGTCCACCTGGGTGTCGGGATGCATCCAGGGGTTGATCGCGTACTGCACGGCGAAGTGTCTGGGTTCGCAGACGAGAAAGCGCCGCCGGCGCCGCACACGGGTGTCGGGCACAGAGGGGTCCCTCCGCTTCCTGTGGTGTCGACTGGGGTTGACACCAAGGTAGGAAGAGACCAATACGCGCGACAAGCGATGAAGGCTGCGTGTCCGCGCAGGAATGCTGCGTCTTTGGCGGGGTCAGCGCAGGTCTGATGCGTCGCCCGGCGCGGGGTGGGTGGCACCCGCTTCCGGGCTTTCCGGGAGGAGGTGGGACAGCACCATCACGCTGATCGTCTTCCGGATGAACGGCTCCTGCCGGATCCGCTCCAGCACCTCCTCGAAATGATCCACATCGGTGGCCCGCACATGCAGCAGCGCGTCCGCGCCGCCGGTCACCGTCATCGCCGCGGTGATCTCAGGATGGTTGCGCACCACCTCCGCGAGCCGCCTGGGGGGCGCGGCGCCCTCGCAGTACACCTCCACGTACGCCTCCGTGCGCCAGCCCAGCGCCGACGGCTGCACGGTCGCCGTGAACCCGGTGATCACACCCGTCTCCCGCAGCCGGTCCACCCGCCGCTTCACCGCCGTCGCGGACAGCCCGATCGCCGCCCCGATCTCGGCGAAGCTGGTCCTGGCGTTCGCCATCAGCGCGTTGATGATCTTCCGGTCGAGCTCGTCGAACGGCGTGGTCCTGCTGTTCATGTCCGCACTGTATCCAGCGGGGACGTCCACGCCGGGCACATGTCCAGGCGTACGAATTCCTCCTACACTCCACGTTCATGCTGCGCGCCCTCGCCGTCGACGACGAACGCCCCTCGCTGGAGGAGTTGCTCTATCTGCTGAACGCCGATCCACGCATCGGCAGCGCGGAGGGCGCGGGCGACGCGACCGAGGCGCTGCGCCGCATCAACCGCGCCCTGGAGTCCGGCCCGGGCGGACCCGAGGCCATCGACGTCGTGTTCCTCGACATCCAGATGCCCGGCCTCGACGGGCTCGACCTGGCACGGCTGTTGACGGGATTCGCGCAGCCGCCGCTCGTCGTCTTCGTCACCGCGCACGAGGACTTCGCCGTACAGGCCTTCGATCTCAAGGCAGTTGACTACGTCCTCAAGCCCGTCCGCAAGGAACGGCTCGCGGAGGCCGTGCGCCGGGCGGCCGAACTCGGCGGCGCCGCACCGCGGATACCCGTGCACGAACCCGACCCCGACCACATCGCCGTCGAACTCGGCGGTGTCACCCGCTTCGTGGCCGTCGACGACATCACCCACGTGGAGGCACAAGGCGACTACGCCCGCCTCCACACCGACCGCGGCAGCCACCTCGTCCGCATACCCGTCTCCACCCTCGAAGACCGCTGGCGCTCGCGCGGCTTCGTCCGCATCCACCGCCGCCACCTCGTCGCCCTGCGCCACATCGGCGAACTCCGCCTGGACGCCGGGACGGTGAGCGTGCTGGTCGGCGGCGAGGAACTCCAGGTCAGCCGTCGCCACACCCGCGAACTGCGCGACCTGCTGATGCGGAGGTCCTGACGGTGCCTCAAGAACCCACCGAGCGAAGGGTCGTCGTCACCGGCCCGCCCCGCCGCACGCGCCGCGCCTCCGGCTACTCCCGCCCGCGCACCGAGATCGACGAACAGACCACCCTCGGCCACACCTACGTCCGCTCCCTCATGCGCACCCAACTACGCGCCGCCCTCACGGTGTTCGCGATCCTCGTCCTCCTGGTCGGCCCGCTGCCCCTGGTGTTCGCGGCCACCCCGGACTCCCGCCGCCTCGAATGGCTCGTCCTCGGCTTCTGCCTCTACGCCCCGCTCGTCCTGCTGGCCCTCTGGTACGTGCGCCGCGCCGAACGCAACGAGCGGGACTTCGTGCGCCTGGTAGAGGACCGCTGAGACGCGTGAACTCCAGTTACGCGGTACCGGCGGTCGCCCTCGTCGTCGTGGCGACCGTCCTCGTCGGCGCCTTCGGCCTGCGCATCTCCCGCACCACCTCCGACTTCTACGTCGCCTCCCGTACCGTCGGCCCCCGCCTCAACGCGGCCGCCATCAGCGGCGAATACCTCTCCGCCGCCTCCTTCCTGGGCATCGCGGGCCTGGTCCTCGTGCAGGGCCCCGACATGCTCTGGTACCCGGTCGGCTACACCGCCGGATACCTGGTCCTGCTGCTGTTCGTCGCCGCCCCGCTGCGCCGCTCCGGCGCCTACACCCTCCCCGACTTCGCCGAGGCCCGCCTCGCCTCCCATGCCGTACGACGCCTCGCGGGCGCCTTCGTCGTCGGAGTGGGGTGGCTGTACCTCCTGCCCCAACTCCAGGGCGCGGGGCTCACGTTGACCGTCCTCACGGGTGCCCCCGACTCGCTCGGCGGGCTGATCGTGGCCGTCGTCGTGGTCGCCACGGTCGCGGCCGGCGGCATGCGCAGCATCACCTTCGTGCAGGCCTTCCAGTACTGGCTGAAGCTCACCGCGCTGCTCGTCCCCGCCCTCTTCCTGGTCCTCGCCTGGCAGAGCGACGGAGCACCCCGGCACGCCTTCGAGGAACCGGCCACCTTCCGCGAACAGCGCGTCGTCCGCGTCGACGACACCCTCGACCTCAAACTCGACCACCCCCTCACAGTCACCGTGAACGGCACGGTCGACGGCCGGCGCCACCGTGCCGAGCGGCTCCGACTCCCCACCGGCACCCACCACATCGGAGCCGGCACCCGCCTCACCTTCGCCAAGGGCGCCACCGTCCCGGTCGCCGACCGCGGCACCAACGGCGGCATGTCGACCTCGCTCGCCGCGAGCCGCGAGGAGCGCCCGCTGTACGCCACGTACGGCCTCATCCTCGCCACCTTCCTCGGCACCATGGGCCTGCCGCACGTCGTCGTCCGCTTCTACACCAGCCCGCACGGCGTCGCCGCCCGCCGCACCACGGTCGCCGTCCTCGGCCTCATCGGCGCCTTCTACCTCCTGCCACCCGTCTACGGCGCCCTCGGCCGCATCTACACCCCCGAACTCACCATCACCGGCGACGCCGACGCGGCCGTACTCCTGCTGCCCGACCGCATGATCGGCGGCGTCGGCGGCGACCTGCTCGGCGCGCTGGTCGCGGGCGGCGCCTTCGCCGCGTTCCTGTCCACCGCGTCGGGACTCACCATGGCCGTCGCGGGAGTCCTCACCCAGGACGTCCTCCCGTCGCGCGGGGTACGGCACTTCAGGCTCGGCACGGTCCTCGCCATGGTCGTCCCGTTAGTGGCGAGCGTTCTGGTCGGCGGGCTGCCCGTCGCCGACGCGGTGGGCCTCGCGTTCGCCGTATCGGCCTCCTCCTTCTGCCCGTTGCTGGTCCTCGGCATCTGGTGGACCCGGCTCACCCCGCCCGGCGCGGCGGCCGGGATGCTGGTCGGCGGCGGCTCGGCGTTCGTCGCCGTGGCCGCGACCATGGCGGGCTTCCCCGGCACCGGCTCCCTGCACGCCCTGCTCGCGTGGCCCGCGCTCTGGTCCGTGCCGCTGGGCTTCCTCACGATGGTGCTGGTCTCCCTGGCCACCCCGGGCCGGGTGCCCACAGGCACGGCGGCGATCCTGGCGCGCTTCCATCTGCCGGAGGAACTGCGGGCGGAGGTGAAGGCGTGAACACCCTTCACAGGGACACTCTTTGTGGGGCTGCGGTGGGCGCATGAGCGGATTCCTGGCCGGCCTCTGCGTCGCCGTCCTCCCACTTCTGGCCGCCGGATTCTGGCTCGGGCGGCGCACCGCGCGACCCGAGAGCCTCGGCGGGCTCGGCACCCCCGTCGAGCACGCCACCTTCCAGACCCTGCACACCGCCTCCCTCGCCGCACCTCCGCTGCGCGCCGGGCTCACCGGGGAGACGGCACGCCGCTCGGCGCGCAGACTGCGCACGCTGCTCGGCACCGACGCGCTCTGTCTGACCGACCAGACGCAGGTCCTCGCCTGGGACGGCGTCGGCGACCATCACCGGGCCGAGATCATGGAGCGGCTGGCGGGCCCGCTGGAGACCGGCCGCGGTGAGGCGTTCCGGCTCAACTGCGATGCCCCCGACTGCCCGTTGCGCTGGGCGGTGGTCGCCCCGCTCACCGTCGACGACCGCGTCCACGGCGCGCTGGTCGCCTGCGCGCCCCGCGAGTCCGCCGTCCTCGTGCGGGCCGCCGGAGAGGTCGCCCGCTGGGTCTCCGTCCAACTGGAGTTGGCGGACCTGGACCAGTCCCGCACCCGGCTGATCGAGGCCGAGATCAAGGCACTTCGGGCCCAGATCTCCCCGCACTTCATCTTCAACTCGCTCGCGGTGATCGCCTCGTTCGTCCGCACCGACCCCGAGCGCGCCCGCGAACTGCTCCTCGAATTCGCCGACTTCACCCGCTACTCGTTCCGCAGGCACGGCGACTTCACCACCCTCGCGGACGAACTCCACGCCATCGACCACTACTTGGCGCTCGTCCGGGCACGCTTCGGCGAACGCCTCTCGGTCACGCTCCAGATCGCCCCCGAGGTGCTCCCGGTCGCGCTCCCGTTCCTGTGCCTGCAACCGCTCGTCGAGAACGCCGTGAAACACGGCCTGGAGGGCAAGGCCGACAAGAGCCGCATCAGCATCACCGCGCAGGACGCGGGCGCCGAGGCCCTCGTCGTCATCGAGGACGACGGCACCGGCATGGACCCCGACCTGCTCCGCCGCATCCTGGCGGGCGAGGTCAGCCCCTCGGGCGGCATCGGCCTGTCCAACGTCGACGACAGGCTCCGCCAGGTCTACGGCGACGACTACGGCCTCGTCATCGAGACCGCCGTAGGAGCGGGCATGAAGATCACCGCCCGGCTGCCGAAGTACCAGCCGGGCGTGCACTCGGCCAGTCGGCGGAGCACCGAATGACGCGCCTCAGGTGCTGCGCGTGGCCACCATCCCCAGAGTGATCAGCCCCAGCACGACCCAGCCGAACCACAGCCAGCCGTTGCTGCCGAGCGCCACCGTGTAGGCCGTCACCACCACCAGTCCGCCGACGGTGATCACCCCCATGGTCTTCGTGGAACCGGGCATCGCGACACCCTCCTCATGGTTCGTCCCCCTCCATGGTGCCCCCGTTCTGCTTCCGCACGGCGCACACGACGAAATGAGTGCCGGACTTCCACGGTCCCTCACTGGTCCAGGAGGCGGCCTCGTAGACCGACGGATCGAAGCCGTAGTCGGCCGGCGGCACGTCCCGCGCGCACGCCGCGTCCGATCGCGTACGGGCCTGGGCCAGCGTGACGTCCGCGCCCAACCGGGTGAACCCGACCACTTCCTGATCGTGCTTGCCGGCGCAGGAGACCAGGCTCGCCGCCCGGTTCGAGGGCACGTCCAGACAGTCCCGCTTCTGCATGGTCGACGTGTCCGCGAACGCCGAACCGAGCGCGCGGTGACTGCCGAGCGGCCCGTAGACCGGCCCGTGCGCACCCAGCACCAGACAGGCGGTCCGACGCCCGGCCGCCTGGAAACCCGCGTCGGTCGGTACGACGGCGTAGCCCCGCACGTCCGCGAGCTTCTCCCGCATCTCCTGCGTCCGCTGCGCGCACCGGTCGGCGCCGACCTTCCGCGCCTCGTCGGCGGACGCGGTGGACACGAACGCCATCACCTGCCCGTCCGGCACCGTGGTCCGGCAACCGGCGTCCACGGCGAGCCGCGGCGTCCCCTGGAAGAGGCGCCCGCCCTGCCAGTCCGCGGTGACACAGTCGCCGTCCTTGAGCGGCGCGGAGAGCCCGACGACGGTGCCGTACGGCGGACTCTTCTTGCCGGAACCCTTGGCGGGCGGCTGATGGGCCATCGCGTACCAGACACCGCCCAGGGCGAGCGCGAGCCCGAGCAGCCCCGCCAGGACGGACTGCAGCACCCGGGGGCGGGGCCGCCGACGCCGACCGACGGGGGAGTGCTGGGACGCCGGAACCCCGTATCCGTACGGCGGCGAGGCCTGCGTCGGCACCGGCACGGCCACGGGCGCGGGCAGGCCCTCCCAGGGCGACTGCGAACCCAGGTCCGTCTGCGTCCGGGCGTACGCCTCCGCCTCGGTCTGCGGCGTCACGATCCGTGAGAGCGCCACCTCCGCCTCCGCCGCCGGAATCCGCCGTAGCGGATCCTTCTCCAGCATCGCGTGGAGCACCGGTGCCAGGGCGCCCGCGCGGGCCGGTGGCAGCGGGTCCTCCATGACCACGGCGGTGACCTCCGCGAGCGGCGACTCGCGGGCGAAGGGGCCGTGGCCCTCGACGGCGTGGTACAGCGTGCAGCCCAGCGAGAACAGGTCGGCGGCGGCCGTCGGCGGCCCGCCCGTGGCCCGCTCCGGCGCCAGATAGCCCGCCGTGCCGACGAGCACGGACGTCAGCGTGTACCGCGTCTCCCCGGCGTCCGGCTGCACCGAGATGCCGTAGTCGGTGAGCAGGACCCGGGCGTACGGCGAACCGGTGCGGTCCGGCGCGAGCAGGATGTTCGCCGGTTTCACGTCCCGGTGCATCACGCCCCGTTCGTGCCCGGCGGTCAGCGCGTCGAGCACGGCGAGTCCGACGCGGGCGCACTCCGCGGGGGCGAGCGGACCCTGCCGGCCGACCAGGTCGCGCAGGTCGACGGCGTCGGCCACGTACTCCATGACGATCCACGGCAGTCCGTCGTGTTCCAGCACGTCGTGGACGGTCACCACATGGGGGTGGCCGCGCAGCCCCGCCGCGTGCCGGGCCTCGGCCCGGGCGCGCGCGACCCGGGCCTCCCGCTCGGCGTCGGCGAAGGCGGGGTTGCTGAACACGATCTCCTTGAGCGCGACTTCACAGGCCAGCCGCTGGTCATGTGCGAGCCACACATGTCCCATACCGCCACTGCCCAGCCGGTTCAGCAGCAGATAACGGCCGGCGATGACCCGGCCCACGCCCGATGTCGGCGATCCCTGTGGCATCCGGAGTCCCCCTCCCGGGTCCGCGTCATGTCTCGGTCGTGGTGGGGGTGCCGGTCACGGGGTCTCTGGTGACCGACGCGCTGGTGGTGACGGGCGCGCCACTGGTCACAGGGACGCTTGTCGCGGGCGCCGCGCTGGTGGTGACCGGTGCGCTCGTCACGGGCGAACTGCTCACCACCGAGGGCGGACCGGTCGTGGGAGTACTGCTCGGCGGCGAACTGCTCGGCGGCGGCTCGCTCTTGGGTGAGGACGGAGGCGGCGACGAGGGCGGTGAGGCGGGTGGCGAAGAGGTCGTGGGCGGTGGTGTCGGGGACGTGGAGGGCGGAGCCGTGGATGTCGGCGGACCCACCGTCGGTCCCGAAGTCGTCGGAGCCGGGGGAGTGGACGTCGCCCCGGTCGCTCCTCCGCTCGTGCCGCCGGACACGGTCAGAGTCACGTACTGCCCGAACCGCAGCTCGGTGCCCGCCGGCGGATCGGACGCGGTGACCCGCGCGTCGTCGGACGGCGCCGAGTTCCCCCCATATCCGACGGCCAGCCCGCTGCTCACCAGTTGCCGCCGTGCCTCCCCGAACGTCGACCCCATGAGGTTCGGCACGGCGTGCTGCCGCCGGGTGTCGAAGGTGGCGTCGCGCTTGCCCGTCGTCCCGACCGGACGCGTGATGCCGACATCGGGGTCGTCGACGTCCACGAGGGCGAGCCCTTCCATCTTCCGCGGCGCCGGACGCACGGCCACCACGGAGGACGGCTCATATCCGCTCCACTTCTTGTTGCCGTCCGCGAACTTGACGGAAATCCTCCCCGCGTCGCCCTTGAACGGGCGCAGCGGATTTCCGCACGAGCACTTCGCGGCCGGTTCCCCCTGCTCGTCGACGAGAATCGCGATTCCCGCCTGCAGAAGGGAGTTGTAGGGCGTGGCCTTTCCCTTTTTGTAGTCGTGGTTCTGTACGAGAGTGTCGTGACGCAGGAGTACGGGTGTGAGCCGGTCGAGATAGGCGGGGATCCCGTCCGTGGTGATCCCGAGCACGGACGACCACGCCACCGCCTTCTGGTGGTTCGCGGGATCGGTCAGGAACCTCTTGAGTTTCGCCACGTCACAGATGGTCGGCTGCCTGGTGCCCCCGTACAGGCCGGGTGTGTCGCCCTGCTGCAAGGTGCCCCGTACCGGCAGCGAGCGGACCTGGGCGTCGTGACCCAGCCCCTGTTTCTCGTCGAAGAAAGGCGCGAGCGACGGAACTCCGGCGGCGACCGCCTGCACGGCGAACAAATGTGCGCCCCCACTGCATCCACTCACTGCCAGGACACAGACGAGCAGCACGGCGATCCTGCGGATCACCGCAATTCCGGTCCTTTGCACAATCGCGCGAAATGTCATTACCGCTCCCCCCGGTCGCGGTTCCCCCATCGCGCTTTATGCTACTGAACGAAATTTCCGTTCAGTGAGCCGCGTGCGTTCAATTGCCTCGTGTGTTCAATGAGGCCAAATAGGCGTTGTACGCCTCGAGTTCCTTGTCGCCGTCCCGGTCGGCGGCCCGGTCCTGCCGCTTGGCCTGCCGCTGCTCCGAGCCGTACCACTGGAACAGCAGGGCGATCAGCACCAGCACGGAGGGGATCTCGCTGAACGCCCAGGCGATACCGCCGGCCGCGTTCTGGTCGGAGAGCGCGTCGATGCCGAGCGAGGCGGGCGGGTGCTTGAACGTCTCGACCATCGGCTCCGACGCCATCATCAGCGCGATGCCGAAGAACGCGTGGAACGGCATCCCGGCGAACAGCTCCAGCATCCGCATCAGATAGCCCGGCCGGCTCGGCCCCGGGTCCACACCCATGATCGGCCAGAAGAACACCACGCCCACGGCGAGGAAGTGCACCATCATCGCGATGTGCCCGGTCTTCGAGCCCATGAGGAAGTCGAAGATCGGCGTGAAGTACAGGGCGTACAGGCTCGCGATGAACAGCGGGATCGTGAACGCGGGATGCGTGATGATCTTCATGTACCGGCTGTGCAGGAACATCAACAGCAGCTCACGGGGCCCCTTACGGCCCCTGGCCGCCGGCGGCAGCGCCCGCAGCGCGAGCGTGACCGGGGCGCCGAGCAGCAGCAGGATCGGCGACAGCATGCTGATGATCATGTGCTGCACCATGTGCACGCTGAACATGACCATGCCGTAGTCGTTCAGCTTGGTGCACATCACGAGCCCGACGGTCAGCACACCGATGACGTACGAGATCGTCCGCCCCACGGGCCACGAGTCCCCGCGCCGCCGAAGCCGCACGACCCCCCACCCGTACAGTCCGAGCCCGAGCAGGCAGGCGGTGAGGAAGAACGGGTCGGCCGACCATTCGAGCCCGCGCCCCAACGTGAACGGCGGCAGATCCATGGTCATGCCGTGCCCGCCGTGATCCATCGGACGGCTCCTGATTCGTGGGGGTTGTGCAAGTCTGTCCGCACACAGACTAGAACTGCCCCCGGTCAGGATCATGACCGGGGGCAGTTTCGTTCAGGTACGAGCTACAGCACGCACTCAGCCTCTTCATACCGATCAGCAGGCACGGTCTTCAGAGTCTCCACCGCATCCGCCAACGGCACCATCAAGATGTCCGTCCCCTGAAGCGCGGTCATCTTCCCGAACTCCCCCCGGTGCGCGGCCTCCACCGCATGCCACCCGAACCGGGTCGCCAGCACCCGGTCGTACGCGGTAGGCGTACCACCGCGCTGCACATGCCCGAGGATCACCGGCCGCGCCTCCTTGCCGAGCCGTTCCTCCAGCTCGATGGAGAGCTGCCGTGCGATCCCCGCGAAGCGCTCATGGCCGTAGACGTCCTTCTTGCCCTCGTCGAAGTCCATCGAGCCCACGCGCGGCTTCGCGCCCTCCGCCGCTACCACGATCGCGAACCGCTTGCCCGCCTCGAAGCGTTCGCCGACGCGCGCGGCCAACTCCTCGATGTCGAAGGGGCGTTCAGGTACGACGATGGCGTGCGCGCCGGCCGCCATGCCGGAGTGCAGCGCGATCCAGCCGGTGTGCCGGCCCATGACCTCGACGACGAGGACCCGCTGGTGGGACTCGGCGGTGGTCTTGAGCCGGTCGAGCGCCTCGGTCGCGACACCGACGGCCGTGTCGAAGCCGAAGGTGACGTCCGTGACGGCGATGTCGTTGTCGATGGTCTTGGGGACGCCGACGATCGGGAGCCCGGCGTCGTACATCAGCTTGGCGGCCTTGAGGGTGCCCTCACCGCCTATCGGGATGATCGCGTCGAGGCCGAGTTCCTCGACATGGCCCCGGGCCCGCTCCACGCCGTCCCGCAGATGGGAGGGCTGGACCCGGGAGGAACCGAGGATGGTGCCGCCGCGGGCGAGGATGCCGCTCACCGCGTCGAGGTCGAGCTTGAGGTAGTCGCACTCCAGGAGGCCCTTCCAGCCGTCCCGGAAGCCGATGACCTCGTCGCCGTGGTCCACGACGGCGCGGTGCACGACGGACCGGATGACGGCGTTCAGGCCGGGGCAGTCGCCGCCGGACGTGAGCACACCAATGCGCATAGCCCGAAAGAACCTTCTCAACGTGGGCGGGACCGGACCACGTTGTCCGGCACGATCCCCGCCACCCTAACGGCAGGAGGGGGCGGGGTCGTAGCGTGCGTCCGCCTGCTGGACGACCCCGCTCACCTGCGCGGACGAGCCGTCAGACGGGCTGGTTGCCGACGTCCGAAGACCAGGTGTACGCGTCGCTTACGCGGGCTGCTGAGCTGCGGCGATGCGCTCGTTGCGGAGCGCCTCGTACCAGCGGTCGTCGATCGGCGGCAGCGCGTTCACGTCGAGGGCCAGTTTCAGCAGCAGGTCCGCGATCAGCGGGTTGCGGGCGAGAACCGGTCCGTGCATGTACGTGCCGAACACCGTGTCGTTGTACGCGCCCTCGGTGCCGTCGCCCGTGCCGTTGCCCTTGCCGAGCCGCACCTGCGCGAACGGGCGCGCGGAGGGGCCGAGATGGGTGACGCCCTGGTGGTTCTCGAAACCGGTCAGCGGGGGCAGGCCCAGGCGCGGGTCGATGTCGCCGAGGACGTCGCCGACGCAGCGCTCGCCCTCGCCGCGCACCGACACCACGTCGAGCAGGCCGAGGCCGGGCTCGCGCTGGCCGAGGTCGTTGATGAACTCGTGGCCGAGGATCTGGTAGCCGGCGCACACCGAGAAGACGATCGCGCCGTTGCCGATCGCCCGGTGCAGGCCGCCGTCCCGGCGCAGCCGCTCGGCCGCGAGCCGCTGCGGGCGGTCCTCGCCGCCACCGATCAGATAGATGTCGCCCGAGGTCGGGATCGGCTGGTCGCTGCGCACGTCCAGCCGGGCCACGTCGAGGCCGCGCTGCCGCGCCCGGCGTTCCACGACAAGGGCGTTGCCCTGGTCGCCGTAGGTGCTCAGCAGGTCGGGGTAGATCCACACCAGACGGAGCTGGTTGTCGCTCATGGTCATTCGTCCTCTGGGGGTTCTGGGTCTCAGTTGCCGACGCGGCGGCGCAGGTCCTGGAACGCGGTGTAGTTCGCGATGACCTCGATCCGGCCGGGCGGGGCCTGCTGCACGGCCTGGTCGAGGTTGTCGCAGACCTGGAAGTGCTGGTTGGCCACTTCCAGTCGGACCGCGAGGTCCAGCTTGCGGTCGCCCACGACGAAGATGGGGTGGCCGGTCAGTCGCGTGTAGTCGACGTCCCACAGCCACGAGGTGTCGGTGCCGTCGGCGCCGCGCGCGTTCACCGAGAGGATCACCGGGGTGGGCGGCGGATCGATCAGGCTGAACGTTTCGAGCCAGCCCGCCGGGTTCTTCGCCAGCAGCAGCCGCAGGTCGCGCTGCATGAACTGGACGACGTCGTAGCGTCCGGCGACGGCCTGCACCTTGTACATGCGCTCCAGGGCGACCTGCGGCGGCACCCCGAAGACGGCGGCGACGGCGGCGGAGGACGCGGCGTTGGCCTTGTTGGCGCGCCCCGGCAGCTGGAGGTGAATGGGCCAGGCGGACCCGTGCGGATCGAGCACATGGTCCCCGGAGAGCGACCAGCTCGGCGTCGGCCGCCGGAACCCGCACTCGCCGCAGAACCAGTCGTCACCGGGCCGCTGCATCACGCCACCGCAGGACGGGCAGGACCAGGCGTCGTCCTTCCACATCTGCCCGGCGGCGACCCAGATCACGTTGGGGGAGGAGGACGCGGCCCACACGACCAGCGGGTCGTCCGCGTTGGCGACGACGACGGCCTTCGAACCGGCAAGCCCCTCACGCCAGTTCTCCGCGAGCATGCGGGTCTCGGCCGCGCGGTCCAGCTGGTCGCGGGAGAGGTTGAGCAGCGCGATGCACTTGGGGTCGGTGTCCCGGGCGACGCCGGCGAGGTACTTCTCGTCGACCTCGATGACCCCGAACTTGGCGTCCGAGCCGCCGGCCAGCGCCGAGGTGATACCGGCGGGCATGTTGGCACCGAGCGCGTTGGACACGACGGGCCCGGCGGCCCCGAGTGCCTCGGCGATGAGCCGCGTGGTCGTGGTCTTGCCGTTGGTGGCCGAGACCAGGGTCACATCCAGACTCTGCGCGAGCCGGGCGAGGAGGTCGGGGTCGAGTTTGAGTGCCACTCGGCCGCCGATCACCGATCCGCTGCCCCGCCCCGCGGCACGCGATGCCGCCGCGACCGCCTTGCCCGCCGTCACGGCGAGCTTGGCCCGCGGCGTGAGCGGGTCCGAGTTGCCTGCCATCAGTTCTCGATCCTCCTTGCGTACGCGCCGCGCCTCTGCCTCCGGCAACGTGGTGTGGACCTCAGCCTATCGAGATCCTTATCGGTGCCCGAACAGCGGCACCACGAACGCCTCGCGGCGGGCGTGCGCCGTAGAGAACCGTACCCTTGCGCCCATGCGATACGGCTCCATCCCGGGCGCCCGCGGGCGAGTCCGTCCACTCACCCTGCTCGGCGACCCCCTCCTGCATGCCCCGTGCGAGGAGGTGACGAACTTCGGCCCCGAACTCGCCCGCCTCGTAGAGGACTTGTTCGCGACGATGTACGCGGCCCAGGGCGTGGGCCTCGCCGCGAACCAAGTCGGCGAATCCTTGCGGGTGTTCGTCTACGACTGCCCCGACGACGAGGAGACCCGCCACCTCGGTCATGTGGTGAACCCACGCCTGGTCGAGACGGACGGTGTGGTGATGCGGGGTCCGGAAGGGTGCCTGTCCCTGCCGGGCCTCGAGGCGGGAACGGAACGCTACGACCACGCGGTGGTCGAGGGCTTCACGGTGACCGGCGATCCGATCACCGTGCACGGGACGGGATTCTTCGCGAGGTGCTTGCAGCACGAGTGCGACCACGTGGAGGGGCGGGTGTACGCGGACCGCGTGACGGGCTGGCGCCACAGGCGCCTGATGCGACAAGCAGCCCGAGCCTCATGGTCCCGGCAGGGTGAGGTTCTTTAGGGGCGCGGGGCTGTGTCGATTTGCGGCTCCGCCGCGTGGGCGCGACCAGCCCCCACCGGCCCGCACTATGAACACGACCTCAGAACCCCGGCCCACCGACCTTGTCCCCGGCGGCAGCCAACCGCCCCCACAACAGATCAGCCAAACTCCGCACCAACTCAGCCCGAGAACAGGGCCGTTCCCCCAACCACCAGTCACCCGCCGCGTGCATCATCCCGACAATCCCATGCCCCCACACCCGGGCCAACTGCTGGCTGTTCGGCCCGAGATCCACCCGCTCCTCGATGACCTGAGCGAGTTCCTCCCCCATCCGCCGAAGCAGCGGAACGGAGTGATTCCCCGTGTCGAACCCGTGGTCCGCGGTCTGCCCGCCCTCGACGGGATGCATCAGGAACCGGTACACCTGAGGCAGCGCCTCGATCGCCGCGAGGTAGGTGTCGAGCGTGGCCTCGACCCGCTCCCGACGCTCGGCGGGAGCGTCCAGCGCGGCCCGCAGCGAGGACAGCAACGCGTCCGTGTGCCGCTTGGCGAGCGCCGCGTACAGTCCGCCCTTGTCACCGAAGTGCCGGTACAGGATCGGCTTGGTGATGCCGGCCTCGGCCGCGATCGCGTTCATCGAGGCCTGCGGGCCGTCACGCAGCACCACTCTGTCCGCGGCCTCCAACAGCTCGCGCCGTCGGCGGTCGGCGGACCGCTGTTGATCGGTCCGCTGTGTGGTGCTCATGGTCTCTCCCCGCCCGTGCTGAATCGGTAACGCCTGCGCAAACTAACACTCAACGTGCCACACACCTCGAACGGGCTGCCGAGAGGCCATTGGGAGTTGACTTTCCTACCCGTCGGTAACAGACTCTGTCGTTACCGCAAGTAACATGCTAGTGCGCTGCTGGAGGAGTCATGGCCGAGTTCACCATGGAACTCAACGACGAACAGAAGGAGGTGCGGGACTGGCTGCACGGCTTCGCCGCCGATGTCATCCGCCCCGCCGCCGCCGAATGGGACGAGCGTGAGGAGACTCCCTGGCCGGTCATCCAGGAGGCCGCGAAGGTCGGCATCTACTCCCTGGACTTCTACGCCCAGCAGTACTTCGACCCCACCGGCCTCGGCATCCCGATGGCCATGGAGGAACTGTTCTGGGGCGACGCGGGCATAGCCCTCTCCATAGTCGGCACCGGCCTGGCCGCCGTCGGCGTCCTCGCCAACGGCACCGAGGAGCAGATCGGCACCTGGATTCCCCAGATGTACGGCGACGCCAACGACGTGAAGGTCGCCGCCTTCTGCTCCTCCGAGCCCGACGCCGGTTCCGACGTGGCCTCCATGCGCACGCGTGCCGTGTACGACGAGGCCAAGGACGAGTGGGTCCTCAACGGCACCAAGACCTGGGCGACCAACGGCGGTATCGCCAACGTCCACGTCGTCGTCGCGGTCGTCGACTCGGACCTCGGCTCCAAGGGCCACGCCTCCTTCATCGTCCCGGCCGGCACGCCGGGCCTGTCCCAAGGGCAGAAGTTCAAGAAGCACGGCATCCGCGCCTCGCACACCGCCGAGGTCGTCCTGGAGAACGCGCGCGTCCCCGGCTCCTGCCTCCTCGGCGGCAAGGAGAAGCTGGACGAGCGCCTCGCCCGCGCCCGTGAGCGCGCGAAGGCCGGCGGCGGCGAGCGGGTGAAGAACGCGGCGATGGCGACGTTCGAGGCGAGCCGCCCCGCGGTGGGCGCCATGGCGGTCGGTACCGCGCGCGCCGCGTACGAGGTCGCCCTCGACTACGCGAAGACCCGCGAGCAGTTCGGCCGCCCGATCATCGACAACCAGGGCGTCGCCTTCCAGATCGCCGACATGCGTACGTCCATCGACGCGGCGCGGCTGCTGGTGTGGCGGGCGTCCTGGATGGCCGTCAACGGCAAGCAGTTCACGGCGGCCGAGGGCTCGATGTCGAAGCTGTTCGCCAGCGAGACGGCGAAGAAGGTGACCGCGCAGGCGATCCAGATCCTCGGTGGGAACGGCTACACGCGTGAGTATCCCGTCGAGCGGATGCACCGGGATGCGGCGATCTACACGATCTTCGAGGGTACGAGCGAGATCCAACGGCTCGTGATCGCGCGGACGTTGTCGGGGATGCCGATCCGCTGACGCGGGGTGACGCCCCGAGGCACGACCAGGCCGCTGTCGTAGTCGAGCACGACGGCCTGGATCCGGTGGCGGAGGCCGTACTTCCGGCGGTGCCTGAGGGCGGCGCGCAAGGACGGTGCCGTCGGCCGCCACCGTACGGATCGCGTACACCGATGAGTCGGCGGAACCGTCCTTGACGAGGAAATCGCCGGCTCCGGCACGCGGCGCGTCCACCACATCGGCGTCCAGGTCGTCAGGATGAGGATCCGCTGGACAACCCCGACCGCAAGAGCGCCCCGTGACCTCGACGCCGGGCAACGAGCACCGCCCAGGCTCACTCCCGGCGGCCTTCCCACTCGTCCTGGTCGCTCTCGCCCCCGGCGACTCACCGCGGCCTGCGTCATGGTGCCGGCTCGTTCCCGGCCCTCCCGATGCGCCTCCCTCGCACCTGTGCGCTGCCCACCCCCCTGCGCCAGGCGTGCGGGGGCATGGTCCGGCGGCACGCGGCGCGGGACAATTCAAGAGGCTTCGACACGGGGGGATGAGGCCGATGGCGAGCAGGGAACGCAGGGTTCGGGAACTGGGCGAGCGGGTCGACGCGTTCCGGAGGGACGGCGACATCGTTCACGTGCTTCCGCTCGTGGTCGCCATCGAGGCCATGGAGTTGTGGAACGACGTCGACCAGGACTCCGATCTGGAAGCGATGGAAGCCCTGGCGCAGTTCTTCTGGGCCCGCTACGAGGCGCAGCCCAAGAAACGCCGCATCGACGACCTCGGTAACGCGGCCGCCGCATATCTGCGCGTCCACCGGCTGGCTCCCGACAGGGTGCCCGAGCCGCTGAACCTGCTGTACAAGTACACGGACTCGGACACTGCGGCCCAGGCGCTGGCGCTGCCCCAGGATCCGCAGTGGCCGCCGCTCGTCGCGGCCCTGGGGGAATCGCCCGATCCGCGGGCCCGTGAGCTGGCCCTGGAGATCCTGCGCGAGGCCTCGATCTTCGACTGGGATCCCTACCAGCCCCTGTACCTGATGATGCTCAGCCAGATCGCGCGAGCCATGTCCCTGCGCATGGGTCCGGCAGGACCAGAAGCTCTGGATCCGGCACTCCTCGACGAGGCGGTGACCGCCGGCCGGGCCGCCGCCGCTCTGCAGGTCGAGAACACCTCGCTCGCCCGGTCGATCCGACTGGTGCTGGCGGACACGCTGCGGGCGCGGTTCCTGGCCATGGACGACCTCGACGCGCTCGCCGAGTCGGTCGAAGCCTACGGCTCGGTGCCCGACCTCGACGCGGACGCCTCCGCGGCGTCCGCGGACGCCACCTGCACCCTGGCCCTGCGGACGGGCGCGATCGACCAGCTGGAGCGGGGCATCGAACTGTGGCGTGCCTCGGTGGAGTTGACGCCGCCCGACAGCGCCTTCCACGGCCGACGGTTGTCGGGCCTGGCCGGTGCACTGCTGCGGCTCTTCGAGGCGACGGACCGCGCCGAGGTCCTCGACGAGATGGTTTCCCTGTCGCGCGGCGCTCTTCAGACCCTGCCCCTGTCCGACCCGTATCGCACGGGGGTGCTGCACAACCTCGGTTCCAACCTCGGCTCGGCGGGCGCGCGGTTGGGGGACGAGGAGCTGCTGGAGGAAGCGATAAGGACCCTGGAAGCGGCTCTGGCCGAGACACCGGACAACGATCCCGAGCGGGTCGCCACCCTGATGTCGCTCACCGGAGCTCTGGGCGCGCACGTGCGGACGTCGGACCATCCGGTGCTCGTCGCGCGGGCACGCGAGGTGGCGGAGGAGCTGCTCGCCAAGACACCTCCCGGCCACCCGCACCGTGCCCGGGCCGCCAACAACACGGCCAGTCTGCTGCGCGACCTGACTGGCTCCGGGACCGATCTGACTGCGTTGCGCAAGGCACGGATACTGCACCAGGAGAGCTTTGAGGGCGCTCGGCTGACCGCCACCGAGCTGGTGGAACGCAGGGTCAACGCGGCCGCGACCGCGGTCGACATCGCCATGGCCACCCGCGGCACGGACGATGCCGACATCGCCCGGGAGGCCCTCGCCGAGGTCGGCAGGCTGGAGACCGCCACCGTTGATATGCGGATGCAGTGCGCTCAGGCGCTCGCTCGGCTCGAAGCCGCGATGGGTCGGCCCGCCGAGGCGCTCCGGGCCTTCGAGGAGGCGGCCGAGCTGCTCCCGTATCTCATCCCCTTTCGGCTGGGCCGGAACCTGAGGGCGCGGCAGTTGCGCCGAGTGTGGAATTTCGCCGCCGATGCCGCCGCCACCGCGGTGTCGGCGGGCCGTCCGGAACGCGCCGTGGAGCTCGTGGAGCTGGCCCGCGGTGTCCTGCTCGGCGAGGAGATGAGCGCACGCGGTGACCTGGCCCGGCTCAGGGAGCGTGACGCGGACCTGGCCCATCGTTTCGAGGCGTTGCGTATCGCGCTGGACGCGAGTGACGCGCCGGGCGAACGGCTCCGGCAGGAGGCGTTCACCGACCCCTGGCAGCAGGTGCACGAGGAGGTGCGCCGGAACTCCCGCCACCACCTGGAACTGACCCAGAACATGGAGACGCTGCTCGATGACATTCGCGGCCTGCCCGGCCTGGGGGACTTCATGCTGCCGCCCCCGCTGGACCGGCTGAGCGCGCAGGCCGCCGAAGGACCCGTCGTCATCGTCTACGCGGGCAGGGAACGCGGTGACGCCCTCATCCTGACCGGCTCCGACGACCGTCCCGTCGAGGTGGTTCCGCTGCCGGGACTGTCCTTCGGGATCGTCATGGAGTGGATGGGGCGCCTCGACGAGGAGGAGACCCTCGGTGAGCTGTGGGACGTGATCGCGTCGCGGGTACTCGCGGCGCTCGGCCCGCAGGACCGGATCTGGTGGAGCCCGGTGGGCGCGCTGACGTATCTTCCGCTGCACGCGGCGGGCAGGGGAGCGGACTCCGTCCTGGACCGGGTGGTCTCCTCCTACACACCGACCGTACGGGCGCTGGGCTACGCCCGGGAGAACCGGGGCACGGAGGGAGCGGGCGGCACCCTGCTGGTCGGTATGCCGGACACCCCGGAGGCAGAGCAACTGGCATGGGTAGAGCAGGAGTTGGGGCACATCGAGCGACTCGTGCCGGACGCACGGGTGCTGACCGGGCCGGAGGCGACCCGCGACGCCGTGCTCAGCGCTCTGCCGGGCTGCGCGGTGGCCCACTTCGCCTGTCACGGGTACGCCGACGCCCAGGCTCCCGCGCGCAGCCGTCTGCTGTTGCACGACCACCTGACCGCGCCGCTGCTGGTGGGCGACATCGGCCGACTCCGTCTGACGGGCGCACGGCTCGCGGTGCTCTCCGCGTGCTCCACCCACCGCACCGGCCCGATCCAGGTGGACGAGGCGGTGAGCATCGCGGCAGCCTGTCAGATCGCCGGTTTCCAACAGGTCATCGGCACCCTCTGGGAAGCGGGCGACGCGATCGCCGCCCGGTTCGTGCGGGCGGTGTACGAGGAGCTCACCGACGGTGGCACCGAGCCCCTGCGCACCGAGCGGGCCGCGTACGCGGTCCACCACGCCGTACTCCATCTGCGCGAGCGGTACCAGGGACTGGGCTCCCCTCGCGACTGGGCGCAGTTCATCCATGTCGGTGTCTGACGGGGGGCCATCGTGCACGAGGACGCACTGAGACTGCTGCGCATCGCGCTGGGCCGGCGGTTGACCGACCAGGGGTGGCGGAAGGTGGACCGCGCGGTCCGGATGATGGCCCGGTCGGCGGAGCTGGAGCCGGGGCTGGCGCTCCTGGAACTCGCGCAGCGAAAGCGCGTCGTGACCCGGATATCCGAGCAGCCGGTCGATCCCGTGGACCCGACGACCCCGGTCCCCGAGGCCGTACGGGAGCGGATCAACGAGCTCATCCACCGCCTCGACGCCGGGGTCGAACCGGATGCGGAACCACCCGATGGGCAGGTCTGACATGCTCCGCCCCGGACTGGTCGTGCATGTGTACGTCGCTGGCACCGGACCTCGGGCGAACGAGCACGGGCACCGCCTGGACGAGCTCTGGCACCGCCTCGGAACCGAGCTGGACGCGCCGGCCCGCGGCGTCGGTCGGATCGAGGTCCGCACCGCCCCCGGAGACCCGCTGCGTCAGGCCGTCCTGCGCACCGAGCACGACATCCAGTGCCTGAGCATCGCGCTGACCGGCGGCACCTGGCAGGAACTCGACGCCCTCTGGAACCGCTGGGCCGAGGACGTACGGGAGTGGGCGCTCGGCGTGTGCCGGCTCTTCGTCGCCCATACGGAAGGCAGCCCCGGCCCGGACCTGACACCCGAGGTCCTGAGCACCCTGCCAGGACCGCACACCTACGGACGTCCGACCGCTGTCGGCGACTTCGCCCTCTGGGAGGTGGATGTCGACCGGGACGACCGAGCCCTGCGCACCTTCGCGCTCCTCGCCCCGCTCGCCGCCGAGAGCCGGCTCGACGCCTGGGTGTGGAGCGCGGGCGACGACCGGATGACCCCCTTCGCCAGATATCTCATGCATGCGGCGAAGGTGCGCTACGAACTTCGGGTGTACGCGGACGGAGCCGCCTTCCGGCGGGCCAGACAGGGGGTGGACGACCAGGCCGACGTCATGCTGCGCATGCTCGACTCCGAGGAACTGCCCTCCTTTCGGGTCGAGTTGGCAGAACGGCAGGCGGCGACGGCAGGGCTGATCCGGACCATGACCCGACTGCGCGAGATGCGGCGGACGGTGGAGATCGCCCGCCACAACATGCGTGACGAGCAACTACCGGACGACATCGCCCTCACCGAGTGGTTCATGCTCCGGCTCGATGACGATGTCGCCTATGCCGAGGCGACCCGTGAACGCGCGCGGGAGATCGGCGCGATCGCCGACCTCGTCATCGGGGAACGGCTCCGGCGCAGGGCCGAACGCCGGGAGCAGCGTTGGGAGCGCCTCGCGGTGCTGGAGGCCGCGGTGCTCGGCACGCTGCTGATGGTGTTGACCGCCATGCAAGCCCTCGACTACCACCTGCCGGTGCCGGACCGCGCCAAGCCGTACGTCGTGCTCGGCCTGGGGGTGACGGCGTTCGCGTTGACCGCCGTCGGCTATCTGCGCTGGCGCAGAGCACGGTGACGCCACGCAGAGGCGGGCAGTTCCTCCGAAATCAGCGGTGTTTGAGCGGCGTCAACTGCTCGATGTCATACCGCGCCCGCAGCTCCTCGATAGCCGCATGATCCGGCGGCCCCCCACCCCCGAGGATCTCCAACAGCTCCTCGAAATACCGCTCATGATCCGGCGGCGGAGACGCCTGGAAGAACATCTTCGCGGGCGTCTCCGTCGGGTTCGCGAACGCGTGCGGACAACCGGGCGGTACGACGATCACCGTGCCCGGTGTCGCCCGTACCACCCGGGTGCCCGAACTGGACTCCCAGCGCTGCCAGTTGTCCGGCGTGCGGATCCGCGGCTCGAAGGCGAGCACGTCCAGCTCGCCCTCGAGGACGTAGAACAACTCCTCGCTGCGCGTGTGCACATGGGCCCCGACGTCGAACCCCGGCGGTACGACCACCTCGAAGGTGGACGCCGTCCGCGAGTGCGAGCCGGTCACCTTGAACGTCACGTGCTGCGCGGGTGTCTGTACGATCCGGCCGTGCCCCGGCGGCACGAGCAGCCCCTCCGTCGCCGTCATCGGCACCTCACCACGTCACGGGCAGTGCCTCGGGACCACGAATCAACGCGCCCTTCTTGAACGGCACTTGATCGGCCGGTACCGCGAGCCGCAGCCCCGGCAACCGGTCGAGCAGCGCGTCCACCAGCAGCTCGGACTCCATCCGCGCCAGCATGTTGCCGGGACAGAAGTGCGGGCCGAAGCCGAAGGAGACGTGCGGGTTCGGGCTGCGCGAGAAGTCGATCTTCTCGGGGTCGGGGAAGACGTCCGGGTCGCGGTTGGCGGCCAGGTACGACACGTACACCGGGTCGCCCGCCCGCATCCGTACCCCGCGGATCTCCACGTCCTCCATGGTGATCCGGGACAGCCCGACCGCGTTGCGGTGCGGGATGTACCGCAGCAGCTCGTCGATGGCCTGGGGCCTCGACTCGGGCTCGGCGCGCAGCCGTTCGACGAGATCGGGGCGGGTCAGCAGCAGGTAGAACATCTGCCCGCTGTTGTTGGTGACCGCCTCGCCGCCGATCTGCAGCAGCACCGCGAGCCCGACCGCCTCCTCCAGGGTCATCTCCTCCCGGCCCACGGCGGCGCCGAGCAGCGAGGCGACGTCCTCGCCGTCGCTGCCCTCCCGCAGCCCGATGAGATCGCCGAAGTAGGCGCCCATCTCCTGCTTGGCCTGCTCGCTGACCTCGGCGCCGTGCGAGGAGGACAG
The DNA here is from genome assembly GCF_016654115.1 of Streptomyces sp. MBT53. GTDB lineage: Bacteria > Actinomycetota > Actinomycetes > Streptomycetales > Streptomycetaceae > Streptomyces. Next base: position 41,417 of record NZ_JAEQAZ010000038.1, read on the forward strand.
GATGAGCTGGGTCCAGGTGTGCATGCCGTGCCGGTCGGCGGCCGGCACACCCATCAGCTCGCAGATCACCGCGATCGGGAACGGACTCAGCACGGTCTCGGTGAGATCGGCCGGCGGTCCGTCCTGGAGCAGTTCGTCGACCAACTCGTCGAGCAGCAGCCGGGATTGCTCCCGCACCCGCTCCACCCCGCGCGCCGTGAACGCCGGCGCGACCGAGCGCCGTAGCCGCGTGTGGTCCGGCGGGTCGAGGAAGCCGACCGCGCCACGGGCCGGGATGAAGTGCGGGGCGAGCCGGGTCACCGGCTGGTCCATCACCGCCTCGCGGCTGAACCGGGGATCGTTGGTGACCATCCGCACGTCGTCGTGCCGGGTGACCAGCCACGCCCAGCCCTCACCGTTGGGCAGCTTGATCCGGTTGACCGGACCCTCCCGCATCAACTTGGTGAGGACCGGGTCGAAGTCCACCCCGGTCAGGTCCAGGGCCGGCCAGGGCCTGACCGGGGGCAGGGTCTCGGTGATCGTCTCTTCAGTCATGCCGAACTCAAGCCGTCTCTCGGTCGTCGCGGTGCCAGCGGCCCAGGGCCATCTCGGCGGTGATACCGGGTCCGAACCCGGCGAGCAGTCCACGCGCCCGGTGCTCGGCGCCGCCCTCGTCGAAGAGCCGGCGCAGCGCGTCCAGCACGACGGCGCTGGCGATGTTGCCGTACTCGGTGAGGGTGGCCCGGCTGAACCGGAACGCGTGCGGGTCGACCTGCAGGAACTTGCTCAGGTCGTCGAGTATTCGGGGCCCGCCCGCGTGGACTATGTAGAAGTCCAGGTCGGCCGCGTCCCAGCCGTGCAGTCCCGCGAGGTCCTGGAGCGCCGGTGCGAGGGGCTCCATGGTGGCCGGCACCCGCTTGTCCAGCAGGAAGTGGAACCCGGTGGCCCGTACGTCGTACATGATCCACTCTTCGGTCTTGGGGATCAGGTACGACCCGTTGCGCTCCAGCTGGATGCCCGTGCCGCCCCGCCCGCGCACCACGGCCGCGGCGATGCCGTCGCCGAAGAGCCCGTTGGAGAGCAGCGAGCCGATGCCGAGGTCGGTCGGCTGGTAGCACAGCGAGCAGAACTCGCAGGCCACGATGAGCGCGTTGGCGTCCGGGTACGCCGTGCAGAAGTCGTGCGCCCGGTTGATCGCCGCACCGCCGGCCGCGCAGCCGAGCTGGGCGATCGGGATCTGGCGGGTGGTGGACTCGAAGGCCATCTCGTTGATCAGCCAGGCCGTGAGGGAGGGCATCATGAAGCCCGTGCACGAGACGTAGATGATCACGTCGATGTCGGTGGTGAGCAGCTCCGCCTCGTCGAGCGCGCGCTGTACGACCGACGGGACACGGGCCTTCGCCTCGGCCGTGTAGATCCTGTTGCGGTCCTCGAACCCGGGGTGCTTGAGGGTCTCCTCGATGGGCTGCACGATGTGCCGGGTGCGCACACCGGTGTTCTCGATCAGCCGGAGGGCCAGCGGCAGGTTGGGGTGGTCCGCGTGACGGGAGCGCGCCAGCTCCAGCGTCTCCTCCATCGTGATCACGTGCTCCGGAACCGACACCGAGGGTTTGCACAAAGTCGCCATGAACCGTCCCTGCTTTCGCCTTCCGGAAGGCCTTCGCCCGCCGGTCAGAAGGTGGTTCACCTCAGAGGGTGGTGCACCCACGATCACCCTTGAGGGCGACGATCTCTCGGTGGACTACTCCAATTCAGGGACCCTGTGTAAAGGTCGGATCAGTATCCGGACCCCGCCCGAAGAAGGACGAGATGACGACTAACCCTCTGGTAGCCCGGATCGAGACCGGCGCGGCCCCCATCGAAACCCTCGCAACTCTTGCCCTGGAACAACACCGCGTGATCCCGGCCGACCGCCGCGCCTTCCTGCATCTGGCGCAACGCGAAACGGCCACTCCTGAGGCAGCCGACTTCTTCGCGTTCCTGGCGGAGGGCGAGGCGATGGCGGGGGAGCGGCTCATCGCCTTCGCGGAGGCGTGCGGGGTGGACGAGGCACGGTTGCGTACGTACGAGCCGCTGGCGGGCTGCCAGGCCTATCCGGCCTACGTCGCGTGGTTGGCCCTGAACGCCGATCCGACGGACGTGGTGGCGGCCCTGACATCCAACTTCGCGGAATGGGGCGGCTATTGCGCGACGATCGCGGGTGCGCTGCGCGAGCACTACGCCTTCACGGAGGAGGCGTGCGGCTTTTTTGATTTCTTCGCGGAACCGGCACCTGAACTGGAACTCAGGGCGACGGCGGCGATCCGGGCGGACAAGGTGAATGAGAGTTCGGTGACGACGTACAGCACCATGCTCAAGGCTTACGAGGCGAGCTTCTGGAACACCCTGGGCGCAACCCCCTAGGGGCGCGGGGCTGTGTCAATTTGCGGCTCCGCCGCGTGGGCGCGACAAGCCACGACGCACCCGCACTCAGCGAACTACGACGACCCCCCACTGCTGTGCGCAATACAAGCCACGTCAATCCGATCAGCGAGCTTCGCCAACTCGATCGTCAACGCAGCCACCGTGTCCTCATCAAGCCCGTCTTCCCCGGCCTCGACAAGGTGCAGCCACCGCCCACCCACGGTACGGAGAAGCTTGCTGACATCCGCCGCAGCCACCTGCAAGGTCCCGCGGTCGTCGACGATCAGAGGCAGAGTCACTTCGCGGTTCACACAGGGGATCGTAGCCGCGGAACGCTCACGCTCCGTGCCATACCGTGGTGATGTTGCAGAACTCCCGGATTCCGTGCCCCGACAACTCCCGCCCGTACCCGGACCGCTTCACCCCGCCGAACGGGAACGCCGGATGGGACGCGGTCATCCCGTTGAAGAACACCCCGCCGGCCTCCAGATCCCGTACGAACCGGTCGACCTCGCCCTCGTCCCGCGTCCACACGTTGGAACTCAGCCCGAACGGGGTGTCGTTGGCGACGAGGACGGCCTCGTCCAGGTCGGCCACCCGGTACAGCGTGGCGACGGGCCCGAACGTCTCCTCGCGGTGGATGCGCATCTTGCGGGTGATGCCGCCGAGGACGGTCGGCGGGTAGAACCAGCCCGGCCCGTCGGGCCGTTCCCCGCCGCACAGCACGGTCGCCCCGCTCCGCACGGCGTCGTCGACGAGCTCTTCCAGGTCGTTCCGCCCCTGTTCGCTCGCGAGCGGTCCGACCTCGGTCTCCTCCGCCAGTGGATCACCGACAGTGAGCGCCTTCATGCCGGCCACGAACCGTTCGGCGAACGCGTCGAAGACGTCCGTGTGCACGATGAACCGCTTGGCGGCGATGCACGACTGCCCGTTGTTCTGCACCCGCGCGGTCACCGCGATCTTCGCGGCCCGGTCGATGTCGGCGGACGACATGACGACGTACGGATCGCTGCCGCCCAGCTCCAGCACCGTCTTCTTGACCATGTCCCCGGCGACGGACGCGACGGCCCGCCCGGCGGGTTCGCTGCCGGTGAGGGTGGCCGCCCTGACCCGCTCGTCGCGCAGGATCTCCGCGACCGCGCCGGAGCCGATCAGGAGGGTCTGGAAGGCGCCCTCGGGGAAGCCCGCGCGGTGGAACAGGTCCTCCAGGTAGAGCGCGGTCTGCGGGACGTTCGAGGCGTGCTTGAGCAGGCCGACGTTGCCCGCCATCAGCGCGGGCGCGGCGAAGCGGATCACCTGCCACAGCGGGAAGTTCCACGGCATCACCGCGAGCACCGGGCCGAGCGGCCGGTAGCGGACCAGGGCCCGGGAGGCACCGGAGTCCTTCACGTCGGAGGCGGCGGGCTCCTCGTCGGCGAGCAACTCCTGTGCGTGGTCGGCGTACCAGCGCATCGACCTCGCGCACTTGGCGGCCTCCGCGCGGGCCTGCTTGACCGGCTTGCCCATCTCGGTGGTCATGATGCGGCCGATGTCCCGCTGGTCCTCGTCGAGCAGGTCGGCGGCCCGGTGCATCAGCCGGGCCCGCTCGGCGAAGGCGGACGTCCGGTAGGTGCGGAACGTGGCCTCCGCGAGCCGGAGTCGGCGCTCGATCTCCTCGTCACCCATGGCCTCGTACGTCTTGAGCGTCTCTCCGTTGGCCGGGTTGACCGTCGCGATGGGCATGGCTGACCTCCTGGAGCGGGCTGTGCTTCGACCTTCCCGCGTGGCGGGGACGGCCGCAACGCGTACGGGGTTGCTCAGTCCGAGTGCTCGGCCAGCCGGTCGAGAAACGTGGCCTGCGCCTGGACGACGACGGCCCGAGCCCGTTCGAGATTCATCCACTCGACCCGGTCCAGCTCGGGGAACTCCTGGACCTGCCCGGACTTCGGCGGCCACTCCATCCGAAAGGTGCCGGGCACCATGGCCGCCGGGTCGAGGTCGGCCTCGATCGCCCACGCGGTGACGACCTTCCCGTTGGTCTGCCGCACCTCGCCCAGCTCGATCGCCTCACCCTCGGGCGGCGCGAGCCCCAACTCCTCCTCGAACTCGCGCCGGGCCGCGTCCCAAGCGGTCTCGTCGGGCTCGTACTCACCCTTGGGCACACTCCACGCCCCCGCGTCCCGACGCGCGAAGAACGGCCCACCCATATGCCCGAGCAACACCTCCAGACCGCGATCGGTGTGCCGGAACAACAGCAACCCGGCACTCCGCTTCCCCGTCCCACTCACGGCTTCACCTCCGGATGCGCGGCCAGCAACGTCTCCACCGTGTCAGCCTCCTCCGGCCGCTTGTCCTCCCGATAGCGCACGACCCGCGCGAACCGGAGCGTGACACCGGCCGGGTACCGCGTGGACTTCTGCAGTCCGTCGTACGCGATCTCCACGACGAGTTCGGGCCGTACGGTCACCACGTGGCCCTCGCTCTCCACGGCCAGCTCCTGGAGGCGCTCGGTCTGCCAGGTCAGCACGGCGTCGGTCATGCCCTTGAAGGTCTTGCCGAGCATCGCGAACGAGCCGTCGGGGTTGCGCGCGCCGAGGTGGAGGTTGGAGAGCTTGCCGGTGCGGCGGCCGTGGCCCCACTCGGCGGCCAGCACGACCAGGTCGAGGGTGTGGACGGGCTTCACCTTCAGCCAGGAGGCGCCCCGGCGGCCCGCGCTGTAGGGGGCGTCGAGGCCCTTGACGACGACTCCCTCGTGGCCGCGCTCCAGAGTCTCGGCGAGGAAGGCCTCGGCGGCGGGGACGTCCTCGGGGCCGGAGACGAGCGTGCGGCGGACCCGCATCGGTTCCGGCACCAACTGGGCCAGTTCCGCGTGCCGTTCGGCGAAGGGCAGGTCCAGCAGGTCGCGGCCGTCGACGGACAGCGCGTCGAAGAACACGGGGGAGACGGGGACGGTCTCGGCGGCCGTGGCCACGTCCACCCGGGAGCCGACCCGGCCCGCCGTCTCCTGGAAGGAACGGGGCCTCCCGTCCTCGTCGAAGGAGATCACCTCGCCGTCCAGGATGAACCGCTCGCCTCTCAACTCCAGGGCCGCGGCGGTGAGTTCGGGGAGGCGGTCGGTGATGTCGTCGAGGGTGCGGGTGTAGAGCCGTACGACCTGGCCGTCGCGGTGGACCTGGACGCGGATGCCGTCGAGCTTCTCCTCGACCGCGCACGCGCCCAGTTTCTCGACAGCCTCCACGACCGAGGAGGCGGTGTGCGCGAGCATCGGTAGGACCGGGCGGCCCACGGTCAGCCGGAAGCGGTCGAGTGAAGCCGCGCCCTCGGCGAGCAGGGCCTCGGCCACCGTCTGGAGCGAACCGGCCAGCATCACCGCCCGCCGTACGTCCGTGGCGGGGGTGCCGGTCGCCTCCGCCAGGCCCTCCACGGCGACCGCGTCCAGCGCGCCCTGCCGGACCTCGCCCGTGATCAGACCGAACAGGAAGCGCTGCTCGTCGGCGGTGGCCGCGCCCATCAACTCCCCCACCAGGCGCGCCCGTTCGGCCTGCGAGCCCGTGCCCGACACCTTGCCGAGCGCGGAAAGGCGGGCGTCCACCTCGCGCACGGTCAGGGTGGGTTCGGCGGCCGGTGCGACCGGCCGGCTCAGCGCCTTCCAGCCGATGCCGAGCCGGCCCTGTGGCAGGCGGCCCGCCAGATACGGGATGACGATCGGCACGTCGTCGGCCTCCGCGTCCCGGAAGAGCTCCGCGAGCAGAGCGATCTTCCGGGACCGCGCCGAGGTGGCGGCGACCTCCTGGGACACATGCGCGAGCCGGGTCAGCAGCATGCAGCCATCGTGCAACGGAGGCGGGCGGTCTACACCCGGACGACTAAACCCGGATGTCGGCGTCGAGGTCGGTCATGAGTAGCTCCCCGTTGATCGTCGCGCCCGCGCGGTACCCGGCGGAGGCCGCGTTCACGACCTGCTCGCCGAAGCCCATCGCGTTGCCGACCGCCCACACCCCGGGCACGGTCGTCCGGCCCGTCGGGTCGACCACCGGGTACGCGCCGAACGGGGTCTCCTGCAGTTCGGCGCCCAGCTTCTCCAGGAGGCCGGTCTGCGGGATCGCGCGGGGTGCGACGAACACGGCCTCGCGGGGGTGCGTGGTGCCGTCCTTGAGGCGGAGGCCGGTGAGCCGGTCGTCCTCGACGGTCACTTCCGCGACCTCGCCGGGAACCACGGCGACCCCGGCGGCGGCCAGCCTGCGCAGGTCGTCGTCCGTCAGCTCGGACTCGGCGACCGTGTGCAGGAACAGGGTCACGTCCTTGGACCACTGCGAGACCATCAGCGCCTGGTGCACGCTCATCGGTGTCGTCGCGAGCACGCCGAAGGCCTGGTCGCGGACCTCCCAGCCATGGCAGTACGGGCAGTGGATCACGTCACGGCCGAAACGCTCGGCGACTCCGGGGACGGCCGGCAGCTCGTCCTTGAGACCGGTCGCGATCACGAGCCGCCGTGCGTGGACGGTCTCCCCGCCGGCCAGCGTGACCGCGAAGCCACTGGTGACGTCCACCACCCGGTCCCGGACCAGTTCGACGCCGTAGCGCGCGATCTCCTCACGGCCCAGGGCCAGGAACTCGGCGGGGGACATGCCGTCCCGGGTCAGATAGCCCTGCATGTGCGCGGCGGGCGCGTTGCGCGGCTCGCCCGCGTCGACGACGAGCGTGCGGCGCCTGGACCGGCCCAGGACCAGCGCGGCGGACAGACCGGCCGTGCCGCCGCCGACGACGACCACTTCGTAGGGCCCGGTGTGTGTCTCGGTCATGGTGACCACCTCCACCCCCGAAGGTCGCGCCATCGCTGCCGTATTGACAAACATGTTTGCCGAAACTGCAATATCGGTCATGAGCGACGACACGGACGAGGTTCTGGCGGAGGTCGGCCCGCGGCTGCGGCGGATCCGGAAGGAGCGGGGCGCGACCCTCGCCGGCCTCTCGGAGACGACCGGGATCTCGGTGAGCACGCTGTCCCGGCTGGAGTCCGGGCTGCGCAAGCCCAGCCTGGAACTGCTGCTGCCGATCGCACGGGCCCACCAGGTGCCGTTGGACGAACTGGTGGGGACACCGCCGGTGAGCGATCCCCGGGTGCGATCCGAGCCGATCCAGCGGCACGGTCGCACCTACTGGCCGCTCACCCGTCAGCCGGGCGGGCTCCAGGCCTTCAAGGTGCTGGTGCCGCAGCGCCAGGAGGAACCCGATCTGCGGACCCACGAGGGCTACGAGTGGCTGTACGTCATGTCCGGACGACTGCGGCTCGTACTCGCTGAGCACGATGTCGTACTGGCGACGGGGGAGGCCGTCGAGTTCGACACGCGGGTGCCGCACTGGTTCGGGTCGACGGGGGAGGGGCCCGCGGAGTTCCTGAGCCTGTTCGGGCCGCAGGGGGAGCGGATGCATGTGCGGGCGAAGCCGCGAAGGGCGTGAGGCGTCGCTACGGTTCGTGACACACGCGACTGTTCCCTGATCGGCAAGCGACCGCTTAGTATGCGATCGAGCCCGGTAAGACAGAGCAGTCCGTGGAGGCCCCGCATGCAGGCATGGCAAGTGCACCAGAACGGCGAGCCGAGTGAGGCGATGCGCCTGGAGGAGGTGCAGCAGCCGACACCCGCTGCGGGCCAGGTCCTGCTCAAGGTACGCGCCGCGAACATCAACTTCCCGGACGTGCTGATGTGCCGGGGCCACTACCAGGTCAGGCCCCCACTCCCGTTCACCCCCGGCGTGGAGATCTGCGGCGAGACCGAGGACGGCCGCCGCGTGATCGCCAACCCCGCGCTGCCGTACGGCGGTTTCGCCGAGTACGCCGTCGCGGACGCCGCCGGACTGCTGCCCGCGCCCGAGTCGCTGGACGACGCGGAGACCGCCGCGCTCCACATCGGTTACCAGACGGGCTGGTTCGGCCTCCATCGGCGCGCCCACCTGGAGGCCGGCGAGACCCTGCTCGTGCACGCCGCCGCGGGCGGGGTCGGCAGCGCCGCCGTACAGCTCGGCAAGGCGGCCGGAGCCACCGTCATCGGTGTCGTCGGCGGTGCCGACAAGGCCGCCGTGGCACGGGAGTTGGGCTGCGACGTCGTGATCGACCGGCGTACCGAGGACGTCGTCGCGGCCGTCAAGGAGGCCACCGGCGGGCGCGGTGCCGACGTGATCTACGACCCGGTCGGCGGCGATGCCTACACGCAGTCCACGAAGGTCGTCGCCTTCGAGGGCCGGATCGTGGTCGTGGGCTTCGCGAGCGGCACCATCCCGAGCCCGTCGCTCAACCACGCCCTGGTGAAGAACTACTCGATCCTGGGCCTGCATTGGGGCCTGTACGCCACCAAGAACCCGAAGCTGATCCTCCACTGCCACGAGCAGCTCACCGACCTGGCCGCCCGGGGTGTCATCAAGCCCCTGGTGAGCGAGCGCGTACAGCTGAGCGGCGCCGCGGCCGCCGTGCAGCGGGTCGCCGACGGTGTCACGACCGGCCGGGTCACCATCCTGCCGTCGTTGGAGAACGGAGCCGCCGCATGACCATCGACGCAACCGAACTCAGGCGTCGTACGGCCGAGTTGCTGGCCGCGCACCCACCCCTGGAGACCGACCGACTCGACTTCCTGAAGGCGCGCTTCGACGCCGGACTCGCCTGGATCCACTACCCCGAGGGCCTCGGCGGCCTCGGCGCCCCGCGCGCTCTCCAGGCCGTCGTGGACGCCGAGTTGGCGGCCGCGGGCGCCCCCGACAACGACCCGCGCCGGATCGGCATCGGCCTCGGCATGGCCGCCCCGACGATCCTCAAGTACGGCACGGAGGAACAGAAGCAGCGGTTCCTACGGCCCCTTTGGGTCGGCGAGGAGGTCTGGTGCCAGCTGTTCAGCGAGCCCGGCGCCGGGTCCGACCTGGCCGCGCTCGGCACCCGGGCCGTGCGTGAGGATGGGGGTCCCTCCCGCTCGAGCGAAGCCGAGAGTGGGGGAGGCTGGATCGTCAACGGGCAGAAGGTGTGGACGTCCAGCGCCCACCTCGCCCGCTGGGCCATCCTCATCGCGCGCACCGACCCGGACGTGCCCAAGCACGCGGGCGTCACCTACTTCGTCTGCGACATGACCGACCCCGGCGTCGACGTCCGGCCGCTGCGCCAGATCACCGGCGAGGCGGAGTTCAACGAGGTCTTCCTCACCGACGTCCGCATCCCCGACGCCCACCGCCTCGGCGAGGTCGGCGACGGCTGGCGGGTCGCGCAGACCACCCTGATGAACGAGCGCGTCTCCATCGGCGGCATGCGCATCCCGCGCGAGGGCGGCATGATCGGCCCGATCAGCCAAACCTGGCGCGAGCGCCCCGAGTTGCGCACCCACGACCTCCACCAGCGCCTCCTCAAGCTCTGGGTGGAGGCCGAGGTCGCCCGGCTCTCCGGCGAGCGGCTGCGCCAGCAGCTCGTCGCGGGCCAGCCCGGCCACGAGGGCTCCGGCATGAAGCTCTCCTTCGCCCGCCTCAACCAGGAGATCAGCGGCCTGGAGGTCGAACTCCGGGGCGAGGAAGGCCTGTTGTACGACGACTGGACCATGCGCCGCCCGGAACTCGTGGACTTCACCGGCCGCGACGCCGGCTACCGCTACCTCCGCTCCAAGGGCAACAGCATCGAGGGCGGGACCAGCGAGGTCCTGCTGAACATCGTCGCCGAACGCGTCCTGGGCCTCCCGGCCGAGCCGCGCACCGACAAGGACGTCGCCTGGAAGGACCTGGCCCGATGACCGACCTGCTCTACTCGGAGGAGGAAGAGGCGCTCCGCGCCGTCGTCCGGGACCTGCTCACCGACCACTGCGACGCGGCGGGCGTCATCGCCCGCACCGAGTCGGACGCCCCGCACGACCTGTCCCTGTGGAAGTCCCTCGCCGAGGGCATCGGCCTCGCCGGTCTCCTGGTGCCCGAGGCACAGGGCGGCCAGGGCGCCACCCACCGCGAAGTCGCCGTCGTACTGGAGGAGTTGGGCCGCGCGGTCGCCCCCGTCCCCTACCTCACGAGCGCGGTCGTCGCCACCGAGGCACTCCTTGAGTGCGGGGCCGACGACCTCCTCGCCGAGCTGGCGTCCGGGCGCAGGATCGGTGTCCTCGCCATCTCCCTGAGCGTCGCTCCGGGCGCCGCCCACAAGACCGTACGGCTCGAAAACGGCACCCTGCACGGCGAGTTGACCGGGATCGCGGACGCGGGCGCCGCCGATGTGCTGCTGGTGCCGGGCGAGGACGGCGGGCTGTACGCCGTCGAGGCGGGCGCCGTGACCGTCGTACCGCAGGTGTCCCTGGACCTGACCCGGCCGTTGGCGCGTGTGGTGTTCGACGGGACCGCGGGGCGCCGGATCGGCGACGCGGGTCCTGCCGTACGGCGGGCGCTGCGGGCCGGCGCCGGGCTGCTCGCGTCCGAGCAACTGGGCCTTGCCGACTGGACGTTGACGGAGACGGTCCGCTATCTGAAGGAGCGCAAGCAGTTCAACCGGCCGGTCGGCGGGTTCCAGGCGCTCAAGCACCGGCTCGCGCAGCTGTGGCTTGAGGTCGTCAGCCTGCGGGCCGCCGCGCGGAACGCGGCCGACGCCCTCACGACCGGCGAGGACGTCGACGTGGCGGTCGCCGTCGCGCAGGCCTACGCGGCGTCCGTCGCCGTCCACGCGGCCGAGGAGGCCGTCCAGTTGCACGGCGGCATCGGCATGACGTGGGAGCACCCCGCCCACCTCTACCTGAAGCGGGCCAAGGCCGACTCGATCGCCTACGGCACGGCGGGCGCCCATCGCGAGGCGCTGGCGGAACTGGTCGATCTGCGCGCCCCCTGACCGCCGTTCGACCATCCGGTGAAGCCCGTCCCACCTGGGGCGGGCTTTTCCGTGCGCCCCCGCCGAAGGAGTGAACAAGCAAGGACGGTCCGGCCAACTCCTGGCATGTACAGGTTCATTGGGGGCCGTGCAGCCCCATACTCCCTGTGGTTCGAACCCGCCCCACAGGGAGGAACACCATGGCCCTCATCACCCGTCGCAGAGCCCTCACCGCGTTCGGCGCCACCCTCGCGGTCGTGCTCGCCCCGCCCGCCGGCAGCGCGTTCGCCGCCGATCAAGGGCACCGCCGGCGCCCGTTGTGGCGCGCCCACGCCCACAACGACTACGAGCACCCCCGGCCCCTCTTCGACGCCCTCGACCACCGTTTCGGCAGTGTCGAGGCCGACATCTTCCTCGTCGGCGACCAACTCCTCATCGGACACGACGCGTCCGAACTCGACCCGAGCCGCACCCTCGAATCCCTCTACCTGGACCCGCTCTCCGCCCTCGTGAAGGCCAACCACGGCTCCGTGTACCGGGGTTGGCACAAGCCGCTCCAGCTCCTGATCGACATCAAGACCGAGGGCTCCTCGACGTACCTCGAGCTCGACCGTCATCTCCTGCGCTACAAGCACCTGTTCACCACCTACGCCCACGGACGCGTCCACCAGGGCGCGGTCACCAACGTCATCTCCGGCGACCGCGCGGCCCGTATCCCGATGGAGGCGCAGACCGTGCGCCGCGCCTTCTACGACGGTCGGCTCACCGACCTCGGCACCTCGGCGCCCGCCTCCTTCATCTCGCTCATCAGCGACAACTGGCAGAACAACTTCACCTGGCTCGGCGACGGCGTCTTCCCCGACGCCGAGCGGCAGAAGCTGCGCGACATCGTGCGGCAGGCGCACGCGGCCGGGCAGACCGTGCGGTTCTGGAACACCCCGGACCTGGCGGGCCCCGCCCGCGAAGCACTGTGGGAGGAACTGTTCGCCGCCGGGGTGGACTTCCTCAACACCGACGACCTCGCCGGCCTGGAAGCCTTCCTGGACGCCCACCGCACGACGTGACACCACGTGTGGTGACACCCCATGTGGTGACACCACACGTTCGGGGGACACGTCGGTAGCCCGGATGAACCCTCCGCTACGCCACACTTGCGGCCGAACGCCGCGAACCAGACATGACGGCGTGGCGGAGGAGGGTGACGATGGCGATTTCCATCTCTGTGGTGCTGCTGCTCCTGATCCTTGCGGTGATCTTCATGCGCAGCGGCGGGCTGAAGCTCTCCCACGCGCTGGTCTGCGCACTGCTCGGGTTCTTCATGGCCAGTACCAGCATGGCGCCCACGATCCACAGTGGCCTCACGGCCACCGCGGATCTGGTGAGCGGACTGCATCCATGAGGTCAGCAGGTCATCCATGAGGGCAGCGGTTCGTCCATGAGGTCAGTGGGTTGAGAAGATCCCGACGCCGTTCGGTACGGGCCGCTCGGCGCCGCCGCTGGGGTGGTTCCGTACCGTGACGGCGCTCGCGCCGGGTGCGCGGGCGACCAGGGTCGTCGAGCCGCCGCCGTCCAGACTGAAGGCGTCGACCGAGCCCAACTTCTTCATCTCGGCGGCGACTTCGGCGATCGTCAGACCGCTGCGGTACGCGACGGCGCCGTCCGTGGCGAACAGCAGCAGGCGGTGGCCGTTCTGCGCGATGCCCACGGCGGTGCGTACGGCCGAGGTCGTGTTGTCGAGACCGGACAGGGGCTGCCTGCCCCGCAGCACCGGGTAGCCGCCCAGGGCGAAGCGGTACGGAACCCCGGACCTCGACGCCACCAGCCGGTGCAGCACCTGCACCCGCTCGCCGACGGACAGCTTCCGCAGCTGCCGCGCGCCCGCCTCACGGCCGACGAGGACGGTGGTGCCCGCGGCGATCGCACCGCTGCCGGGAGTGTTGGAGACCGACACGACCCGCGCGTGCCGAACGGCGACTTCATATGTGTCCGTGCTGCACGCGGCGGCCCGGTTCGTGTCCGTGCCACATGTGGCACGCACCCGGGAGACGCTGCCCCACTGTGTGGTGAACGCACCGATGGAGTTCACCGGCAGCGCGTACTGATTGAACCCGCCGAGCGCCATCCGGCCCTCCGGGGTACCGACCGTCCCCTTCAGGGTGAGGCTGTCCAGCCTGGCCACGCGGTCGATGCCCACGCCGAGCACGTTCCGCGTGTTCGTGCCGGGCGGCAGGGCAGGACCGAAACGCTGGCCGTCCGGCACCGCCCCCTTGAGCGCGACACCGCTCGCGATCGCCGGTCCGTCGGTGGAACCCGTGGCCGCGACGCCCGGATGCTGGGTCTCGGTGATGTTGAAGAAGTCACCGTTGACGCCCGCGACGGCGCCCGCCGAGTCGGCCAGCTCGGAGACGGGCTTCCTGGCCGCCACCGCGCCCGGGTACAGCAGGTTGACCCGCACATGGGTGTTGCGCAGGTCCACCACGACCACATGGGCGTGGGTCACGCCCCTGGCCGCCGTGATGTCGAACTGCCGGTAGGTGACACCCGGCGCGAGCCGAGTGGTGCCCGGCACGGCGCCGGCCGGTGCCGCCCCCACCAGGGCCGCACCGGCCAGCGCACCGAATGCCGTGAGAAACGCGAGTGCCGACTTGCCCGTTCTTAAACGTTCGGCTCTGGAACGTGCTGCTCTGGAACGCTCTTGACGGTGCGTCACAGTGCCCCCTGATGTCTCGTCAACTCTCCCAGGACTCAGGGGAAGTGCAGCAGAAGTCGGTGACCGGTGGGGCTCCTAGGCGCCGACTACACGGGAACGGGTGAGAAAACGCACCCCCTCGGGTGCTTCCAGCGAGAAACCGCTGCCGCGACCCGCTACGACGTCCACGATCAGCCGCGTGTGGCTCCAGACCTCGTACTGGCTGCGCGAGATCCAGAACGTCACGGGCTCCGGTACGCCCTCGACGGCCAGCTCGGCGAGCAGCACGTCCGAGCCGCCGGTCCGGAACTCGCCCTCCGGATAGCACATGGGCGCACTGCCGTCGCAGCAACCACCCGACTGATGGAACATCAGCGGGCCGTGCTGGGCGTGCAGTTGGCGCAGCAGATCCTCTGCGGCGGGGGTCAGTTCGACGCGCGGGGTGTTGTCGTCCATGTCTGCCGTCCCGAGGAAGCCGGATGCGATGACCCATCGCAGCACACGCAAGGTTGCGAGAGGGTTGCGTGTCCATTCGGCTCGTCCGTTCGGTTCGTCGATTCGGTTCGTCTATTCGGCTCGGAGCGCGGTCGCCGTGCGGATGCGTGCCGCCCAGCCGGCCGGCAGCAGTGAGCCGAGTACGGCGACGGCGACTCCGGCGAGCCCGAGCAGGACCAGGTCTCCGGCGCCGTAGACGTCGACGACGAAGTCGGGCATCCGTAGCCCCGCCGCGCGGCCCATCGCGGGGATCACCGCCCGGTGCACGGCCAGGCCCAGCGGTACGCCGAGGGCGCCGCCGGCCAGTCCGGGCAGGACGACCGAGGTGACGACCATCGTGACGGTCTGGCGGGGTGTCATGCCGAGCGCCTTGTGGATGCCCAGGTCGTGGACGCGTTCGTGGGTGTCGAGCACGACCCCGCCCAGCACACCGAGCCCGGCGACACAGACCAGCAGCACGGTGAGCAGAGCGGTGAGCGAGTCGAGAACGGCCGCGGTGCCACTGCCGTTCGTGGACTTGGCGCTCGTCGCGCCGATCCCGAGGGGCTTCAACTCGGCGTTGAGCGCGGTGACATACGCGTCCGTGTCGGTGCCGGCTTTCAGATCGACGTACTCGGTCGTGGACTTGAGGTCGGGTACGGCGGTCCTGAGTGTGGCGGCGTCGGTGAAGACCCGGCGCCCGTCGTTGCCGGTGTCGAACACTTCGCCGACGATCCGAACCACAACTTCCTTGCCGTGCAAGGTGATTGTGATGCTGTCGCCGACTTTCGTGTCCGTGGCGGTCAGGATCGTGCTGGGCACCACGACCTCGCCGGCCCCGCTGAACCACCGCCCGCCGACCATCTTGAAACCGCCCCAGGAGGCGTCACCGTCGAACGCCGTCACGGTGACGGACCCGCTCATCCCCGACACGGCCGCGTCGAGGGAGGCGCTGCCGTAGTACGCCCGGGTGCCGGGTCGGGCCGCGATGGCGGTGGTGACCGGAGCGGTGATCCCGGCCGGTTCGGCGGCAGTCGGCCGCCCCTGGCGGACCGCCTTGCCGGAACCGTCCTGTCCCGCCTGTCCGGCCTGCGCGCCGACCGTGACGTCCGCCGCGTTGTGGTTCTTGGCCGCGATCACCTCGCCCAACGACGAGGACAGACCGGTGGCGAAGGTGACGGCGGCGACGCCGAACAACACCGCCACGACCATCGCGACCGTACGGGCGGGCCGCGCGAACGGCCGCGCCAGCCCCAGCCCCACCGACCGCGACACCGGAAGCCGGGCAGCGACCCCGGCGGCCCACTGGCCACGCCCCGCCGCTGGAGGCCAGGCGGCAGCCTGGGCTGCTCGCCGGTCCCGACTCACTGCCGGAGGTTGGGCGCTCGTGCCCGCCGCCCGCCTGTCTCGGCCAGCCACGGGAAGCTGGGCGGTCGTCCCCGCCGTCCACCGTTCTCGACCCACCGCTGAACGTCCGACGGCCGCCCAGGCCGCCCACCGGCTCCGGCCTGCTGCGGGAGGTCGGGTGTTGGTCTCCGGCATCCGCTGGTTTTGGCTCGACTTGGGGGGCCGGGCAGGTGTTGTGGCAGCTTGCTGGTCCGGGCCTGCTGCTGGAGGTTGGCCGGTCGTCTCCGGCGTCCGTCGGTCCGGGTCCGCTGCGGTGGGCTGGGCAGGTGTTGTGGCTGCCCGCTGGCCCTGGCCCGCCGCTGAAAGTCCGGTGGTCGTCTCCGGCGTCCGCCGGCCTTGGCCCGTCTCGGGGGGCCGGACAGGTGCCTTGGCTGCCCGCTCCCCCTGGCCCGCTGCTGGAAGTTCGGTGGTTGTCTCCGCCGTCCGTCGGTCTGGGCTCGCTTCGGGGAGTTGGGTAGGTGTTGTGGTTGCTTGCTGGTCCGGGCCTGGTGCTGGAGGTTGGGCGGTCGTCTCCGCCGTCCGTCGGTCTGGGCTCGCTTCGGGGAGTTGGGTAGGTGTTGTGGTTGCTTGCTGGTCCGGGCCTGGTGCTGGAGGTTGGGCGGTCGTCCCCGCCGTCCGGCGGCCTGGGCCCGCTTCGGGGAGCCGGGCAGCTGCCTTGGCTGCCCGCTGGCCCTGGC